>SUTS01000007.1 GCA_015152555.1 Cyanobacteria bacterium SIG26
CGTTTCTGGGGGGGGGGGGTAGCCTCTAATAGTCTTGTAGTAAGGCTTTTGGCTATTCTTCAATGTAATAAATTTTATGAGATTCTTCGGGCTAAAGCCCTCAGAATGACGAGGGTTGAACGAGGCGGAAAGATGCCTAATATTTACCCCCGCGGTGACAGGAGAGGGTTTGATAACTCTTTTGTTAAAAAAGCTGCGTTTACGTTGCCGGAAATCCTTATCACAATCGGTGTAATTGGAATAGTTGCGGCACTTACGTTGCCGAATTTGATATCTCGTATTGAAAATCAAATGAATCTTTCGAAATTAAAACGAGCTTATGCAGATTTACATATTTTTTTGGAAGATTTTAACACGACTTATGACTGTTACAACGACTTGGATTTTTGTGCAGGACAACCTAAAGAATTTGTTGAAAAATTTTCTAAATATTTAGTTGAAAGTCGTCAGTTTAGCTATGTTAACAGTAAATCTGTAAAGCGTAACAACTCATCTCCTTTGGGTCAGACAGGTAATAATTATCTTCCATTCAATTCTTATTCTGTCACCTCACCAAGAGGGTATACCTATTTGTTAGATGTAAATGTGGATGATTCCTCTGAAAACCCATACTATTCTAAGCTCAAAAATTATGGTAGAATTAGAGCTGTTTTATGGATAGTTACCGATAATCATAAAATGTATGCAGGTAATTTAGTTACAGGGCGTAATGTTTATAAAGCTCACATTATGGCCTATAAAAGAATAATACCAGGTGGCTCTACATCTGCTTGCCCGGCATATTTTTGTAGAAATTATAAAATAACAAAAACCTGTCATCCAGATGAAACTCCAACCGAACAACCAAACAGACTTGGAGGTTGGGGATGCCTTGCAAGAATAATCGACGAAGGTTGGAAGATGAATTATTAATTCTTTCAAATACAATTATTATTGAGCTAAAAGTTTGTTGCCGGTAAAGTTCTTTTGGTTTAAAAAGGCAATATTTGTAGGTTTTAGCATTGGATCTTGAACTTGGTTTTGCGCTTGTTTTGTGGCTTCCATTGCTTTTCTTTTTGCTTCTCTTTTATTTGTTAAGTGTTTGTTTAATGTAGGGATACCAACACCAAGTACCAAGCCAGAATAAGCGTATCCTGCAAGTTGTGCAAATGTAAGTGCTCTTAGTTGTTTTCTTACAGCGTGGTTTTTAGGCAGTGCTGCTAGCATTTCTTTGAAGTTAAGAGCCTTGCCGTCTTTTATTACGTCTTTTCCTAGTGCTGTGTGTAGTAATTCTTCTCTTGTTCTAAGTGATGAATTGCTAATCCAATTCATAACACCTTCTCCATCACGTTTTACAAGTGATTTATCAAGACCTTGTGCGACAAGTTTTTGTACGAAGTTACCTAAAATTAGCCAGTTTGCGAATCCTAAAAAGTCTTTAATAGAAGCTTCTTTTAGTTCGTTGTCATTTCTTGCTGCCAAAAATCTTGAAGCAATGGTTAAACCATAGATGAATTTAAACTGGTTTATTGTTGGTGAAAAACCTTTAAATTGAATTTTGTTAAGTAATTCGCTTGGGTTTTTAAGTAATTTAATAGGGTTGCCGATAGAAGCAAGTACGCCTGTTGCAAATACTCCGGTAACTGCAGCTTTTCTTGCTTTAAATCCAACTGATTTATCTTCTTCTCCACCACCTACGAATTTGTTGCTACCAGTTTTTAGTTTGGTTAGATACATGTTTATAGGTTGAGCAGAAGCACCTATAACTGAGGCAATTCCCACACCAATCAAAGAACGTTTTAAGCTCATTGATTTGTATGCTTTTACAAAGGCATTTTCTGTATATTCAGCTGCGTTTGCAAATGCTGCTTTTACTTTGTCTGTTGAGAATACTTTACCTAGTTTATAAGTATTATCAATTAGGTTTTCTACAGTGTAGCGAGATGTGTGAAGTTTTTCACCTTCACCTGCGATAATTCTCAAATTGTTTTCAACTCCGAAAGCTGAAACTAATTCGTTTTTCGCTTTTTGGAAAGCTTCTTTGCTTATTTTTCCGGAATTTGCTTTGATTTCGTTTTCTAAAATATCTACAACATTGTTGATAACGTTGTGATCTTCGATTTTAACCCATTTACTATGTTCGGTACCACTAAGAGCTTCGTATTGTTTTAGCGTTTCTGCTAGGTATTCTCTTAATGGATTAGCGTTAGGGGTATTAACAGATGCTTTTAGTTTATTATGATAAATTTTTCCGTGTAAATCTAATGTTTCAGAATCTGCATAAATAGCATTAGCTTTGACGCCATTGCCATTGCCTAAATTATATAAATTGTTGATAGCAGAACCAACTGCCGCACCTGCAGCAGCTCCGTATAAACCAACAGATGCGTGGTTTGTTGCACCGGTACCTTCACGGCGCATTGTTTCAACACCAACATCCGCACCTCTTGTGAAATCGGTGATTGTTCTTGGGATGACCATAAATCCGCAGTCTACTGCGCAAGCACCCCAAGCAGGACTTGTATCTAAGAAGTTTAGCAATAACGTGCCTGCGTTTGTAAATGTAGGAGTTGAATTTTGTTTTGCATTATTATTTCTAGCTACATTTTTTGTCGCTGACTGTTGTTTTATATTTAGTTGTTTAACTTCGTTTGATATTTTCATTTTTTACCTTTGTTATTTATACTAACTGAAAAAAGATTTAAATGTTGGAGATTGTTCTTTAATTAGCTTTTGTGTGAAGGAGCCTGCAAAATTTTGAGTGTTGTTTGCTTTTGCAATCTCTTGGTTTTGTTTTTTCTTGTTAGTTTGGGTTCTTGTATATAGCGGAATAAATACACCCAAAGAAGCAAGTGAGAATGCTAAGTTACCTAATTGGCAAACTGCTCTTAGGTTTTTAGCTTTTGAGCGTTTTGCAATATCTGCGATTGCCTCAAGCTCTTCGGTGGATTTCATCTTTGTATGTTTAGCCCAATTCCAGAAGTTTTCCAATGCATTAGTTCCGTCCTTGGTTGCTAATTTGTTGGTTAATTTAATACCATCTTTGTTATGTTTTTCTAAGTATGTTGCAATACCTTTTGCTGCGTAGTCACCTAAGAAATAGAAACTAGAGAATGTTGCAATATCTCTAATTGTACTTTCTTTAAGTTCGTTAGAATCTTCTGAAGCAGCAAGTCTGCTAGAGAAAGTTGCGGCAGATATAATTCTGGCTTGATCCATTGTAGGGAAAATTCCTTTAAATTGGAACATTTTGAGGCTTGGTCTGTCCATTAACATTGATAAACCTGCAACTCCCCACATTAATGGCACTGCAAAGAATTTTTGAGCTGTTAATTTTTTCTTATCGTCAGGAGTCAAAACTCTTTCTTGGTCGTCGTTATAAATAGGAGCACCTTTTTTCCCGGACATTTTGTGGGTAATCCATCTGTTGATAGGCTGTGCTGCAATAGCCAAAGGTATGATTGCGCCTAGACCGGCAATACTTTTAACATTAACGAGTTTTTTAGCTTTTGTGAAGTATTTAGCTAAATCGTCAGCATTTTTAATGTTTGTGCCTTCTTTAATAACGCCGTGTAGTATTTCGCTTGCGCTGTTACAAATGTGGCTAAGGTTACTTGTAGAAAAACCTTTTTCTCCAACAAATCTAATATTTTCAGAGATACCGGTTTTGTTAACCAAATAAATGTAGAAGTTTTTAGTAACTTCTTTGTTAGGTTTTTCGCTGACAATGTTTTGAGCCATTGCTTTAAGTTGTTTGTCAAATTCGTTATCATCAAGCAAAATGTCTTTAAATTTTTTCAATCCGTCTTTTTGAATATCTCCGTTAACCCCTTCAATATCGTGAATCATAGATTTTAGGGTGTTAAACATTTTATCTTCTTTAGTAGCACCTTCTGCTGCCGTATAATACTGTTGAATTTTGTTGATAGATTCTCCGTTAGCCCAACTGTTTGTTAAGTTAGACTTGTTAAAAGCGCCCATAACAGGTCTGTTAAATAATTTAGCTGCACCCATTACAATAAAGCTAGGGATTAAACAATTGATAACAAGTCCGGAACCTTCACGTCTTAGAGCTTCAAAACCTCCGTGTAAGTTTAATTTTCTTTCGCCTGTTTCGTTGCCGTTTTCATCTTTTTGTTTTGAACCGATAAATGTTTCAAAAAATGTTCTAGGTATAATTGCAGTGGCTAAATCAAGTACAGTGACGTTTACCATAGGGTTTTGTTCACACGCTTGAATACTTCTTAGCGCTAAATCGCCAAGTCCATTAAAGCTCAAATCCCTTTTTGTTTTCATTATTGAAAACTTTTCAGGGGTTTTATATTTGCTATTTACACTACCTAATTCAACTTTATTTATCATATTTTTCGTATGTTTTTATTCAACGTTCTTTCATTATAACCAAAGCACATTGTATTTAAAAGCCCTCAATAAATAAAATTGCGTTTTTTAGGGTAATTGTAAAGTAATTGTAAAGATGAACTTTTGAATATTTTTCTAAAAATACAAATTATTAAATAGTTTCTTAAAAAAAAAGAAAAATAAGGTCAAAAATAAGTTTTTTGTTTGTAAATTTTACACTTTTAAAGAAAGTTTGTTATTGTAAATTTTTGTAAAATTTTCAATATTAATTCTCTTTTTTGTAAGAAATACATATTTTAAAGTATATATTTGTGGGTAGTTTATTGTAGAATTGTATTATTGGAAAATTTAGCAAAATAATAATTGAGAAATGATTAAAATGACAGATAAACAAAGAAGACGATCAGGATATTCGAAAACAGGCCGTAGAGTAAAAAGATATTCTAGTGGTTCTGCAGATTATCCTTTTGAAAAATATGTCGATAACAGATATCGCTCAAGAAATTCTTTTAGAAAAACATTAACAGTTATGACGATAATATTTTTCACTGTGATTATGGCTATAATATTATTTGCAAATAATAAGGAATTTTTAGATGAAAGATTAGGTGAAGAGTCTTTTGTAACCAAAGTTTTGTCAAAATTAGCTGAGAAAAATACTGTTAAAGATAAACCTGAATTTGCGTTGCCGTTTGGGCCAAGAAGACAAAATATATTACTTTTAGGAGTTGATTCAAATGGAGCGGATTCAGATTTGTGGGTTGGTACAAGAACCGACACAATAATTCTTTTGAATATTGACCCAAAAACTCGTACGGTAAACGCGATTTCAATTCCTCGTGACAGTAAAGTCTATTTGCCAAAAGGTATGGGTGTTCAAAAAATTAATGCAGCTCATGCCATTGGTGGTATTGAGATGACTGTTAAAACAGTTGAGGACACGTTAGGTATTCATGTGGATAAATATGTAATGTTTCATGATGAAGCTGTACGTGCTATTGTTGATGCTTTAGACGGTGTTGATATTTATATTGAAAAAAATATGTATTATAACGATTATGCCGGTAATTTGCATATTAATTTTAAAAAAGGGAATCATCATTTAACAGGTAAAGATGCTGTTGAGTATTTGAGATTTAGACACGATGCATTGGGTGATATCGGGAGAACTCAGCGTCAACAGTGGTTTTTACGAGGTTTATTGTCCGATTTACATAAACCGGAAATAATTACTAAATTACCAAAAGTTATTTCTGTTGCTAATAAGTATATAAAAACGGATATGTCTGTTTACGAGATGACTCAGTATGCTTCAATGGCTAAAGGTTTTAATATGGATAATATTGAGGTTGCTATGTTACCTGGTGCGCCAAATAAATCAGGTTACATCAGTTATTGGATTTTAGACCCTGAAAAAACTCAAGAAGTAGTAGACAGGTTAATATATAGACATCGTAATGATGGTCGAAAAGAAAAATATAGTGCAAGTATTATGAGTGCTCCCGGGAACGAATCAGAGGCCGAAGATGTTAAAAAAGCATTAGAGGCTGCAGGAATTGAGGTTAAGTGTTCAGGAACATTGCGTTCTGCTCATTCTCAGTTTATTGCTCATTCTAAATATGTAACTACTGATTATTACGCGCAGTTAAAGAAACAAGTTCCTGAAGTAAAATCAAGACAGTTTGTATATGAACCGTCAATGTTTATGTGTGCGGCAACTGATTTTACGGTTGTAGTTGCAGGTGAAAATAATTAGGAGGGTTTTTGTATGGTTATGAATGCGATTAAAAATAGAAAAAGTGTAAGAAAATATGTGGATAAATCTATTGAAAAAGATGTAATTAATAAAATAATTGAAGCCGGTAGATTAGCTCCATCTTGGGTAAATGTTCAACCTTGGAAATTCATTGTTGTAAAATCTCAGGAAACAAAGGATTTGTTATGTAAAGCTTCTGGTGGTCAGCCGCAAGTTAAAAATGCTGATACCGTAATTTGTTGTGTTGCTGATTTAGATGCGTGGAACAAAACAAATTTCGGTAAAGTTCTTAAACAAAAAGGTTTGGATGATGCAACTTGTGATAGTATTGTGTCTTCGTTATTATTAAACCCATCTAATTTAGGTGAATATGAAACATTACTTAGAAGTGTTGAACAGTTGACTTATGCTGTTGCATATATGACATTAGAAGCTCAGGAATTGGGAGTTGGTTGTTGCATAATAGGTGCAACTGCCAATGAGTTGACTAAATCCAATAATGAAATAGCCGAAGAAGTTAAACAAGCTTTGGGATTGAATAGCAGACAAGTTTTAGTTGAGTTGTTGGCATTGGGTTATGAAGATAATCCAAATCAGCTTGTTCCAAAATATAGAAAACCTGTTGAGGATGTTGTTTTTGAAGAATGTATTTCTTGATTTTATTTGAAGGTTTTTAATAAATATGTTATAATTTTTTAGCAATATGAAAGAGAGGCTTATATGATGCTTGATTATACTGGATTTATTGTATTAGGAGTAATTTTACTGATTGTTTTTTTAGTAATTTACAATATATATGTTCAGCTAATAATTAAAAAGAATAAAGTAAAAGAAGCGATGGCAGGCGTTGATGTTCAGCTTAACAAACGTTATGATTTGATACCGAACATATTAGTTATTGCTAATAAATTTATGGAACACGAAAAGGAATTGATTTCTGAAGTTACTAAGTTAAGAACTCAGGCTGCGTCATTAAAATCTCAACAGGACACAATTGCCCAAAAATTTGATTTAGATAATCAAATTGTAAGTAAAATGGATAAATTGTTAGTAAGTGTAGAAAATTATCCTCAACTAAAATCAGATCAAACAATGCTTCAAGCTATGCAAACGTACAATGAAGTAGAAGAACATATTGCGGCAGCAAGAAGATTTTATAATAGTGCTGTTAATGAGCTTAATAATGCGGTTGAAATATTCCCAAGTTCAGTAGTTGCTTCATCTTTAGGAATTACTTGTTGTCCGTTTTATGAAGCATCTGAGGCTGCAAAAAGTTCTGTAAATGCCTCAGATTATTTAAAATAAATTTCTAATGGGCAGATATTTATCTGCCCTAAATTTTATGTGCCCGTAGCTCAGTAGAATAGAGTGTGAGTTTCCGAAGCTCAAGGTCGGGGGTTTGATTCCCCCCGGGCATATTTTTTTATGCGGCCCATTCGCTAGTTTTACAGAATCCGGCAAATCTTTTGCTAACTGATGTTGGTGATTTGTAATGGTTTTTCTTAACTCTATTACTTGAGTTACCTTCAATAACATCAAATGAACCATCTGCATAAACTTGTGTTACAACCCCAACGTGTCCGTGATTAGGGTCGCCAATATTTGTCCAGATTGCTATATCTCCTCGTTTTGGGATGTATCCACTATTTTTCTTTACAAATACTCCGGCTTTTTCAGCTTGTCTTCTAATATGTTGAGAACTGCCGGTAAATCCAAATATTGGTTTTTTGTTTTGTCCGGCGCCGAAACAGTATGATGTAAAGTACGCACACCATTGATGGCTATTTCTTGCTCCGTTTTTATAACGCCTGATATCAACGCTATCGTTTTTAGAGGTTTCTTTTACTCCTTTTGCCAATTCTTGTTCTGCAACGCGGGCAGCATTTTCTGCGTAATCACTTGTTGGTACAAATGAGTTATTTGACTGTTGAGAAGAAGTTGATGTGCCTGATGTTATACTACCAAAAGAGGCGGTATTGAATTTTAATACCGGAGGAGCTCCGATTCCAAAGAATTGTTGTAATTGTGCGGAGTTACCGAACGGATTTGTGCTATTGATATTAAAATTAAATCCGGAATTAAAGTTATACCAACTATTTCCACTGTTATAATTTTCGGAATTTAACCAACTATTGTTAATTGTCGGTGTTGTGTAACTTGAAAACCAACTATTATACCCTCTGTTATATGAACCGGATAAATAATTAGACATAGTAGGGGCAGAATATGTATTTAAAAAATTCCAATTCATCCTAGGGGAGAAATTCCACGCTGTAGTATTTCTTCCGAGATTAAAGTTATATGTAGGTGTTATTGAGTTGCCAATACCACTGCCAAAATATGAACATCTTGGTGTGAATATCCCCATTGGCATCATTCCAATAGACATTTTCTTTATATCCCCTAAATGTATCCTATATATATAAAGTTTAAATACTTACAATAATTGTTATAATTGGACGTTTTGTTACAATTTATTAATAAAATGTGGCTATAATCCGGTTTTTTCATTTAATTTAAAATAGTCGATTAAATCAAAAATCGCTGTAATTTCAGCTAGGAAGAAATTGATTCGGTGGGTTTTGTTTACAGGTGCAAATATTGAGCCTATTTCAAAAAGATTTTTATATGTTGAAAGCGCTATCATTATATTATTATTGTAGAATGAACATTTTGCTCTTCTTACACCAAATGTAGTGCGTAAATTTTGAAATCTATCCATAAACGCTGTGGTAATAAGGTATCTTGCTTCAATTTCATCGGAAGAAAATACTTGGAATTTTTTATTAAATTTGGGGTCTTCTAAAATTATTTCGTGAAGCTTTTCATTTCCGGTTTTATTGTATTTTATTACAAGAAAGTTTATTAGGAAAAATAATAAAACTGCGCAGCTTAGAAAAACTAAAAGGTTTGTGAATGAAATTAGTTGAATTAATAAAGGAGAGAAACTTATTAAGCAGACTATAAGTCCAATAATGATTATGGGGTTTGAATTTCTGACGTTTATGTCGCCTTTGGTTGTTACGACGGTTTTGTTTTTGATTTTTTTATTTGATTCGAGTTTAATAACAACCCCTTTAAAGACGGGCCAAATTATTTTACGGCGTCCACTAGTTTGTGCGGTTAGGTTTACTTCAGAAATAATATAATTTACACCTTTATACGTACCGATAAAACTGTCATCATCTAATCTTTTGTTATATACCCCAAAAATTTCAGATTGTTTAATATCGTTATCACTGATTGTTTTGGTATTGTTTTTCCAAACCATATTACCAAAACAGCATATTAGTTTTCTTATGCATGAATCTTTTAGTTTTTTAGAAAAATTATTTATAATAAAATATGCTACAAATATTGTAATTACTGTGCTCCATACATAGCAGTCTATAATGTTATCAGTAAAATATGTTAGGCAAATCTTTGTTATTGCAACAATTCCTAATATATATAATATTAATTTTGTTAATTCTATTTTTCTTTCTTTTTCCAATTCATTGAGAATAGGTAGGACAAATGTTGTGAAGTTTTTATAAAAATCGTCTATTACTTCAGATTTATTAAAATTTATATTTTTATTTGTTTTTAACATATTGTTTGTGTCCTATTAACAATTTACCACTGTGGATAATAATAAATGGTTATTTTGTCCGTAGTTTTGATTTTTGCGTGTCCACCCATAATAAAGTTAGTTAGTGAGCCGACAAATGGAATAAGTGTTAGTGACCATTTCAGCGGATAAACCCAGTAGCAACGATTTTGCCCTTTTTTTGAATACTCACTTATTAGTTGAGATTGGCTAATTCCTTCTATTTGAAAATTATTCACCACAATCTCTGCAGGAAATCCATTCATCCCGCTTGTAATTATATTTTCCACTCTTGCAGGAATTATTTGACCGGATCTAACGATAAGCTTTCTATTGTAAAAAATATTTTTAGTTGCTTTAAAATTTATAATATCGCCTTCATTGGGCGGATTTTTAGTGGTAATTTCTTCGATTATAGATAGTTCTATTGGAATTTTTTTTGTGCTTGAAAAATCATAAGGTAAAGTGTTTTGTTCCGTAATCTCTACTGGTTTTTCAGAGTTAGGGAGCATAATTGTTTCTTGCGCTGCGTTACAAGAAAGAACAGTAAAACAAAATATCAAAATTGTTCCAAATATTTTATTCATATTTAATTTCCTTTGTTGATTTTGTTTTGATTTTGTCTTCCAGTAATTTTCTATTATCGATAGATGTTAATAAGAAATTTTGATAATATTTGTTGTTGATATATTCGTTGTTTTCTAAATATTGTGGGTACTTGTAGGTTATATATTCATAAATTCGAGCTAGTCTTTTGGAGGTTAAATTGTGTCTGGAAAATGTGTCAGATCTTTTTTGTGGGAAATTTTTATTGATAAAAATAATTACAGCCAATGGGTTATAGTTTGCATTAACCACGTAATCGACCGCTCTTTTATCGGCAACTGTTTCAAATTTTTTAGAACCTAATGCAACCTGTATTGCATCAATTCTACCACCCCAATCTCCGCTGTATGACTTCATTGTGATTGCAATTTCGCGAGCCAACATCGCTGCTAATTCATCATCTGTTTGTACGGATTGGTACATTCCGTCATATATAATAACTTGGCGTTTTGTTAATGCTTTATTTGTTGTTAGTGCTTTTTTCTTTTCTTTTTTGTTATATGTGAAAACGATTCTTTTGGGGATTTTGTTATAATTTAATAAATCTGTTGCTATTGAATCAATACGGGTTTGAATTTGATTTTCTTTTTCTATTTGTTCTATTGTCGTTTCTTTTGCAAATGACGGTGTAATAAATGTAAATATTGCCAGTAATAATATTATCTTTTTCATAACTTAATCCCTCTCTTGAATAATTATATTATAACAATGGTATTTGGACAAGAATGTTTATGTTAATCTTTTAATATGGTTATTTCTTCGCAGGTTCAAAAATATATAGATAATTCAAAGTTAAATGGTCGTTTGTGTAAATGGGATAAACCTATTATTAATGTTTACATCACCGCGCTACCTGCTTTAGTTAGTGATAAAGAAAATTATTATTATGAAGTAAAACGAGGGATGGATGTTTGGAATATTGCATTAAAAAGTTGTGGTATAAATTTGCAATTTTATCAAATTCAATCGCCAATAGGGGCTGATATTGTAATTCATTGGACAAAAGTCGGTAGGGTTTTTGAGGGGATGTGTAAATATCCTTCAATCATTAATGGGATTATTAAAAAGGTGTCTATTGATATCGGTTTAAAGAATGAATTTTCCGGTAAAAATACTACTCAAGAGAGTATATTTTTTGTGATTATGCATGAATTAGGGCATTCTTTAGGGTTAGGTCATGGGGTTGATGTTGATGATGTTATGTTTGTTCCGCATCAAAAGAATATTGCGACACCAAGTGAGAATGATTTATTCGTATTAAAGCATATTTATACTATATGATATTTTGTTGCGAAAAAATATTGTTTTTTTTATAATAATTGCATTATAAAGGAGTTAAGTATATGAAAAAGTTTTTGGTTTTGGTTATTCTTTGTTCTTTGCCGACAATAGCGTGTGCAAAATCATATATTGATGCACAATTAGATGAAATTGATAACAACTTGAAATATAACACCGTACAGGTTCATGAATTAAATTATCAATTAAAAGATATACAATTTGATTCAGGAATTCTAAAAAATTTAAAAGATCCGAAATTAATTAAATTAAATCAGTATAACGAGGTATCAGATACAGAATTTGATGCAAAAATAGCAAAAGATGAACAGTTTTATAAATCGAAAATAGAGCCATTATTCAGCAAAAAAACGGCAGAACGTCGTGATCAGGCTGTCGGTGTTGATTATTATCAGGTTTATAGGGTTGCTGAGCGTTTAATACGCGCAAATAATTTAGATTATATTAATTGGAGAATTGCAGTTAGAAAAACTCAATCATTTAATGCTTCAACCAGTGATGGTAATTATGTAGAGATTAATACAGGATTATATGATACTTTGTATCAAAATGAAGATGCTTTTGCTTATGTTTTAGCACATGAGATGGCTCATCAAATCTTGGGACATAGCAGAAGAACTCAAGATTTGGAGCTTGAATTAAAAACTTTGAAAAGTAATTATAAAAAAGATAGTACTTATCGTGTAATCCGAACTAAATATATTTATAAAGAGTTGCGAAAAATGGAGTATATGGCAGATACAGAAGGTCAAATTCTATTAATTAAAGCAGGATATTCTCCGTATAAAGCCATTGAAGCGATAAATTTTATGGTGTCTATGGATTCGACTAAGGAGAAAGTTTTATTTAATCACAATACTCATCCTCATGCTATGGATAGATTTAATAGTTTTGAGGAAAATATTAAAGTTGCTGATCCTAATTGGATTGGGCAAGGTCGTGAAAATATCTATAATAGTAATCCTTTAGCTTGTAAAAAGTCTTCAGATAGAGTTTCATTTGTAATTGTAAAATCAAAAAATTCTAAAAATTTTTATAATGTTGAAACTCTTGATCAGCGTTTAACTCGAATTGCTTATGTTAAATATTTGAGAGGTGATTTTGAGGACGCAATAAAATATTTTGATAAATTACTTGATGAAGATGGTAATAATTATGTTGCTTATCTTTATAAATCATATTCAAATGAGGCAATTTATAATAAAACAAATAAAAAACGGTTTTTAAAACGCGCAATAAGCGATGCTGAGAAAGTTTTAGAAATTTCTCCTAATAACGAATATGCAAAAAAACAGTTAGATGAACTTATAAAATTATAATATTTTTTAGATATAAAGTTTATATTAATGTTTGAAAAGCTATGGTATAATAGAATTATAGAGATTGGTAGTTAAGTAAAGGAGATTTATATGATACCTATTTTAGATTCAAAAAGACAATATGCACAGATTGGTGCAGAAGTTGAAAAAGCTGTTTGCGAAGTTTTACGTTCCGGTTCTTATATTTTAGGACCAAATTGTAAAGCTTTAGAATCAGAACTTGCTAAATATATCGGATGTAATTACACTGTTACATTAAACTCAGGTACAGATGCATTACATTTGGCTTTAAGAGCTCTCGATATTGGTGCTGGTGATGAAGTTATTACAACCGCATTTACATTTGTTGCTACAACTGAAGCTATAGGTATCGTTGGTGCTCATCCAGTTTTTGCAGATATTGATCCAAATACTTTTAATATTGATCCTGCAAAAATCGAAGCTGCGATTACCCCAAGAACTAAGGCAATTATCCCTGTTCATTTATATGGTCAACCTTGTGATATGGATGCAATTATGGATATTGCAAAACGTCATAATTTATACGTTATTGAAGATTGTTGCCAAGCAATTGGTGCAAAATACAAAGGTCAAATGGTTGGTACATTTGGCGACATCGGATGTTTTAGTTTCTATCCGACTAAAAACTTAGGCGGTATGGGTGACGGAGGTTTAATCTCTGTAAATTCTGAAGAACTTAAAAACAGAATTATCGCTTTGAGAAACCACGGTGGTGCTGTTAGATATTATCATGATGAAATAGGTGTAAATTCTCGTTTAGATGAAATTCAAGCAGCTATTTTGAGAATTAAATTAAACTATATTGATGAATGGAATTGTGCAAGACGTGATCACGCTAAAACTTATAATGAGTTGTTTGCAGGTTGTTCAGATATTCAAACTCCATCAGAATTAGCTGATACATATTGTGTTTATCACCAATATACATTAAAAATTCCTAACAGAGATAATATTCATAAAATGCTTCAAGAAGCAGGTATTGGCGCAATGTTATACTATCCTGTGCCATTACACTTGCAAAAAGTTCATTCTCATCTTGGATTTACAAAAGGAATGTTACCTGTTACTGAAAAGAATACTGAACTTGTTATTTCACTTCCAATGTTCCCTGAATTGACAAGAGAAGAACAAGAAACAGTTGCTTCAACATTGATTTCTTGTATAGAAAAATCAAAATCTGCAACTGCAGTTTAAGGTTATAATGTTAAAAGAATAAGGGCGAGGTTTTAACCTCGCCCTTATTTATATGTTTTATTTTACATATCTATTAACTTCATCCTGAGTTAATTTTCGTCCGGCTTTATCTTTGTGTCCTTCCGGCTGATTTGGACAGTAGTAGTAACCGTCTGAGCGTTTTTCGACCTGTCTGCCGTCAGTTGCTCTCCACGGTCCGTTGCCTTTGCCACTTGACCAAGGTTTGTTTAATATCTCTTGAACTTCTTCTTTTGTTTTGCCTAGATCAAAAGTAGTACCGTCTGAGAATGTGTATGATGTTCTAAAGTATGGAGTTTTGTTATATTTAGATCCTGATCTATCCATGCCGTTGTCTTTTCTGTACATCTCAACAAATTCCTTTTGGTATTTTTTAGGAATACCTAATCTTTCGGCAATACCGTATGGATACATACCTGATACGTGAGTTACATTAAATCCGTCATCGACAAATTTTTCTTCAACACATGGATCCTCTTCTACAACCGGAGGTGGTGTTGGATCGATATCCGGTTCTGTTGTTTCGGTTGTAGTTGTAGTCTGGTCTGGCTTAGGTGCAGGGATTTTGTCGATTTCAGCTTTAACCTGAACCATCATATCGTAAGCGGCTAAAACTTCGCGAAGGTTCGGAGCAACTGTATCTTTACCTATTGCTTGTTCTAATACCGCAACTTTAATTCTGTCATCAACCCATTTACAACCGGTGATTTCAAGATTTTTGATTTTATCAACAACCAGTTTTGCGCCATCTCCTTCAACGCTGTTTAGGTGTTTTTCTTCAAGAACGGCTTCAACTGTTTTGCCATTGAAACAGTTTTCTGTTTTAGGGTTACAAGTGAAGAATGCAAATAAACCTGCAGCTACCGGAGCAGCTAGTTGTGCTAACCAAGGTAATGACGCGGTTGCGTCAGCTATAGCATTAGCATGCTGTGTTGAGGTAATTGGAGATTGTGTAATTTGAACAATATGCTCAATTACGTTGTTGCCGTATGCATCTTGTCCATTAATAATTTTTTCAGCTATTTTTGGATCAGTCATACCTTCAAATTTTTCATAAGGTACTGATTGAGAATCGGTATCTGTTTTTGTGCCAAAGATTGCCCATGTCGCCATATTTGCAATCAATGCAGGTACACCTGCAGCTAATGCGGCTTTCCAACGTTGAGAGTTTCCTGTCTCAACCCCAAAACCTAAATCTTTAACAAGGTTTTGGACGCTTTTATCTTTTGCGTAAATGGTTTTTGCTAATGCTGATTTTTCATCTAAATTCAAACGACAGTCTGCGCCTGTGTAGTCAACGATAACCTCTTGAGCAAGTCTTGTGTCGATTGAACTATCTTCTCTAACCATTTTAACATATTTACCATAAAATTCGTTAATTTGATTGAATTGTTCTTCTGTAATTTCTCCATTATCAAGTGCTTTTTTAGCTTCATTAATAACGTTTTGTCCGTATGCTTGAAGTTGTAATAACGCATTGTATTCTTTGTCGCCTAGTACTACAACTTTATCTTTATCATTTGGATGGTCTTGTAAATATGCATCTTTCATTGTGTCATTAGGGAATGCATGAGTTAGATCGTTAACATTTTGCATGTCTTCGGCATTTTTGCCTGCGGCTTTTGTGATGTCTTTTGTTGCACCTTTTCCGCGCATTGCGTCATAGTTTAACTTAGCAAGATCATACTCTGCTGCCAAGTCCATATATCTTTCTGTGAGAGCTTCAGCATTTTTATGTAGTTGGGTTCGCTGAACAAGATTAAGGTTGTTAAAATATTCAGTATTTGTTGTTAACGCTACAGCATCTTCCATTTTTTTCTTGGCTTTGTCACGTTCTTTTTTTAGATTGTCAACGTACTCTTTGAACTCCTGTTCTGTCATCGGTTTGCCGGTAGTCTTACTAATAGGAATATTTACAAATGTATTAATTACTGTTTGCTTATCTTTATATTTTTCCATTCGTGTGATTCCATTTTGATCTGGAACATGTAAATCTGTTTGTTCAACATGTTGACCATCTGATGAAATTGTTAAACCGATAGGTTGTGTTTCAACTTTTTTTGAACGCATAGCTTCTGCTATTTGTTGATTTAAATTAGCAATCTCAACTCTTTGTTGTGAGTTTGGAATGCTGTCTTCCTTTAAAGCTCGCAGTTGCGCTCTTAATTGTGCAATATCTGCGTTGTTAGCACCACTTAAATCTGTCATCTTTCTGTCCTTTCTTTTTTATAGAAACTTGCATAATAATTCACTATGTATTAATAAACGTATTTGCGTCCTGAAAATTTACCAAAAATATTTACTTAGTATATACAAAATATGTATAATTCAAATATAGTGTATATTTCAGACTATTAAGTTTTGTAAACTCAACTTGTGAAGACGTTTATTTTGGAATATTTTGAGGAAATTTAATTGAATAAATTAAAATTTTCATGATGTCCTTTCTACACAATAAGTCATAATAATCTTTACATACTTCTGTAGTCGGCATATATGGCGTGAAACTTTAATTGTAATGTCATTATTTTTACAAAAGTTTACATAAATTGTGGAAAATCTTGGTATAACCCCCTTGAAAATTTATAATTATATATTACAATTATAGTAATAAAGTTATATAGGAGGAAATTATGGTTTGCGGATCTCTTGAAATCGATATTTTAAATTCATTTTGGAACTTAACAGCTATTAATGAAGATGCTGATATTTCTATTCAAGATATAGTTGATGATTTATCTAAAAATGGTACCGAGCGTGCTTATACTACTATCAAAACTGTTATGGACAGGTTGGTTGCAAAAAGTGTTTTAGTTAGATATAAAGTTGGTAAAAAATTCTATTACAAGGCAACTATGGATAGACGCGAAATGGCATTAGATATGTTAAGAGAATTCACTGATAATTTCTTTAATGGTGATTATTCTCAAATGATGCGTTTTGTAGAACGTGAAATGGATGCTATTTTAGTAAAATAGTTCTTATGGTTGCTAATTTAAGAGAAAGACAAATTGTCGCCAAGTTGTTGCGTCAGGTTAGACATGGTGAGTGTTGTGTAAGACAGGCTTTGCTTGCTTATCCAAAAGATACTCATGATGAAAGTCTGATTGCGGCATATCATGCTTTAATTCATTATGAAGCTGATGAAGATTTAAGGCGTCGTGATTTGTTGTATAAAGAAGAACAGGATGATTATATTGAGTTTTTGTCGTATACTTTAGAAAAAGGTGAGGATTTGCCGGCAAATATTATTACTAATTACAAAAAGTATTATGATAGTGCGCCAATTCTTCATAAAGATAATACTAAAGGCTTTTTTAAAGGTTTTTGGAAGATTTTAAATCTGGAGTCAAAAAGGAGAGATTAATATGAAAAAGTTATATATGACACTTGTTGCTTTAGTCGCAATGTTGTTTAGTTTTGCACCTCAAGTTAATGCTGCAACTGTTGAGATTTTGCCGACAATGAATTCTAAAAGTGTTGCGCAAAATCAAATTTGGGTAGGAACCTTCCAAATCGTTTGGAATGAGTTTATGGATAATTTTATTAAAAAGCCTATTAAATTTGATAATTATAATTCTATTGTTGCTAAGAATTTAAATAAAAAAGATTTTAAAAAAACTGATATCAATGAGGAGTCTTATTATACTACTTTTGGGATTGTTTCTCCGGAATTAAGGGTGAGAATTGAACAGGCAATCAAGGAAAAATTCAATGAAACAAGTGATATTTTAGATCAGTTTAGTTGGAAATTTGACCCGCAAAAAATCTTTGTTTATGCAATGTTGAAAAAGGATTTTAAGTTCTTAACTCCTTTTGATAAGTTGGCATCAGGGGGTTTTGCTGATAATTCTGCAAATATAGATTATTTTGGTATTGATGATAATAGTGAAGCTATATTAAATAAAAATGTTGAAGTGTTGTTTTATAACAATGATAATGATTTTGCGGTGAAGTTATATACAAAAGGTGATGATGAAGTCTTATTATATAGAACAAGTAGTAATAAAACTTTTGATAAAATATTTAAACAGGTTGTTAATAAATCTAAAAAATATAAAGGCGATAAAGTATTTGGTTTACATGATGAATTAAGGGTTCCGGATATAAATATATATTTAGAGACTAGTTTTAAAGATGTTGAAGGTCATTATATTAAGGGGACGGATTTTATTATTGAAAAAACTATCGAGACTGTTGATTTCAAAATGAATAATGAGGGTGTAAAATTAAAAAGTGAAGCCGCATTATCTGTAAAATGTATGTCTTTGGCACCACAAATTGGCAGAAATTTCTATTTTACAGATGATTTTGTATTATTCTTAATTGAAAAAGATAAAAAAGTACCTTATTATGCAATGAAGGTTAGTGATGTTGAATCGCTTAATAAAACGGGAAGATAAATAATATGGCAAAAGTTAAATCAAAATGGGTATGTCAACAATGCGGTTATGAGAGTGCGGGGTATTTGGGAAAATGTCCTGAGTGTTCAAGTTGGGGTAGTTTTGTTGAAGAAACATTGTCTGTTCTAAAGCCTCAGAATGTTTCTCCGCAGGGAATTACAAATGATAGTAAGCCATCTTTGATTAACGATATTCATATTGGTGATGAAGTTAGAATAAGCACTAATATTTCTGAATTTGACAGGATTTTAGGAGGCGGACTTGTTCAAGGTTCATTGGTTTTGATAGCTGGTGACCCTGGGATAGGTAAGTCTACAATTCTTTTACAAACCGGTGGAGAGCTTGCAAAAAACGGGCAAAAAATCCTTTATGTATCTGCCGAAGAATCTGCCAGTCAACTTAAATTGAGGGCAAATCGTTTGGATATCAATTCTGATAATTTATATATTTATCCTCAAACTAATTTAGAAAATATACGTCAACAAATTGATGAGATAAAACCGGACACTATAGTTATTGATAGTATTCAGGCGATTTATTCGCAAACTATTTCCAGTACCGCCGGTAGTGTCTCTCAAATTAGAGAATGTTGTAATATTTTAATGCAAATTGCTAAAACTCAAAATATAACAATTATTGTAATTGGACATGTTACAAAAGATGGTAATATTGCCGGTCCGAAAATTCTTGAACACATGGTTGATGTCGTTATTTCTTTTGAAGGTGACAAGTACAAATCTTATAGAATGTTGCGTTCGATGAAAAATCGTTTTGGGAATACATCTGAGGTCGGAATTTTTGAGATGCAGGCAAAGGGTCTTGTTGAAGTTAAAAACCCTAATGAATTATTTTTAAATGAACGTTCTCAAGATGCAATTCCGGGAAGTGCCATTATTGTTACTAACGAAGGTACAAGACCTTTATTGGTAGAAATTCAAGCTCTTGTTGGGTCTACTCCATATCCTACACCTCGTCGAGTTACTAATGGTGTTGATAATAGTAGGTTATTGCAAATATTAGCCGTGTTGGAAAAACGTGTGGGATTGAATTTGTCCAAACAAGATGTTTATATTAATGTAATGGGCGGAATCGAGATTGATGAACCTAGTGCAGATTTAGGTATTGCGCTTGCAATTGCAACTTGTGCAAGAGACGTTGTTGTAGATTCGCAAACTGTAATAATTGGAGAAATAGGTTTATCCGGTGAAATTCATCCTGTTTCTAATATTGAAAAGCGATTGAATGAAGCTGCAACTTCCGGGTTTAAAAAGGCTATAATCCCTTATGCTAACAGAAATGTACAACATGAAAAATTGCAAATAGTACCGGTAAAGCGTTTAATCGATGCTATAACTGCTTGCATCACTCCAAATTAGGTATAGTAGGGCATAAATAAATGAAATTAGAAGAACAGTTAGGTCATATTTTAATAGAAAATAAATTGCATATTGCAACTGCAGAATCTTGTACAGGAGGTTTATTAAGTTCTAAACTCACCGATATTTCAGGAAGTTCAGCATATATCAAAGCTAATTACGTAACTTATGCTAATGAAGCTAAACACGATATTTTAGGTGTTTCTTGGGATACGCTTAATTTCTATGGCGCGGTAAGTGAACAATGCGCTCAAGAAATGGCAGAAGGATTACAAAAAATTACCGGCTGTGATGTTGCGCTTTGTACAACAGGCATTGCAGGTCCTACAGGCGGTAGTGAAACCAAACCTGTTGGTTTAGTTTATATTTCTATTAAATATAACAATATTGTCACTATCAAAGAAATAAGGCTTCCTTCAACTTATAACAGAGTCCAGATGAAAGAATTATTTGCACAACAAGCTTTAAAGTTGGCGGTTGAAGTATTATCCGGCAACAAATTGTGCTAAGATTTCCGGATGTTTATGGATTAAATTATCCGCAAATTTTTGAGTGTCGATTTGTGTAAGTACGATATTCAACAAATCTTGTGGTAATTGTGTCATCATTCTTTGTAAATGTTCAGGTTTGATTATACCCATAGATTTTACAATTTCGTCTTTTTCTCTTTCTCTGTTTACAATTTTAAGATATTCGCCGGTGTCGAATCTTTCGTATAATTTGTTGTCTGCGTTAGTTAGCATAAATGTTAACTCTCGTTTAGGTGTGCTTTGAAGGTTTTTAATAGCATTTTTGTATGCTAAATCTCCTAATTGGCCGATTTTTAAAGCCAATTCTGTCGAATTTCCTTTTGCTTCTTCACCGGTAACGCTTTCCAACATCTGTTGTAAGTACATTTGAGGTAATGTTTTTAAGTTTTCCAAAAGAAAATCTTTATCAACTTCGCCGGTTAAAAGTTTGTTTAACTCGTTGGCAGGCATGAGAGTAATTACATCCTGTTCTGAAAATAATTGAAAAACAACTTTTATAAATTCTTCTTTAGGTATCTCGTTTAATAAGTTTAAGATGCTATCTTGAGTAAAGAATTGCAAACCTTGTACTAAATCATCGTTTTCGAGCATAGGAATAAGTTCAACTACATCTTTTGATGACATTGCATTAATAATAACGAGTTTGTTTTGAGGGTCTGCCAACTGGAATAATTCAATTAATGAGCTTGGGTCTGTAAATAAATCTGCAGCAAAATTAATAGCTTCTTGATTGCCTTCTGCAGCCTCAAGTTCAACAATTTCGTTAATGGACTTTTCTCTGTACATTTCAATCTTTGATGTTGAAATGTTCAGTTTCAATAGTAAATATTCAAGATCTGCATTAATTCTAATTGACATAATAAAGCCTCAAAATATTTCTTATTTATATTAACGTATAAAATTAATTTGTATTTCAGTCAATTGTATTTTTGTAACATACTGTAATATTATTTGTGTCTTAGTAATATTACGCTTTTAAATTTTTGCACTGTAAATTTTTGTTAAAATAATACTATATTTGTAACAAAAATTTATAAAAATAAGTTTTTATATATATAGGGAAATAATGTAAGGAATTGGAAAAATGAGTTTCGATGCTAACATTGGAAGGACCCAACCCATAATCAAAGCCGCCGCCAATATGAATAACGATGGAGGTAGTGGTGGCAATACCGGTTATATGATGCGGGGTCGGCGCAAAGATAAAGATGATGATAAAAAGAATATTTTTGCTTCTGATTGTGAAATAGATTCAGTTGATTTAAGTGGTAAGGTAAAACAATCAGAAGAAAAAATAATCGGATATAAGAATTCTTGGTTCGAAAATTTAGTGGAAAAGTTTATTAAGTAGTTAATATTTTTTTTGAAGGTTATATTTTTTATTTGATGTAGTAAGTAATTAAAAATTTTAATGTTAGTTATTATATTGATTTTTAATTATTAAATCTTTTGAGTTGTTAAATTAGCGATTTTTGTTAAAATGTTAATTTTTGTAAAATATATTGTTATTTAATTAAAGATAATTATTCTTCGTGTCGATATATTGAATGTTGTAAAAAATGGAGAATAATATGAATTTCGCAAATTATTTAAACAAAATTTTAGAAAATGTGTTTGTTAACAGAAATATCCGGGGAGGAGTTAGATTTAATCTTCCAAATGTTCCGGTAAATACAACTATGGCAGCATCTATTTTTGGTGTTGATCAAAATCCTCTAAGTATGAAAATGACAGATTTTAATGAATCTGTCTATTCTAATATTCTTCATTTTGAAACTAATTTGGAAGATGCAAAAACAAATAATAAAGAATTAGATGAGGATAAAAAGTTAAATGAAGTTGAATATGCCTTAAATAGATTGATTGATGTTCCCGCAATTAAAGAAAGAGTTGCAGGTGCAGATGGCGAAATATCAATTGAAGAATTAAAGGCATATATTGCAGAAGTTTCCGGTAAAGATGGAGATGTAGAATCATTATCAATGGCTGATATTGAACAAGTAGTAAAAGAAATGAACATTGATTTAGAGCAATTGTTGGCAAATGAGGAAGCTGAGGTTGAAGAGAAAATTAAAGCTCAAGATGATGTCCCTCAAGAGGTAAATCCTCAAGATAAGCCGGTCAATGAAAATCAAAATACGCAGGTACAGAACAATGATCAAAATCAAAATGGTCAACCTGTAGTAAATAATGGTGATGGTAATCAAACCGGTAATGTTCAAACCTCCGGTCAAAATGTATCAACTGATAATTCACAGGTAAATGGTAGTCAAAATCAAACTCCGGTTCAGGGATCTTCTCAGTCAGCACCGACACAAGGTGCAACACCTGTACAAGGAGCGACACCTACTTCTGGGGTTGAACCGGGGGCTCCAGCTACAGCACCTGTGGCGGCTGGTCCATCACCTTTAGAAACTAAATTACAAACGTTAAAGGCGAAACAACCACAATTAGAAACGGCTCTTGCTAATAAGAAAGCTGCATTGGAAGCTGCTAAAACAGCTTCTGATCAAAAAATTGCGCAAACAAAGCAAGATATGGATGCAAAGAAAGTTGCATTAGATAAAGCTATGGAGAAAGAAACTCCGGAAGTAAAAGCTGCAGTTAAAGCTGTAACTGATGCGAATGAAAATATTGCAAAAACAGAAGGTGAATTAGGCGATCAAAAGGCTGTTGTTGGTGAAAAAGATGCAGCGTTAGCTACTGCAAATTCTCAATTGAATCAGTTAATGGATTCGGTTGCTAACCAAATGTCAAGTTTATCAGCTTTGAAAGCTAAAAACTTAGATTCTGAGGATCCAAATTATGCTAATTGGCAAGATCAAGTTAGAAATGCTGAAGCGCAAGTGGCACAAGGAAAACGCGATGTTGCGTCTAAAAAAGCTGAAATCGCTCAACTAGAAGCTGAAAAACAAATTGCTGAAGCTGAAGTTGCTAGATTAGAAGAACTTTTAGAAACTCACAAACAAGCAAAAGCAGAAGCCGAAGAAGCTTTGGAAGCATTAAAAGACCAAATGAGTGAGAATGCAAAACAAGCATTGGCTGCTTATGAAGCTGCATCTAAGAATCATATTGAAGCTCAACAAGAGAAAACAAAAAATATTGCAGCTGCATCTCAAGCTGTAACACAGGCTGCAGCAGCTGTTAAAGATAATCAAGCTGAAATCGTTGCAACCGAAAAAGAATTAGATGCAGAAAAAGCTGCGCAGTTAGCAGAACTTGAAGCGATGGAAGCTGCTAAAGTTGTTGATGGTGAGCATATTTATCCTCACGAAGGCCAAGAAGTTCCTGCGGGCAAAAAGACAAATATTGACCTGTTGCATGAGCAATATGCAACAAAAGTTAAACAAGAGAATGTAAAGAATGCTCAGTATGGTAAATTGTATTATAAACATTTACCTGAAGCCATAGGACAAAAACTCGAAGCTTTGGGTGGAACTGATGCTGAATATGAGTTTAAACTAGATGACAGTGGTCAATATAGTATTCAGATTACTGGTGGACAGACTTTAAAAGATGATAACAAATGTCGTGTTGTTGAGACTTATGATGATGATGGTAATATTGAAAGTACACAGAATAGTTTTAGAGATGGTAAATTTACCTTAGTAGATGCTAATGGTAATGAAACTGTAATCGCTGAAGCGGCTCCAGATATTCTGCAATGTGCATTACCAAATGATGGTTGTGATGCATATATTGAGTATAATCAACAAACAGGCGGGTACGATATTGTGCAAAAAGATCTAGATAACCTTCCTGATATCACTGAGATAAGAACCTCATATGACGGGGATAGTTCTGTTCAAGTTACAACATTTGGTGATGGTAGGGTTGTTAAATCAACACTTGAAGGATCTACTATTGTCAAAAGTGAAGTAATTACCCCGTCTGCAGAGACTCAACCTGTGGATAATGAAGAACCTCCGTTGCATGTTCCGGTTCCTATTTCATTCAATTTGCCTGCTGATGCACCTCAAGCCGCAAAAGAATTTGCTCAATCTTTGATTGATAATAAAGCTCAAATAATGGCAGAATTGAAGCTCGATAATGACCAATATAACTTGTATGCGCAAGCCGCTATAGCTATTGCAGGTCAAGAAACTAATTTTGGTGAAACAACAGTTCGTTCGCTAGGTAAGGATCATGTTAGAGCTTATGATGAAAGCTTGAATGCTGTTGCCTCATTTGTTATGGGTGAAGAAGTTGATATTAGTGGTAAAGATTGGTCTAGAGGGATGACTCAATTGAAATTCTCATTGCATACTCAAGATCCTCAAATCAAAGCTGAAATGGAGTCTTTTGGTATTACAGATGAGGATCAGCTTGAGGATCCGGCGACATCTGCAATAGCTACAGTTGTTATGCTTTCTCACATGGATAAATGGGCTCAGAATTCAAAATATCAAGATGGTATTGCAGCAGCTCAGGGTATGCCTGTAAGGTATGAAAATTGGTCTATGGGTGAAAATGGTATTGCCGTTAAGCAAGAAGGCGTTACTGAAACTTATTCTAATAACATAACTGATATTGACGTGTTGTGTGCTTTTTGGAACGGTGGGTCTAAAATAAAAGAAATGGCTAATGGTACATTTAAGCCTCAGGCTTATGAGTATATGCGTAATGTGCATACATTTATGAATGAATATACCCTTGTTGAAGATCCTGCGGATAGGGCTGCTGCGGTTGAACGTGAGGCTGAAACCCGTGCGTTTACCAATATGAAGAATAATGGTGAAATCGGTGGAATTGTATTTATGCCAGGTATGTATAATAACAGTAAGTCGTTAGTCAATACCCCTCAAGAAATTCAGGTGGTTGACCAATCATTAAGAGCTAAGAATGTTAGTGATGTTGAACGTACTCAGTTTATAGCAGCTATGCAAAATGGCGAAATTGCGTTTGAACACGGGGTTGATCCTCGTGAGCTAGAGGCCATTCAAGCTGTTGATGTTAGACAAATCTTAAGGCATGTAAATAAATTGAGAATTGATCTTTCAGGTATTAATACATCAGATGGTATTAGTGCAAGTGAAGCTAAATTGTTGCGCACACGTTATGATAGAGCTGTTGCTAAAGCTGAAAGAGAATATCAACAAGAGTATTTAAATAATCATAGTGGTACTGTAGCTTATCGAACCAGTCCTAACGTTTTAACTCAATTTAGTACTTATGACGTATCAAATGAATCTTATATGGATGCTAATGGTAACAGAAAAGTATTTAGATCTGCAACCGGTGAAATTAATACAAGGACTAAAGATGGTCAAGTCTCAGAAGTGGAAGCCTTACTTGCACAATCTTCCTTCGGTATTGTAAGTCAAAACCCTACAAATCGTTCTACCGGTCATTGTTTAACAGGTGTTAAATCAGCATTTACTAATGCCGGAGTTGATGTTAGTGGTATGGAACAATATGGTAATACTCCGAAAATGGTTGTAAACTGGTTTGATGCAAATAATGATAAGTTTATAAGAATAGATTATGTTGATAACGGTAATGGTACGGCAAGACGTATTAATTCTTCTGATATCAGACGACTCCCTGCCGGTTATGTTGTTATTTATATTCCTGATGGTGAAACTGAGGCTTACGCTTTGAAAGAGGGTCATATTGGTATTACAACCGGTAACGGTAGTATAAATAGTGACTTCTTAGATAATACGAACTGGGGTAACCTTGCAAAAGGTGAACACGGCAGCTTAAAGGTTTATAAGTTGTCTCCTGGTTGGTATGTGGGATCTGATAAGAAACTACATTTTGACCCTGATCGCGCGTAATTAGATTTATGACATAATAGTTGGAATTCTTATTTCAAATTGAGTCTGAGTTTTGGTTGATTTTGTAAGTTTTATTTCGGCTCCTATCGAGTCGAAATACTTCTTGCAAATAGCAAGCCCTAGACCGCAACCTGTTTTCTTTGTTGTGTAACCCGAATTAAATATTGTGTTTTGTTTGTCTTTAGGTATGGGTTTTCCGTCATTTGATATTTTTATTATTGCAAAATTATCTTTAATCTCAGCTAAAATTTCAATTTTACCTCGTATTTCGATTGCTTCAATTCCGTTTTTCACTATATTAACGATGCAAGCTAAAAATTTATTTTCATCAATTTTTAGGTTCGCGCTATTTTTTACAAATGAATTTATTTCAATGTTTTTATCTATGATGTAGGCTTTAGATAGTTCAATTCCTTTGTTTAAAGTTCGTGCGAAATCAATATTTTGTTCTGTTGAATTATTTAATGATCTTAAATCAAGTAAGTTTGTTCCAATGATTTGAATAGATTTTTGTATACAGTCGATTGCGTTGTTTATCGAAATGTTTGAAAATCCTTCTTTTTCCAAGTTCTTTCGAATTATTTGGGAATACATATCACAAATTGATAGGTGGTTTCTTATTTCGTGGGAAACGCATCTAATCTGTTGTGTCATTATTTCTTTTGAGATTTCTGTGTTCATAAGTCTTAACCTTTGATTTAAAAAAGGCTCTGCCAACCTTTAGCAGAACCTTTGAGTGATATATGTGAAAGATTTTATGCTGCTGTCATTGTTGAAGATTTACTGCTTGGTTTGAAACCGTGACTTAGTGCGTACAATACAGCATTTGTTCTGTCGTTGACTTGAAGTTTTTGGAAGATATTATTTACGTGAGTTTTAACTGTAGTTTCCGAAATAATTAGTTTTGCCGCAATACTCTTGTAGTTAATACCTTCGGTTAATAATTCTAATACTTCATTTTCTCTCATTGTAAGTGTAGATAATAAATTTTCTCCTTCTGCAGATTTTGCTTCTTCTTTTGCTGTAGTTTGGAAGTATTCGAAAAATCTTGTTGATAAAACTGCAGGAAGATAAATTTTCCCTGAGGCAACTTCTTCGATGGCATTGATAAGTTTTACTGATGCCATAGTCTTTAGAACGTATCCTTTAGCGCCTAATTTCATTGCTCTATAGATAAGATCTGAATCATCATAACCGCTCAATACGATTATCTTTGTTGATAGGCCAAGTTTGTTGATTGTTTGAATTGTTTGTAGGCCGTCTTTTTCAGGCATATTGATATCTAATAATACAACGTCAGGATTGTATTTCTTGATTAAATTAATACCTAAATTTGCGCTTGTTGTTGTGCCTACAACGCTATAGCAGCTTTCAAGAGTAATCAATTCTTTAATGCCTCTTAAATGATTTGCATTATCATCAATTAATACCACTCTTAATTTTTTGTTAAAATCTCTCATCTTTTATTTCCCCCGTGTGTTTGTTTTTTGTTTATCATCTACACTTTATATACTAATCTTTTTAGATGGTTTTTAAATCCATGTAGTGATTGATAAATTTTAAAAACAGGGTTGAAGGTTTTATCTAAATCTAAAGGTTTAGAAAAAGTCTCAATCATGCTCTACACCATGATTTCGCCGCATGGTTGATTTTTGAGATGTCAATATTTTAAATTTTTCTAATAAAAATAAAATTACTCTCCTTAGAGGATGAGTAATTTTATAATCGGATAGCTTTTTGTATTGTTTAGCCAAGTTTAATATTATCAATGAGTCTTACACCGCCAACTTTGCAAGCGATAAATACTCTTGTGTCATCATTTGCGGTTGAAACTTCTTCTAAATCTTCGTCATTTAAAAATTCCAGATATTCTAAGTCGTGGTTCTCGTTTAGAAATTTATATGCAGTTTCTTTTAATGCTTCTACGTCAGTAACTCCTTGGTTGTAGCAGTTTTTAATGTTGTTTAAAATTTTACTTAGAGCGAGTGCGTGGATTTTATCTTCATCTGAAAGATATTTGTTTCTTGAGCTAAGAGCGAGTCCAGAGTCTTCTCTAATGATTGGACAAGCGATGATTTCTACCGGGATGTTCAAATCCTTTACCATTTTTTTTATGATGGATAGTTGTTGAGCATCTTTTTCACCAAAAAATGCAAAATCCGGTTGAGTAATATTGAATAATTTATTAACAACAGTGCAAACTCCATCGAAGTGTCCAACTCTAGATTTTCCACAAAGTTTGTTTACCTGGAAAAATGGTGGAATAACATAAGTTAAAAAGTCATTTGATTTCATTTGACCTTCACCATACATTTCTGTCGGAGTTGGAGCAAATACGATATCTACCCCTGCTTGAGCGCACATCTGAGTGTCGGCTTCTAATGTGCGAGGATATTTATCTAAATCTTCTCCGGGACAAAATTGTATAGGATTAACAAATACAGAAACCACTACTTTATCGCATTGTTCTGTCGCCTTTTTTATGAGGCTTAAATGACCTTCGTGTAGTGCACCCATAGTTGGAACTAAACCGATACTAAATCCTTCTTTTTTCCATTGTTTAATTTGTTCTCTAACTTCTTTTATCGTATGTAATAACATTTTATATCCCTCTTTTCCTATTAAATTATATCACAAAATCGAAAAGGCCGATAGATTTTATCTATCGGCCCATATTGTTTATTATCTTGGTATTGATTAGTAAACTTTCTTTATCTCAATACCTTGAGTTTTTAAATATTCGATCATTTCATCGAATGTGCTGAGTTTTTTGATTTCTGCTTTTTGTTCTTCTGTCAATGTGACCCCGTGTAATTTTGCTAAGAATTCGTCAGCTTTTGTCTCAAAATTGGTCGTTGTTCCAGGCTGAAGATTTAGCCAACCTTTTTGTGTCGTTTCAACTGCATCGTTATTATCTTCCGTTCCGTCGATTACTTCAATTTTATCATCTGGATTTGCCGCAGTTATGGTTACATCGTCGTCAATGTCAACAATCACAGTTTTATCTGATTTTATAATAAGGTCAACCGTGCCATCTCCATCGATATCCACTTTGATTGTTTTCTTGTCACCGGTTGGAGTTTCTGGGGTCTCTGGATCTTCTATGGCTTCTGGGTCTTGGTCTTCATCTTTAATTTTTTTACATTTGCAATCGCAGTCACAGTCTGTTTCTACTTCATCTTTGTTATCTTTACTATCAGGAGCTTCGACCTCGTCTTTGTTGTCAACAACTTCATCGTTGTTAACCTCGCCAGGTTTTTTTACCTCTTTTTCTCCGTTTGGTCGGGTAATCGTAGTTGTAGCCTCGCCTTCCTCGTTGTACTCATACTTGCGATTTTCTTTTACGTTACCGTCTTTGTCAAGTACGACTTCCTCTGTAACTTTTCCGTCCTCGTCGTATTTAGTTTTTACTGTCTCTTTAATTTCTCCATTTTCGTACTTGACTTCTCGTGTTCCTTTTAGTTTTCCTGTTTCCTCGTCGTATTGATTATATTTTTCCCCTGTCTTAACTCCGTCTTTATCTTTGATTGTTTCTTTAATTACTTGATTTTTTTCGTTGTGGGTGAATTCTACGCTTTCTTTTACGTTTCCTTCACCGTCTTTTTTAGTTTCTTTTGTTACTGTATCTCCGTCGAATTCTCTTTCAACGATATCAGTAGCCTTACCGTCTTTGTCCATTATTGTTTCTTTAACAACATTACCGTTAGCGTCGAATTCTTCTTTTTTGCTGCCTTTTACATCTTCATTTTCATCAAATTCTGTAGTAGTTTTTGCAGTTTCAACGCCATCTTTATACTCGTGTTCAATTGTAGATGTCTTTTTATCGTCTTTATCCTTGATTGTTTCTTTAGTGATATTATCACCGTCGTACTCATATTCGTGAGTTTCTGTTTTATTATGATCCGGATCAAATTTTGTAACTTTTTCTAATTTGCCGTCTTCTTTGTATTGGTATTCGTTAGATTCTATTATGTTACCGTGTTCATCGAATTTAACGTCTTTTTCTAATTTACCTTCAAGGTCATAATCGTTTGTTTTGTAACCTTTAAGGTTTCCTTCAGCGTCAAATTCTGATTCTTTAGTAACTCTTTCGTTTTCGTCGTAATCTTTAACGGTTGAGCCAACAACAGTGCCATTTTCGTCTCTGTTATAATCTGTTTCTTTAACTTTTTTGTCGTCAGCGTTAGTTTCAATTTCTTCAGCTAATTTACCGTTTTTATCGTAATTTTTTGTTGTTTTGCCTTCAAGTTCACCGGTTTCGTCATCTTTATGCTCTTTTATTACTGTAGAGTTCGGTTCACCATCAGCTTCAGTTACTTCAACTTCTTCTGTTTCGGTTGTCTCAGTAGTTTCTGTAGTTTCTGTGGTAGTTTCTTTTTGTCCGCATTTACAACCACATTTGCAGCCTTTTGTTTCTTCTGTTTCTTCTGTAGTTTTTGTTGTGTTAAACGATGCTCCCATAGAGCTGTACAATTCATTCATTTCATCTTGTGTGAATTCAATTACTTGGTTCTCGTCAACTACATAATTTTTGTGCCAATCAGTTGTTTCAGTTCCCCCTCTAAAAATAAGCGGTTGGCCTGCAGCTTTTCTTTTTTCTTGTTGTTCCGTAAGTTTTGCGGTTGTGTTTTCCCATTCTTTTTTGGTGATAGTACCATCAGTTAAACTCATGTTGTTTTTTACAACATGATCACGCAAGGCTTGTGTTAAGCCCTGATTTTTCTTGATGGTGATTTGTACCTTTTCGATTCCTGTCATCTTAAAAATCCCCTTTCAAATACTTCCCATTATGCAAACTAAGGTAACGGTTTGCATAAGTTTCTTTTTCTTACTCTTTCGAGTTATATCCCCTGTAATTTAATAAAGTATTTTTGCAAGACTAAATTGCTCTTGGTAAACGGTTACATTTTGCCAAGTCTTATGAATAAAGGGTTTTAGGTGATTTACAAAAGTTAATAATTGATATTTTGAGTATATAAACTTTATTTTTAATGTGTGTATAAAAGTGCACATTCTTCAGGGGTAAGTTTGAAAACTTCATCTTCATTTGGGAAGTTGCCTGATTTAACATCATTATTGTATTGTTTTGCACAATCTAGAATAAGGGATTTCATATCACCATATTTTCTTGCGAATTTTGGTTTAAAATCAGAGAATTTACCAAATAAATCATCACTAACAAGTACTTGAGCATCGCAATATCTACCAGCACCACAAGATATTGTTGGTATAGATAACTTTTCGCTTATGTATTTTGCACTTTCTTCCGGAACCATTTCTAGTACTATCGCGAAAGCTCCGGCTTTTTCTAATTGTTGAGCTTGTTCTAGAAGTTTTAATGTTGCATTTATATTTTTGCCTTGGATGTAATGTCCTCCGATTACATTTTGTGATTGAGGGGTGAATCCGATATGAGCCATCACGGGAGCTCCCATTTGAGTTGAACGTTTTACCAGTTCTAAGATGTATTCATTACAACCTTCTAATTTTACGGCATTAGCCCCATTTTTTATCATTGTGCCAATATTTGATAATGCTGTTGGAATATCAGTTGTGTAACTCATAAATGGCATATCTGTTACTACCATAGAGCTTTTGGCACCCTTTGCAACGGCACGGGTAAATATCATCATTTCTTCTACTCCGATGCTTGTTGTGTTCTCATAACCCAACGCTACCATTGCTAAGCTATCACCAATTAAAATTACATCAATCCCGGCTTCATCCAAGTACTTTGCGGTCGAGTAATCATAAGCAGTTAATGCGGAAAACTTTTCGTTAGCTTCTTTATATTTTTGTAGAGTTTTTACTGTGATTTTATTTTTCATTATATAAATCCTTTATTTGAAAAATCCTGCGGATTTTTTCTGTTCGCGTCTATACCAATAATATAATGCGCGGGCAACTCTATTTGAGCTATGTCTCACAAGGCCTTCTTTGCTATCTTGGATTAGTTTTTGCGCAAATACTTTTATACCCATTTTTTTGACTTCGGTAGCATCTAATTTTACAGGATAAGAGCCTGCTTTTTGATATTTATCCGCAAGTTTTTCCGGTAAATAATCATTAACTAAAACTGCATCGACTATTTTGTTTGACCCTGCGTGTTTTATTAATGCCATCAAATGATCTGAAACTTTGTAATTATCAGTTTCTCCCGGTTGGGTCATAATATTACATACATAAATTTTTTTTGCTTTTGACTGTGCGATTTCTTCTGAAATTTCCTTTATTAAAAGGTTCGGAATAACACTTGTATATAAACTTCCTGGCCCTAATATAATTAAATCAGCATTTTTTATCGCTAATATAACTTCATCTAAAGCTTTGCAATTTTCAGGCTCTGTGTATAGCCTTTTTATTTTGCCGTGAGCTTCCGGAATGTTAGATTCTCCGCGGATTATTCTACCGTCTTCCATTTTTGCAACAAGTTTCATATCATCTAATGTCGCAGGTAATACTCGCCCTCTTATTGAAAGAACTCTAGATGATGCTCTTACTGCTGTAACCATATCACCAGTGATTGCACAAAGTGCAGTAATAAATAAATTCCCGAAGCTATGACCTTCAAGACCTTCACCGTTTTTAAATCTGTATTTAAAGAGTTTATTCACCAAATCTTCATCATCAGCAAGTGCTGTGATACAATGTCTGATGTCTCCTGGTGGTAAAATTCCCATTGACTCTCTTAGTCTGCCTGAGCTGCCACCGTCGTCCCCAACAGTAACTATAGCTGTTAAGTTATTTGTGATGTTTTTAACGCCACTTAATAACATTGATAATCCTGTTCCACCACCGACTGCAACAATTCTTGGACCTCGGTTTAGTTTTCTTCTTCTGTATAAATTTTCCAGTAAGACATCTTTGTTTTCGTTATCGTCTAAATCAAGAATAGAAAGATTTGTTTTTTGCCAGCCTTTGAAAAATACTGCAGCTCCTATCATTACGATACCGAATGCTAACCATTCTGTAGAAATTTTGGTTGCCAATTTACTGATAAATTGCATTATGTTATATATGGGTTGTAAATCTATTAAAATTAATATCCCCAATGTCATAAGCACTGTTCCTGCAAAAATCAGTGCAAACCATCTTTTTACTTGTAACCCCGGTACAAGCCATCCGGCTTGTTTTGGTATTTTTATTTTCTTTATCATTATTATCCCTTTAATTCCAAAATATATTATACCCAACCTGACAATTGCGCATTTTTATAATTGTAAGGTAAAGGTTGAGTTATTTCGTTTGCTTGTATAATTAACTCTTTAGCGTTAGAAAGTTTATTAGAAAAATGGATTGAATCTGCTCTAACAATTGTTTTTCCTCCCAAATTGTTTGTAACTTGAGAGTTTTGCAACAAGTCTTTTAATCTTTGAATAGAAACTGATGTGTTTTCAAGATCTCTTGCTGAAAAATCAATATTCCCGTTTTCTGTGTATATTTTTTCTAAATGAACTTCGTGAGCAACTTGGATATTTTCTTCTTCTCCGATTTGTTCAAGATTGTCGCCGGTTGCTCCATAATAAACTAGCCATTGTGAACATTTTTTGATAGCTTTTGCTATTGTTCTTGAAAACTCAATATCTTCTGCTGCTTGACGATACATAGCTCCGTGTGGTCTTACGTGTTCGATTTCCATACTGTAGGCTTTTGCAAAATTCATAATCGCGCCAACTTGGTACATAACAAGAGCTTCTAATTCTTCACTATCTAAATCCATTTGTCTGTAACCAAAGCCTTGAATATCATCAAAGCCAATATGAGCTCCGACTACAATGTTTTTTTCTTTTGCTTGTAATAATGCTTCTTTAATTGTCAAAGGATCGCCGGCATGAAATCCGCAAGCTATGTTAACTGAGCTAACATAATCAAGCAATCTGCTTTCTGAGCTGTTTTTATAAATCCCGAAACTTTGCGCTAAATCACAGTTAAAATCTATTGTTTTTATACTTTTTCTTTCCAAAACGTTTTGCATAATTTTTATCCCATTTTAAATATATCCATAAAAATTATACAACATAAAGATAATAATGCTATTCCTTTACATATTCTTTACTTTAGTCTTTTAATTTATCAGGATTAGCGTCAAAGTAATCTTTTAAAAGAGTTTGATATATAGGGCATAGTTTTGCATATTTCCACCAAATATCTGCATAAGACATTTCTGGTTTATCCCAAGGTTTTTGGTCAGATATGTAGTGTATGATTTTTTGATCAGCCAAACCTTGGCTCCATTCAATTGCCATATCTAAAAAATGGTTGTCATGGATTAGGGCTGCGTTTATTCCAAATACAAAATTCCATCCGTTGTGAATTATTTTAATATTATCCTTGCAGATAATGTTGATTAAATCTTGGTCAGGATATAATAATTCTTTGTATTTATCCAAAAGCTCAAATGTTTTTTGGGGTAGATTAACCTCTCTTAATACTGGCAAATTCATAAGTAAAACCCCTGAATTGATGTAATTGTTCATTGATTGAAAGCCTAGCATTTGAGTAAAGTAATAATTAACTTTTGGGTAGTATGCAATATTTACGATGGAATTGTAATCCCTTGATGCGCAAATGTAATTATTTTCAAAATCTGTATTATAAAGCTCGCTAATATCTGCTTGGATTATAGTATCGCAATCTAAATAAATAGCTTTGTCGTAATCTGCCAAAACTTCTGGAATAAATAATCTCAAATACATTTCTTTCGAAAAGTATATGTGACAGAATAATTTTTCTGAATCGTATTTATCATAAATCGATGCAACATTTAAAAATCTTATTGAAATATTATCTTTGTTTTTTGCGATAGAAGTTATTTTATCTTGTAAAGACTTATCGACATTAGTTTCAAAAATAATAATATCGTAATTTTTATCAGTTGAGCAATTTTCTACTAAGGATTGTATTGATACGCACATATATTTTGCGTATTTGTTGTTTGTTCCGTAGACAATATTGATTGAATTGTCGTAAATTTTATCTATTTTTATCATAATGGATAATTATACATTATTTTTTATTGATATGTCTACTTGTAAAAATCATACAAAACGATGAGTTTTTTCTATTGTGTTATATATGATTTACATATATAATTGGAGTATAATGTTGCGGTTTATATAACTATGTAAAGAGAGCTATGAGTAAGAATAAGAGTTGTAATAATGTATTATCTACAAAAAAGTCAAATAAAAGTTTGATTGTTGCACTGTTGTCAGGTTTAGTAACCCTAAATTCATCCGCATATGCGCAAAATGTATCAGTTCCAAATATATCTGAAAAGCCTATAAATACTCCGACGTTAGATTATTTATATCCGCAAACAAAAAGTCCGATTTCATCAGGATATAAGTTGACACATTTGCAAATGGCTGCCGGAGGACCTATACCTAAAGGGGTAATTGCTCAGTATGTAACAACGGATACTGTTCGTTATTATAATTCAGAAACAGGTGATGTTGTCGATGTCGCTGCTCTTGAAAATGGCGTTGATTATAAAAGGTTTGATATCCCTCAGTATACAAAAAGATATTATGATGTCGGTTTAAAAAATACCGTGTATGGACAAGAAAATGGTGCAACTTCAACAAATTACTATAATTGGGATTATGTTGGAGGTGGATATCCTGAATTAAAAGAGGCTGCCGTTATCAATAGTCCAGATTCAATTACTCATCATGTAAACACAACGCCTGTGGCGGGGCAATTACCACTGAATGTTTTATCAAATTCAACGTTAATCAATAATCAAAATAATTTTATTGAAAAAATCGAGTCAGCTTATATTGGTGTTAGAACTGATTCTGGGTCTGTAATTCAAAATACGACTACTCAAAATAATATTGGAACTATTAGTCAAATAAACGGACATTTTATCGCGAATTATGCGACTTCATCACAATCTACAATCTCTGGTGGTGCGATTTCTAACATAGGAGTCGGCTCAAAAATTAGTAATATAAATGCTGATTTTATCGGGAATTATTTATATTCAGATAAACAAGCTACGATAGGTGGCGCAATTTATAATGCTGATGGTAAGATTGGTAATATTGTTGGTGATTTTATTGGTAATGCTGCGTTTTCTGGTGAAGAAAAATCTTGTGGTGGCGCAATTTATAATACTGGTACAATCGATAATATCGTTGGTACCTTCTATAATAATTTTGTTAATAAAAGAATTGATGATAATGGTGGTGCTATTTATAATAGTGGAATTGTTTCGAGTATAACTGGTGAATTTGTAGGAAATACCGGTTATTTTGGTGGAGCCGTATTTAATAGTGGCACTTTGACAACTTTAAAAGCTGATTTTATGGGAAATGACTCATTCTATGGTGCGGTTGGTAATACTGGCTCGATAGATTTAATCGAAGGTAATTTCTTTGATAATAAAGGATACTATTCAACATCTATTCACAACGAAGATGGTGGTGAAATTAAACTTATAAAAGGTAATTTTGTAGGTAATTCAACTCAGCATAGTTCTATGGGAAGTGTAATTGAAAACGAAAAAGATTCCCAAATTGGCACTATCGATGCTTTATTTGCTGAGAATGTTGTTGATTATGCTATTGAAAACCAAGGTGGGGTTATTGATAGTATAATTTCAGATTTTGTTTCTAATGCTCGTGGTGGGATTAACAATTATGGTTCAATTGTTTCTATTGAATCTTTATTTATAGATAATGGTTCTACTGTTGTTTACAATAAAAAGTCAGGTGTTATTGATTCTTTAAAGTCAGATTTTATTGGTAATAATGGAATTTCTATTTACAATGAATACGGTATTGTAGAAAGTATAATTGGTGATTTTGTATCGAATAAAGGCAAGGCAATTGCCAATACTTATGGGCATATTACACTTATAGACGGACTTTTTAAAAATAATGTTATCAATTTTAGTAATAAAAGTCCAATGTTCGGCTCTGGTGCTGCGATTCATAACCATGAAGGTTTTATTGATTTGATTATGGGTGAATTTATATCAAATTCAACTAATGGTGTGAACAATTACGGAGCTTTGGGTGGTGCTATTTATAATACGGCTGCGCCAACTTCTTCAAAGGGTATAATAAAAGAAATACGTGCAGATTTTATTGGTAATGTTGCTGATGCAAAAGATTCAGATGTTTTAGCAAAGGATGCTTTGGGTGGGGCGATATACAATGAAGGTATTATTGAAGCTATTGTTAATAGTAATTTCTTTGATAACTATGCAAAATCAAATTATGGTTTAGCGCAAGGTGGGGCGATTTTTTCAAAACGAGATTTGAATATTATTGCTGATAATGGAGTTTCAGAATTTACAGGCAATTATGTTGATATTGGTGGACAAAAAGATTATCAAGCAATATTTATGTCGCATAATCCTCACCAAAAAGATGAAAAGACATATGATGTTCCAGCAACATTGAATTTAATTGCGAAAAATAATGGTACACTTTTAATCAATGATAAAATTTCTGGTCATTCTAATGTAATTACGAATGCTTATCGTACAGAATTCGATAATCAAACAAAGACATATACAAAAATATACACAGATGAAAATCGTCAGGATTTACCTGATAATTCAACTTACACGTATGATAATTATAAAATTAATTTCGACGGTGATGCATCGGGTAAGGTTGTTATAAATAATAATATTGAAGCGGTTTCTGCATCTGAGTTGGCTGATAAACCTGTTGTTGATATGAATTTATACGCTGTTACCTTGAAATTAGCTAATAGGGATAACGTTTTAGATGGTAATAATTTATCAATGCATTCTGGAACATTAGATATGATAAATGGCCAAATTGGTGTAGCTTCGCTTAACAAATTGTCCATACTTGGAGAGACTTCGTTAAATGTTGATGTTGACTTGGTTGGCAAAACTATGGATACAATCAAGGCTGATTCTTATGTTCACACATCTGGTGCAGCTATCAATGTTGCAGGTATGAATTTAATTAATGATGCTCCTCAAGGACAGGATGTTACAGAGATTTATTTTGCGGATTCTGTTTTAAAGGATTATGTAAGCGATGCAACTGGTGGAAATTTACCTCATTCTCAACATCAAATCTTAACCCCTATTTATAAATACAATGTTGCTTATGATAACCGTGCGGATTCGGGTTGGTTTATATTTGCAAGAGGAGATAAAGTTATTACACCTAGTCCGGATGGCGGTACTGGTGGATCTGGTGGTAATGGAGGTATTATAATTACACCTGTAAATCCGTCTGAAGCTTTTAACCCTGCTGTTTTGGCTTCTCCTGTTGCCTCTCAGGTGGGCGCGATGGCTACGATTGGGCAAACGTTTAATTATGCTTTTCAAAATTCTGATAATTTTATGGCAACTCCGTATGCTAAACGTTATGCCAGTCGAAATGCTAATAGATATGCTTTGACAGATAGTGGTGTTTATTCTCCGCTTTATACAAAACAAGATTCAGGTAGTGTTTGGGTTAAACCTTATTCGACTTTTGAAAGCGTTTCACTTGATAATGGTCCAAAAGTAAGTAATGTCGCTTATGGTACTTTAATTGGTGCGGATAGTGAAGTTGAACATTTAAAACGCGGATGGGATAGAGTTTGGACTGGTTATATTGGCTATAATGGTTCAAATCAAAGTTTTTCTGGTGTTGATACAACTCAATCTGGGGGTTTGCTTGGTGGTACAGTGACAATGTATAAGGGTAATTTCTTTAATGCGACTACTCTTACTACAGGTGCTAGTGTTGGTTTTACGACTAATATGTATGGTAATGAACATTTTTCAATGTTGATGGCTGGTATTGGTAATAAATCCGGTTATAATTATGAATTCAAAGATGGCAAAGTAATTATACAACCAAATATGTTGTTGAATTATGCGTTTGTAAATACTTTTGATTATAGAAATGCTGCGGGCGTAAAAATTGATTCTGAGCCATTACACGCAATACAACTTGTACCAGGCATAAAGGTTATAGGGAATTTGAAAAATAGTTGGCAACCTTATGCAAGTGTTAATATGATATGGAACTTAATGGGGAAAACGGATGTAACTGCTAACGGTGTGAAACTCCCTGAAATGAGTGTAAAACCATACGTTCAATATGGTGTGGGTGTACAAAAATCAATAAAAGATAGAAGTATGGCATTTGCACAAGTTATGCTCAGAAATGGTGGAAGAACAGGTGTTGCCTTGAGTTTTGGTTTTAGATGGGCCTTGGGTAAAGAAGGTAAATCTGTAGAGAAAGTTTCTAATCCGCAAGATGTAGCTTACACATTACATTCTGATGGTAGAAAAGTCTTGAAACAAATGAATTCTACTAAAAAGTTGTAAAAAAAGGTCCTCAATTTCTTGAGAACCTTTTTACTCTTGTAAGTTTTTCAATTAAGCGTTAGCTTGAGCTCTTTTTATTGCAAGAACTAATCTAGATTTTTTTCTTGCAGCTGTGTTTTTGTGTAAAATACCTTTTACAACAGCTTTGTCGCATAATTGGTATGCTTTAGAAATCGCAGAGTTTAATGCTTCTTTATCTTCGCTAGTTGCTAATGCTAATGCGTTTTTAACTGCAGTTTTGATAGAAGATTTGAACGCTACGTTTCTTTGTCTGTTAGCTTCAGCTATTAACACTCTTTTTTTAGCAGATTTAATATTTGCCATAATTGAATTTACCTTTCCTAAAGATTGCGTGCAATTAATGACTTTGCACTTGTACTCATTTGAGGATGTGAGTATTTATATTAAACCCAAAAAAAATATTTTTTGCAAGTGGGGGGGTAAATTTTGTTACTAACCGTGGTTTATTCTGTTAGTCTGGATGTTTTTGGGTAAATGTTGTTCCTAATTGTGGTTTATTTTGCTTGTCTTGTGGAGGCAGATATTGCTACCAACTGTGGCTCAGGTTTTGATATTACGTTTTATTGCGTACATATTTGCATTACCGTATTTTTGTATTATTATATTATCGGTACACTAGCCTGATAGGTTTAACCCTAGTTTTAAACAAATGTCTAAAATGAGGCGGTGTTGCCCGTAGTACAATACATTAATATAAGGAGAAAACCGATGCCAACAGCATCTATGATTGAACTTTTAGAAGCAGGTGTACATTTTGGTCACCAAACTCAAAGATGGAACCCTAAAATGAAACCGTATATTTACGGTGCAAGAAACGGTATTTACGTTATTGATTTAAGAAAAACAACTGATTTGCTTGATCAAGCTTACGAATTAGTAAGAGACTATGCTGCAAAAGGAAGAAACGTTCTTTTTGTTGGTACAAAAAAACAAGCTGCTGAAGTTGTTGCAGAAGAAGCAAAACGCTCTGGTGCATACTATATCAACAGAAGATGGTTAGGTGGTATGCTTACTAACTTTGAAACTATCAGAGGCAGAGTAAACAAACTTAAAGAATTAGAAGAATTTATCAATAATGGTTATGTTGATAAACTTCCTAAAAAAGAAGTTGCTCAATTAAATAGACAACTTTCAAAATTATCAAAAACTTTAGGTGGTATCAAAGACATGAGAGGTCTTCCTGACTTAATTTTTATCGTTGACCAAGCTAAAGAAGAAATCGCGATTAAAGAAGCAAACAAATTGAACATCCCTGTTATTTGTTTGGCTGATACAAACGCTAATCCAGATGGTATTGATTACATTATCCCTGGTAATGATGATGCTATCAGGTCAATCAAATTAATCACTTCTAAATTAGCTGATGCTGTTTTGGAAGGTAAACAACTTAGAGAAAACAAAGCAAATGAAGCTAAGAAAATCGAAAAAATCTCAGCGGCAGATGCTGGTGTAGAAGAAGCAGTTGTTGCAGAATAATTAACGAATCGATAAGTCAATGAGTTGATAAAGTCGATTGATATTGGCTAAAACTCAAGACTTATCGATTTTTATAAAGGTTTAGTTACTGAACAAAGGAGAGAATATAATGAATATTACAGCTCAAATGGTAAAAGAACTTCGTGACAAAACTGGTGCTGGTATGATGGATGCTAAAAAAGCATTAGTTGAAACAGACGGAGATATGGAAAAAGCTCAAGAAATTCTACGTCAAAAAGGTATTGCTTCTGCTGAAAAGAAAATGGGCAGAATTGCAGCTGAAGGTAGAGTTGATACATATGTAGACGCAAACGGCGGAGCTATGATTGAAGTTAACTGTGAAACAGACTTCGTTGCTAAAAACGATGAGTTTAAAGCGTTAGTTTCAAATATGGCAAAACACGTTGCTCAATTAAACCCATCATCAGTTGAAGAATTCTTATCATCAACTTGCCCAGATTGCGGTAAAGTTATTGAAGATGCATTGAAAGAAAAAATCGCTTCAATTGGTGAAAAAATCACAGTAAGACGTTTTGAAAGATATGAAGGTGCTGTTGCATCATATGTTCACAACGGTAAAATCGGTGTATTAGTAAATGCTGATAACAACGATCAAGAATTATTGAACGATGTATGCTTACACATCGCATCTTGTGCTCCAAAATTCGTTTCAAGAGAAGAAATTCCTCAATCAGTTATTGATGAAGAAACAAGAATTGAAATGGGTAAAGAAGACTTACAAAGCAAACCTGAAGCAATCAGAGGTAAAATTGTTGAAGGTCGTGTAAACAAATTAATGGCTGAAAGATGCTTACTTGAACAACCATTTGTAAAAGACCCAAGCATGACAATCGCTCAATTGATTGAAGGTAAATTGACTATTAAATCTTTCACAAGATATGAATTGGGTGAAGGTTTAGAAAAACGTCAAGATAACTTTGCTGAAGAAGTAATGAGCCAAATTGCTGGTTAGTTGCTGATAATGTAAACGAAAAAGTTATAGCGCGGAACGGTATAAGTCGTTCCGCGCTTTTGTATGGCTCTGAATTATCCCTCTCCTGTCACTACGTGACATCCTCTCCAAAGGGAGGTAGGGCAACGTCATCCTGAGTGAAACGAAGGATCTCATAATTTAAGAGATTCTTCGCTCCGCTCAGAATGACATGAATTTGTTATAAAAAGGGCGAAAGTCCCTATCTCCCCTACGGGGAGAAAAGAATTTCTTGACGAGTTTGCGAATTTAGAAATTCAAGAGAGGTTGCGACTTGTTCACCTCTTCCCCATCCAGGGAAGGAATATTATATTTTCGTCCCCTATACCCGAAGATAACGTGTAAATAACCGTTATTCTGATGGACTAACCCTTCATGTCATCTTGAACTGACTAGAAAATCTGATAAGGATACTAGAAGGGTAAGAGACCAATTGTAACTTTTTGCTAAGAGAATTAACAATAATTTACAAACCTAGAACTTAATAATAGTAAGTGTTTCAGATGTTGGTGGTTAAAAATATTAATACTTTTGGATTAATTTTTTGTAATTAATGTCATTTTATTAATAAATTTGGGTTTATTAGTAATATGTAAAGCGTATTATTGAAAACTATATAAATTTTAATATCTGTCAATCATCATCAGAGCGGGCTTTTTGGGGATTGTTAGACCAGAGCAAAAAATAAAATCATCCGAATGGTTGACAGACTTAAAAAAAAATAGTAATATAATCGTTATGTAAAGCGTATGTTATAGTTAAGTTTTATTTAAAAGAAAGGTGAAAAGATTATGACAAAAAGATTCGGTTTTACTTTGGCAGAAGTATTGATTACTTTAGGTATTATTGGTGTTGTAGCAGCAATGACAATTCCAACATTGGTAGCAAACACAAACGGTGCAAAATTCCGTTCACAATTTAAGAAAACATTATCAACATTGAACCAAGCAGGTTTGATGGCACAAGCTCAATATGATTTTGACTATGCTGGTGTTACTGCTGACGCATGTACTGACGCGGCTAAAGATGATCCAACAAAAGATTCAACAGTTTGTGCATTGTTAAACGGTACATTGACTGGTTATACAGCTCATGGTACGACAGCTCCTTATGCCGATGCTCCAGAGGATATCACTGGTGTAGCCGATACTGTTGTATATTATAGCTTGGCAGACGGTTCAATTGTAGCTGTTCCTGGAACTACAAAAGATTGTTCTTTGGCATTAGGTACATCACTAGATGATGCTATAGCTGAGGGTGGTGCCTTAGCTGGTTGTATCGGTTATATTGATGTTAACGGTATAACTTTACCTAATGCAGAGGTTAATTGTTCTAAAGTGAATAATGCTGATGTAGCTATAGCGTTAACTCCAGGAACTCCATGCGAAGTTAAAAATAATGCGACTAACTTAACAGATATTTTCCCTGTTGTATTCCACGATGCAACAGTAGAACCAGCAACAAACGCTGCAAAATATGTATTAACTTCTACAAAATAGTTAGTTGATAGTTAGTCAATTAAAAAATAATTGGTATGAGGTGGACAGAAATGTCCATCTCATATTTTTTTGTCATTGTTAATCAGTATTAGTCGCTGGAGAATTACATATTAATATGTCATCCTGAGTGAAACGAAGGATCTCATAATTTAAGAGATTCTTCGCTCCGCTCAGAATGACAATTTTGCGGATATTATTGATGCTAAATATTATTCCTCTCTGTGGAGCTCATTAGTTTTGCAAACTAAACCACGGTAGATAACAATATTTACCCCCCCCCTGTTGAAATGAGATTACCCTTGATGTATACTTGTATTGCTATTAGACAAAGAGAAAGAAGGATATAAAATGTCAGAAGTAAGAGTTAGAATTGCGCCATCTCCAAGTGGTAATTTACACGTTGGTACGGCTAGAACAGCGTTGTTTAATTTCCTTTTTGCGAAAAAAAATAACGGCAAATTTATTTTAAGAATCGAAGATACTGATGCTGATAGAACCAGTCAAGAATATATTGATAATATTTTTGATAGTTTAAAAGCTTTAGGGTTAAACTGGGACGAAGGTCCGGATGTTGGTGGTCCTTATGGTCCTTATACTCAATCAGAAAGGTTTGATATCTACCCTGTTTATGTTCAAAAATTGTTAGAGTCAGGGTTTGCATATGAATGTTTCTGTACTCCTGAAGAGCTTGAACAAGAAAAAGAAGAAGCAACTGCAGCTAAAAAAGCTTATGTTTATTCTAAAAAATGTGAAAATTTAACAGAAGAAGAAAAAGCACAACTAAGAGCTCAAGGTAGAAAACCTGCAATTAGATTTAATATCGCAAAGGCTCAAAAAGCTTTCTACGAAACATCTATTTTAAAATTCGATGACCTTGTAAAAGGTGAATTGCAAATGGATACAGATCTTTTGGGTGATTTTGTTATCCAAAAATCAAATGGTGCGCCAACTTATAACTTTGCTGTTGTAATTGATGATGCGTTGATGAAAATAACTCACGTTATTCGTGGTGAAGATCATATCTCAAATACTTACAAACAAATTTTAATCTTTAAAGCTTTGGGCTTTGAAGTACCAGAATTTGGACATTTGGGTATGATTTTGGCGCCAGATAGAAGCAAATTGTCAAAACGTCACGGAGCAACAGCGGTTTCAGATTTTGTTAAACAAGGTTATTTAACAGAAGCTTTAATTAACTTTGTAGCATTACTTGGATGGGCTCCTTCTGATGGTGAAGAAATTAAGCCTGTTGATAAAATTGCTGCAGATTTTAGAATTCGTGAAATTTCATCTTCTAACTCAATTTTTGAATACGATAAATTGAAATGGATGAATAGTCATTATATTAAGGCTTTACCCATCGAAACATTAAAAGAAATGCTAAAACCTTATTTGGCTCAATACGATTTGTCTGAGTTGTCAGATGCGCAATATACAAAAATGGTTGAATTGACAAGGGAGCCTTTAACTTTATTATCCGATATAACTGATGCTGTACCTTATTTCTTTGGAGGTGCAAACGTTATGGTTGATGCGGAAGTTCAGTCAGAAGTTCTTGACACCGATGACTCCCAACAAGTCCTAACAGCTTTTGCTCAACAAGCTGTATCTTGGGATTGGACTGAAGAAAGTCTGCATGATAAGCTAGAAGTTTTTCGTGGTGAGTTCAAAGAAAAAGGTATTAAACCTAAGGTAACTATGTGGGCCATTAGAGCGGCGGTTTCAGGTAGAACTCGTGGTGCTGATATGGTCGGTTTATTAGAAGTTTTGGGTAAAGATATTGTTATTGCTCGTGTAAAAAATGCAATTAAACAAGAATCTAAAATTTAAGGCTTTAGAATTAAAAGAGGCGGAGCCGATGGCTCCGCCTCTTTTTTATATCCTGTTTAGCATTAGTAACCAATCGCCCAATTAAAATTATTAGTCGCGGTTTTTGATTCTTGTTCAATATTTTTTTGAGTTGAATTTAGAGCGGTTACTTCAATTACTTTATTCGCCTTTTGTAAAAGTTTAAATTCTCCGATTTTGTTATCAACATTGTTGAAAGATTTAAATCGGTCTAATTCTGCTTGTAGGTCTTGGTTTTCAGCGTTAAGTCTCACGATTTCAATATCAAGCGCATTCAGTTTTGCTTCGTAATTCATCGCAATATAATAGCTTACAAACGTAGCAACGATTGCAATACCAAGGCAGAAACATAGGGTTTTATTGATTTTACGTATGACCATTTCTTTTACTGTAAGCGGTTTTACTTGATAGAAAGAGCCTTCAACTACTGAATTAGTCTCTTTTTTTATTGGGTTGTTTGCGTAACTACTTTTACGGTAAAGTAATTCTTGCTCTTCAATTTTAACTCTCGCTGTCTTTAAATTCATTCCCTAAATTACCTACCCATAAACTCGTTACTAACAATTGAAATTTGGTTTACCTTCTGATGCATTTTGCAATTCTTAATTTTGCGCTTCTTGAAGGTGGGTTTTCTTTTAACTCTTGTTCTGTTGCCATTATCGGTTTTTTGTTTACTAGCTCCAAAATTGGAGGAGGACAGTTACATATCATTTGGTTTCTTTCGCAATGGCACTTTGTTGAGTGATATTTGAAAACCTGTTTTACTACTCTGTCTTCAAGCGAATGAAAACTTATTACACTAATTATAGCACCAAAGTCTAATAAATCCAATACATCGTTTAATGTGTTTTTTACATTTTGTAACTCTTGATTAACTTCTATTCTGATAGCCTGAAACACTCTCGTTGCAGGGTGTATGGCGCTTTTTACTTTTGGGGTTGAGTTAACGATTAGTTCTGCAAGTTCTGTAGTTGTTTTGATTGGTTCTAATCTTCTTTTTTCAACTATAGCTTTGGCTATTCTTTTTGAAAATCTTTCTTCTCCGTATTCGGAAAATATTTTGACAAGTTCATTTTCTGAGTATGTGTTGACTACATCATACGCTGAAAAATCTGAATCCATATTGAATCGCATATCCAATGGAGCCTCTTTTGAAAAAGAAAATCCGCGTTCTTGTTTTGTTAGTTGGTGGTAAGATGCTCCTAAATCGAACAGAATTCCGCCGGTAATCTTTTCTATGCCAAGTTGCGAAAATACTTCTTTAATATTTGTATAAGAATTTTTAACTATTGTAAGATTTTTATAATCTTTTAAACGTTCGCTTGCCGCATCTATTGCATCTTGGTCTATATCAAATGAAATAAGCTTTCCATTCGGGGATATTCTTTTTAATATAAGTTCGCTGTGGCCGCCACCGCCTAGTGTGCAATCAACGTAAACAAGTCCATCTTTGCATTCTAAAGCATCAACGGCTTCGTTTTTCATAACTGTGTAATGGTTAAATTCTGTCATAATCTAATATTATCATAAATAAAAAGAGATACCATTAAGGTATCTCTTTTTTAGTTTAAAATATTCAATTCTTTTTACATTATAAAGCCAGCTAAGCCCTCCTTATCAAATATTTCAACAAACTTATCATAAGTACAGCTAACTTCAACGCCTGATTCATCAATAATTCTGATAACGTTTGTTAGTTCTGTTTCATCAACTTCTTCGTCTTTTGCTAAAATTACATAGGTGCAGTCATTCAAAACATTGCAGATTTGTTCCACAATAATAGTTTCATCGAATCGTAAATCCATAGGTGTGCCTCTTTCCTGAATTGCTATTTAATTGTAAGTTGTAACCGTAATTTATATATCGGCATATCTTATCAATAACTTTAGTTTTTTGAGTTATAAATTTACAAAACGTTACAATTGGATTTGAAATATTGTGAAAGTCGTATAAATAAAGGATGGTAGAATTTTTATCAGCCATCCTTTGTTTTTTATATTTTGAAAAATAGTTTATATTGTAAGAACAAAACCGCCTTTGTCTGCGTTTTTCAAAGTTTCTCCATCAATTTTAGCTCTTAGATTTTTAATGTATTTATATACATAATCTCTTGGCAAGTCCAAAAGAGTAGCTAAATCTTTAGCATAAACGATTTCGTTTTTGTGTGCAGCAAAATAATCAAATACTTTTTGTTCTCTGTCTGTAAGGGCCTTTTTGAAGACAACTCTTACTTCATCTCTTAAAGAATCACCTGTATTTGTGTTTGAAACAACCTCATTTTCCACCAATTTTTTGGTAGAAGTTTTAGATGTCTTTTTAGCTGTGGACTTAGCTTTTTGTACCGGTTCTGTTTTTTTACTACTTTCTTTTTTAGCCTCCGGTTTTGTTATTTTTGCAGGTTTATCTTCTGAAAGATTTATTTTTAAGTTTTGAGCAGAAAAAGGTGAAAGATAAATTTCTTTTTCTTTTTCGTACGCTCTATCAGCGATTGCACTAAGTCTTTCAACTTTAGAACTATACTCAGGCACTTCTGAAATTACAGGTTTGCCGTGTAAAACGATGTCAATTAAATCGTTAGTTTCTTTCTTTTCTTCGACTTTTTTTCCTAATCTGGCAGCGAACTCCTCTAGTGTGATTTTTTCTAAAGAACTTCTCCATTGTTTAATCTCTTCTTTGCTCAGATATTCTGACATTCATTATCTCCTTACTACAACTATTCCTAAATATATCCTTTATTATCAACTAATTTATCATAAACCATGCCCCATGACTTAAAATGTTTCATAACGTAAATTTTTATTTAATTTGTAAATTTTTCGTTATAATAGAGTTGATTTTTTCTGTATATAGTGCATTAAGAGCATTGTTGTTTCTGCTAAATAAGTTTAGTATTAATTCTACCAAATTTAGCTGATAGATTATCAATAAAGTGGATTACGTATAATTCCGGTTCTAAGTCTTTTTCGTTAAGGTCAATAATTGCACCCCATTCAGCTCTGCCGTGGTGGGCAGCAATCATTTTGGCAACCATTTTAAACCCTGCTGTCATACATACGCTAAACCCATATTGAGAATGTGATATCCAATCTTCTCTAAAGTTTGGTGCATAATCAATTAAACCTGTTTCTGTATCAATTGTGTATTCAAATAATTTGCCAAAATCGTGAAGTAAGCAGGCTGCATATACTTCATCCTCATTTAGTGTGTATTTAAAATGCGACATATTTAATTCGGCAAATTCTGCGCATTCTACCGTGTGAACTAATAATCCGCCAATATAATTGTGATGCATTAGTTTTGCTGCAGGCATAATTTTAAATTCTTTTTCGTGTTTTGCGAACAAATCGCCTACAAACGTACGTAATTTTTCATCTTTAATTTTGTTTATATAATTTTGTAATTTTGTGTAGTATTGTTCGATTTGTTTAGATTCCAACCCAAGTTTAGCTTCTTCTACAAGCTCAAGAGCAGATACTAAGCAATTATTAAATTTTTCATTAAAAGTAGCTGAGACAATTCTGACAATGTTTCCGGTTCTGAATACTTTACTATCAAATCGGTTGAGTGTTTCTTCCCACAAAATACAATTTAGTAAACTTTCATCTTGTGTATTTTTTAATTGTAATTTCCCCATTTTAGTGCCGGCTTTTGTGTCTCCGATTGAAAATATAACAACTTCATATAAATCTTCTGTATTAAACATAATTATTTCCTTTTTATTTTAATTTCTGTCTTTATTAATGATTTTGTCTTGCCCCCAAACAAAAGACGAACGTATTTCTTCTCCAGTTTTTTCAATTGGGTGGTTTGCGTTATCTGTTCTTAATTTGTTGAAATTTGCGCAACCTGATGACATTTCAGACGTAAATTCTTCGGCAAATTTACCTGATTGAATTTCTTTAAGAATAGCTCGCATTGCATTTTTTGAGTCTTCTCCAATTACACGAGGACCACGTGTCATATCTCCGTATTCTGCAGTGTTAGAGATAGAATACCTCATATCAGCTAAACCGCCTTGATTTACTAAATCTATGATTAATTTCATTTCGTGTAACACTTCAAAATACGCCATATGTCGAGAGTAACCTGCCTCAACAAGTACTTCAAAACCGGCTTTCATAAGTGCAGAAACTCCACCGCAAATTACTGCTTGTTCTCCAAATAGGTCGGTTTCGGTTTCTTCTTTAAAGGATGTTTCAATAATACCGGCTCTTCCCGCACCGATTGCTGAAGCGTAAGATAATGCGACCTCTTTTGAATTACCTGTTATATCTTGATATATTGCGATTAATGAAGGAACGCCTTTCCCTTTTTCGTATTCGCTTCTAACGGTGTGTCCAGGCCCTTTTGGTGCAACCATAATTACGTTAATATCTTCTTTTGGTAGGATTTTTTTATAATGAATATTAAACCCGTGAGAAAACATTAAATATTGTCCGGAATGCATATTTGGTAAAATTTGTTCCATATAAACTTGTGCTTGTAATTCATCCGGTATTAAAATTTGGACAATATCGGCCCATTTTACGGCATCTTCAATTGACATTGTTTTAAATCCTGCATTACGAGCTTTAATGTCAGATTTTCCACCTTGTCTTAAACCTAAAACAATCTCACAATCAGAATCTCTTAAATTCATTGATTGACCCCAGCCTTGAGAACCAAATCCAATAATTGCAATTTTTTTAGATTTAATTAAGTTAATATCAATATCTTTATCAAGATAAATCTTTAAATTATCCATAATAACCTCGATTCCCTTCTGTAGTCTCATTTTATCATAAATAGTTGTTTTTGTAACCTATATTTTTCGATTGTTAAGCTTGCACACATTTAAATCCGGCGTTATAATGTTAGTATGCAAATAAGAGGATTGACATATTTCGATTATCGAAAATTGAAGCGTTTGGTTTCATATCTTTGTAATGAGGATAATGATAGAATTGCAAAATCTTTGATGCAGGTTCCTGTGAGTTTTTTGAATGCCGTGTTGCCGTTGGCGTTAAAGTTTCATTCCGAGTCGTTTATATTGGTGGAAAATGCAGAAATACTGGGGTTAATTACGTTAGTTACAACCCCCGGAAATCCATATAAAATTAATATTACAAGGTTAATTTTTAAAGATAATTGTTATGAGGTAGGCAAACAACTTGTGGAATTTGTCATTCAGAAATATGGTGCAAAAGGTGCTACCTCTTTTATGGTAACGATTGATGAATGTCACGATGAGTTGTTTAATTTATTTATAAATGGTTGTGGATTTAGAAAGTGTGCATCGGAAACTTTGTGGAAAATCGAAAAACCAACTCCTCAAAAAGTTGATATAAAATGGCGTTATGCTCAAGTTTCTGATACTAAAAGTATTGCTGAACTTTATAATTCTGAGCTTATAAATATGTATAAACCTTCTTTGACTCGTCATCCGAAAGAATTTCAGGATTCTTTGTTAGGCGGGTTGGCGGAATACTATAAAACTCGTTATCTATTAGAAGATAATAAAAAAATAATGGGATATCTTTCAATAACTACAAGTGATAATTTAAATTATATTATTGATATGACTTTAAACAGTGGGTATGAATATGATTACGAAAAGATTATAAATTTATTGCTTTGCGAAATTGCAGGAAAAAGACGAGCTTTTTATCCGCTTATAAAACAGAAAAAATATGTAAAAAATTCAGACCACTTAGGTGAATATTTACAGAATAAAGGTTATTTGCCAATTCAAACACAACAAATTTTAGTTAAAGATTATTACAAACCTTTGCCGGCAGAATCTCAAACTTGGAAAGTGTTTACTTTAGGCGAAAATCAGGTTTCTGTGCAATAATTATGCGTATGAAATTTCTTCAATAATTGGTATTACCCCAAAAAGATAGTGGATTTTTTTTGTCTCCCATTCATAAGTTTTGTATAAAGTAATTCCAAATAGTTTTATACAGGTTTTTCGTCTTATAAGGTTTTTGGGTTTTGAAGTTAAATTATTTTTTTTGAAAAAATCTAAAACCATTTCTTTCGATTTTATAGAATCTGATCGTTTTTTATCTGAGATTTTCATTGTTTTTACTGTAGAATTAAAATTTGTCCAGTAATGATAATATGTATTGGGTACTGTAATTATTTTGTTTGAATAATAAATAGCTTGAGTAACAAAATCTACATCTTCAAAATACATTCCTTCAATGAATTTAAGGTTTAGTTTTTCAAGGAAATCTCTTCGATAAACTTTATTCCAAACGTAGCACATATCCGGAACTTTTGCAGTGTCAATTTTTTCTTGAAGTTGTGTGATAATTTTTTCTTGAGTGTATTTTATTCGGAATTTTTTATAATTTTTTCTCTCTCTTATAATTGAAGCACACGCAATGTCAGATTCTGATTTATCACATGCAAAGACGAGTTTTTCATAATAGTCCAAATCTACCCAATCATCGGAATCTACAAATGTTACATATTCGCCGCAACTGTGAGCAAGTCCAATATTTCGAGCTTTGCTTTGTCCTGAATTTTCTTGTGTGAATACTATTATACGATTATCTTTTTGTGCAAACTCTTCGCAAATATTTAAACTGTTATCTTTTGATCCGTCGTTTACTAAAATTATTTCTATATTACAAAGGGTTTGGTTTGTAAGAGAATCCAAACATTTTGCTAAATATTTTTCACTGTTGTAAACAGGAACAATTATGCTTAATTTTATTTTACTATCCATTTTATTATTATCTGTAAGTATTCTCTTATTGGATATTCCACAGATGGGGAATATTTTTACCCACTTGGGTGGGTTTTTTGTAAAATTTTGTTAATTTTATCCTTAATATTCCATAAATCGTTGTTTTTTTATATGCTGTCTAATTCATCCAAACGAAAGTTGTAAAAATCCCATACTAAAGTATGAATTTTTGTAAAATTAATTAAAGTTTTTAAAATTTGTGCCGTATACATACACAGAAGGCATGTATTTAGAAGGAAAATTATATGGATAGAGACGAGAAAAAACAAGTAGGTGTTTCACTTTTCGGGCAATCTGAATTTTTGATTTCAGATGATCCGATTGAGGAAATGTTTGCTCTAAATTTAGGTGAATTTATTGCTGAAAGTCTTATTTCAGAGGATTTGGCTAAAAAAATAAGTGTCAGTGCAAATAAGAAAGAGCGTCTTCAAAATCAGCTGGTTGAATTGATTGATATTTATTCATCTAAAAATACTCTTTGTGTGTTGGATTTTTCTAGCGGTGAAGAAGTTGCAATTTATACATCAATTGCAAAATCTATCGTGCAAATGCTTGAAGTTGAGGAATGTAGAATTTACTTGTTGAAAGATGATAAACTTTCTTTAATCGGAAATTCTTGCCAAGATATACCTGAATTAAATTTTTCAATTGAGGATTTAATTTATGATGATGCTATCGAGCAAGGTGAATATATTTATATTCCGATGAAAAGTTCAACTATGCCTGTTGGATTAATTGAGGTTAAAAATCAAGCTAAGCTTGAAGAAAACTATTTGGAATTGGTAATAAGTATTGCAAATCTATTGGGTACAACAATAACTTTACAAAATTCAATTGAATATACACATAATTTAATTTCTAATTCTGAAACGTCAGAGCTTGAGTTAAAACAGGAGAGAGCTGAATTGACCGCGTTAATTGGTGATTTGTGCGATTATCAACAATGTTTTGTAGAAGCCTTAGCTAATGCTGTAGATAAAAAAGGTCAGTATACGGTTTCTCATTCAAGAAATACTGCAAAGCTTGCTCGTAATATTTGTAAAACTCTTGGATTAAATGAAAAAACCACGGATTTGATATATTATGCGGGGCTATTGCAAAATATCGGAAAAATTACCTTACCTGAAAAAATCTTTGCAACGAATGGCAAGTTATCTGCTGAAGAATTACAAAAGGTTAAAAATCATACAAATGTCGGCGTGAATTTACTTATGAATATTAATTTCTTATCAGAAGTTGTTCCGTATATTACTTATCAAACAGAAAGAGTTGATGGTTCAGGTGCACCTGAAGGATTAAAAGGACAATCAATTCCTTTTGGCTCAAGAATAATCGCAGTAGCTGATGCTTATTCTGCAATGACTTCTGATAGGCCATATAGAAAAGCTATGAGTGTAGATGATGCTATAAATATAATAAAATCTGAAGTAGACCAAAAGTGGGATAAAGATGTTGTAAATGCGTTAATTCAGATAGTAAAATAATTAATAATAAAAAGGGCGGAGCCTTCGGCTCCGCCCTTTTTTTAATATTTAATTTGTTTTATTTTGTTTCGATGAATTCAACATTTGGAGAATATTGGGATGTTTCATCATCTTGTATAGTTAATTTATTAACAATACTTGCACGTTTTTTTCTGAATAGCATATCTACAAAAGCTTCTAATCTTGTTACAAATCCAGCTTCACCTGTTTGTTCATCAATTGTTAGGTTAAGTAATGGTTTGTTAAATTGTTTAGCTCGTCTGGTTATTCTTTCAACCATTAGGGAATCTGGGCCGCAACCAAATGCTGTAATTGTGATAACCCCGTCGACTTTGTTATCTTTTAGATAGTGACCGGCAGCACCTGTCATTTCATCTTCATTTGCCCAGTATTTCTCGTTACCCAAGCTTGCAATACCTTCATTTAGTTGCTCATCTGATAATTGTAGATGTGTGCAGACTTCAACATCCATTTTTTCAAGTTTGTCTAAAACTTTCATACAAACTCTTTCGTCGTAAATGTTGTAGCCGTGTCCAACAAGAGCAATTGATATTGGGTATTCTTTTGTTCTGTTAGCTATTACGACCTTGCCTTGTACCGCATAGCTTAGAGCTTTAGAATATGGCATACCTGATTTTGTCATAACATAAAAATTGTTATAGCATCTCCAACCAGCTTTAGAAGCTTTTTTGATTTTGTCCATATCTGTAATGCCAAAAGGTTTAACAGCTTCTGCCAAAAATTCGTATAAACCTTGTTTTTTCTCGGATTTATCTAATGTTGCCTCTATCATTGTAAAAGGTTGTTTTACAACATTTCTAACCAAATCAGGTAATCCTCTGATTTTGGAACAGTTATAAATTTTATGATCAATAGATTGAAGTGACGGTACAAATATTTTGTCTACACCTTTATTTAAAAGGTTTAAAATATGTCCGATATAAACTTTAATAGGTAAACAAGTTTCAGTCACAACAAGTCCGGCACCTTCAGACATTGTTTGTTTTGTTGTTACATCTGAAAGTATAATTTTTATACCTAAGTCGTTGAAAAATCCGTAATAAAACGGATAATTGTTGTAAAACGACATTGCTCGAGGTATACCAATAACTTTTTCTTCTGATTTTGATTCTGTCATGACTACATCCCTATAAATTTTAACTACATATATAATAACTAAAAAAAATAAAATTTGATACTTTTTGGTTTGTTATTTTACATTTTGAATATAATGGAAGAATTCATCAAGTAGTAGGGAGATGAATTTTGCATCGAGGGCACTGAAATCAAATACAAATTCGTTTATTCCAGCTTCAAATAGTGTTTCTACCAAGTTGAATTTACAAATTATTTGGTCTTCAAACATGTGCATTCTGCAAAATCCATCACAAACAAAAGGTAAGAGTTTCTTTTTTGACGGGTCTTTAAGTGCAAATTGTCCAAGATAGCAAGGTGCTTTACAAGAAAGTCGTGATACTATTGCGCTATCGTTATTCAAAGGGCAAAGCCCCATTGACGATATCCTTGAGTTGCCGGCAATTGTAAACTTTTTGTTTGGGATATCATTTTTTATTTTTTTTAGAGTTTTAATTGCCGCTTCAAAATCAGGGAATGATGTAAAATCAACAGTGTTGATGTTGGCTAAGTTATTCAAACATTTGATTGACATACTGTTTAATAAATTTAAGCCTTGTCCAATTTCAAATGGGATTTCGTTTATATCTGGGTCATTTATAAAATTCCAAAAATAACCGATATTATTTATAATTAGAGAATCAGCTTTAGGACTTGTTAATAGTAATTCTTTTTCATATTCGTAAACTCTGTCAAAGTCGCGTTCAATTAAGATATTAGGTGTTGATATTTGTATTTTAATCCCATATTTATTGCAGAATTTTTTCACTTTTGTTATAACTTGTGAAAAACTGTTTTTTGCTAAATCTTTTGTCGCAACTATTTCACCGTATTCGATTGAATAAATTGGATTAAAGCCCAATCTTTTAATATATTTTTCCAGTTCTTTAATTTGAGCCAGTGAAGTTAATCGTAAATTGATTTTATATTTCATATTTAGAGGGGAAACTTTTTTTTGTGGTAATAATTTTGTTTTTTTTAGGTTAACTTCTGTATCTGATATAATTTCACAATTATCCCAATCAAAAAGTTTAATATTTCTGCTAAACTTGAAGTCTTTTCCTTGTGCACTGACCATATCTCCTGAAAAATGGTTGGTCATATATGAACTTTTTCTTACGTGTTTAAACGGTAATTTTTGGTTTTTAAATAATTTAGGTTTGTCCAGTATTTTTTCAATGAGTTCAACAGCTTCCAAAATTTCTTCCGATGTCGGGAATTTACCTTTTATAACAACCGTATCGATGGCTTTTGATTTTATAATATCTTCTGCGCACCAAGTCAGATTATCTGAATCTATTGCTAATGGTAGTTTTGTATATTTTTTTATCTTAGAGATGTTTTTTAAGTAGATTTCTTCTGTTATAATTATGCCGTCAATTTTATGAAAACTATTCATAAAATCTATTCCCGCCAGATTATGAATATCAAAATATGAGTCTACAATAACTTTGAATGGTAGTTTGTATAATTTCATAGCTTCAATTACTGCATAACTATTAACAAATATCCCGTCAATGTCTGTAGTTTTTAGATATTTTAGAAATTTTTTAATTTCCGGTAAATCTTCTTCTGTAATATCGTGTTTGAAGTTGACAAAAATTTTACAGTTGGTTTTTCTTGCCGCGTTAATAAATTCTTGTATGTACTCAAATTTGTCATCCATAAACCGAGTGTAGTATACGTAATATTCTCTACATCTGGTTTTTTGGGAAAACTCTACAATATCTTCAGGTTTTTTTATAGGTGCAGTAATAGAAATCTCTTTCATACTCTATATTATATGTCAAAATCTTAAATCAGTAAATAATAATTGTTAATTAATTTTATATATTAAAATAATTGAGCAATGAGAGATTTAAGAACTTTAATTTGTCCATTTAGATATGGCTCGATATCTAATCCGTAGGATTCTTTGAGTTTACTTGATTCTATATATGTTAATATATTTTTTAATGTTGTATAATATTCAGTTTTATCAAGTAGTTTATGAGATTTTAATATTTTGTGGAAATCTTTAAGTCCTAGAGCTTCTATATCATCTATTGGGTTTTTATGAAATTCAAGGTTTTCAGCTATTGCAGTCAACCATTTACCTGCAAACGTTTTTCGCTGTTGTTTTGTGGTATCCGGATTGTTTGTCAATGATAAGTACACTTTGTTCAATATTTTGTCGTTTGAAAATGCTACATCTGTTGAAACAAAGTCAATTGCTGTTAATTTTTTGTTGATGGGGTCAACTATTATGTTTTTCCATCCTGTATCAAAGGCTAATTTGTTGTTATGAGCTTCACATACTTGTCTAAATAAGTTATTGACTGCTGCTTGTGGCATTTCTTCAATCATTTTAGCTACCTGTTCATTTTTAATATTAGATGAACAGAATGTATACCCCTCAATATATGGCATAATAGTAATATTATTGTCCAATTTTGCGACAGTGTGGTTTATTGTATCTTTTGGTGTGATTTCTTTATCTACAAAATTTCCTACTATGTCAAACGCGTCGTGAGGCACTCGAACACAATATTTTGTATTTGGTATTTTATAAACTTCTGCCTCTCCGCCTCGTCCAAGGCTATTTTCTTTTTTAATTGCTTTTTTTATTCTGCGTAAAATCGTTTTATCATCTTGCAATAATAGGTCTTGTTCTTCTTTGCCGGTGAAGCATACAATATCTGCATTTAATTGCGGATGAAATCGCACCGCTTGATATTGTTGGGTGTAATTTGGTCTGTTAAATTGAATTGGGGTAAAGTTTATTCTCATATTCTTTTTAAAAATTAAACAAAATAATTTTTGCTATTTTGTCAGTAATAATTCTCTTTCTTTATATTTTGACATTATAAAGTCAATAATATCATTTTCAATGTTACAGTTGAAATGATGATTGACTTCGCGAATAAAATAACACGGGCTTGTTACATTAATCTCAATGATTTGGCCGTCGATTACATCCAGTCCTGCCATATAAATCCCCATTGAATTCAGACGTTTTGCGACAATTTTGAACTTATCTATTTCTTCTTGAGTTAATGTTGCTTTAATTATATTTTCATCCGAATGTTTACAGAATTTAAAATCATCATTACTTGGTAATTTTTGTATGCTGTATGGGAGAATATTATCACCTAATATCATAACACGTTTATCGCCAAATTGAGCTTGTGGGATATATTTTTGTACCATAATTAGTTGTTTACCGTTATTTGTCATTGAATTGATTATAACAGCAGTGTTTTTATCACCTTTTTTTAAGTACATAACTCCACCGCCAAAACATTGATTTAATGGTTTTAAGATGATTTCGTCGTTGTTATCGAGAAATTCAATAATATCATTTTTTGAAGCTGTAATAATATTGTTTGGCATTAAATCTTTGAATAACAATGCGTGTAATTTTTCGTTAAAATTACGAACAGATGAGGGTTCGTTTAAAATTAGTGTTTTAGCCCGATTAACAAAGTCAAAAATATAAGTTGCGTTAATGTAGTCTAAATCTACCGGAGGGTCTGGGCGAAACATAACAAGTTGGAAATCTTCAATTTTAAATTCAGATAGTGAGTCTTTATCATAAATAATATTTTCTCCGTTTAACTGCGATTTATAACAAGATGTGTATGCTATAGCTGATTTGAGTTTTAACATATCAATAGTTGTAATATATACATCACAATTTTTTTGGAGTAATCCTTTTATTATCCAAAAATTTGTAACAAGGTCATTGAACTCAAAATATTTTAATTCAATTCGGTCTATAACAAATAAAACTTTCATAATACCTCTTTAAATTAGTTGATTTCGCTTGGGTTAAGTATTTGGCAAGCTGTATTGTCAAATGCAATAAGCCTTGCAAATCTTTCTAAGTCTGCCTCAATTTCAGGGAATGTTCCATAGTGCATAGGAATAACTGTTTTTACTCCTAACCATTTTGTTGCAACTGCTGCGTGTTCAACATCCATAGTATATTTGCCGCCAATAGGTAATAATGCAATTTGAGGTGCATACAACTCTTTAATTGTTTTCATTTCACTTGTTAAGCAGGTGTCTCCGGCATGATAAATTCTAACACCATCAATGTCTAATAAAATACTAGCTGCGCATCCGCCATATTTGCCATCCGGTAATGAGCTTGAATGGAATGCAGGGAAAAATAACGCTCTGCCCCAAGAATAGTTTATCCAAGAACCTAATCCCACCGGTTTTGATTTTGCACCTTGTTCTTTGCAATAATTTGCGAGTTCAAATATTGCGGTGATTTCAATATCTTTTTCTTTTGCGATCTCTAATGCTTCGCCAAGATGGTCGCTGTGGGCGTGTGTCAATAAAATATCAGTTATTGGTGAGTCGTGCCAATTATATTTGTCATTAATTGATACATAAGGGTCAATTAAAACAGCTTTATCTTCGTGTTTTATTTCAAAAGCGCTGTGTCCTATATATTTTAAATCTACCATAAATCTGCCCTCCCTAATTTTTCATATATTCCGCTATTTTAATTTAGCATGTTTTTAGTTAGAATACAAATATGCAACAATATTTTAAATATATGTATAAATGTATCGAACTTGCACGTCAAGCACAAGGGGAAACTTCGCCTAATCCACTTGTGGGTTGCGTTATTATTGATAATAATGGTGAAATTGTTTCTACCGGTTATCACAAAAAGTATGGACAAAATCATGCAGAAAGAGATGCTTTATTGAAACTAGATAATGCTAAAGATTGTACTTTAGTTGTGAATTTGGAACCTTGTTCTCATCAGGGTAAAACACCGCCTTGTACGGATATTATAATTGAAAAAGGTATTAAAACAGTAGTTTACGGTATGAAAGATCCAAATCCTATTGTTGCAGGTAAAGGATTGGAAAAACTTAAAAATGCCGGAATTGAAATTGTAGGTCCGGTGTTAGAGGATGAATGTAAAAGTTTAAATGAAGCTTTTGTCATAAATCACACTCAAAAAAGAACTTTTGTAGCTTTGAAAACCGCAACTACTATAGATGGAAAAATTGCGACATATAACGGTGATTCAAAATGGATTACTTCTGATTGCGCCCGTAAAGAGGTTAAAAATATTCGCTATAAATATGATGCTATTTTAACTTCGTCAGCTACAGTGATTGCTGATAATCCAACGATGGAACATAAGAGCAAAATTGTTCTGGATAGATCGTTAAAAACTGATTTTTCTAATGCTGAGATTTATAAACAAGGTGAAATCTTTGTTTTCTACGATGAATGTTTAATTCCGCCACGTATTGATAAAATTCACTTTATACCGGTTCCTGTCAAATCTGAAAAGCTTGATGTGAAATATATTTTGAATGTACTTTTTGAATTAAAAATAATGAGTATTTTGGTTGAAACAGGTGGTGTTTTAAATGGTAGTTTTATGCCGTATATTGATAAATTGTATCATTTTATTGCTCCAAAAGTTTTGGGCGATAATGATGGCAGATCCTGTTTTTCCGGTAATGTCGTTTCAAAAATTGCAGATTGCAAAAATCTTAAATTTGACAGTATAGAAACTTTTGAGCCGGATATTTTAATTACATATAAATCAATGCTTAAATAGATTTCATATTAGAAAACGTTTAATAATATTTAAAATTTATATTTAATCTTAAACCATAAACTCCGAAACGTTGCCCATCAGCCACAAAGCCTATATCAAATTCGCCATTGCTATCTCTGTCTTTGACAGCCCAATAATTTTCACCATAGCAATCGTTTTTAGTTAGAAAATCAATATTTCCATCGCCGTCAAAATCCTTGAAATATAATTGTTTTCCATCAGTAGAAGTCATAGAATATATGACGGATTTTTTGTTTGTTACACATTTTTCAAATAATGAATTCCCATTTTCATCGTAATATGTTGTTGTCTCAAATGTTATACCAAGTTTTTTTCCTGTGTGTGTGCTGTAAGTTTTTGCTTTGGCAATTGTATTTCTGGCATGTGTAACTTCGTTTTTAAAATCCTGATTTAAATATGTGTAACATTCATCATAGGTTTTAAGTTTTTGTACATTTGCTAAATCCATAATAAATCTCCTTTTTAAATAAATTCAATAAAAAATATATATCCCTTACATATTTATAAAGGTTTTTTTAGCCCCAAAAATGCCATATTTGAATATGGCATTTTACAAAAGTTTACTAAATACACGCTTATTTAGGGGGTGAGTTTTAGCCTCTGGAAAGTTCAAATATTCTAAATTCACCCGGTTCAAGTTTATCGAATTTTATACTGTCCGCGTTTTCCATAGTTTGCTGTTCGTAATCTTTTTCTTTTAATACGTATTCATATTTAAGATCATAATCGCTTGGAATATAGATTTCTTTATCAAAAATTGCATAACCTTCAACAATTTCTTTGTAGCACTCTCCTGTAGGAGCCGTTTTAGTGACTTTTTCTGTTGGGTATTTATGATTAGATACCACAAGATATGCTTTTCGCATTGGTTCTTTGGTAATCAACCATGCACTAAACCCATCCTCATCGTCGATAATAATTTGCGCTTCTCCGCCATTAATAATACTGTTATTTTTAACAAATCTGTCTATGGCGTCAAATTTTGTGTAGAAACTTTCGTTAGTAGAACGTTTCATTGCAACTTCTTCTCCGATTGTATATTCTACGCCACCTTGAGTAAAACTTTCATCTCCATCAACATAGAGCATAGGTCTTTGTGCGAATTTTCCACCCGGAAGTAATTTATATTTTGCCCATTTGTATAATGCGCCATTTTCACCAAGTTGTGCCGGATATTGGTCTATGCAGTGAAATTCACCGTCTTGGTTGTTATATGTTTTTAGGATGGATAACATATTACCTTTTTTGAATTTTATATTATAATTTGCCAATTCGAGGTTATCTTCTGAGATTTTTTCAGGAGTTTTGTCAAATTGGGATACTATGTCATTTCCCCATAATAAATCAAATTTCATGTCTTGGTGATATTCTTTGTAGAATTTATCCCATAACATGTATTCTGCTAATGTTGCAAAATAAGGTATTTGTTTTTTCATGTATGAATTAAGTTTATTTAGAACATAGCGCGGTGCTCGGTAACTTATAGGTATACCATTGCGTTCTGATACTGCATCTACAACATGGTCGATGTGGTCAATTCTAAAACCGTCGAAATTGTAATCGTGTTGTAATTGCTTCATATTATCAATAAACATTTCAATAACATTTTCGTTGAATTTACCATTTTCAAGATTTACAAAATAATATGGTGTTTGACAGTCCAAGTTTGCAAATGAAGTTACATCATCACCCTTGTAATCAAAATGTTTAAACATTGGATATCCGCCGCATTCGCTCATCCCGTCGTATATAGGCACTCCGGCTGAACACCATGCACCCCCTGGAGCAGGCCATAATCCGTCATTCATTAACATTTGAATAGAATCAAGTTGTTTTGTTATATCGCTTTCTTCAAGTCTCTTTTTATCGTTTTTAAATTCATGAATTTTTGCGATTAGATCTTTTACTCTTTTGTGTAATTTTGTTTGATACGAACGACTTAACATAGTGTTTGAAAAATGTTTTTTGTGTTCTATCATAATTGCTTCAAAACTGTTGTAAAGTTCTTGGAACGCAGGACTTAAGTCGCCGGAATTTCCTTGTAATCTTTGAATATAAATATCTTTTACGATTTGAATATCATCTTGGTCATTGTCTTTTGAAAGGAATTCCGCAACTTCGTCAACTTTTGCAATTAATTGTTTTTGAAGTTCATTTATATCATACCAACGCGCAACTTGCGGATTTGCTAAAACAAATTTAGAAAATCTACCGGTCTGCGGCAAAATATCGTAAATCACAGGATGGCCTGCAAGTTGTGCCATTTGAATAAATGTTTGAACTTGTTGTTTGGCGTCTAATCCTGTTATTTCTTCGATATATGAATCTTTTAATTTTTCGCTTACTTCGCTACTTTTTGGTAAATAAGCACACCCAAATTCTCTTGGATGAAACGGTATTAAATATATCGTAGTGTTGTAAATGTTATTATTTAAGTTACCTGTCGGTAAAATTAGTAACTGTTTTAACCAATCAAAAAACTTCCCTGTTTCTGAGGATTTGTTTCCGTTACCTAAAGCTGCTAAATTGATTAGTTTTATATTATGCCCTTCCTTTTTAAACCAATCAGAATTTTTTTCTTGGTTTCTTGAAAGTACACTTATTTGACTATTTTTAAAGTGAAATTTGCCGTCTTTAAATATATTATTTTGTTTCCATTTTTCTTCTAATGCGAATAATGTTTCTTCATTAGTTAACTCATCTTGAGCCTTTTGGAAAGAGTAAGTTAAGTATCCGTATTTTTGGATATGCATAGATAAGTATTTTTTTCTGATTTCTGAAATCTTTTCGGCCGGATATGCCTTTTTTAATTCCTCGTAAACTCTGTTTAGTTCAGCATCTTTGGCAACTTCTTGCTCTCTTTTTTTGAATAGTAAATTAAACATAAATATCTCCCTATGTATAAAGATTATATCATAAGAAAAATTTTGACAACATGATAAAATTACCTGATTGGCTAATACAAATAACTCCTTTAAGATATACATTTTAGTTATGAGATAGGGCTAAGTCCGTTTACTAGAGATATATGGAGATAAAATTATGCAAACAGCACAAAAGGAGATTTCGATTATTATTGTCGAGGATTTTAAATTAACAAGAGTGGGATTAAGATGTGCTCTTAATGCTAATCCTGATTTAAATGTTATTGCAGAGTGTGAGGACGCAATTATAGGACTAAAGGAAATAGAAAGATTAAATCCGGATGTTGTATTGATGGACTTGGGTCTGCCCGGTATAAACGGTATTGAAGCAATGGTAAAGATTCGTGAATTTTCCAATGATATAAAAATTATTGCCCTAACATCTCATGACAGAGAAGAAGAAGTTTTAGCCGCATTAAGTTCAGGAGCTAATGCGTATTGTTTAAAGGACATTGATCCTACTAAATTGGCTGATGTAATTAGGGATGTGGCAAAAGGTGTTTGTTGGATTGACTCTGTAGTTGCAGGATTGGCTTTAAAATCTATTCCTAAAACTGAAAATGTCGGTCTGTTGAGTAATAATATTTCAGATCAAGCAAGAATACCTTTGACAGAACGTGAATTTGAAGTTTTAAAGCATCTTGTTCTTGGAAAAAGTAATACAGAAATTGCAAAAGAATTAATCGTGAGTGTTCATACTGCAAAAGCTCATGTTTGCTCTATCTTACAAAAAATGTGTGTGAATGATAGAGTTCAAGCAGCCGTTAAAGCAGTTAAAGAAGGTATGGTTTAACTTTTATAACAATTCTAGTAGAGTCTTAGAAGGGAGTCCGATTACATTATCTAAGCTTCCTTCTATTTTTTTTACATAGCCTTCAGGTAGTTCTTGAATGCCGTAGGAGCCGGCCTTATCAAAAGGTTTGTAGTTTTCTATATAATATGAGATTTGTTCATCTGTTAAATCTTCAAATGTTACATAAGTTGTGTCTGATTTCACTTTATAACTTAAGCTTATAGATTCGACAACTGCAACTGATGTGACAACAAAATGGGTTTTCCCTGATAATAATTTTAATGTTTGGTATGCATCTTGCTTGTCTTTGGGTTTTCCTAATATTTTGTTATCAATAACAACAATAGTATCAGCACCAATAACTTTAGCTTTATAGGAAAGTTTTTGGGCAACATCGAGGGCCTTGTTATAGGCTAAATTTTCTACGTAAGAATAAGAGAAATCCGTCTGATCGTGAGGCTCCACGTAAGCAGACGGAATTACTTCATAATCCAATTTTAGTGCTTTTAGAATATCTGATCTTCTGGGAGAAGAAGATCCTAGGACAATTTTTCCCATTGCGTGTCTCCTTGTGTTTTATCTTATTTTTTACCAAAAATAAGCACAATTCAACACAAACTTTTTAACGACGTCCTAAAGAACGCTGATATCTGGCTGTTTTTGCATTGATTGCATAACAGGCAATATTTAGTCGTTGCCTTAGTTCCATCATGTGTCTTGCTGTTGCGGCATAATCGTTCATTGCCTCAAGCATCTTGTTAGGATCAACCATTGATTCCATATTATCGTGGTTATCCGCTTGCACCTCTTGGTATTTTTGTACTAACATCTTATCGATGTAATCTTCTGCGCCTACGCCCATGCGAAGTCCTCCCTATTGAGTTTCTTAATCATCCTGTTTCCTATAAAAAATATATCCTAGATATTCCTTATGTATATATAAAGTATTTCTAATTCTAAAAATTGCCTTTTTATTGTTTTTTATTAAGAAATATTAAGATATGTTAGGAAATTACATATATAGGTATGTTTTTGGTTTGTTATTTTGGATTTTATATATCAAACCAATCAATAAGGGGTTTGGTTTTGCCGAATTCAAATCCGTAACCTTTACCAAACGCTTCTTCGGTTAAAAAGTTATAGTCGATATTAAATGCAATTGGTTCTATATCAATTCCTAATTTTTCGAATTTCTCAGCGGAAATTTTCTTTGTTTCAGGGTCATATACATTTGAGTAATTTAATCCAATAAGAGCGCAAAATGGTAAGTGTGATCCGTCATTTTCGGGAGCTTTATTTAATAAGCCAAATGTTCTGCAAATGATTCCTCTGTGGTGGTATACCGCGCATGAATTATTTATGAGAAATGGACAGTCATAAGTAAATGGTTCTTTTTTTCCAATAGTCCATTTTTTATCATAAGCTTTTTTATTTTCTAAAACTTTTTTTATGTTGTCTTGAATTTGATTTTGAGTAGGCAGAGGTAATTGTTTTAATCCTTCTATCAAATATTTAAATTCGATTTCTGTGAACGGAAATTGTGCGTTTTGGCAACATTTTGCACATCCTTTTTTGCAGAAAATATATGGTTTTTGTTTCTCGAAAAATCGTGTCAGTTTTTCGTTTAACATATTTAAATATTTTTTATAGTTTTCTATCATTTCAAACCTCGTAATGTACTATTTAATGATAGCATAATGATTAACAAATGCTAAGATATAAATTGTAAAATACTGTTTTTATAGTATAATTTTTCTGTGTAGCTTTTGGAAGTGAAATATGAAAGATTTTACGGAAGAATATATTAAAAAGGATATAATATAATATGGATATTTTCTCGATATTTACTCTATGTGGCGGTTTAGCCTTCTTTTTATACGGTATGATGGTTATGTCTGCAGGTTTGGAAAAAATTGCAGGCGGGAAAATGGAAAAAATGTTAGAGAAAATGACCTCTAACCCTGTAAAAAGTTTGGTTCTTGGTGCCGGGATTACAATTGCCGTGCAAAGTTCTTCAGCAGTAACTGTGATGCTTGTGGGATTTGTAAATTCCGGCATAATGAAATTATCACAAGCTATCGGGGTAATTATGGGTTCAAATATTGGAACTACGATTACTTCTTGGATTTTGAGTTTGTCAGGTATTCAAAGTACAAATTTCTTTATAAGATTGTTAAAACCTGAATCATTTACACCTATTTTAGCTTTAATTGGTGTGATCATGATTATGGCGTCTAATAGCAAAGTATCAAAAGCGAAAAATACGGGTACGTTCTTTTTAGGTTTTTCGATTTTAATGTTTGGTATGGGGTTGATGTCGTCTGCGATGGCGCCATTGGCGGATGACCCCAGATTTGCACAAGTTTTAACTGCGTTTACAAATCCGATATTTGGTTTATTAGTTGGAGCAGTTGTTACGGCTGTTATACAAAGTTCTGCCGCATCTGTCGGGATGTTACAAGCTCTCTCTATGACCGGTAGTGTTTCTTATGCAATGGCTGTACCTATTATTATCGGACAAAACATCGGTACATGTATCACTGCAGTAATTTCAAGTATTGGTGTAAATACCAATGCCAAGCGCGTTGCTGTTGTTCATGTCGCGTTTAACGTGTTAGGGGCTTTAATTTTCTTACCTATATATTATTTTGGTCATTATTTTATAAATTATCCTTATGAGGAAGCGATAAATCCTTTTAGTATAGCAATTGCACATTCGATTTTTAATGTTGGTACTACTTTTATATTATTCCCATTTGCTCGCAAATTAGAGCAATTGGCACTTATGGTAGTAAAAGAAAATAATGATGAAGATGAGGTCATTATTGATGAAAGACTGCTTAAAACGCCTTCATTTGCGATTACTCAATGTTATAAAGTTACTGCGACAATGGCAAAAGTTACAAGAGAAACTTTAGTAATGTCAGTGCGTATGTTAAAGCAATACAACCCAAAAGTTGCTGAAATAATTAATAAAAATGAAGTCTTAATTGATAAATATCAAGATACATTAGAATCATTTTTACAAAAGCTGTCAGGGCGTGAGCTTTCTGATGAAGATAGTAATAAAATTTCTCAATTGATTTTATCAATTTCTGATTTTGAAAAAATTGCAGACCATGCTATTCATATTTTGAATATTGCAAATAAAATGAATAGAAAAGAATGGACTCTTTCACCTGAAACTATTGAGGAATTGAAACATGTTGTTAATGCCGTAAAAGAAGTTTTTGATGTTACCGTAAATGCTTTTGTAGGTCACGATTTGAGTATGGCATATCATGTTGAACCATTAGAGCAAGTAGTTGACGATATTGCATATTTTGCGAAGAAAAATCATATTCGTCGTGTTAAAAAAGACAAGTCACATATTAAGCGTGGTTTTGTTTATGCTGAAATTTTAAATGATTTAGAGCGAATTTCTGATCATTGTTCAAATATTGCGACAAATATTATACAATCAATTCATTCATCTGTTCCGAAACATATATTAAAAAGTCAATTAAAAACTGCGGATGCCGGTGATTTTACCTCAACGGTTGAAGAATTCAGACATAAATACTCTGTAGAGCCAAAAAGTTATAAATAAGGAGAATAATATATGACAATTGCAATCATTGAAGATGTAGATAATAAAACCTTAGAATTGGACTACCCTGTTGCCGTTGGCGAAAGTGACAGGCAGTATTATTTGAAACCGGCTGCATTGTTTAATTATATGCAAGACTTGGCAGCAAAAGGTATAAATCATTACAATCCTAAATATTGTTGGGATGAATTATATAAACAGGGTTTAGGTTGGTTTTTAATTAAATTTAGAGTTGAATTTGATAATTATCCGAGACATATTTCTCAGATTAATCTTCAAACTGAAAGTCGTGGCTGTCAGAGATTAAATGCGTTTCGTGATTTTGAGGCTTTTGATAAATCTACCGGAGAACGTCTGTTTAGGGCAACTTCTTCTTGGTTAATAGTTAATCTTGATGATAAATCTTTGGTTAATGTTCAACAACAATATCCTGATTTTCCATTATTTGAAAAGCGAGAAGATGATTTAGTTATGAAAAAAGTTCGAGCATTTGATACTCCGGATTTTGAAAAGACTTTTCATGTTCGATATGATGATTTAGATATCAATGGACATGTAAATAATACTGTTTATATAACTTGGGCTATGGAAGTTTTGGATTATGAATTCAGAAGTATGCATGTTTTGAAATCTATGGATATTTATTTCAAACACGAGGTTCAATATGGTGAAGATATATTGTCTCAGGTGAAATATGATAAAGAAAATTTAGTTACTGAACACGTAGTGAGAAAACTCTCTACGGGTGAAGAATTATGTTTGATAAGGTCTGAATATTCTAAAATATAGTAAAATTCAGTTGTTTGTGATATAATGTAATTCGGCAAAATTTATTATTGATTATAAAAATAGGGAGAATATTTATGAAAGAGAATGTTTTATCACTTCTTGATAAAAATACCAAGTTACATGGTGAAAGAATTGCTCTTGGCAAACGTAATAAATATGGTTGGAAAGAATTAACATATAAAGGGCTGGGATTATTAACCAAACAGTTTGCAAATTATCTAATTAATGATTTACAAATGCAAAAAGGTGATAAGATGGCTGTATTATCTGAATCTATGCCTGAATTGGGTGCTTGTTTGTTTGCATCTGTTATTTCAGGAATGGTATCTGTTCCTTTGGATATTAAATTGACAATATATGAGATGGAATCCATTTTATCAAGTTGTGAACCTTCAGTTTTGGCGGTTTCACAAGCTTATGTTGAAAAAGCTTATGAACTGCAAAAGCGTATTCCGTCAATTAAACATTTAGTTTTATTAGATGAACCTAAATATGATTCAAATTTGATGAGTATTTATAATATGCCATCCGGAGGTGATTGCAAATGGCGTCATCGTTCATTAAGAGATACTGCGCTAATTATTTATACATCCGGAACAACAGGTGCTCCTAAAGGTGTTCAAACTACATTTGGTAATATGTTGACTCAGGTCGCAATTATATCTAAAATTCTACCCGAAGTTATGCCAAGTGAATGTGTGAATTTGCTTTCAATATTACCTATGAATCATTTGTTTGAATTGACGGTTGGTTTTTCAACATTTTTAAGTCGCGGATCTTCAATTTTCTATCCTCGTAGCCTAAAACCAAATGATGTTTTAGCGGATATGCGCGAAAAACAAATTCATTTTATGATTGTTGTTCCTGCGTTTTTGAAACTTTTAAAATCAACAATTGAGTCAGATATAAGATCTTGGTCAGATGATGATAGAATATTGTTTGAAAAGTCTTATGCTGCAGCGGAATATATAACAGATACAAATATTAAACGTCAATTATTCAGAAGTATTTTGGCAAAATTTGGCGGTAATTTTTATGGATTTATGACTGGTGGTGCGCCTTTAGACCCTTCTGTAGGTGAGTTTTTTGAGAGAATTGGTATAAAAATTTATCAAGGTTATGGCTTATCCGAAACAAGTCCGGTAATTTCTTTTGATAGAGGTGAAGATAGAAAATTATTATCAGTAGGTCCGTTGCTTGATACTTTCGAAGCAAAAATTGATCCAAATACCGGTGAATTATTAGTAAAAGGTCCTTCTGTTATGAAGGGTTATTATAACAATCCTACTTTAACGGCGGAAGTTATAGATAAGGATGGTTGGTTCCACACCGGCGATATCGCCGAATTTGATGAAGATGGCAGATTATATATTACAGGTCGTATTAAAAATATGGTAGTGTTGTCAGGGGGTAAAAAAGTATTCCCTGAGGAAGTTGAAGCTGTATTAGAAAATAATCCGAATTTTGCAGAAATTTGTGTGTTTGGGGCGACTAGAAAATCCGGTGCCAAAGATGGTACAGAAGAACTTATGACTGTGGTTGTACCGACTCAAGAGGTTTTGGATAAATTTACAAATGATGATGAATTACAGACTTTTATTACTCACCAGGTTAAAGAATTGTCCGTAAGATTGGCATCATATAAGCGTCCGGTAAATATTGTTGTTCGTAAAGAACCTTTGCCAAGAACGGCAACTCGTAAAGTTAAACGTAATGTTGTAAAAGAAGAAACAATGGCGATTCATTCATAGTTTATTAAAGGGTATCGATTTAATGGTACCCTTTAATTTTATAATATTTTAGATTATTGTAACGAATTGTAAATTATTACTACACATGTACTAAAGTTTTTTAAAAATATGCCGATTATCTATTTGTAAGGAAACAAAGGGATAAGTCTAATGAGTCTAAATGTAAACTACAATTCATTATACAAAAACGGCATAGATACATCTATATTAAAAGATGTTTCTCAAGAGATTTTACGCCGTGCAGCGCAGAAAAATGCTCATTACACTAATTCTGCATCTGTTCATCAAGTTAATGCTCCTGCAAAACCTTTGGAATTAGGTATTGATTTATACCAAGGTAAAGTCGATACAAATGTTCAAAGACAAATTGCAATGAACAATACCTTACAATTTCAATTAAATGAATCTACAATCAATTCTATTCAATATTTGAATTCGCAAGCTGCAGTTGTTAAAAAAGTCGATGGTAAATTTATGCCAATCGTCAATGAAGCAATTGAAACTCAAAAAGTAAATGAAACAAATGCTTCTCAATTTGTTCAAATTTTTACTGCAGCAACTGCAAAAGATAAAGACGGCTCAAACCCATTTTATAATGGCGAACTTTTAGCTAAAAAGAGCAAAAAAGAAGAACAAAATGAGTCTGATTCTTTAAAAAGTATTTTTTCTTAGTAAAATTATAGATTTCTCAATAAAAATTTCCTATCCTTATGTTTACTTACAAATTTAATCTCCTTTTGGAGATTTTTTTTGTGATAAGAAAGTTTTTTATTATTTTCTTAAATTTTGTGCATTTTTAAGGTAAACAAATTGAGGAATGAAGTCATTTTCGCAATTTATTACAACTAGAACTCTTAGACACATTTTAAGTGCATTTGGGACATCAAGTTCGTGAAAACACATCATTGCAACATCATCCCAACCGAATTCTTCTCGCGGGAATTTTGCAGGGAATGCGGCGTTTAGGTCGTTGGTTGTTGTGAAAATTATGTGTGAAATTTGAGCAGTTCCATCTAAGTTGTTTTTCTTAAAAATTTCGCACAACAAGTCAAGAGTTGCTTCTTTTATTGCCTCAGGTGTATTTGAATCAACCGTAATCGCTCCACGAATGCCTTTTGTTATCATAAATTACCCCTTTTTTACCCCGTTAAACCAATCTCTTGCCGGCATTTCGCCTTTTCCTTCTGGTTTAACTTTTAAAATTCTTATTGCGCCAATTCCACAGCCAACATCAATCCCATCTTTTGAGTTAAGTCGGACTATGCCGGTTGGGATTTCCATATCAATTGGTGTTGTTTCTATAACTTTAATAAGTTTGTCATTATAATAGAAATGTGCGCTGGGACATCTGCAAACCCCTCTTACCAAATTATGAATTTGAATATTTGATTTGCACCAATCAATAAGGCATTCTTCTTTTGTTAGTTTATTAGCCATGCAAACTCCATCTTCACACTGTTTTTGAGGTAAAAGAGTTTTGTTTTTTAAACCAATAAGAGTTTCTTCTATCATTTGAGGTGATTTTTCTGCAATTTCATTCCATAATTCTTCGCAATTCATTGTATCTGAAATTGGTATAACAAGTTTTTGACATATATCACCGCAATCAAGTCCCAGTTCTGTAATCATTGTACAAATGCCGGTTTCTTTATCTCCATTAATAATAGCTCGTTGGATTGGATTTGCTCCTCTGTATTTAGGAAGCAATGAAGCGTGAAGATTTATTGTCTCATATTTTGGGATATCAAGAACTTCTTGTGATAATATTTGCCCAAATGCAAATGTTACAAAAAAGTCTGCATCAAATTCTTTGAGAGCATTTTGAATATCCGGGTCTTTACGTATTGATTTAGGTTGAAATACCGGAAGATTATTTTCAATTGCGTATTTTTTTATTGGAGATGCTTGCAGTTTATGACCGCGTCCTGCCGGCTTGTCAGGCTGGGTTACAACTGCGACAACCTCAATATTGTTTGATTTGTGCAAATATTCTAATGATTTTAGTCCGATATCAGGTGTTCCAAAAAATATTATCTTAATCATTTTTATTTAGCTCATCTTCCAATTCTTTTTCTTCGATTAAACAATCAGGATCTAAATCCGGTAGATTGTGTTTTTTTAGTACTTCTTCTGCTTCAAATCTGTTTATACAGTGGTCAATAAATAAAATACCATCTAAGTGATCATTTTCATGTTGAATTGCTCTTGCAAGAAGTGAGCCGTCTTTAGCTTCTAAAACAAAAGGTTTTCCGTTTTCATTTATTGCTTTAACCATAACATTTGCGTATCTTCTTACATCTGTATAAGTTTCGGGAAAACTCAAACAGCCTTCATTACTTTTAACAGCTCCGCTTTTTTTTATAATTTTAGGGTTAATAAAGACTATCGGGTTAAGCGGTTCATTGCCTGTTGCTACGTCTATTACGAAAATTCTCAAATTTTCGCCGATTTGTGGTGCTGCCAAACCAACACCGTTTTGAGCGTACATTGTGTCCATTAAATCGTTAATTAAATCTTTGATTTTCTTTGAAACTTTGTGAACTTCTTTTGAGGGTTCTCTTAGAGATGGTTCTCCGTAGTGTAAAACTTTTTTTATTGCCATAATAACCTTCCTAACTATTACTTGATATTATATTACTATAAATGATTATTCATTGCAATGAAAAGCATCAGAGGGCTAGTGTAAATTAGAAATATATGTTATAATTTCTATGTCCGTAGGATTTATGAGGTGTGTCATGAAAAAGCTTTATTTGGTTCTTGCAGCTTTAGTGGTTTTGAACGGTGTCAGTTATGCTAATACTAATGTTGCCCCTGCTATGGATAAAGATCAATCTGTTGTAGTAGACAATAAAGCGGCTACTGTAGAAGATGTGAAATTACTCAATCTTATAACAACCATCGGCACAATGGTAAATAATGGTCAAAATGAAGAAGCTTTAGAAAAATGTAATAAAGCTTTGGTTGAGTATCCAAAGGTGCCTGATTTATATTATTGGCGAGCTTCAATTATGACAAATAAAGGTGAACATTTGTCAGCTTTAGCTGATTATGAACGTGCAATAGCATTAGCTCCAGAGGATTTACAATATCGTTTAATGCGTGGGATGTGTATGCATGATTTAGGTAATCGTTCAGGGGCTTTGGATGAAATAAATTATGTAATAGATAAAGACCCAAAAGACGGTTCTGCTTACGCTATGCGTGCTGTTGTAAAAATGGAGATGGGTGATTTAGAAGGTGCAACCCAAGATTTGCAGTTGGCGAATACCTTATTAGATGAAGAAGTTAAGGCTTTAGAGCAAACTTCTAAATAATTGATAAATAACTATATAAGATGTAAAATGCAATCAAAATATTCCAGAAAAATACGTGGATGTGTTTGAGAATATTTGTATCGAAAATGATGATAAAAAAGATAATGATGAAGTTGCTGTGTATAATTCACAAGGGGTAAAAATGTCATCTGTTTTATTTGAATAGTTTATCTAACATCAAGAAATTTATGAACTTGCGGAATTAGTCTACAGTTTGGATATTTTTTAGTAAATTCGTTCAGAAGTTCGTTGCAAAAATCAGAGGAAACAGACATTTTATTCCCTATCATTTTGGGTTGTAAGATAAGTTCAATATTATACTTTTTGCCAAGTAATATGCAGTTTTCGATTTCTTGTTTTGTGATGTTTTCATCAAAAACGATTTTAGCAAAAGTGTTAATTGTTTTACATTTTTCAAAAAAGTTTTCGTGCAACGTTTTTGTATTTAGGCCAGTTGCTGATTCTAATTTAATATCTGCGGAAATTATATCAATGTATTTACTGATTCGTTCCAAATTTTGATCAAGTGTTGCATTTGTTTCTAAATAGACTTTTGTCTCTCCTTTTATTAGTGGTAAGAATTCTTCTAAAAAACCTACAGATAAAAGTGGTTCACCTCCAGTAAGTGAGATAGAGTGTATTGTTGATAGATTGTATTCTTTTGTGATTTTATCGTATAAGCCCTGAGCACTATATTCTTGACCTTCATTAAATTCAGTATCACAATAATTGCAATTTAGATTACAATTGCAAAATCTTATAAAAAGTTGTTTGTATCCGACAACCGGACCTTCTCCTTGGATTGATTCAAATATTTCGTTAATTTTAGCCTTCATTTAAATTCTTTCTCACATTATCTGTTGATAAATTTTTAAGCTTTTCATAAAGCTTTATTTCATCATCGGATAAATCATGAGAAAATTCAATACTTACCGTAATAATTAGGTCTCCAATTTTACCATTTTTCTTTAAACCTTGATTTGCAATCCGAAATTTTTGTCCGGAACAAGTGTTTTTCGGAAGTTTTAATTTTATAGTTCCATCAAAGGTCGGGATTTTTATTTCTTCACCAAGAGCTGCTTCAAATGGTGTTATTGGCACGTTGTAATATATGTTTAATTTATCAAAATGGATTTGTGTAGTCGTTTCAATTTTTATAATGATAAACAAATCTCCGTTTGGACCATTGTTTATTCCTGTTGCGCCTTCACCTTTTAATCTTAATTTTGCGCCGTCTTTTATACCTTTGGGAATTGTAACGGTAATTTTTTTTCTTTTTGATATTTCTCCACTACCGTTACAGTTATGGCATTTGTCGCCGTTTTTAAATTTACGACCAAAACATTTCGGGCATGTTTGAGTTGTTAGGATGTTAATTATTCTTTTGCTGCCATTTATAACTTCTTCTGGGGTTATTTTAATCTCTGTTGTTATATCTTCACCTTTTTTTGCTTTGTGCGCTTGTTGATGTTTTTTTGCTCGCTGAAGTTTTGCATACCAATATTTGATTGTTTTAAATAGTGAATTTGTAGATTTTATTTTTTTTGATTTTTTTTCTGTTTCTTTTGTTGTAGTTTTTATATCGGAATATTTTTCTTGTGTTTCTTTGTTTTTTTCTTGTGCTTCTTGAGTGGATGTATTATTTGTTTTTGATGTTGTAAAAATCCCATTTAGAATATTATATTGTTCACGTTTTTTTTCATTAGATAGAGTTTCATAAGCTGTAGATATTTTTTTAAAAATCTCAAGAGCATTTGGGGTTTTATTTATATCAGGATGGTATTTGCGAGCAAGCTTTCTATATGCAGATTTTATTTCTGCACAGGTTGCATTTGGTTCGATTTCTAAAATTTGATAGTAATTTTTATTTTCATTAAACGCCATATAATTTATCTAATGACAAATTATAAAATTTCAACATCGTCAAATTAGTTAAGAGGTTTTGCGTATATTAGCTTTCTTTTGCAATATCTCTTCTGTATTTGATTCCTTCAAAGGAGATTTGTTCCAAATCGTCATATAACAAATTCTTAGCTCGTGTAATAGTTGACGCGTTTCTTGTTAGTACAAATGCTTTGCCTTGGTTTGTTAAATATTTCCCATCATTACTTTCTTTAATGTTACAAAAGTCGATGTTATTGATATCATCAATAAGTTCAATCCCGTCAATAACCTTATAATTCTGTCTGGATAAAACAACAGCAGAGACTGATGATAAATTATTTTGATCAATATTTTCATATTCGTCTGCAAATAATCCTGTAATGCACGCCATAAATATTTCAATTAAATCATCTTTTATGGTATTAAGAATTGATGTTGCATCAGAATCTTGTAAAAATGGGTGAAATTCATTTATGTAGAATTTATCATCACCTGTTAGAGTACAGTCGATCCCAAAAATTCCTATATAAGGAGTTCCCTTTTTATCAAGTGTTGATAGCATGTTATTTGCAACATTTTGAACTCTTGATAAAACTGTATCCGTAATTTTATAATCAGGTGTATAACAACCCATTCCACTTGTTAATAGTCCACCATCACCGTCTTGCATGAATTTGTAATTAGCAACTGAATTTAAAGGTAATGCACTATAACCATCCGTAATAAAATATATTGTGAAATTGTGGCCTATTGTGAATTCTTCAATCAGTATCCCTGTTTCATTGTTTTTGTTAAATAATACTTCTAAGAATTCACTAGCCAGTGATTTTGTGTTACAAACCAGTCTATCATCCAAATCATTTTGTGTCGGGCTTTTAATTAGTATCGGAAAGTTTGCTCCACCGATGAAATCTTCTGCCTGTTGGATTTTATCAAATACCCCAAATTTTGAAGTTTGAGCGTGAATTTTGTATAAGAATTTTTTACCTACAGCTTTATTTGTCATGATGTGACAAGCGTCTTTTGTTGGACCGAAAATATTTTGGTCATTGTCCATAAAAAATGATACAATATCTGATTTTAACGCTTTTGAACTTATAGGTATTGTAAGATTTACATCGTTTTCCAATGCAAATCTTAATAATCCGGTAAGGTCGTCTTCTCTAATATCAATAGATTCAATTTTATTATTTAGTATAGTGTTTTGTGGTGTTACAAATATTTTGTTAACGTGTTCGTCTTGAGCTAATTTTTTAGCTAAAGCACTAGCGGTTGCACCCTGTCCTATTATAAATATGTTTTGTGTTTCTTTCATAATTTGATTATACTATACTACTCAAAATGGATGATTTTTGTTAAGTTATTTTAATTTTACTTGTTTAAATATGTTATAATGATGACAAATTAAAATTTATAATTAAATACTACCATAAGTAGAAAGGTAATTATCAATGGCAGGTATAGTAAATTTTTTATCAAATGTATTCCAATCACCAAATGTAAAAACTGCAGTTCCTGTAGTGAGACATTCCACAAGTGAAAATCCATATAGTAACAATCCGTTTGTAAATTACAATGGAAATAGATATAACCAATTTTATGCTCAAAACAAACCTGTAAAAGGTGGTTATTTTGCAGGTTATTATAACGGCAAACAAAATATTGTTGGGCGTCGTTTATTTATTGAAGTTTAGGGGTAAAGGATAATATAAATTAAATATTGATGATAAAGCCTTCTTGATAAAGAAGGCTTTATTTTTTTGTGGATTATATTATTTATTTTATATACGAAAAAAAAGCCGTCTCTAAAAAAGAACGGCTACCAGACTTGGGGAGGATATATGAAAAACTACCGTTTTCCATATCTATATTCTTAATATCGACAAAAATAAAATTATCTTTAGTTAAAACGTAAAAATCTCCTCTATTTGGAGGAGATTTTTATCTCTTATAATGCTTAAAACCCTCTAGCTATAAGGTTTTTAATATTCAATATTTTTTAGTGCATAGAATATTTTGTCAGTAATTTTTTGGATATATTCCTGACTAACAAGTCCGTTGATTACGGCATCAGCAAATTCATAAGCCGGTCTGATATATTGTTGTGCGGTTTTGTTTACATCCGCAAATTGTAAGTCTGCAGCTTCACCTGTTTTTCCGCGTTGAGCCGCACGCTTGTACCAACGATCTTTAATAACTTCCAATGGGGTGAATACATAAACTTTTACATCCATAATATCTCTAACACCTTCATTTAGTACATAAAGTCCTTCTGTTAGGATAACTTTTGCAGGCTTTTTTTCATCTCCGTCCGGATGAGATTCGCATGTTACAAAATCATATCGAGGTGATTTTATTGTTAAGCCCTCTTTTAGCGCAACTAAATGGTTTTTCATAAGGTTTAAGTCTATAACATCCGGTGTGTCAAAGCTGAAACCTGTTTTAAATAAAGCTTCATAACTTCCTGCTTCTTGCAATTCTTTTGATGTGTCTTTGTAGTAATCATCACAACGGATAACTGTATAAATACCTTCTTTATTATCTTTTACGCATGCTTTGATTGTGTTATCTACAAAAACGGTTTTTCCGGATGCGCTTTCTCCTGTGATACCAATTAAAAATGTGCGTTTCTTTTCTTGAACAACTTTTCTTGCAATATTCATTATCAAGTTGTCTGAGATTTTTAAAAATAATGGTTGGTCTTCTTTTTTATCTTCTTCCAAGATGCCTTTTAAACTCGCAACAATTTGCGAAATAATTTCCATGTCTCGTCGGTTAGAATAGTAGTCGTAGCTTGTCATTTCAAAATCTTTTAACATATACTTCCTCTTTTGCAAATATGGTAATATTCTACTTTAAAATTTTTTAAAGCTCTACAAAAGATGAAATTTTGTAACAAAATCTTTAAATTATTAAAGTTTTTCAAATTTGTTCCGATTAATATCTTGTGAAGATAATTAAGGAGTATAAAATTTATGTATCAAGATGAGATTTTTGAAAATGCTTTAAAAGAAGCAAAAGATGAGAGCTTAAGAGAATTAAAATCCGAAGTAAAAACGGTAGAAATGATTGTTGAACGCTTACTAACTCAATTGTTGGAATGCACATCCTCCGTTTCAGAACGAGATTTCCACGTTTGTGGTGTATAAGCTGTTAGATGAAAGATATGTATGAAAGAAAGAGCCGTAGTGATACGGCTCTTAAATTTGGGATATATTTGGGAGATTTGAGATTTTAAGCGTATAAAATGTTGAATACTATTTGTATTCTTTTTTATTTATGAGGTCTTAAATACGGAAAAAGCAGAAAGATTTAATCTTTTAATACTTTGGTATAGATTAAATATTGCTTCGTATAAATTAAGAATTTACCGTTCTTACTTTCCCCTATTCAAGTGTGTTCCCCTGTATATTATTAAAGTATTTTTTTCTAAAATAATTGCGTTTTATTCTTAAAAATATTAAGAAATGTAAACAGCCAAGCTTTAAGTATGCTTGGCTGCGTATTGATTGTTATTTAAGGTGAGATATTTTATTTAAATATTAAGCTTTGCCACCAAATATTTGTTTTAATGAATCTTGTTGTTGAGTTTTCCATTCGTATTCTGCGTTCATGTTTGCATATATTTCTTCTTTTGCTTGTTGACGTTCTGAATATGTTTTTCCTGTGAAGGCGCTTGTTAGTAAATAGCCTACACCATATCCTACGATGGCTCCTATAGGACCAAGTAATCCGCCGATAGCTCCGCCGATTGCAGCACCACCGAGTTTAGCTCCTTCTTTACCTATTTCTTTCATCCCTTCGCCAAATCCGCCATTAGCAAAAGCTGAACATATAGTTGGTACAGCACAAGCCACAGCTAATACGTTTCCTACTACCGGAACCGCTTTACCTAAACCCTTAGCTGCGCCTAATATTTTTCCGCCAATTGATGTTCCACCTTTCCATCCGGCTGTTATAGCCGCCCCTGTAGCTTTGAAGCCACTGCCGATTGATTTGAAAATTCCGCCACTTGCAGCTTTGCTCGTTTCTAGGGCTTTGCCGCCACCTTTAATTGCTTGCCAAATTCTTGAACCGGTTGAAGCTCCTTTTGAAGCTTGAAAAGCTGTTTTTGTTCCGTTAACAAGTGCTGTTGCTCCGCCTTCTGAAAATAAAATGTGAGGAGTAGCTTTTGCACCTCTCCAAATATAACCTAAACCTTTTCCAATCGCATTTACTGCCATAATTAACCTACCTTTTTTAAATAACAACCTTTACATATATATAAAGGTTTTTTTGATTTAGTAATTGACTAAATTCCCACAAGTGTTAAGAAATATTAAGACCGAGTTTCATAAACTCGGTCTTATTGGTTGTTATTGTTACTTATGGTCTTTTATGTTTGGTTGTTTTTATTAGATGTATGTATCAAATCCCATTTGTCTTCTTAGGATATCTTGTTCATAAGGATTTTGAACTACTCTTGTTTGATACGCGTAGGTGTTTTTGTATGCGTTGGTATCAATTGAGCCACCGTTTGCGTAAGGATTGAATGTTGCCTGTTGTACATTTTGGAATTGTTGAAGTTGAGCTTCTTGCTCTGCTAATAACTGTTCAGCTTCAGCTTGTTTTTCACTTGCAGATTTGCCTGTGAATAGGCTACCTACGAATGAACCTGCCATCCACCCTAACATTGTACCAAATGGAGGGATAAATGCTGAACCGATTGCCGCACCGATAGCACCTGCGCCGAGTTTAACGCCTTCTTTACCTATTTCTTTAATACCGCCGATTATACCTTCGTTTTTAAATGCTGTTACAACAGTTGGAACTGCTCCGGCAACCATTATTGCTGTACCTAGTGCCGGCATTGCTTTACTAAGGTTTCCGCCAATACCTTTAAGACCTCCCAAAAGGCTACTTTTACCTGCTTCTTTTGCTGCTGTTGCACCGGCTTTCCAGCTAGAACTTAATGCTTTTGGTCCAAGATTGCTCATTTGTTTTGAGAATGCTTTCCATAATCCGCCACTAGCTGCTTTATTAGCTTCCAATGCTTTTCCACCACGTTTCAATCCGTTCCATAATGTTCCTGTGATTGTTGAGCTTGTTGATTGTCTTAAACCTCTGTTTACACCTGTAACTAAAGCTCTTGCTCCACCCTCTGAAGCGATTAAATGAGGAGTAGCTTTAAGTCCACGCCATGCATAACTTAAACCTTTACCAATAATGTTTGCTACCATAATTGACCACCTTACAATAAATATTTACTAACCTTACACATTTATAAAAAAAAATACCACCAAGAAATTGCTAAATTTTTAAATTGTATTAAGAAATATTAAGTTGATACCTTGGATAATCGTTTTGTAGTCTTTATTTATACTTGATTATAAAATATATTTAATCTAAAATAATTTTGCTGTGCAGTAAAAGAAAAGGGGCTAAAATGCTTGATATTAAAGTTATTAGAGAAAATCCGGAAAAGATAAATGAACTTTTAAGAAGAAGAAATCCGGAGTTATCAATAGATGAAGTTATAAAAATTGATGAAGATAGAAGAAGAATTCAAACCCAAGCTGATGAACTTAGAGCTAAACGTAAGAATGAATCTCAAAAAATAGGGATGATGAAGAAAAATGGCGAAAATACAGATGTCATTCAAGAAGAAGTTCGTAAGTTAGGTGATGAAATCAAAGAATTAGAAGATAAACAAAACGAGCTTGATGCAAAACAACGTGAGATACTTTTACATACTCCAAACATCCCTGATGAAACAACTCCTGTTGGTACATCTGAAGAGGATAATGTTATTGTTTCAACTTGGGGTAATCCTACTGAATTTAATTTTGATCCTAAAGCGCATTGGGATTTATGTGAAGAAAAAAACTTGGTTGATTTTGAGCGAGGTGTAAAAATATCTCAATCAAGATTTACTCTTTATAGAGGTAAAGGTGCAAGGTTGGAGCGTGCAATTATTAATTTCTTCTTAGATCAACATACTGAAAACGAAGGTTATGAGGAAATTCTACCTCCATTTATGGCTAATGCTGCTACAATGACGGGTACAGGACAATTGCCTAAATTCAAAGAAGACATGTATAAATGTGTTGATGAAGATTTATATTTAATTCCAACGGCTGAAGTTCCTGTGACAAATATTTATTCAGGTGAGATTTTATCAGAAGATGAGCTTCCAAAATATATGACGGCGTATACTCCATGTTTTAGACGTGAAGCCGGTTCTGCGGGTAAAGATACTCGTGGTTTAATTCGAGTTCACCAATTCAATAAAGTTGAAATGGTTAAATATACAACTCCAGAAACTTCTGCAGAAGAACATGAAAAGCTTACGGCAGATGGTGAGAGAATGTTACAACTTTTAGGCTTGCCATATAGAAAAGTAGCTTTGTGTACTGCTGATATTGGTTTTTCAGCTAATAAATGTTGGGATTTAGAGGTTTGGATGCCGTCTTACGGTACTTATAAAGAAATTTCAAGCTGTTCTAACTTTGGCGATTACCAAGCAAGACGTGCAAATATCCGTTATAAAGATAAAGAAACCGGTAAAACTAAATTTGTACACACTATCAATGGTTCTGGGCTTGCTGTTGGCAGAACATTTGCTGCTATTGTGGAAAACTTCCAACAAGAAGATGGAACTATTATTATCCCTGAAGTATTAAGAAAATACACAGGATTTGATACAATCTAGGTTAAATGTATAACAGACACAACTTTTAAAATAAAAAGACCTAAGAGATTATCTTAGGTCTTTTTGAATTGTTAAAATATAAAATTACTTTTCAGATAAAGCTTTTTGAACTGCTTCAAATAATTTACGGCTACTTTTTATTTCTTCTGCTTTATGTTCAGCTTTAATTACCAAATCTTCAATGGTATTAACTGGGTTTTTAAATAACCTAGAAAATAAACCTTCATGAAAAGAATCGGCATAAGGGGTTAGGTCTTGTTGAAAATTTACTTTTTCTGCAGTCTTATTAACTCTTCGTTCAGCTAAATTTGCCCAAAGTCTGCCATTTTCGTTAGTTCCCAAATAAATATCTACGATATCATTTTTATTAGCTCTTTCGAAGATTCTTTCCAATCTTATAATATCATTACCATTTTTTACTCGTTCTGATAAAATTCTACTAAAATTGCTGCTGTTAATATTTATAGCCATACCAAATTGTGGGTTATGGTTTTGTGTATTTAAGTTTAATTGCATTTTGGTCTTCTACCTTTCTTTTTTTTGGGTTTTAAGTGCGGGAATTTTGCTTCAGCTTCTTTTATTGAAGCGTGAAGTTCATCTGCTTTTTGTGCTAATCCTTTTAAAAACGGCAAAGGACTTTTTTTGAAAATCCACCATCCTGGAGATTCTGTTTGATGTCCAAATGGTCGTCCATTATCGTATCTAAATTTGGAGTACATTGAAGTTGAAATCAGATCAATTTCTATATTTACAGGGTTTTTTTCTTGAGATTTAAATATCAGATTTAATTCTGGCTTGTGTTTAGGGTTCAATCTTAGTGCAATTGCTCGTTCAAAACTTTCAGGTTCAAGAATTTTAAATGCCCCAAAATTTAATTTATTAGATTGTATGTTGTAATTAACTTGCATAGCTTTTACTCCGATATTTTAATATTTCATTTCTGTATTTTGATAATATAGCTCTTTTCCCCATTTTTCAGCTTGTTTTACTTTCTTTTCAATAAATCTTACAGGAGATGTTATATGTTTTAAAATAGGGTTTTCTTTAAAAGTATGAGGCAACCAACCAAATTTACGTGGTTTGGTTTGAGCTAAAGTCGCGCTTAGGTTACCTTTTTCATCAATAAACAAATCTACATCAACAACTTTATTTTTTGCAGCACGCTCTACAAGTTTTTCGTATTTTGCCCAAGCTGTTGTATTCATGCGTTTGCTCATAATCTCAGGTAGCTTTGTGCAAGATGAGGTTATTGAAGTGAAATTTGGTTGTTTATATTGTGTGGTAAAATTTATTTGCATTTTCTACCTTCTATTCTACTACTTTCGCCATAATATCATCTACATAGTTAGGATTAGTTTCGATATCCAATGCATTTTCTTTAACTCTTAGATTGTCCGCATATTTAACTGCATCTTCAATCGGTGTTAGAGTAGAATTGAACATACCTTGTTTAAATTCTTTTGAACCGACAACTGCAGACACTCTCTTTGACAGGTTTGTGAATAAATTTACTTTTGGTATACCATTAATATTTGCCATATTAGCTATTTTGTTAAAACGTTTAATTGCGTCTTGTGATTTTATAACCCCTTTATATAATACGTCTTTTACAGGTTCTAAATCAATTTCTATTTTGTCTACAACATCTTGATATGGGGTATCTGATTTTTCGAGTTCTAATTCTTCTGTTCTTAATCTTAGGTCATCAGCATATTTTTCTGCATTTTTAATAGCTTTTAATAATATTTTTGGATTTCTTGTACGAACACTTTCTGCACCCACTTGAACAACGAATTTATCATCATTTCTTGATACAAAAATATCTGCAACTTTATTATTAGCTTGTCTTCTTATGATTTGGTCAAATTCAATCCAATCTCTCATTTTTTGAAATGAATTTGCAACAAGATTTGCAGCTTCCCTATCTACTTTTACTGCCATACCGAATGATTGTTGTGGGGTTGTGTTTAAATTTCTAATTTGCATATTTGTCTACTCCTTTATTTATAAGCTTAGTGTAAGTAAATTGTTTAATGTGTGTGATAATTTTATTTTGACGTAAATTTTTGAAATTGTAACAAAAGTATACAATTCTAAGAAATGTGTTATAATATAAATAAGAATAGCTTTAAAAAGGACAGTATTTATATGTTTGGGTTCCCATTCGAATTAGATGATTTTCAAAAAGAGGCGTGCGAAGTTATAGATAACGGTCAAAGTGTGGTTGTTTGTGCACCAACCGGAGCAGGTAAAACTGTTATAGCTCAGCATGCCGTACATAAAGCCTTAGAGCAAGGTTGTAGGATATTTTATACAACCCCGTTAAAAGCTCTTTCAAATCAAAAGTTTTATGATTTTGGTGAAAAATACGGTTATGATAAGGTGGGGCTTCTGACAGGTGATACTTCAATTAATCGAGGGGCTCAAATTGTCATTATGACAACAGAGGTTTTCCGAAATATGCTGTATGGTACAAATTTCGGAGCTGTTGCTGATAATTTAAAAGATGTAAAATATGTTGTTTTAGATGAAGTTCATTATATGAATGATGAACAAAGAGGTACGGTTTGGGAAGAGAGTATAATTTATTGCCCGACTAATATTCAAATTATTGCGCTTTCAGCAACTGTTGCAAACTGTGATGAATTAACTAATTGGATAAATACGGTTCATTCTAAAACTCATTTGGTAAATACGGATTTTAGACCGGTTCCGTTAAGATTTTATTATTTTGACAGTTCGCAACCGTTTAAACTTTTACCTCTGTTAACTCCAAGCGGTCAGCTTAATAAAAAAATTAAACCGGAAAAACCTCAATGGGCGAAAGGAAAAGATAAACGTAAAAAATCTTATGTAAAACAAATTATTTTGAATTTGGCAGATAATGATATGTTGCCGGCGATTTATTTTACTTTTTCTCGTAAAAAATGTGATGAACAGATGGAAAAATGTTCAGGTCTGGGTTTAAACACAAAAGCTGAGCAGGAACAAATTAAAGCGTTTATTGAAGAATTTATTGCGGATAATCCTCATTTGTATGGGAATAAACATATTGAATATTTGATACAAGGTGTTGCATCTCATCATGCAGGGTTGTTACCGGCATGGAAAAATTTGGTAGAAAAGTTATTCCAACAAGGTTTAATTAAGGTTGTTTTTGCAACCGAGACGCTTGCTGCCGGTATAAATATGCCGGCTCGTTCAACTGTAATCAGTGCAACAAGTAAACGTACAGATTCCGGCCATAGAATGCTTACGGCAAACGAATTTTTACAAATGTCAGGGCGCGCAGGGCGTCGAGGTATGGATGAAGTCGGATATGTAACTATAGTGGGCACATCGTTTCAGTCGCCGGATGAAGTGGCTGAGCTTGTATTAAGTGGATCAAATCCGTTAGAAAGTCGTTTTTCTCCTAGTTATTCGATGGTATTGAACTTGTTGCAAAGATTTAGCCTTGAAGAATCAAAAGAATTGATTTTAAAAAGTTTTGGGTATTATTCTTCTGATTTTAGGTTGAAACCGATTTTTGATCAGTTAGATCAATATGATAATGAGATTTCAGACAGAAGTTTTGTTTGTCCATATAAATTAACAGATGAAGATTTGAGAGAATATGACAAAGTTCGTTTTATGTATGTTCAGAATAGGCAAACATACAAAAAAATTCTTCGTCAAGAAAAACAAAAACACAGACCTCTTGCCCAAGAAGTGATCGAGTTTGGAAAACGAAATAAAGAAGAATTGCAAAAGATGCAAAGTTTTCATTGTGATATCTGTAAACATTATAAAAAACACTCTAAAAATCTTGAAGTTATCGGTCGATTGCTAGGTAAACGTAAAAAGCTCGTAAATGAAATTGAAAAACAAAAGGATATTTATTGGAATAAGTTTTTGGCACATCGTGCGGTTTTGCAGGAATATGGATATTTAACTAATGATTTTCCGACCGAACGAGGTAAGACGACTTCTCAAATTCGTTCAGAAAACGAGTTGTTTTTAGCAGAGATTATTTTTTCTCATGTTTTAGAAGAGTTAACTCCTGCGCAATTGGCGGGTGTGATTTGTGCTATTACAACTGAGGAATTAAGGGTTGAGATTCCGTATATACCATTTTCTGAATCGGTGAGAAAAACCCTTAATCAAATTAGGAATATTAAAAAGAAGTTAAGTAAAGTCCAGTCAAATTATGATATTGAGGCTCCATTGAATATTAATCCTTATTTTAGTTCGCTTATTGAGCTATGGGTAGAAGGAGCTGAGTGGGAAACCGTTTCCGGTCAGGTTGAAATGGGCGAAGGTGATATTGTAAGAGCGTTCAAGCGTGTTGTTGATGTGTTGCGTCAAATTACCTCAATAGATAATGTTCCGGAGGTTTTAGTATTCACTGCAAGAGAAGCTATTGATAAAATTATGCGCGCACCTGTTGATGTTGATTAATTTAAATAGTTGAATTTTTAATTTTTATTATTAAATATTAAGTATTGAAAGCCTGAAATTACAGTATTGTACTCCTTTTGGTTGATTTTTAGCTTAATAGGTTGAAATAAAAGGTTGTAATGCTGTAATATAAAAAAGGAGAGGTAGTATTATGCGTAGTAATTTTCCACAGTATGATTTAACATCAAGAATTGCAAAATCAAAGATTGACGCAAGTTTTAATAACATGCCAAGTGTTCGCTTAAAAGGTGTTGAATCTCCAGAAACCGGCAATTTTAAGCAAGTTTTTACTGGGATGCTTGATGAGTTAAATACAGAGATGAATGCGCCTGATAATATGTTGAAAGACTTGATGTCAGGTAATAAAAATGTGGATATTCATGACGTTATGACCGCTATGTCAAAGTCTGAAATTACAATTAACGTTGCTACCCAAATGGTGGGTAAGGTTATAAACGCATACGACAGAATTTCGCAGATTTCTGTATAATATTACCTGATTTTGTACAAAATTTAATATACAGACAGTGGGAACAAGATGGATTTTAGTAAACTTACAGAAAATAAACCTTTATTATTTGGAATAATCGGTGGGGTTGTTCTGATAATTGCTATTGTAATTATTTCAGTTGCTATTCAAGCAAGTTCAGGTGGAGGTGAAGATGCTGCAAAACCAGTTGGTGGAGAGCCTTTAAAAACGAATGTAGATTTGTTGACTACGGATAATTTAGGTAAAGCCTTAGAAATACAGGCTTTGTTAGCAAAACAAGGCATTACTGTAGAGCGTTCGTTAGACGGTACAAAATCCAAATTATATTTAAATGCTAAAAACTGTTCAAGTTTAACAAAAAAATGTACGGTTACAGATAGAGACAATGCTTTAATCGCGATTGTTCAAAGTGGGCTTGTTGATCAAAATGTCGGCTTGGAAATTTTTGATAAAGGTGATTTTACATCAACTAAAGAAGATAAAAGAATTCGCTTGGCAAGGGCTATGAATGGAGAATTGGCAAGATTGATTAAACGAATCGGCCAAATTCAAAATGCTACGGTATTTATATCTATTCCTGAAACAACGACTATGTTTGATGAAAAGAAAGCAAAAACTGCAACGGTTCAAGTAGTTCTTCCAAATGGTTCAATGCTTGACAGAATGGAAGTTAAAGCAATCACAAACCTTTTGATTGGTAGTGTTTCAGGTTTAACTGCGGAAAATATTGCAATTACTGATACTAGTGGGAATGTTTACCATAGTGTTATGGATGCTGAAGATGAAATGTTGCAGAAGTTAGAAGAAAACGATAAATATATGCAACAAAAAATATCTAAGCAACTAGATAGGTTGGTTGGTCCGGGTAATTATGTTGCAACTGTAAGTACATATTTGCGTCAGGCTCCGATTGAAAGATTTTCAATTGAATATGATCCTACAAGAAAGGCTTCAGTATCTGAACAGTCTTTTAGAGAAGGTTTGGGTGATGAAACAAAAGATACAACTCAAGGTTTAGGTGCTGTTAGTACGTATTTACCTAATGGTTTGCCGACAGGTTCTGCAGATTCCAGTCAAAATAGAAATTATTCAAGACAAGCAACTGAAACTCAATATGGTGTAACTAAAATTCAAACTAATGAATATATTAAACCCGGTGTTGTTGAGGAAGTTTCAATTGCTGTAACAATCGATAGAAATAATTTACCAACGGATACAACTTTAGAAGAATTGAAAGAATTAATTGCGCGTGCAGCTAGTCCAAAAGTTACGGCAGACAGTGTTTCTATTGCATTTACTTCTTCAAGTGACCCTTATTTAACGCCAGAAAGACAACAAAATTTACCAAAAGTTGATGAATCCGGAAATCCTTGGTGGTTAGCATTAATAATTTCTGCTTTAGGCTTGGTTATTATCTTTAAAGCTATTTCAGAAAAAGTTAAACGCATTAAGGAAGAAAATGCTGTAGAAGTTGAGTCTTTAAGACAGCGTGCAATGGAACAGGAAAGACAATTAAGTGATATTAATTCTCGCGCAAGTCAATTAACACAACGTCAGTCAGAACTTGCTCAAGATTTGATAAACCAACAGCAAAGGGCTGCTATTCCTCAATTTGATGAAAGTTTATTGACTGATTCAATAGACAGAATTTCCGGTGAAATAACCGAAGATGCGGCAGATAAGATTAAGAGCTGGATTGAAGAAGGTTCAGGTAGGGAAGGATAGATAAATGGCGGTTCCTAATTTTGATTATGAAGGCTTTGCTCAAAATTTGGCGGGACAAGCGCAAGAGCTTGTCCCACCCGAATTCACAGATTCTCAAAAACAATATGTTATAAATACTTTGGGTAATTTTTCATTGTTATCAGGAAAGGCTCTTGCTGAAGACCCTAATTTAAATTTCAATGAAGAACAGGCTGTAACTATTACGCAAATTATTGCAGAATGGTCGTTTCATAAATCTGTAGATTTGGTTCGATCCGGTATCCCTCAACAATATTGGGATCCTGTTATGCAAAAAATTGCATATACGATTTTTGAAATTGCAAAACAGACTTTTTCTCAAGGATTACCTCATGAAAAAACATTAGAACTTATTGAACATCATGTTAAAAAAAGTTATACAGAAGCTCTTACTGAATTAAAAAATAAAGGTGCAATCAGTGAAGAATTGATGGACATAGCGGCAGCTCAATCTAATATGGATAGGATGGCAGAACAGATGCAGCAACAGGCCGCAAATCCTGACGCTCAACTTCCTCCTTCCGGAGATGTTGTTGGACCTGTATCGTCGGGTATAGATGTTCAAGATATTGTTAAAGTTGATTCAAAAGTTTTAAAACTTGCTACGGTTGCTATGCTGTTTAAGAAAATGAATCAGGATAAGGTCCAAACTATTCTAAACAAATTTGATCCTGAGGATGCTGAATCTGTTATTAAGTTTATGCGAATGCCGGATTTGGCTCAAAGAGTCGGCGCATCAAATGCGTTAAGGTGCTTGCAGGAAATTAAAACTAATTTACCTAAAAGTACTGATTTAAATCCAAATAGTGTTGTAAATAGAATTAGAAAAGTTGCCTCTCAATATTCAAGTAAAGAAATAGATACAATTTTGATAAGAGAGCGAATTGGGGTTAAACGCCTTGTATTTAACGCTTTAGAGGGTAAATATTACGATGAAATGCCTCCTAAGGTTGCAAGTATTGTTGCCACACACTTTACTAATGTAGTATAATGATGTTGTATCATGATTATTAAAAAGAAAAATAAAAAAGTAGCTGAGGGAGACCAAGAGCAACAAAAATTAGGGATAGAAGAACAAGTTGAAACTATTGAGCCGGAAGAGCAAGAGATAGATATTTTTGACTTGGATAATATCGATTTTAAGCAGCGCCAGGAACGTAGAAAAGGTGACAGACGTCGGGGGTTTAGGCGTATTGATGACAGAAATTTGATTTCAAGAGCTCGAGAAGAAGCTATTGCGATTAAAGAGGCAGCAGCAAAAGAAGGATATGATGAAGGCCTTAATATGGCCAAAAATGATATCGCTCAAATTAAAAGTTCTTTAATCGAATTTTTAAATGCCAAAGAGGCTGTTTATAATAGTATAGCTCCGGATATTTTGGAAATTAGTCTTGATATTGCAAAAAAAATAATTAAAAAAGAGATGTCTGAAGATCCTCAAGTCGTGCTTGCAAATATAAAAGATATAATGAAAAGTTTATCTAAAGAAGAAACAAAAATAACATTGAAGGTTAATCCTGCACAAGCGGCGATAATAAAACAAGATGTACCTGAAATGGCGACGTCTTTAGGTTTGGAAGCAAAGATAATTGTTGTTTCTGATGACTCAGTTATGGAAGGTGGTTGTGTTTTGACAACAACTAACGGTGTAATAGATGCAACGATTGAATCTCAATTAGCAATTATAAGTGAGGTATTAAAAGAAGTATAATGGCAGCTCCGGAAGGTAATCAAAATCCAATAAGTGAAATTTTAATGGCAGTCTTTGTACTGTTCCTTTTGATTATTTTGCTTGTTGAATTGCCAAATTGGGTTATTAATACTTGTATTTGTATTAATATTACGCTCGGTATTGTCCTTTTGATGTTTGCATTATATGTACAGAAAACTTTGGAATTGTCATCTTTCCCATCAATTATTCTTGTCGGAACGATGTTTCGCTTAGTATTATCTATAGCCTCGACCCGTTTGATTTTGGCAAAAGGGGAAGCCGGGGAGGTAATCCACGCCTTCGGCACATTTGTTACCGGCGGTAATATGATCGTCGGTGGTGTTATCTTTTTAATCATTACGGTTGTACAGTTTATGGTAATCACCAAAGGTGCCGAGCGTATCGCTGAAGTTTCTGCTCGTTTTGCATTGGATGCTATGCCGGGTAAACAAATGACAATTGACGCTGATTTTAATGCCGGATTAATTTCACCAGAAGAAGCGACTAAAAAACGTGAAGATTTATCTAGAGAATCAAGCTTGATGGGTTCAATGGATGGTGCGATGAAGTTCGTAAAAGGGGATACTATCGCCGGTATTATTATTGTATTGATTAACATTATTGGCGGCTTGTGCGTTGGTTGTTTGATGAACCAAATGCCTATAGCAGATGCTGTTTCCAAATACACCGTTTTAACGATTGGTGATGGTTTGGCATCTCAAGTCCCATCATTGTTGATGTCAATTGCAGCCGGTATTTTTATGACACGTGCTTCTGCAGCCAGTCCATCATTGGGTTCTGACGTTTCTGCGCAAATTACCAGTAAACCTTATGCACTATTCTTTGCTGCGGCATTCTTATTTTTACTTGCAATTAGTGGTAAGACTTGGTTTTGGCAAGGTACAGGGTTACCTCCATTACCGTTTATAATTATGGGTGTTGCTCTATTTGTCGCAGGCTTCCAAGTTCTTATTAATGCTGACGTTCAATCTCAATTGGGACAATTGGAAAATGTGCGTCAAAATATGCAAGACTTGGTTAACCCTAACCGTATGTATGAACGCTTAGGGGTTGATATTTTGAGTTTACAAGTTGGTTCTAACTTACTTGTAATTGCAGACCCAGATCAAGAAGGTCAATTGCTTGCTAAAATTGCAGCATTACGTCAAAGAGTTACTGATGAACTCGGTTATATTTTGCCAAATATACGTATTATGGACTCATCTGCACTTGATGCGAATGAATATATGATATCAATTCGTGGTAATACTGTTGCTACAGGTTATGTTTATCCGGGAAAATACATGGTTATTGCAGATCAGTGGGATTCTATGAAGAAAGAAGTTCCAGAAGATGCCATCATTGGTATTGACCCAACTTATCAGACTCAGGCTTATTGGATAAATCCTGAAGATACAAAATCGGCAAGACTTGTTACTGCCGTTGATGCAACAGATGTTATCGTTACTCACTTGCAAGAGTGTGTGAGAAAACACGTAGATGATGTAATGACAAAAACAGACGTACTTAAACTTATGGAACTTGTCCGTTCTCAAGACCCAACTCTTGTTAATGACTTGGTTCCAACAATTATTTCAACTTCAGATTTGCGTAAAATTTTTGTTAACCTAATCAGAGAAAAAGTTTCTATCAAGGATATTATTTTCGTTTTTGAAAGACTTTGCGATTATGCCAGATTTTCAAAAGAACCGGATATATTGTCTGAGCGTCTAAGAGCTGCATTGGGCCGTCAAATCTGTTTGTCAAATGTTCAGGATGACAAAGTCCTTTATGCATTAACACTTTCTCCTGAATGGGAAAGAATTTTAGATGATAGTTGTCAAAGAACCGAGCTTGGTACAATGTTTTTATTAAATCCTGTTCAAGTTCAAGAGCTTATTGAAACAACTGCAACAACTTTATTGCGGGCTCACCAAACTTGTGGAAGACAGCCTGTTGTTCTTTGTTCTCCAAGAATTCGCTTACCGCTTTATCAATTATTAGAACGCCATATTCCGACAATTGTTGTTATTTCTTACTCTGAATTGATTACAGATATTAAAGTTGAAGCAATTGATACTGTCGGCGAATCCTATATGTAGTGTAAAAGTTTTATAATATAAATTTACTTTTATACCCAATTGTAATCAAAGTGCCAACGTTCTTTGCAGGTCCTAAACCTTGCACCCCAACGTATACCGAGTGATTCTGCGTATTTGCCGACTAAATCGTAACCGGCTGAGCATTTCCTACCGTTTTTGAGTACTTGGAAGTCAATTGCTTTACCAAACATGTGTGGTGAAACTTTTGCTGCGCGTCCTTTTTGATGTGCATATTTTTTACGTAAGCTGTCTTGGTGTGAGCGAGTTCTAAAGCTTGATATGATTTTAAAATCATATCCGTGTTGTTTTGCATAATCAATGATTTTCATTATTTTAAGCTGGAAGTCAGGCTCAAGTTGTTCGATATGTTTATTATTACCGTATTTTGTATATTTATGTACATTAGAGTTTACAGCACTGTGCGGAGATCTGTCATAACCATTGTATGGTGCATTTTTTGATCTGATATTTTGTGTTGAACAAGGTGTTGAAACGCTTTGTGAACTATAATTGTTTGAGGCCGTAGTTGAATTACCAGAATTGCTCAAATTTAATCCCATACTATTCCAAGTTGATTTTGAGCCAGCCGGATTTAGTAGCTGCTCAAAACTAGTGTTGCTCAAATATTGCGAGAATGATGGTATCGAAAATTGTCTTGTAGTAAATGGATTATTGAAATTAAATGAATTTTGTCTAATTGGAGTGGAATAAAATTGCGCCAATAGTGGTGACATTGTCGGTCCCGTATTATATTGGGCATTGTAAATATTCCAAGAAAATCTTTGATGCGTTAAGCTATTCGTTAATGAACTAAACCAATTTCTGTGAGTATAAGTTCCAAACTGTTGCGCATTCCCCCAATATGGTCCGGTATTGCAACCGAATGAATGAGAGAACCAATTTGTGCACATATTAAAACTATTAGTTAACCAAGTAACCATTTTCCCCTAAATATATTCTTTATTATCCCTATATATATAAAGTATATTTGTATGTAATATTTGCTAATATTGTAAAGATATATTACAAACAATAGCAAAATTTAAGCTTTGTGAGCGTTATACAAATATTCAAAATATACAAACTTTTTAGGAGAATGAAAATGCGAATTAATTTTAACACACAATATACTAAACCAACTTTTAAAGCTCAATTTTCAAAAGATCCTGAAACAAAATCTGCATTAAAACAATGTTCAGAAGCATCACCTATGTTATTTTATTCTCTAGTTGATCTTGTTGAGAAAAGTCCAACTAATGACCGAATTGCATTTAGAAAAGATGAAGATGATATTTTTTACAAAGTAGTAAATTTAGATATCAATGAATCCCCAGATGTACGTGCATATCATGATGAGCTATATTCATTGGTAAATTATGTCAAGTTATCAAATAATCAAAGTATGAACACTTATGCCAAAAAGCTTTTGGACAAAGAAACTGGATATAAATACAAGAATAGCGATTTAGAATCCAGCGATCATCTTTCTCATTTAATAAAGAAATTTCAAAAAACTTCAGGTTCAGTAAAGTTAATGAAAGAAGCACATAACATTGAGAAAAAAATCGCAAAATTAAAAGAAGAACAAGCTCAACTTTACAGAAACATTAATATCATTGAAGCAAATTATGCAAAAGATTTATACGAAAAGAAATTTGGAAACAAATAATTAATAATATTTACAACTGAAAGGAAAATATAATAATATGCAAATCAATTTCAACAACCACACAAATCCCCCTACCTTCAAAGCTCAGTTTTCAAATGATCGAGAAACAAAATCTATATTAAAAAGATATTCTAAATTATCGCCTATGTTATTTTATTCTATGGTTAATCTTATTGAAAAAACAGAAACTAAAGATCAGATTGCATTAAAAAATGATTATGGATCTATTACAGCAATAAATTTAGCTACACCTAATCATAGACAATCGTATGCTAGTCCTATAGATTTGTATTATCTTGTAAATGATATAGAGCTTTCAAATCGCAGAAAAGTTAAAACTTATACTCAAGAACTTTTTAGTCCAAAAAACAGAAAAAAATATGAAAATAGCGTGATTCCTGAATATGACTATGATCTTCATTTACACAATAATTTCAGCAAAGTTACAGGTTCTGCAAAGTTGAAAAATAATATGAATAATATCGATAAACAAATTGCTAAATTTGAAAACGATATAATTAATGCTAAGAATCAAATCGCAATATTAAAAAATGAAAAATCTCTAATTTCTGAAAATATAAAAACAATTGAAGCAAATTATGCAAAAGAATTATACGAAAAGAAATTTGGGAATAAATAATAGATAATATTTTATAATCGAAAGGAATATATAATATGCAAGTCAATTTCAATACACACAACACTCCTTCATTTAAAGCTCAGTTTTCAAAGGATGCTGAAACAAGAGGTATTTTAAAACAATATGCAAAAGAAAATCCAAGAGAAGCGTATGTAACAATGGAATTAGTGAACAGCTCGCCCACTAGCGATATTATTAAATTAAGAAAAACAAATGATCAAGGTACATTTTTTGAAATCAATTATAATTCAAAAGGTAAAAACAAATCTTCAGATACAAATTTTTGGTATTTTTCTCATGATATTAAAGAAGTAGCACTTTCTAACGGTAAAAAAGTTGGTGACTACCTTCCAAGACTTTTATCTAAAGGGGCACAAGTTGAATACGAAAAAGGTATGCTTAATGAAGATATCATATTAAGCGAACTTGATACTAATTACAAACGCGCTGCAGGTATTGAAGTTTACAACGAAAGAATAAACGAAATCGACAGATGCATTGATATGTTCCAAAAAGAAAAACACAACATCTATAAAACTATAGAAAAAACAGAAGATGATTTTATGGAAAGATACATTGAAACAATGTAATTTAGATAGTTTTAATAAAATCAACCAACTCTTTTAAAGAATAAATATTTTGAATAACCATAAAAGCCTTACCTGATTGTTCTTTTACATAGGTAAGGTTTTTACCGTCTAAGAAATCCTCACTATACGGGCGAAGCATAACTGACGGAACCGCAACCACATCACAATCTACAGCTCCAACTGTTCTTATTAAATCTTCAGTTGTAATAAGTCCCGCAACAGTAATATCCTGTCCCCAATATTCTGATTTAACAGGACAAACTTGCATTTCCAAGTTTTTAACCTTGTTTAGCTTAGCACAAATTTCTTCCATCATATTTTTAGCAGCAAAAGAGCAAGCAATCGCAATTTTATAGGGTTTTGAAACCGATTTTGGTAACTTTAATGAATTAAAATCATCCAATGTTAGACGTAAAGCGCCAACACCATCATCCAGTTGGCAAAAATTGCCATAATATTTTGCAGGAGGAATAGGTTTTTCAGCAAGTAAAAAGAATTCATCAGAACAACATACTCTTTTGTATTTAGAGGCTATTTCTAGCGTTTTTAAGGCACATTGTTTATCTACTTGGGACAATTGTGTACACCCATCTCTAAACTGCGTAATTCCCACAGGAACAATCGCAACAGAAAGAACTGTTTTTTTTAATTTTGCTAAATCCGATAATGTTCTTTCTAATTCATCACCATCGTTATACCCAGGGCATAAAACAATCTGAGCGTGGAATGGAATTTTATTTTTTCTAAACCACTCTAAATTTTCTAAAGCTTTACCTGCATTCGGATTTCTAAGCATTTTATTACGCAATTCCGGATTTGTTGTATGAACAGATACATAAAACGGGCCTAAATGCATACGTTTTATTCTATCTTTATCCTCATCTTTCAAATTTGTCAAAGTAATATATGTTCCTTGCAGATAAGAAAGTCTGTAATCATCATCTTTTATATATAGAGTGTTTCTCAAACCTTTTGGTTGTTGATCAACAAAGCAAAAAATACAATGATTTAAACAAGGTTTAATTCTATCAAAAACTGCACTTTCAAATACAATTCCTAAATCTTCATCATAATCTTTTTCTAATTCAATTTCTTCGATTTCGCCATTTGATTTTTTTATCTCGATAGTTAATTCTTCTGATTTCATATAGAAATTATAATCAATCATATCGGCCATTTTGTTGCCATCAATTGATAAAATTTCATCACCTTTTTGGATTTCTAATTCTTCGGCTATAGAGTTTTTTATTACACTATCTACTATTGCGGGCATTTTCTTTTTCTAATCCTTCAACCATTGAAATAAAATTTTTGTATTCACAAATTGCATTATCCAGAACTATCCTTTGATAAAAATCTTGTGGAGTATAATCATCAGCTAATATTTTTTCAGCATTATTCTTATGTAAAACAGCATTTGATTTTATATCAAGATACATTTGAGCAGCATCTTCTCCACTCAAAAAAGATGCACAAGAAAGTTTTACTCTAGCATCAGAAAAAAACTGTAAAGCATTTGTTGAAAAAGGTTTTAACAACAACTCCTTCAACTCTTTCATCCCATCTTTTGTTATAGAATAAAACACAGATAATTTACCACCATCAGACATAATTTTAGAGGTTGTTATACATCCTTTTTTCTCTAATCTAACAAGTGCAGGTTTTAGCGCACCAAAACTTGGATTTGTGTATGCCAAAAAGTATTCTCCTATACGCTTGTGTATCGCATACATTGTTAAATCGTGCTTTAAAAGAATATATAAAATCATCAAATCTATCATAAGATAAGAATAACATTAATTTATGGATTTAACAATTATTAAAATACTAGCAAAAATTTCCATGTTCGACTTTCTTATAAATAATATGAAGAATAATTTATTGCCGATAATAAAATTACCCTACAATGTAGTCAAGGGCTCCATTGAACGTAGACAACAAAAAGCGGACAAACTTGTTGAACGTTTCTATCAAGATTTGTATCCAAAATTTCAAAAATGTGGCTATATTAGACCAAAACAACTTGAAGAGTCAATGACTAAAGTTTTACCGCCTAAATTAAAAATAACATTAGAGGAAGGGGAAGCCGGTTTTTTTGATGCCTGGAGTGATGTTATTCCATCAAATGGTAAGTATCATGCAGCAAAAATAAATAAGATGACTATTGGTATCAGTAATGAGCACCATAAAAAAATTCCTGCAAAATACTTACCGACAATTATACACGAAATGCAACATATTGCAGATTCTTTGTATCATCCAAAACATTTGGCGCGAAATCAGTATATTCAGTCTCATAATTTAGATAATTATAGGTTTGATCAACTTTATGAAAATTTCTTATATAATCTTGAAGACTTTAATACTGCTCAAGATAAAATAAGTATACTTAAAAAACTTGAATATAGAATAAAGAAATTCTTGAAACGATTAAGTGTAGAAGAAAAAATCAACTATCTTCAAGATATTCGTTATACAATACTACAAGAACAAAAAGCATATAATACTGAATTCAAATATGCAAAAAAATTAAAGAAAAAGCATTTTGATGTTACTGAAGATTCTCTAACAAAAAATAATGATTTTATGTTCCCTGAAAAACTTGCATTGCTTGGGAAAATGATAGCTGAAATTATAAAGCGTGAGCGAGGATTCCACGCGGCAAAAATAAAAAAAATGAAAGCAAAATCTATTGAGAAGAAGCCGAATTAAGCGGTCTGCATAATTTCGCGGCAACAGCACTAACAGCAGTTCCTGATACTATCGGTTGAAATTTTGCATATTTGTTATAATCCCCGTTGACAAAATTCCCTTGTGCGTCATACGAATCAATTATTCCGATTTTATACTTGTTTTTCCCGCAATCGAGAGTATATTGGCTTAATGTATATGATATATTAAGCCCGTTAACCGGTTCATACTGACCTTTATTAAATGACTTGAGCATAAATATAAATCCATAAATATCGTTTGTACCGATTATTGTTTCCGGGTTTATATAATTGTTTTCGGTTACTTTTTTCCATTCTACCGCGTTGCTGGAATAGGTGTTTGGTGCAAACATAATTACCAATAATATTACGAAGATTATTTTTTTTATCAAGCCATTCATAAACTTATTATAATGTATTTGCGAAAAAAATCATCCTACAAATTTGGGAATAAAATATTAAAGATTGTAACGAATTGGCGTAATATATTAAAGTGTTGAGATTTTATGCCGATAAATACAAGTATGGTGTAGAATTATGAGGTTAAAAAGAAATGGGTTACAATATCAATTTGAACGGTTTAGATAATATTAATAATGAAAATTACCAAAAGTTATTGACTCAAAAAAGTGAAGAAATTTTAGCAGGAAATGAAAGTATTTCTGTTAATGAGTTAAAAAATAAGCCGTTGTTTCAAGATGCATTTAAAAATCTTAATGATGAACAAAAGGCGACGTTGTTTGATAAAATGGCCCAAATTGCAAATTTTGATAATAATGCGGAAATTAATAAAGAGGAATTGAATACAATATTAACTTTAATGGATGCCTCTTTTAATAATTCTCAGAAGGCATTTGAATTGGATGGAAATTTTGAGATTGGTGAAAATTGTGCAATTTTAAAAGATGAAGTAAAAATTGAAAAAATGAGTCGCAAAGATGCAAAAATGTGGGTTAAAGATTATATGGAACAAACAGGTTGTTCGAAAAAAGAAGCCTACAAAGCATTTGAACAAACATTTGGGTATGAGGTCCCTAAGAATATTTGGGAAAAAATCGGTGACGGCTTGAAAACAGGGTTGGCATTTATTGCCTCTATCGGATTGTTGATTGTTGTAGGAACCGATAAAATGAACAATGGTGAAAGTAAATAATTTTGTTAAATTTTAGAGTCTAAGTTGAGGTATTATACTTCGTGGCGGCCTTCGATAGCTTTTGCAATTGTCATTTCATCTGCATATTCTAAATCTGCGCCAACAGGTAAGCCAAATGCAATGCGTGAAACTTTTATTCCGAAAGGCTTAATAAGCTTTGTAAGATATAAGCTTGTTGCTTCACCTTCTACAGATGGGCTTAATGCCAAAATTACTTCTTTAACTCTTTCATCTGTCAAACGGTTCAGTAATTCTTTTACTCTGATATCTTCGGCACCAATTCCATCAATTGGTGAAATAAGACCTTGTAAAACGTGATACAAACCTTTAAACTCGTTTGTTTTTTCTATTGCTATCAAATCCTTTGTCTCAGAAACAACACAAATTACAGATTTATCTCTCTGTGGTGAAGAACAAATTTCACAAGGTGTTGAGGCGGATAAATTGAAGCAAATTTCGCACGAGTGAGTGTTGTGTTTTGCTTCAATTATAGCCTTTGCAAAATTTTCGACATCAGCAACTGGCATTCTCAATAGATAAAATGCCATTCTTTGAGCAGATTTAGGTCCTACTGAAGGAAATTTTTGGAAATGCTCTATTAAAGTTGCTATTGCCTTAGGATATATCATTAGAATGACAACCCAGGAATACTGATTCCACCAGTAATTTGTTTCATTTTTGTAGCCATTTCTTCTGAAGCTTTTTCATTTGCTTGTTTAATTGCCGCAGAAATTACATCTTCTAGCATTTCAATTGTATCTGAATCAACTGAAGATGGGTTTTCTGGGTTAATTGCTTCAGGGGAAATTTTAATTGATTTAAATTTGCCTTGACCATCGCAAGTAACTTTAACTGAACCACCAGCAGATTCACCAACGATTTCTAATGCTGCTAATTCTTTTTGTGCAACTTCAGCTCTTTTTTGAGCATTTTGAACTTGCTTCATGATATTCATTAAATTCATACCCATAATCTTTTCTCCTTAGTCTGTTTATATATATTTTACTCTTACTTTTCTTATATCACATTTTATTATACAATAAAAATATGGATAAGAAAACTTATTTACAAGAATCAGTAAAAGGTGGGCGATTAATGCGGTGGAATAAAAATATGATGCCACTTAAAGTTTATATCGCGCCGATGAAATTTTACTCAAAACAGGGCCAAGATGCCAAATACAGAGGGTTTGTAAAAAAAGCACTTGATGAATGGCAAAAGGTTTCTAATGGTAAAGTTTCGTTTGTTATAGTAGATAGTTTACTTACTTCAAATGTTAATATTGATTGGAAAAGAGTTGAACGAAAAGCTTTGGGATGTTGTTATTTCCAATATGACAGGGCTAATAGGTTATATAGTGCAGAAGTTTCAATAGGTTTAACTGACGGGTTGGTGCATGCCGATTATATGGATGAAGGCGAGGTTTACCATACAATTTTGCATGAAATTGGTCATGCTGTAGGTTTGGGACATAGTCCGTTTAAAAAAGATATTATGTATACGCCTCATCAAAAAGGTGTTTTGCATGTCGGGGAAGGTGACAGGCTTTCTATTAATTGGTTATATACCTTTCCTCAAGGTAAAACAGTTGCAGAAATAGCTTCAAAATATGGCGTTGCGGGAAATGATTTAGATGAAGTTGTTACAAAGATTATTTCAAAGCAAACCAAAACAGAATTTGAAAAAGTTAAAGAATCTGTTTCTCCGATACCTTCAAGGGATTTATTAGAAGAATCTGAAACTATTGCAAATATAAGAAAATATCACATGTCATTGCAGAACGTAAAAATTTCAAATGATTTGAAAGAACAAATAAGACGACATCATAGAGATTCGGGATTGTAAACATCTTTTAATCCTTATATAACTTCTGTTTGGGGCTGTTTCTTAACATTCCCTTTGCCATAATTTTGTTTTTTGTGTATAATGTGGTTTGTATGTAAATATTTTTTACTAAATAGGGATATAAAAGGTAGAAATTATATGACAGTTCAAGATTGGTTTGAAAAGCGTAAAGAAGCACAAATACAAAGACGTGCGCTTGAAGCGAGAGTGGAGATTGAAGCAAATCCGGATTTATGGACCAAATGTGTTCACTGTGATGCTCAACTATTAAAAAAAGATATTGAAGATAATTATATGGTATGTCCTGTATGTGATTATCATTTTAGGATAAATGCCAGAACAAGAGTTGCACAACTATTTGACGAAAATTCTTTTGAAGAATTATTTTCTGAAATAGCACCGACTGATCCATTAGAATTTTTTGATACAGAATCATATAAAGACAGGATTGAGGCAGCTCAATCAAAAACAGGATTAAAAGATGCAGTTATTACCGGTTTAGCTACCATTGAGGGGCATAAAATTGCAACTGCAGTCATGGATTTTGATTTTATGGGCGGTTCAATGGGCAGTGTGGTAGGTGAAAAAGTTACACGTATTATAGAAAAAGCAATCGAACTTCGCTTGCCTGTATTGGTGATAACATCTTCTGGCGGCGCGAGAATGCAGGAAAGTGCATTAAGTTTAATGCAAATGGCAAAAACCTCTTGCGCTTGTGCAAGGTTGGATGAAGCAGGCCTATTATATATCAATTTAATTACAGATCCGACATTTGGCGGCGTTACCGCAAGTTTTGGAACATTAGGTGATATTATTGTCGCTGAACAAGGTGCTAGGGTTGGTTTTGCAGGGCGTAGAGTTATTGAACAAACAATTCGTCAAAAACTTCCGTCCGATTTCCAAACCGCGGAATATTTGATGAAATATGGTCAGGTTGATGTTGTTTCAGCTCGTAAAAATCTGAGAGAAACATTATCAAATATTTTGGCTATGCATGAGTAAGGAGTAAACGTATGGCAACGGTTTTAGAATTCGAAAAACCAATAATTGAAATTCAAGAAAAAATTGAGGAACTAAAAAAAATGAGTTTGGAGTCCGGCATGGATTTAAATAAGGATATCACATTATTAGAACAAGAAGCAGAAGAATTTAAAAAAGAATTATTTGCAAACCTTGATCCGACACAAAAAATGCAAATAGCAAGGCATCCGGAGCGTCCGAATTTTATGGATTATGTCAATTTAATTTCAACAGACTTTGTTGAATTACACGGAGATAGAGTTGGGACAGACGATAGAGCTATTGTCGGAGGTTTGGCTAAGATTGATGGCAAGCCGGTAATGATTATCGGTACTATGAAAGGTAAGTCTACAAAAGAAAATTTGGAATATAACTTTGGTATGCCTCAACCTGAAGGTTATAGAAAAGCGTTAAGGCTTTTCAAACACGCTAACAAATTTAATATTCCGATTGTAACTATTATTGATACTCCGGGTGCTTATCCGGGTATTAGTGCCGAAGAACATGCTCAAGGTGCAGCAATTGCAACTAATTTAAGAGAAATGCAAAAATTAGGTGTACCTGTAATTGCTATTATATCCGGTGAGGGTTGTTCCGGCGGAGCATTAGGTTTAGCTGTAGCTAATAAGGTTTATATGCTTGAACACGCATATTATACGGTAATTTCACCGGAAGGTTGTGCTTCTATTTTATGGAGAGATGCTTCAAAAAATCTGGAAGCTGCGACTGCATTAAAAATTACGGCGCCGGATTTGATGGAATTCGGAATTGTAGATGGTGATATCAAAGAACCGACAAGAGGTGCTCATACTAATTATGAAGAAATGGCTGCAAATCTAAAACAGACTATATTAAATGCATTAAATGAGCTTTCAGGTTTGTCTTGTGAAGATTTAAGAAATCAACGTTATGATAAATTTAGAAAAATGGGTGCATTTTTAGAATAAATATTAAAAACTACTCTCTGGTAAGAGGGTAGTTTTGTTTGAGATTATCTTTGACATAAGGAAATAATATGGTTGCGGAATGTTATTATGAGTTAAGATTAAAAATTAATCCCGAGATGGAGGATTTGATTGCGGAAATATTTTTTGAAAATTTTGATTGCGAAGGTGTTGTTTTAGCCGAGGAAACTTATAAAGATTTAGAAATGGTTTCAACGACACAAGGTACATTAAAAATATTTTTGCGCAATGAATACGGGGATTCTTATGAGGATTTACTTTATGATATAGAAAATGTTTTAGATTTATCTAGAGAAGAATTCTTGTCCAGAGGATTAACAGAGGATGAGTTGGGTTCTTGGGAATTTGTGTTAGAAGAAAAAGAAACTGAAGACTGGTCAAAAAAATGGAAAGAACAGTGGGATGTGACTCATGTTACGGAGAAAATTGCGGTTGTTCCTGATTGGATTGAGTATAAACCTAAGAAAGGTGAAATTACAATAAAACTTGAACCGGGTTGTGCTTTTGGCACCGGTACACATCAAACGACCCAATTATGTATGAAAGCCATAGAAAAATATATGCAACAAGATGATAGGGTTGCAGATATCGGTATGGGTAGTGGGATTTTATCTATTTTGGCAAAAAAACTTGGTGCAAGTTACGTTTATGGTTGTGATGTTGATGAAACAGTAATTGACGTAGCTAAAGAAAATGCAGTGAAAAATAATGTAGAATGTATTTTTGAATTAGGTTCGGCAGATAAAATTAATGACAAATTCGATTTTATTGTTGCCAATATTTTACATTTTGTTTTGGCTGAAATAATGGGTGATTTAAAATCGATTATGAAACCCAGTGCGTTAATGTCTTTGAGCGGTATTCTTTATGAAAAAAGAGATTGTGTAATCGCAGCATATCAAGCTCATGGGTTAGAATTAGTTGAAGAAATTGAACAAGATCAATGGACTTCGTTTGTAGTTAAAAGAGTTGATTAAGGAGATTTTATAGGAATGACAAAAACAGCAATAATTATACCGGCAAGATATGGTTCTTCAAGATTAGAAGGGAAACCTTTATTGAAGGTGCTTGGAAAATCTGTTATCCAGTGGGTTTATGAAAAGGCACAGGCTTCAAACCTTGCAGATATAATTATTGTCGCAACTGATGATGAGAGGATTTATAATGAGGTTAAATCCTTTGGTGGTAATGTTGAAATGACATCAGTTGAGCATAAATGTGGTTCAGATAGAATTATGGAGGTTGTTTCTCGTCATCCTGAAATTGGTTATATTTGTAATTTACAAGGTGATGAGCCTCTAATTGAACCAGCTAGTATTGATGCTGTTATAAAAAATGTAAAAGAGGATGAGCAAGCTGATATTTCTACTCTCGTAAGAGTTCTAGCAGATGATGAAGAAATAAATAACCCGAACTTGGTAAAATGTGTTACAGATAAAAATGGATTTGCATTGTATTTTTCTCGTTCGAAAATTCCATTTGAAAGAAATTCAGGTTATGCAACATTTTATGGACATTTGGGGATATATGGTTATAAGCGCAAAGCTTTAGAAGCAATGACGACATTAGCTCAAACTCCGTTAGAGCAAACTGAAAGTTTGGAACAATTAAGAGCATTGGAAAACGGTATGCGTATAAAAACTTCTGTAGTGGATTTTGTGCCGATAGGTATTGATACGAGAGAAGATTTAGAAAAATTTCGCCAATATGTTGAAGCAAAGCTTGGATAAGTTTTACCAAGGATAGCGCGAATCTTTCGGGATTTTCCAGTTGTTGCGTTTAACGATTTCAGAACAGGTATTTCCGTTAGTCCAATCTGAATTGGTTTTATTGCATCCTAATTTGTATAATTCATCAATTGTTATTGATGCGCTTATACCGTGTGGTATGCATTCGATTTTTGGGCCTTGACTGTCAATTTTAAGATTAAAATAGTAGGTATCACAACCCACTTTATTAGGGCCGGTTTGTCCGTTAACATCTATAATAATATACGTATAATCTAAAAAGGTTTCGTCAGTGTCTTGGTTGTAACCTGCACTTTGTATTAGTTTATAACAGATTGCATTGTTTGCACAATATGGGTTTTTCATACTTGCAAAATCGGCATTTTTACCGGCAGGGGTATAAGTTTTCCAAGTAGTAGTTAGTTTTGTTACATTATTCATGTATGGTAGGAAATATTCTGCAAATAATCCATTTTGGTCGTTTTCTGATAGTGAAGAATTAATATAGTCATCTTTTGACATTGAAGTTAAAATATTTTCTTCAGCTTCAGCCATTTTTATTGCATTGTTAAGTGTTGAATATGCTTGGTTTAAACGTAGAGCAAAAACTTTTTTTTGATGATTTTTCATCAAGTTAGTTAATAGCATTATTGCTATAATGCCAATCACGCCCAATAAAATAATCATTTCAGGCAAAGTAAGTGCTTTTTTCATACAAACACCATTATTTTAAGACCATCATACTTATATTATAATAGTTTTTGTTTAAGATTTTAACATTCTAAAGTATTAATATTTATAAAAATAATTGCAGTTTTAAATTCAACAGAAAAATATTTAAAACTCATGCTTGCAATTTTTTGTAACTTAGTGTAACATAATGTTATAAAACTATAGAAAAATATATAAAACGTAATATTTTTCACTGGTTTATGAACTATTGTAATATTTAATAAGTAAGTAAAGTAAGGAAAAGACTATGACAGAAAATTTGGAATTGCCTACTGAGAGCGAAGATCGTCAAAGAATTTTGCTAGCAGATGATGAAGCTAGTATCAGACGTATTTTGGAAACTCGTTTAAAAATGGCTGGGTACGATGTTTATACTGCTCAAGACGGTGAAGAAGCTGTTGCAGCTTTCAATAAATACAACCCTGATTTAGTAGTTTTAGATGTAATGATGCCTAAAATGGATGGTTATGGTGTAACAAGAGAAGTTAGAAGATCATCAGATGTTCCTATTATTATCTTGACAGCATTAGGCGATGTTTCAGAAAGGATTACAGGTTTAGAATTAGGTGCAGATGACTATGTTATTAAACCTTTCAGCCCTAAAGAATTAGAAGCTCGTGTAAAAGCTGTATTAAGAAGAACAAATAACAGAGAAATGGTAACACCATCAGGTAAAGTTACAAAAAATGTTATTACAACAGGTAATATTAAAATTGATACAGCAAGACGTCAAGTTTACAGAAAGAATGAACGCATTAGATTAACTGGTATGGAATTCAGCTTGTTAGAATTGTTGGTAAATAATTCAGGTCAAGCATTCTCAAGAAACGAAATCTTGCAACATGTTTGGGCATATCCGCCAGATCACAGAATTGATACTCGTGTTGTTGACGTTCATATTTCAAGATTACGTTCAAAATTGGAAACTGATCCTGCAAATCCTGAGTTGATATTAACAGCTCGAGGCATTGGGTATATGTTCCAAAGAATCAACTAGTCTGTATATGATTAAATAGAAAGAGCCGGTTTAAAGCCGGCTCTTTCTATTTTTTTTTTTTTTAGCAAAAAAAAATATTTTTTTTTT
>SUTS01000008.1:0-8768 GCA_015152555.1 Cyanobacteria bacterium SIG26
CCGATAGTCGAAGAATCACACATCTTCGAGAGTTTTAAATATTTATTCATAAATTTTACGGAGCTATCACTAAAATCAGAAAGCCCATCAAGCGAAGTGTCATCTGGGACATACAGCATTGTTTGTCGGATATCTTCCGCGTTCTCTGTCACTGTCAAGCTCTTCACAGAATCCTGCAATGTGTCTTGTAGTCTGGTTTGTGCCGAAGCTAAAGTTTTTGTTTGAAAATGGTTTACAACTGATGGCAAAACAAGTCCGGCGATTACACCAACAACCGCAACCGCAATCAACACCTCTCCCAACGTGAACGCCGCTTTTTTTGCAAGAGAGTTAGCAAACCCTCTCCTGTCACCGCGGGGAGGGTAAATATTGCTACCAACCGTGGTATAACTTGCAATACCAATGTGCTCCGCATGGGGTGAATATATTGGCATCTTTCCGCCCCGTTCAACCCTCGTCATTCTGAGGGGTAAATATATTGGCATTTTTTCGCCTCGTTCGACCCTCGTCATTCTGAGGGCTTTAGCCCGAAGAATCTCATAAAATTTATCACATTGAAGAATAGCCAAAAGCCTTGCTACAAGACCATTAGAGGCTACCCCCCCCCCCGAAACGTTGCTATATCTGCATTTTGCCATTCTCAATCCTCCGTGCTGTTATAGTTTTTATATTATTATTATAACAATTTTCCCACCACATAACAAGAGGGGGGGGAAATACTCTCCCCTCCCTGGATGGGGAGGGTTAGGGTGGGGTGACCTTCTTTTCACATATCACACAATTTATTAGATCCTGAATCAAGTTCAGGATGACATAGTAAGGAGATGGGGTGCGGGGTAAATATTTCCCACCCCTTGCGGAACACATTGGGATTGCAAACTATACCACAATCGGTAGCAACATTTACCCCACACCTACTCTATATAATTCTCGAGCTGTAATTCCTCTAATTGCTTTTCTAAATCGTCATTTCCCAAACTATCGATTTGCAAATCATCTACAGAAACCTCTTGAATTGTTTTTTTATCATAATACCCATTGATAAACTTTTGCATTCTCTCATCACTATAAGTTTGCGTCTTTTCATTTTTTTCAACATCTGTGAGAATCAATTGAAGATCATCTTTATATTCCTTAACATTTGAACAAGTATTATAATCATTCAAACTATTATAAAGCGTACGAACATTAGTCGTCGCAACATTTGTATGAGCAACATTTTGTTTCATCCTACGGGTTGTTAGATTATACAACTCTACGGCATTATGTTTTGCATAATCAACATAACTGCAAGAAGATGTTTTTATCGGCAAGTTTTTATTCTTGTCAATTTTTTTATTTAGAAATTCAGCGATCGACAAATATTGCGCATATTTATCTTCATAGGATAAATTCGCATTATCATCAATCAATTCAAAATCAATTTTCTTTTCAAGAGAGCGCAATTCTGTGTAGGAAAAAATTGAATACACAGAAAGAATAATTCCAACAACAAATATAAACACACCTAAATATAAGATATCATTGTGTTTTTTCACCATATACCAGCTCCGATTCTTATCCAAATCCATAATAATTATATAATAATTTTCGAAAAAAAGCCATGTCTTTGTAGTATGTACTATAAAAAGAATTTTTGTATAATATTAAACAAAGGAATTTGGAATTATGAAGAAAAAACTTGGATTTATCGCCGTTATAACCCTTGTAATGTTTATATGCCTGCAACAAGTATCAGCAGACGTTGTTACAACCAGAAAATTACAAGCTACAAAAAATACCCAAACTCAACAAAATCATACTACCACCAAACAAAAAACCTATACTCAACAAAGTACTCTTGAAAAAAAACTAACAAATTGCATTCCATACACAGAAAATCAAACTTTTGATATCGGTGGAGTTAATTTTAAATTCAAAGTTAATATTGCAGGTTGGATAAACAATAAATGCCGTCTTGATTTTGAAGCAAAAACAGATGGAATCGCATCATCCTTCGGTGCAATATACGGATTTGAAGCATCTGAAGCCGAAGAAATCAGAACTTTTGCGCCAAAAATCAGATGCGAATTCACCAAACAACAATTAACAGAATTTGGAGATGTCTTACTTCAGGAAGAAGAACGACAAGCCGGCTTGATAAATAATATGCTAAAAAACCCTGCAGAAGTTGAAATTCTACCAGAATCAAAGCTTTCAAATAATGATCAAAAACTTTTTGATATGCTAATGAATACTTCAACATGTCAAATTGTAGGTGCAGAAAATTTAAACAATGTTATAAACTCAATTTTTGGATACTAAAAGAGGGAAAATATGAAAAACATCAAACTAATTATTTTAACAATGGCAATTTTATTAGGGTGTCAAACTTTTACAAATGCGATACAAACACCTAATATTGAAACACAACGTGAAATCAACAAAAATTCAGCAAATCAACTAAAAGAAAAAAATAACGATAAATTCTCTGCTGCATTTACATCAATAATAAAACTTGGAGAAAGATATTACTCTAACCTAAGGACTTGCGAGCAGGTACACGTTCATCAATACATAGACATTTTTGGATTAAAAATCAACTTTAACGCAGATATAAACGGCTGGGTAGATGGCAAATGTCAATACAGAATCACCGGGAATATAGCATCTTTAGGCAAAGATATAAGAGAATTATATGATGTTAAATTCACAGATGAAGCTCTTGCAAAAGTTAAACCGCTTATTGCATGCGATTTTACTCAAGAAAATTTAGACATTCTTGTAGATGCAATAGTATCCCGACAAATGAAATCAATGGAAGAATTACTGACAAACCCTGCAGAAAAACAAGTAAATAATTCCACAAAAACAATGACTCCGGAAGAAGAAAAACTTTATCAAATATTAAGTAGCGGTACAGTATGCACAGTTCCCAACCAGCAAGAAACCTTTGACAACATCCAAGAACTTATAACACCTTATATGCTTGTCCCGCAAACTCCACGAACCAATCCACAGGAAAAATAATACATTAAAAAGGGAGCGATTAATTCACTCCTTTTTTAAACTAATACTAATTTTGTCTCTATCTTTTTGACCTGTCTTAACTTATCAACTCTTTTCAGAACATCATTTGCGATTCTTGAATCAGGTTGAGCAGATAAAAACTTGCGATAATATCTTTTAGCATCAGCATATTTCCCCAATTTATCCAAACAATGTGCAATATCAGAATAAACATTTGTATAATTAGGGTTTATTTTAACAGCCTCTAAATACAACCCTAACGCTTGTTTATATAATTCCATTTTTACATATAATTTTGACTTTCTTAAATATGCATTAATGTAATTTGGAGAATTTTCAATAAGCTTTTGATAAATCATTAAAGCCATATCCTGTTCATCACACAATTCATGCGCAAGGCCTAATTGATATATAGCTTCAGGATTTTCAGGCTCAATTTGTACCGCCTGAATAAAACATTTTATCGCACAACAAGGCTTTTCCTGTATTATATGACACAAACCCAACTCATAGAATGTTTCGTATTTATTATTATCAAGTACAGCAGCTTTTTCTAAATATTCAATAGCTTTCTGAATTTTTCCTAAATTTTTATAACAAATCCCAAGCCCCAAATACGACTCCGCACTGTTTCTATTAAACATTATTGAATTCAAATAGGTGCCTACCGCCTCTTTAAAAGAGTCATTAGCTCTCAAATTATCGGCCTTATTTTGTAATTTTTGATATTGTTTATGCCTGTCTATAGGGGTGCTCATATAGCAGGTCTTAGATTTATTTTCACTCAACTCTATTTCCTCTTATGTCCTAATTGTAGATTTTTTTTCGATATAGGTGAACAATCAGAAGATTTAAACATTAATCAACCATTGGATTTATTATCATGCTTATGCTATAAATTAATTATGAAGAGGTTATGTATTTTATTAGGGATTGCTGGACTGTTTTTGAGTTTCGATTTAGTTACTCAAGCCGAAGAAATCCGCTTGGGACCTGTTGAAACGTCAAAAATCGAACTGCCAAAAAACAACTATAAAGAAAAAGATACTCTGGTAATTTCAGATAAAGAAATCATGGACGAAATTATCAAGCGCCAAAAAGAAAAAGACTTAGAAGATATAGATAATTTATGGAAAGGAACCGTTGAAAATAATCAAGTAATCGGATTCGCGCTAAAGAAACTTGCGACTCCGGAAAGCCAACGCAGAATTCATTCATCATTAATGGCAAAAACCTTATCCGCCATCGTCTCCGGAGCTTCAATGGCACCAATGCTCATTGGCGCTGATTATGCAATCCAATCGGGCTCTTATGCGGCAGGGCGTTTAGCTCAAAATTTTCTCAACCGAAAAAATATACCGCAAGAAATTCCACTTACAGATACTGAACTAATTGAACTTGCCGGACTTGTCGAGAATTTACAAGATAAAATTATCAACGCATATTACAACTACAAAAGTGCACTATCTCAACTTAAAGAAATTCGTTCAAGAGAACTTTTATACAGTAGAAATTATGTTAAAGCCATGGATGAAGAAGATTTCTTAGAAATTGCAATATCTTCAGCATTATACAAAGATATCGAAATTGAAGAAACAAAATATATGCTTTTAGCAAAAAAATATCATTTAGAATTACAACGTCTTGCAGGCAAAAAAGTAGTAGACGCTCTTAATCTATACCAATATAACTATGATACAACATTAGTCGGAGGTAATAATGGTAAAAAATAAATTGTTACTATTAAGCACAATACTCGTTTTATCAATAACACAGGTTTTTGCTGAAGAATTGTCAGAAATAACTCACCCAAAACCTCCAGCATACAGATTAGGAATTTCCGCATATCCGGAAAAACAATTTATTCAAGCTCAACAAGAAAAATTATCACCTAAAAAAGAATATGCAAAACTTGATAATTCCCAAGAAAGTAGTATAGCAGACAGAACTTATGCTGATTTAAGTATTAAAAACTTATCAAAAGAAATCGCACAAGAACTGGAATTTGATGAACAAAATATGATATCAGATCTGTCATTATTGTGGCAAGGTGCAGCTCAACAAAGCGACACCATAAACTTTGCATTATATAAACTTGCAAACCCTGATGCTGACAAACCTAACGAAAAATCAGTAAAAAACGTTTTAAAAACAATCGCAAGTATGTCTACAATTGTTGGTGCAAGTATGGGGAACCCTCTACTTGCGGGGTCTTCATTACTTGGCGGAAATATCTTCGGTATTATGTCTCAAGACACAAAAGCACTTAATTATAAATACACACGAGTTACCGATGCAGATATGATTATTTTAATCAGAAAAATTGAAGACTTACAACAAAACGCGGTTAATCTATATTATGATTATATAAGCGCAAAAAAACAACTCGATTTGGCAAATAATTTAGTTGCTGACAGAAAACATAAATTCGAGCTGGCTCAAACTAATAATGCACAAAGAGAACTTGTCGTTATTACAGATGCTTACTATCGAACAGCTTTAGATAAACAACGTTGCGCAAAATCGGAGTTTTTTTCAAAACGTGCAGCTTTAGAACAATTTGTCGGAACTGAAACATTTTTACAGTTTGAATCAGAATATATAGCTCGCGAAAACGGTGAAACAACCCCACAAAATACAAGTTCAAAAGAAAACTCCGTAGACAATACAACAAGTGAAAATACCGAATATAACGAAACAATCAAAAATGTTGAAAACTTCACTAAAGACTTACAAAACAAAGCTAATAGTGAAGAAAATGTGAATAAAATATCTGATGATCCACAAACATTACCTCAATATAACAACTTCGAATTCCCATTTATTGACGAACCAACAGGCTTGGCAGCTTCAATACAAGATATTTTCGGATTTCAAAAAGAGTTAAACAATAAAGAAGAACAAAAAGAATTAAAAAAAGCTAAAAAAGAACAAGAACGTCTGGCAAAACAAGCTGAAAAAGAAAAAAGAAAACAAGAAAAGATATTAAGCAAACAAGAAAAAGAAACCCTAGATTCTATAAATCAATATGAAACAAAATCTGTTGATAAAATAAAAACAAAATCAGAAAAACAATTAAAAAAACAAATAAATAAAGAAGAAAAAGCCAGAATAAAAGCTGAAAAAAAACTTGCGAAACAAGCTAAAAAGCAAGCAGAAAAAGAAGCTAAGGAATTAAAGAAACTTCAACAAATAGAAAAACAAAGCGTAGAAAACTCAAAAAAAGCACTAACAAAAGAAAAATCTCAAGACCATATAACAACCAAAGTAGAAAAGAAAACCCGAGCTCAAATTAGAGAAGAAAAAAAAGAAGCCAAACGATTAGCAAAAGAAAAGGAAATTCAAGAAAAAGAAGCACGTAAAAAGAAAGGTCCTCTAAAAGGGATTATATTCTTACACGGTCAAGATAAAAGCTTATATAAACATCATCATTATTTCTCTGAACCAATACAGACAGAACAACCTGTAGCTAAAAAAGATAAACCAAAGAAAGAAAAATCTGCCACTGTAAATTCAATAGACACAACAAGCTCTCAATCTTCAACACCAGAAATTGAACCGATCACTACAGTCGCACCTACAACAAAACCTACTTCGTCTGAATTAATGAATTTACCGCCACTTGATGCAATTCGAGCTCCTGAATTAACCAGAGGTGGGTACTCAATCCATTCAGATTACTAATAAGAAAGGGAAAATCAATGCAATTTATCGATTTTGAAATACATACCGGCCAGTACAATATGGATAAAGATAATGAATTATTGGAAATGGCTATCGAACAAAACCTGCAAGAACCTATTTTTCGTCTTTATGGATGGGTTCCGGCTTGCGTATCATTAGGCAGAAATCAAAACGATGAGTTTATTGATAATGGATTACTAAAATCAAAAAACATTGATGTAGTAAGACGATTAACCGGCGGCAGAGCCCTGCTGCATGATAACGAGATTACGTACAGCTTTATTTGCCCTGTTTCATACTTAAAAAATGGTGAACATATCGTTTCATCATACAAAGAAATCTCACAAATCCTTATTGATAAATTCAAAAAACTTGATATAGATTTGGATTTTGGCGGCACTAAACCGGTAAAAACAGGGTTTGATTATTGTATGTTAATTTCTACCGGTGCAGACCTTTGTTATAATAACAAAAAACTTATTGGTTCTGCTCAATTTAGGAAAAACGGGTATATATTACAACACGGTTCTATATTGTACGACTACGATAAGGAATTACTTGAATCTATCTTTGGCGAAAAAGTTAACGGTGATGAAATTACAACAATAAAAGAAATCAACCCGAAATTAACTAAAGAAGACGTACTTGCGGCTCTAAAAAGTGACACGTCACTATAGACAAAAAATATCTTAGTAGTAATATAAAGAAAAGGGATTATTGAAGTATGAATAAAACAATAAAAGCAATGGTAATGGCAGCAGGTATGGGATCACGTTTAGAGCCTCTTACATTAATGTTTCCAAAACCATTAATACCGGTAATGAACAGACCACTTATGGATATAATATTGGGGCAATTACGTGACATTGGGGTATCAGAAGTAATCTCCAACACATATTATTTAGCCGATCAAATTATTGATAGATACAAAGAAAACAACTTAGGAATAAAATTTAACTATATCAAAGAGGATGAATTATCAGGAACAGCCGGTGGCGTAAAAAAATGCCAGTTCTTTTTCGATGAAGGTCAAGACTTTATTGTACTTTCAGGAGACGTATTAACAACTGCAGATATACAGAAAGGTATTGAACTACATAAAAAAAGCGGAGCTATTGCAACAATCGGCGTAAAACAAATTCCGCAAGAGTTAGTTTCTCATTTTGGGGTTGTTGTGACGGATGAAAACGGATATATAACTGAATTTCAGGAAAAACCCTCATTAAATGAAGCTAAAAGCAACCTTATAAATACCGGTATTTACATTTTTAATTACAAAATTTTTGATTATATACCTGAGGGAACTTTTTACGATTTTGCAAAGAATGTTTTTCCTAAATTATTAGCTGAAAAACAAATTAACGTATTTGACATCAATGAATATTGGAACGATATAGGAACTATCGAACAGTACAAACAATCTATTCAAGACGTGTTTAACGGGATTTTAAAAATTGAATGTGACAACATTGTTGAAATAAACAACGGTAACGTTTTGTATGGCAATTCTCAAATCCCACCAAGTACAAGATTCATTGGTAATACCGTAATTGGAAACAACTGCAAACTTGGCAAAAACATCACATTAGAGAACTGTGTTATCCTTGACAATTCAGAAATAAAATCTGGTACAGAATTATCGAATTGTGTAGTTATACCATCAATGGAAACTTCAAAACCGATAAGAGCAATTGAAGAAAAAGAAATTATTATGGTGTAATTGACTTGATTTTTTATCAAATTAATGATAGATTAACAACATAGAGAGATTTACACGAGGTTGTAATTTTCTTAAGTCACGGGCCTGTGGCACTCTGCCGACGAAAACAATTAATAATTGTTTGAGGAGAGGTAGGTAGCGCACCGAGTGTAACGAGGTTAGCTACCACAAGCATACAGTCTGTGATATAATTGAATAATAAAAGACGTCACGGGCCTGTGGCACTCTGCCGACGAAAACAATTAATAATTGTTTGAGGAGAGGTAGGTAGCGCACCGAGTGTAACGAGGTTAGCTACCACAAGCATACAGTCTGTGATATAATTGAATAATAAAAGACGTCACGGGCCTGTGGC
>SUTS01000008.1:8778-100514 GCA_015152555.1 Cyanobacteria bacterium SIG26
GCCGACGAAAACAATTAATAATTGTTTGAGGAGAGGTAGGTAGCGCACCGAGTGTAACGAGGTTAGCTACCACAAGCATACAGTCTGTGATATAATTGAATAATAAAAGACGTCACGGGCCTGTGGCGCAGCGGTAGCGCAGAGGACTCATAATCCTTTGGTCGTGGGTTCGAATCCCTCCGGGCCCAAATATGAAAGACACTTACACGAGTGTCTTTTTTATTTTGATTATTTGGGGAGGGTTCTCACCCAGTGGGTTCGACTTCCTCCTTTGTATTTTAATGAGTAGTTTGCTTGGAAATAAAATCATAGAACAGTCATGCTGAACTTGTTTCAGCATCTTGCCAATTGAGCGTGTTTACTACATTCTGGTAAGACCCTGAAATAAATTCAGGGTGACAATTAGGTCGGAAGTTTGCATTTTCAAACTACTCCAAAAGTGACTTTTGTTACTCACTGGCTTCCATATCATCCCATCCGCCTTCGGCACCTTCCCCATCCAGGGAAGGTACAATTATGTCACCCCACCCCTACCCATACCTCTCAGCAAAACAATACTTAATTGTTTTGCTTCGGCAGAGTTCATCCAGGAAGGAAACCTCTGCAATTCCTATATTTACCCCCAAGTCAATTGAAAGTCACTTTTGGGAATTTTAAAAGGCATAAACGAAAAAGTTAGCCTACCTACATATTAATTATTGTTGGGTTTCACCCAACCTACCAACTAATTTTATACTTTCAATCTCGTTTATTTCCATAGAAGTCCTCTCTTTATATATAAAAGAATTTATATTCGTAGGATTTCAATATCGTGTAATTTTGTTACAAAAAGTTATTTAATTTTTAAAATACAAAGAGGCGAATGTAATTCTACATCCGCCTCTTTGTAACAATTAAATTTTTAATTATTCAACTTCGATAGCTGAAACAGGACAAGCTGCTGCAGCTTCTTTTACAGCGTCAATGTTGTCAGCTACTGCTGCTTCGTTAACTACTGCTTTGTCTTCGATTGAAAATACAGCGTCACAAATAGCTTCGCAAGCGCCGCATGAAATGCAATCATCAGTTACTTTTACTGCCATTTTACGATCTCCTTATTTTACATTGTTGTGAAAACTCTTCACGATTTTAATTATATACTAAAAATTTAAAAAATGCTACCAATCTAATGTATGAGATTATATCCAATCTCTTATAAAACTTGCAATACAGTCAAATCCTTCAATTTCGCCCAGATTACCTTGAGATGGTAAGGATTTTGAATACATTAAAAACGGTACTTTTTCTCTAGTGTGATCGGTTCCTGCAACTGTTGGGTCACATCCGTGGTCGGCTGTAATTATTAATATATCTTCTCTTGACATTGCATCAATAATAGGCGCTATATAAGTATCAATTTCTTCAATAGCTCTGCCGTAACCTTGCGCGTCGTTTCTATGACCATAAAGCATGTCTGTATCTACAAGATTTGTAAATATGATTTCGGTATCATTATATTCAAGTCCTTTTTGATATGCAATTTCTTCTAAATCAAGTTCTCGTTTAACTGTTTTTAGGGTTAATTCCAGCCCTTCTTTATTAGATCCAGTATGGATAGCATGGGTAATTCCGGCTTTAGAGAATATATCTTCAATTTTACCTATACCAATAACTTTTCCTCCATTGTTTTTTATTTCATCAAGTATGGTTGGTGCGATTGGTTCGATAGAATAATCTCTTCGGTCTTTAGAAATTCTTGTCGGTTTTCCGTCAATAATTTTATAAGGACGAGCAATTACGCGTGAAACGTAGTAATTATCTTCGGTTAAAATTCTTCTTGCAATTTCACACCATTGATAAAGAGTTTCTAGTGGAATTAAGTCGGTATCCACTGCGATTTGGAATACACTATCTGCTGAGGTGTATATAATAGGAAACTTTGTTTCGTGATGAGTTTCATTGAGTTCTTCTATAATAGCTGTACCGCTTGCGGGTTTATTTGCTAAAATTCCGCCACAATTTGTTTCTTTTATAAATTTTTCAAGTAATTCTTGTGGAAATCCATTTGGGAATGTAGCAAATGCTCTATCAAGTGTAATTCCCGCAATTTCCCAATGTCCTGTTGTTGTATCTTTACCTTTTGATTTTTCAACAAGGGTTGCGTAAGTTGCTATCGGATTTTTTTCTTGTTTTATACCTGTAAAATCTTGTAAATTTCCAAGCCCCATTTTTTCTAAATTTGGAACGTTTAAACCTTTATTGAATTCACATACATTTTTTAGCGTGTTACATTCTGCTACATCACCAAATTCTTCGTGATCCGGCATTGCGCCAATTCCCATAGAATCAATAACCATTATAATAGCTCTTGTCATATTTCCCCCTTTTTTTGTTTATATTTTAACATAAAATATGTCAGAATTTGCACAGTTGTTTAAATTCGCGTATAATTCTAATATGAAGAAGTTTGATTTCTTTAACCAGTATAGGGATCCGGTAATAGTTGTTAGGGATTATGAGGAAGTTGTTTTTAAAAACAACATGTTTTGTCATGTGTTTCAGCAATTTGGTGATATAAGAAAGTTTGCTCATCAAATGAGTTTTGATATGTGCCCTGTTGATAGCGAAAATGTTGATTTGTATTCTCCAATATTCCAGGCAATTGTTTCAAAAGAAAATTTTTTTGCCAGGGTTTCTTATTCTTCCGTTAATAATAAGTCTGCGTTTTATGATTTAACAGCAATAAAACGCGGGCGGTATACAATTCTTTTTCTTGTTGATGTGAGTTCTGATATTTTGTTAAAAACCAACCAAAAAGAGCGAGAAATGTATCAAAATAAATTAAAAAAATTGCAAGAAGAAAACGATGAACTACAAAAAATTCGTCAAAACGCGCAATCCCAAGCTATTAAAATAGCTTTGATAAATAAAGTATCAAATAACATAAGAGAATCTATGGATATATCCATGATTTTGAACTCTGCGTTAAAAGAGTTAGCAATAATGTTCGGTTGCTTCAGAGCATATTATGCATCCTGCGCAGAAGGAGCATTTTATATTGAAGAAGTTTATGGAGAAACAAACATCGCAAAATCTTCTAAAATCAATTTTGATGCTTATACAATGAAGCAATTGAATAGTAACAAAATTTCGTTAAGCTATTCCTTAATTGAATATTTGGAAGCTGAACCGTTTAAACAATCTGTTTTGCGTATTATTGTCCCTGTGTTTCACATGCAAAAAATGTTAGGCGTAATTGTTCTTTTGAGTTATCAAAAACGTGAACTAAATGAAGAAATAGAAATTCTTGATGCAATATCTTCTCAATTAGGTAACGCAATTATAAGAGCTGAACTTTATCAAAAAAATGCTAAAAACGTAAAGGATCTAAAGGCTGCGCTTGAAGAATTAAAGGAAACACAGTTACAGCTTATAAATTCTGAAAAAATGGCTTCGCTTGGCCAATTGGTTGCCGGTGTCGCTCATGAAATCAATACTCCCGTCGCGTCTATTAAGTCTAATAATTCTTTGATTTCTAAATTAATTCCTAAGATTGAACAAGAAGATTTAAAACAAATGTTTTCTGAAATAAATTCTATTGATACAGAAGCTATACAAAGAATTAGTAATATTGTAGTGTCACTTAAAAAATTTGTAAGACTGGATGAATCAGACTTGCAAGAGGCAAATATAAATAAAGAAATTGATTTAACTCTAGATTTGATTAGACACGAAACAAAAGGGAGAGTAGAGATAGAAAAAATTTATGGTGAAATCCCGCCGATTAAATGTTATCCGAATATGTTAAATCAAGTGTTTACCAATATACTGGTTAATGCATGCCAAGCTATCGAAGGTAGCGGGAAAATTACAATTGTTACTACATATAATTCGAAAGAGTTGGTTGTTAAATTTAGAGATACCGGTAAAGGTATCAGAAAAGAAGATATCAATAAAATATTTACAGCAGGTTATACTACAAAAAATGTAGGGGTGGGTACCGGTTTGGGACTTGCTATAAGTCAAAAAATCATAGACAAGCATAATGGTCAAATTAAAGTAAATAGTGAAGTCGGTGTTGGCACCGAGTTTATTATTACTATCAAGTGTTAGTAATATAATATAAACAAATATTAAGATTTATTTACAGGTATAACTGAATTACGAGTGTTTTTAATAAAACAAAAACAGTGTCGGTTATGGAATTTTATAAAATAATGGTAAAAATAATAAATATATGTTATAATAGTAGTACAAATCAAATAAGTGTCAGTTCTACCCTTAATAAATATACTGACCGAACGCAAAATTAGTAGGACATAAATTAAAGTAATATGGATTGTAAATAAAAGTTAACAAATAGAAGATAAATAGGCAATAATTTTTGACCAAAAAACTTTATATAGAAGTAGGTGTAATAATTATTGTGTAGTGTCGGAGGAAAATAATGACAATTAGTGTGAACAGTAAGAAAAAACAAGTGAAGAAAACATTTGACGAGTTATTAACTGACTTAAGAACAAGTAATTCTGAAAAAGTTAGATATAACGCGGCTCGTATTTTAGGCGAAATGGGTGATTCTAAAGCAGTTGAACCTTTAATTGACGTTTTAAAACACGATAAAAATGGTTCCGTAAGATTGTATGCAGCAAGAGCATTAGGTGAATTAGGCGATTCTGCGGCAACTATTCACTTGATTGAATCTTTACGTGAAGACCGTAATGTTGACGTACGTGTTCGTGCGGCTCGTGCATTAGGTCGTTTAGGCGGAGCAATTGTAGTAGAACCGCTTGTAGAATCTTTAAACGATGAAAACCCACAAGTTTGTATTACAGCAACTGATGCGTTAATTGAAATTGGTGATGTTGCGACAGATGCGTTAATCGAATCTTTGGATCACGAAAAAGTTAATGTAAGATGTGATGCAACAAGAGCTTTGGGCGAAATCGGTAACAAAAAAGCTGTTGATAAAATTATCAATATGTTGTATGACGAATGGGTTAACGTTAGAATTTATGCGGTAACTTCATTAGGCAAATTGAACGATACAAAAGCTGTTCCGGCTTTAATCGATGTTATGAAAAATCGTTCAGAAAATGAATTAGTTAGGGCAGGTGCTGCCGCAGCTTTAGGTGTTCTTAGAGACCAAAGAGCGTTGATGCCGTTAAGAGAATTGATTATGGAAGCTGAAGAATTAGGTGAACTAGAAGATACAGCTTTAAAATCATTCAAGAAAATTATGGCTGCAAATTGGCAATCCATTCCTGGTGCAACAGCTCAGAAAAAACCTGCAGGTACTTTTTAATTAGCTAATGGTTGTTTATTATAATAAAAAGCGGTTCTTGAAAAAGAACCGCTTTATTTATTGTTATTTGTTTCCCTTAATCGAGTTATAAATCGTTCTAATCTTTCTATTGCAATTTTTAAATTGTCAATAGAATATGCGTAAGAAATTCTTAAAAATCCTTCTCCACAATCGCCAAAAGCGGTACCGGGAACAACAGCAACTTTTTCTTCTTGTAAGAATTTTGTTGCAAATTCTTCACTTGTCATTTCAAATTCTTTTATACAAGGAAAAACGTAAAATGCGCCATAAGGTTCGAAGCATTCAAGGCCCATTTTTTTAAATGCATCAATTAAAAATCTTCGTCTTTGGTTATAAGCTTGGCGCATAATTTCAACATCTTCATCTCCGTTTTTAAGAGCTTCGACCGCTGCATATTGGCTTATTGTTGGAGCGCACATAATCGCAAATTGATGAATTTTTGTCATCTGCTTTATAATTTCTTTTGGAGCGCAAGCATAACCTAATCGCCAGCCTGTCATAGCATAAGCTTTTGAAAATCCGTTGATTAAAATTGTGCGTTCTTTCATTCCTTCGATTTGCGCAATTGAAAAATGTTTTCCTTTATAAGTTAAAGCTGCGTATATTTCATCAGACATTACCAGAATATCTTTTTCTATACATATTTTTGCAATCCTTTCTAAATCGTCCCGTTCCATAATCGCTCCTGTCGGATTATTTGGAAACGGTAAGATTAAAATTTTTGTTTTATCAGAGATTGCAGATTTTAATTCTTCTGCAGTCAAGCGGAATTCATTTTCGACTTTTAAATTAATTATTACGGGTTTTGCTCCTGCAAGAATGGCGCAAGGTTCATAAGAAACATAAGATGGTTGAGGAATAATAACTTCATCACCAGGGTTAATGATTGCGCGCAGACCAATATCAATTGCTTCTGAGCCTCCTACTGTTACGAGAACTTCACTATCCGGATTGTAATTTAGTCCTTGATGGCGTTTTAAGTAATTACATATTTCAATCCGGAGGTCTTTCAAACCCGCATTTGAAGTATAGAATGTTTTTCCTCTTTCAAATGCATAAATTCCTTCATCTCGGATATGCCAAGGTGTATCAAAATCCGGCTCTCCGACACCTAAAGAAATTGCATCTTTCATTTCACTTACGATATCAAAGAATTTGCGGATTCCGGAGGGTTTTATATCTGTTACTGTTTGAGAGAGAAATCTTCTCATGAAATGATTACCTCTCTTTCATCTGAAATTTCTTTATTTAATATTGTTCCGTAATCTTTGTATTTTTTTAGAATAAAATGCGTTGCAGTACTTAACACGCTATCTAAAGTTGATAATTTATCAGATACAAAGTTTGCAATTTCTTTTAAAGACTTTTCTTCCAATATTACAAGTAAATCATATCCGCCAGAAATTAAATAAACAGCTTTAACTTCAGGATAATTATAAATACGTTCCGCAATATTATCAAAACCTTTGCCGCGTTGTGGTGTAACTTTTACTTCAATCAATGCCATAACTTTTTCAATAGAAGTTTTTTCCCAATTAATTAATGTATGATAACCACATATCACACCTTCTTTTTCTAATTCGCTCAATTGCTGCAAAACTTCTTCTTCTGAAACTCCAAGCATTACAGCTAGTTCAGAAAAATCAATTCGGCTGTTATTTTCGATTATTGATAATAATTCATCTTTCATACGTATTTATCTCCTGTTATATTCAATTAAATTATAACAGAAAATAAGGATTAGAAACGATTTTAGATTTGATTATCCTACATAAATAGGAGTTTCATAAATTCGCATTCCGTTTGCATCTTTGAAATATCCAATTATACGTTTTGCAACCTCATAATCTTTTTGAGCATTGCCAGCTTCTGGATTTAAAATATATAACAAATCTTGATAATCAGGTACTTCCCCTTCTTTTTGAGAAGCTTGCCACTCTTTTATTTCAGTCATATATTCTTTATATTTGCTATCAATTTTAACAAAATTGATACGTTTTTTAGGATCTAATGCGACAACTTTACCATCATTAGTTTGTGCAGGGGTTGGCTCATTTAATGGGAATTTTTTAGTTAGTGCAAATAATTCTAATTTGTCACACATCACTTCAAAACTCATATTATAAACATCTTTACATTTTGTAGAATCATACAATACATCTGCTAAAGCCTGCTCATACGCTAACAGCTTCAATTTTGTATTTTCATCTAATATAGCCGATTTTGGAATTACTGCAATAGTACCTCTTTCGTATGAATGTTGGCGTTTTTTACAAACTCTTTGCACAAAATCTTTCAAAGAAAATCCTGATAACATTTCTGTTCTTATTGCTACCCCGATTTCTCTAAAATAACCATCCAAAATATCTTTTGGCAGGAATGAAAAACGCTTGCCAAATAATTCTTTAGCTCGTATTATTGCAAACATATCTGCATACACAGGTTGATGGGTTATTGGGTGTGTTACTAATGCACTTTCACGCAACTGCTCAGGCATATTTGCATAAAACTTACTTGCAAATACCATTTTTACATCTACAGGATAAGCTGTTTTATCTGAGAATAATACATTTGCGGATCTACCATAGCTATCAATATAGAACCGCAATCCAGAATCATTATTATACACCTCTGTAAGCGCATCTTTGTCGAAATTTTTAGCTCCTGATTTTGCACTTAAAAAATTATACGTAATTATATCGTCAATTTCATCTTGCGATAAATCTTGTTTAAACTGTTCATATAAATAATTCACGCGATTTGGATTAAGTGATTTTTTCTTATTTTTTGCATTTATTTCATATATTTTACCATTTTCGTCAGATTTTAGAGTAAAAGATTCGCCACGTTCTAATTTATTTGCGGCAGAAATAATATCTTTGCACTCCATTGCAAAAACTTCCGCAGCTCCCGTTGCCGTGTATAATGCATCTGCTAATGCTGCTTCTAATGCTCGTTCAAACTTTTGGGTATTATATTTAACAAAACTTTGACCGCACTTTAACAAATACTTTTCGTCCTCATTTAGGGGTTCATTTTTGTAATATTTAATATAACAATCTAACCAATCATCATCTAGCCCATCTAACGCTACATTATAATAGTCATTCCAGAAATTTTTAGGAAGAGCTGAACAGTTTGGATATTGTTTTGTATGATAATATTTAAATTCTTCTTGTTTTGAATTAAATCGAGGTTCTTTTGGCTTTTCTTCAACAACTTTAGCTTTTTTCATATCCTCAATATCTCTAATACGTTGGTTTTTATTACGATTAATTTCTTCTTTTAAAGCATTGAATGTTCCGTTCTTAATTGCAAGCTCAATTTTGAAAGCCGCAGTCTTAATACTATCACCAAGTTTTTGTGCATATTCAGGGTGGGAATCCCAGAATTCAGTCATTATACGAGATTGAAATTCTGAAAATTCTTTTGAAGAATATAGCACATCTGTAGGCTTATAAACGTTATATTCTTTTAAATGAGTTGACAAATCCATAATAATATCTTTGCAGTTATTCCAAGCTTCAATCATTGCATATCGAGAAGCCTCACCGCCTTTTTTCATTCTGTCAATATAATCTGTTCGCTCGGTAGGTGACATATTTTTCCATCGAGCAACGAGATTACGCATTCTCATTAAATGCAAGGTATCCTTATCAGCTTCTGATAAAGTATTCAAATAATTTTGCAAATTATTTGATGCCCACATTTTGAATAATTCATTATTCCGCAACTCATTTGACCCAACTTTTACACGTTCAGGCTTTTCTTGTGCAGGTTCTATCCCTTCTGATCTCATTGTTTTCTTACGAGCACGTTCAAAACGCCTGTATTCTTTTAACATTGCTTCTTGAGGATCATCAGCCGCCAACATTTCCATCAACTCATCTTTTGTTAATTTGCCCCAAAATCTTTCAGCACCTTGGACTAATCTTTTTGCTTTTTCTGTACGCTGCTCATAAGACAATGAATTCCAAAAATCAATTTGCGCTTTTTGGATTTTTGCCCCCATATAATCAGCATAACCATCACGAGTATAACGTAATGAAGTTAAATAATCATCATCCGGCAATTTTATACCAAATGAATCTAATGTACCACTATGAATATACTTTGAATCAGGATTCTTACGTCTAAAATCAGCTTTAAAATCTTCGTCGAAATCTTTTTCCAAATCCTCATTTACTTCATCAATAGTTTTCGCTTCAAGGAAGAATTTTTTAACAAGATAAACTGTTAAATCTTGTTTATCTTTTAAAATACCTTTATCCATAAGTTTTAATAAATCTTTATTTATTCGGTAGGTATTCAAAATACCTCGAGTAGCCTTTGTATCTTCAATATCAACCAAATTTTCAAACAATGGTTCGGTCGGATATGCTTTTTTAATATCTTCAACAGTTTTAATTTCATCTGATGCCAATTTTGCAAAAGCAACTTGTTGAGCTTCCAATGGAGTTAAAGCATCTCTATCTTCCATATTACGCACATATTCTTCAACTGTTTTTGGCATTCTTTCTTTATTTACCCTATAAAAACGAGTTAGAGTTTTTTCTACACGTTCGCCGAAACTCACCAAGTAATCATTGAATTTTGGACGTAATTCATAAGTTGAAGTTGTATAATTTTGAGCTTCTGATTGTTTTAATGGTTGTTCTTTTTTTTGTATATTTAGATATGGGGTAATTTTATCTATTCTCATTTTTACCTTTCTATTAGTTAAAATAGTGTGTCACCGGAGTAAAATAATAATTTGCGGGATAAGCTTGCGCGAATTCTTTATTGACTTCGACAACCTCATGATTTAAGTCTTTATTTGAATAATTTTCATCAATAATCGGTAAATTATTTGCTTGTTCTTGTGTTTTTATAATTTCTCCGGCCGGAATATATCTGTTTGAAGGAACTTTTACTCCAATAACTTTTGCCGTAGGTTCAATTACAACATTATCGCCAATTTCTGATTTGAATACAAATGATTGCATTCCTGCAAAAACATTGTTGCCGATTTTAGCAGGACCGTGGATTTGGGCTTGGTGTGCGAGACTTGTATTTTCTCCAATAAATACTGAATATTCCTGGTTTTGGTGTTTAACTTTACCATCTTTTAGTCCGTGAATAATAACGCCATCTTGTACATTTGTTCCGTCACCTATGTAAATAGGAGTTCCTTCATCTGCACGAATAGAGGCAAATGGTGCGACATTAACTTGACGACCTATTAAAACGTCTCCTATTACACTTGATTGTGGATGAATTGCACTACCGGTCATTATAGACGGGTATTTTGGCATCGGTGTGAAACTTGTATAAACATTAGGCTGTGCATTTTTCGGGTATTGTGTATAAATTGGCCGAGGATATGTTAAAATCGGTTGCATTCTATTCTCCTTTTTGGTTTTAAACCTGCTAAATACATTTTTTTGCCAAATGTTGCCGTTTATTAATATAATTTTAACTTTTGTTTACAATAATGAACTATCTTTCTAACAAATCGTTATTATAAATGTAGTAGTAAGGTGGTGATAGTATGAAGAAATTTTTTGTAGGATTTGTATTGGTTGGTTTGTTACTTAATTTCGGAACAATATGTTTTGCAAGTTGTAGAGGTTCATCTTCTTGTGTATATATCGTGGGTAAAGATTTTATGCAATCTGAAGAAAAATTTTTAAACTGTGATAAACATTTTGTTGTAAAGGATATAACAACGTATCTATATTCAAACGGAACAAGAAGAACACAAGTTTCTGCCACTATTTACAATTTAGACGGTTTGGTTTTAGAATCCGGCTGTTCTGATGTTGAACACTATATCTATGCAAACAAACATTATTTTTCTTTTTATAAAGACAAAAAATATCAAATCCTAGATGAAACCGGTAAAATTAATACTGTCAAAAATTACAAAAAAATGAAAGTAATTGTTCCAAATAAATTTTTGGTTAAATTAGACAAGCTTTATGGTGTAATAGATTTATATGAAAATACAATTATTCCGATAAAATATAAGTCATTTGAACAAATTGGACAGGATTTGTATCTAACAAAACTTAACGGTTATTACGGGATGATAAACAGCTCAAATAAAGTTCTTATTAAAAATGAGTATGACAAAATTAAGCCATTTTACGAAATTTATGTTTTAAAAAGAAAAGATCAATATGGACTTGCGAATAAACATGGTGAAATAATACTTGCGCCGATTTATGAAAAGATCAAAAGATGCGGAGAATATATAATAGTTCAAAAAGGGAAATACTACGGAGTTTTTGACTCAACCGGAAACCAACTTTCACCATTTATATATAAAAATATACGCTTGGATAGGAATACTTTACAAGGTAAACTAAACAGCAAATGGGAGGATATAACTCCTAATATTTAACCCTAAAAAAGGAGGCTTAAGACCTCCATTTTTTATTCTTGAGAACAAGGTATATTTTCTGTTAATATCGCCACTGGATTATTGGTGTTTATTTACATTATTAATCCCCATTTATCGCCAATAAGTCCCTCCCACGTTTCTTCCAATATTCTGGTCAGATCAGCATCTATATTCTTGGGGTTTGGTCTAGATTTTAATCTTAAAGTATTATAATCCATACAGTCTAATATTATCCTTGCAAATTCTTCAGCAAATGTTTCCATTAAAGATGTTTGCCCGTATTTACTTGTTGTTCTTGATAATATAATTCTTATTCCATCAAGAATGTGTGGATTATAAACAGGATTTCCATTTTTATCATTTATTTTTCTTCGGAGTTTATTCATTAAGGATTCGGTAGCTGGATTGAATTTATACGCCGGATCAGGGAAAAACGACCCATATTTTTTATATAATTTATGTGCATGTAAATTATGCGCATATTCATGTATAAAACATTGCATAAAGTGTTCATACGAGTTTGACGGGTCAGTATTTAATGATTTTTCCATGTGATTTTCCCAATCATAATCTAAATTATAAACAATTGTTCTGGCTGGAGAACCTCCACCGTGAGGATTTGGAGCCGGATAATGACAAGCTAGAATACTTGAGTCTCCCATACTTTCTATTCCTATTTTTCTTGGCAGTACAAGATTTAATTGCCTAAACATTTCATTTGTATGAAATGAGCCGTATGCAACCACTTGATTCATTTTTTTAGAACCACGAGAAAAATTTGCAGGGATACCCAATGAAGCAAAATAATTTTCAACAGCTTTGGGAAGACCCGGCTCCATAGCAGCTCTGATATGCTTTCGTAATAGTTTTTGATAAACAAATTTATTGACTAGGTTTTCTCCACCAGTAAAATAAACACTTGAACCTTTCTCGTAAATACTTTTTGTGTATTTATCAGATGTCGGAATGTCCTTAGTAACTGGTATTGTTTTTTTACTATTTGTTGTCGGATTAAAAACCCTTGCTTGTATTGGTGTTATATACATAATTTATACCTTTAAACTTATAAAATATCAGATATATCAATATCTATATCAGGTTCAATCTCAGGCTCAATTTCTATTTCCGGTTCAAATTCAATCTCAGATTCAATTTCAATCTCAGGTTCTATTTCCGGTTCTATTTCAATATCTGGTTTAATATCAGAATCTACTTCATTATCTATATCAGCATCAAATTCATCGGTTTCTGAATTGTTTATTTCTTCGGAAGCCTCAATGTTTTGGTTTTCATCTGTCATATCTATTTCATCTTTGGTTTGTTCTGTGTTTTCAGTAGTTTTTGAGGCATCTTTGTTTCCTTTAAATTTATTAACTGTAGATTTCGCGCCCTCTATACCTGTCCCCATTGCGACACCAGAGGTTACACCTTCTACTGCAGCATTGCCTGTATTTGCATTTTTGGGATTAGATTGTGCACCGTTGCCATACATATTTTCAACGTGTTCAATAATAATGGTTTGATCTTTTTCAAGGCTTGGTGTAAAAGAATCTCCACTCATTATTCCTCCTCCGTTTCGAATATTTTGAGTAAGAGCATTTATCCTGTCAGTCATACCTCTAAATGGTACCACTCTTGTTGTGTAAAAATTAACCTTCATATATTTCCCCTTTCATTGTTTTTTACCCGCCAAAACCTAGTGTTAATGCTGTTTTAATTAATTTTTTAATTGTTCGTTTTGTTTGTTTTTCATCTTGGTGTTCAACTACACTATCAAAAAGTTCTTTATATTTGTTTTGTGATCGTGCTACTTTTTTATTATAAACTTCTTGATATTTTTCGAAATTTTTTTCTTTATTTTCTAGTTTTGATAATATAGTTTGTCTGGTTTTTGTTTCTCCTGCTCGATATGAAACATATTCGACGCCATCTTTTAAATAATTGTTTATCTTTAGATATTCGTCAGATAAGTTTTTGATATTTTTATCTAAGTATTTTTCTTTAATATATGTATGATTATTTAATAATGCTGTTGCGTATTCTTTAATTTTTTCAAGAAAATGGCCTGACGTAAACATTTGAACGAAAGTTCCAACCAGTGGTATTTTTGAACCTTTAGGATTCTTTTTTCGTAAGGCTTGGAGTTTTTCAGACACATCAATTCTATAATTTTTTAGAATTACATCAATTGATCTGTATGCGTTCAATACTTTTTCTTCTTCTTTTTTTAGTTCTTTATACGCCATCGTAATTCCTGTATCAAGATCTGATGCAGAAGCAATGATTTCATCAATTTTTTTTGTTGTAAGTTTGATTTTTTGATCTAATACCTTTTTGTTATAATCTGGAACAAAATCCTCGGGGTTTCTGATATCAAAGCCAGTAAATGTTACTTGTTTTGCATTTTTTGCGGCTTTTTTATACCAGCTATTGTATTTTTCATATAGTTCAAAACAATCTGCTACAGTTTTGTTATTAGGTGTTTTTGAATCTTGTATACCTCGTTCGGTTAATGCTGTAACCATTTTTTTATTACCTAATAATGCGTAGTGTTGTATTGGAGTATAACCTTTTGTATTGATTATCGCTGTGTTTGGCTTATATTTTAGTATTTCGTCTATTTGTTTTGAGTCTGAGAGATAAAACATTGCAGAATTCCCAAGCTTATCCGTTTTATTAGGGTTTGCTCCTGCTTCTAAAAGCATTGAAAAATATTCAAAATCATTCTTTTTAAGAGAGTTTATTAAGTAATTTCTGTAATTAGGATCTGCTCCACCATGTAATAAAAATGCTCTTATATTATTATTTTGAGCGTAATCTAGCGGAACGTAATCTTTATTATCTTTAATATTACAATCTGCGCCTGCCGTTACAAATAAGGCTACAATATTCAAATTATTAGCCTTGACAGTATTATGTAAAAGGGTACTTCCTGTTGGTAATACCACATCAGGGTTTGCTTTATTATCTAGTAACAAGCCAATTAATTTGGCTGTTCTTGCATATGCTAATGGTGGCAACTTTTTCTTATCTATAGCATTTACATCTGCACCTTTTTGCAATAAATATTTTGAATTTTCAAAATTTCCATTGTTTATATTTTGATGTAAAGGAGTTGTCCCCTTTTTATCTTGAAGATTTATTTCTGCGCCATTATCAACAATCCATTTTAACGTAGGTAATGTACTTGCATTATAAATTGCAGTACGACCGTTTTTATCTTTATAATTTACTCCGACATCATATTTTTTTAAAATCTCTGCTATTTCTAAATTGTTTTCTCCAATGGCACGATGCAAGTGGGTCGTATATTTGTCTACATTTGTGTTTGGATTAACCCCATGCTCTAAATATGCTTCTAACGTTTTGGGAAAATTGTAAACCATTGCATAAGGACTATTACCAATACAATCTTCGATATAAGGGGAAGCACCTTTTTCAAGTAACATTGATGTAATAACTGGTTTATCTACAACCTTATGAAGTGCAGTTTGTTCCAAATCATCAACACTGTTCACATCAAGGTTTTTATGTTTTAAATATTCTTCAATAATCCGTTTGTTTCCTCTTGAACAAGCTAATACAAATGGAGATTTACCATGTTTGTTCTTTTGGTTTGGATTAAAGTCTTTATCCAAAAGATATTTTGTGATTTCAAACTGATTATATCTAGCCGCAGAATGCAACAAAGTCTCTTGTTTGTCATTCACAAGATTTAAATTATTTATTTGTGAAACTTCGTCAATTTTACCTTCTTTAATCAGTTGTTCAATATCTGAAAAAAGCATGGTTCGAGCTGAAAAAGTGGTTTCCTGTTTTTTATTAAAGTATGTGTAATTGTTTCTATTTACCCCTAAATAGATTGGTGAGACCCGCATGTTTTACCCCGTTTTTGCTTATTATAAATACAAAAATAATTATTTTGACCATTTTTTCTTAAAATATTAAGAAATATAACAAAAGATTTATAAAAAAGTAGCAAAATTTTTTTTTACCTGTTTTAATAACAAAAAAACTAGGAGGGTATATGTTTATACAAGCGGTTAATTTTGCGACACCGTCATATGGTGCTACAGCTATACAACAAAGAAGGTCTCAATTAAATTATTCTGTTACTAATTCTGCATTATCTTTCAAAGGGGATAATATACCTAAGATTCCGGAATTTGATTATGAAGCAGTGAAACAAAAAGAATTGGATAAAAGAACCAAGATAGAAAAACTTTGCTCTTGGGGCAAAACGGCGGCTGAAGAACGAGCTAAGCAACAATTAATAGGTTTTCATACTAGTGTACAGTCACTTATCTTACAAAAAGAACAAACCATACAAGCTCACAAAAAAGTTCTTCAAGAAAAAGAGAAAGCTGTTGCAGCATTAAAAGATGCAAAAAGATTATTAGAAGAAAAGTTAAAAGATGCTGAAGCTAATCACGAAAAAGATATAGTAATTATTGAACTTAGAGCTGAATTAGAGGCTACGAAAAAACTAGAAGCTCAAAAAACTAATGATCTTGCGCTTGATAAAGCTAAATTTGAAAGAATAAAACAAGAACAAGAAAACATAAGTCGTCGTGATAAAGATAAAGGTTGGAATAAGGTTGCCGGTTATGAAAACTTAAAACAAGAAATAGAGGAAGGTTTTTTAAATAAATTTGCAATTGAAAAAGCTGGAGATGATGTTGTTATGCCAAATGGTATACTTCTTTATGGTCCATCTGGAACCGGTAAAACTTATTTTGCCAACGCTTTAGCTGAACAGGCAAAATGTCATTTTGAGAAAATTGATACATTACAAGATGATGATGATATTATTGCTGATCTTCGCAAAACATTAAGAAATGCGAAAAAGAATTACAATCAAGATAATAAAAGAACGATTGTATTACTTGATGATTTTAATTCAATTGCGGAATTAACAGATGAGGATAAAGCTGAATTAGCTCAAGATGGTATGGATATTTCTTATACAAATGTCGGTCAGCTTTCTAATATATTGCAAAATTGCGCTGATAAATTTAAAACAACGATTTTAATGACAACTAATTTCCCAAGAAGAATAGATAAAGAGGTAATGACTGCTAATAACATACCTCATCAAATCTTCTTAGGTCCACCACAAACTGAAGATCTTGCAGCAATGTTTGAATACCATTTAGATGGTGTTACTGACCAAGATATTGATTATGAAAAATTAGCAAAAGTCGTAAGCAAAGCGCAAGAAGACAATGAGGCTTATAGCGCTCAAGGGGTTGTAAATATTATCAATAAAGCTAAAGCAAATTGTCCAAATTCTAAAATAACTGAACCAGATTTGCTAAAAGCAATTAAGCAAACTCCGCCAGATATAACAAAGGCGCAGTATGCGAAATTTATTGATGATTTAGATGCGATTGTTAATAAAAATTAAAAAAGAATTTAATGGGGTTAAATATGAATATTAAAACTAACAACTTTTTGCAAGTAACAAATCCAAATATAAGAACAAATGTTTCAAATCCTGCGTTTGTGGGTATTTTTTCAAAAAATAAAGATGCTAATGTTGATTCAAAAAAAGACGTAAAAAAAGATGAGTTTGTAAAAAAAGCGCCTAAAGAAATTTCTGTAAAACAAAAAATTTTGTATGGTGTTGCTGCTGCGGGAACAACAGTAGCGGGTATATTCGGAATAAAGAAACTTAAATCTCCAAAAAATATAGATACAGATGGATTAAAAAAAGCAGGGCAAAAACTTAAACCTATAGTCGAAGGTACAACAACGGCTAAACCAAAATCTGTGGATGTTGATTCTAAAAATCCTGTGGTTGAACCAAATCCGAAAACTCCGCAGACTCCAAAGTCTGAAGCTCAGCAACCAAAACCTGAAGATACGCCTAGAAAAACAGACGTTGAATCGGTAAAACCTGAAGTACAGACTCCAAAACCTCCAAAAGTAAAAGAAGTTCCAATGACTTTAGATGAGGTTTTTGAAAAATATCCGCCAAGAAATTACGATTTGGCTCAGGAGATTTATCCTGTGTTGCACAAAAATGCTGAAACTTTAGGTCTTAAACCTGAACATTACGAAGAAATTTTATCAAATATAAACAAAAATAATAAAGAGTTTATGAAAACTGAAGGTTTTGATTTAATCGCAAGTAATATGCCTAAATTACGTGATATTTTAACCGAGTCAGAGGCTAATAAAGAAATTGGTTCGATTGTTTCGAGTCTGGATGTTGAAAATAAAAATGTTTTTGCAAGGGTATTAAACGATCCGGAAACTTTTAAAGTTGATTTCGTTGAAGATCTGGTTACTTATTTAAAATTTTTAAGACCAAAGAATGAAAAATATACCTTTGAAAAAGCTTTGCCATTGTTAGAAAAATATGAAAAAGATTTAAGATTGGTTGATGCTGAACGTTTTTCTTTGGCTTTAAATAGTATGAATGCCGATATTGAAGACATTGTACCTCTATTAGCAAAAGAGAACTCGTTCCCTAATTTAAAAAAATATCGTATGTTAATGAATACAACAAAAAATAATAAAGAATGTCTAATTCCGTTGATTCAAAATATGGCTAAATTTGGTTTGGATTCTGAAAATGCCGCGGTTACTTTAAAACATTTAAATAATTTCCAAAAAAAATCTATTATTGCAGTTGCAGATAATATTGCGAAGTTAGATGAATTAAAACTCGATAAGCTTGATGTTTTAACAAGATTAAATACAGAGGATTCTTCTAAAATTTTCAATCGTATTATAAATAATGCCGGAAAATATAAACTAAAAGAAGCTTCAGATGTTTCATATTTTGTTGAAAAATTTGAGGGCAAAGATTTAGATTTTATTGAAAATGATGTTTTACCTAAACTGAAAGAATATGCTGAACCGTTAAGGATTAAGTATGCAGAAGATATTGCAGAAATTGCAGGTAATCTTACTCCAAAAACGCTTGATAATGTCGAAATAGTTGCTCAATATGCACAGAAGTATGGAAATAATGTCAATTACATTGCTTTATTGGGTGGCTTGACAGAAGATAATGCTAAAAATCTTACAAAAGTTTTGGATAATATTGAAAGAACCGGACTTTGGGATGATGTGTTGGTTTGTAGTGAAGATTTCAAATATTTGTTAGATAAAGGGTTATAATATGCGAATTTCACCAATAGTAAATTTTTCATACACTAAATGTAATCACAACAATAATGTTCCACAAAAAAGAAATGCTCAGGTTAGTTTCAAAGGGGAGCCAAATGAGACTAATATAGAGTCGTTTCTTGCTCTAGCGTTCAAGAAATTTTTCGAAAAATGTGAAGATGCTATGATTGATGGAGTTGCCAGGAGATATATGTTTGTAAAAAACTATGAGAATTTATTATTAAAAGAATTTCCAGATGATTATGAATATCGACAGGAATTAAGTCGTCGTATAAAGCGTATGGAATCGGAATTCAAAGATAAAGATATTAAAATTAATGGGCTGGTAAATAAAATAGATGATTTAGGTACAGAAATTGAAAATATTAATACAGAAAATTCCGGTATAAAAGAGTCTATTAACAACACTAATTTAAAAAATTCTTTTGAAAATCAACGAGCAAAGATAGTTTTGCGAGATGTTCAACGTCAAAAGAAAATATATGATGCACTTGATGAACAGTATCTTGCGCTTAGCCGTTTAGAGAATAAAGTTTATCCTAATGGGATTATGATAAAGGGAACACAATCTCAAGAAGAGATTGAAAAAACTCTTAAATATTTGCAAGATAAAGGGTGTCTATTACTTCGAACAAGTTTTAGTAAAAATGATCAAAAACAAGCTGCAAAAGAGATGGTTGGCCTATTAAAACGAATTAGAGAAGGTGATAAGCACGGGATTTTATATATAGAAGATTTTAGGGAACATACGGTACCTAGCGAAAAAAATAGGCGCTTTATAGATAAGTTAAAAGCGCATTTGTGTTCTTGTTCAAAGGATTCTAATGCAACGATTTTGATTTTTGAAAATAATCCGCAAGATATTGATGAAATTTTATTGAAGGAGCATCGTTTTGGGACCAAAATAGATGTTTCAGATATAAAACATGTTTTTGAACCGGGATTTGTGCCAAAGAAAGACGGGTATACATTTTATTATGGGCAAAATGAAAATGATACTGTAGATTTGTATCTCGGAAATTTTGGTCATAATAGAGAGATTTTGTGGGTAGATGAGCCGGATCAGGATAAGGCCTTAAAGGTGCTTGAAAACATTGATTTAGTTAAATCTCAAGAAAAATTTAAGGATATAAAATATTTACAGATGAGAAAGCCAGTGAAAGTATATAAAATCTATGAAGATTTTTACACATTAAATCATAAGACAGCGGATTATCATCCAATAATTGAGAAAAAACTTAATATTAAATAAAACAACAAAACAAACCTGTTATAGATGATAATACTGACCCTTTCAAGTCTTTATTAAAACAAATTGTGGATGTATTTTGACACTCGGTTTGAGAAGAAAGAATAGTAGGTTTGATAATCAGAAATTGTAGGTCAAGCTTTGCTTGACATTATTTTTTTGTCAGGCGTTGCCTGACCTACAAACTTGCTTACTAATATTGTGGCATTTTTTTAAAATACGACAAAAAAGTTTCTTTCTTGTATTTTATATTTCTAAGTTTTTTAGCAATATAAAATACAGAATCATCAGTGCAGGGATGTTTATCTACCATGTGATAAGTTGTTGGTGGCAAAAAGAGATTCCTTATTCGTTCAAAAATATTTTTTGGAGCTGGCTTAGAATCTAACCAAATCCTCGCCCCTTGATGACGTTCAATCATAACTCTTGCTTTAACATCATTTTCTATAAAAAAATTATCAACTTTTGCTAAATCCCTTAATTCTTTTATTACAGTTTTTTCTAAAAACGAACAAGGTACTTCTTGAAAGGGTGCAAATTTGCATCTAACTACTTTTCTTAATCCCTTAAAACTTTGGTTATTTTGGGGTTCGTAATTATTATATGTTTTTATAGGCTTTTTAGTATATATATTATTGTTTATTGGCTGTGCTTGCATAATAAGATCCTTTTTAATAATTATAATATAAAAAATAAAAAATCCCAAATTGAACTTTCTATGGACTTAGTTAGTAGGTTGGGTGAAACCCAAACAAAAATAATTTTTCAATATTCCCCAAAAAGTACTTTTGTTACCCTCGCCCCTTCTGGGAGCGACCTATGAGCAGAGTGCGGAGTGCTTTTGCCGAAGATAGTAAATCTGAAGGCAAAACACGTAGGCACGTTTAATGCGAATAGGTCAAGACAGAGGGTGCCCAAAGGGCGGGTGAGGGGTTTATAAAAATGGAAAACAAAATTCATTAAAAAACGTTTTCATCCAGTTTGAAATTTATTATTTAACTCACTTTCATTCCCCGAAACCTAGCTAGATTACCACACTTCGCTCGCAATGACAAAAAAGACTTCTGCCCAACTATTTACTAATGCACAATAGTCAACGTTATTATGGTATAATTTTGCCACCTAGTCGTTGGTATAATTCCATAACTTCATCGGATAATTTGTTGCCGCTAGCTAGTTCTGCAAACACTTCTGCAACAAATTCCCCAGGAGATGTTGATGCATAATCGGAAACCGAACAAGCAGTACCGAAATCCTTTTTGTTATCGCCCCAGGCTTTTATCTTTTCAAAGAAACTTACATTTCCTGTGAGGGCTTCATCATCATTTCTAACCTTGTCATTAAGGTGCCCGATTTCGTGGAAGATTGTCCTGAACGGTGATTGTTCATTATGTTTCATTTTGTAACCAGATTCTCTAATAAAGATTTTTTTCATTGTTTCTACAAATCTTGGGTCAGCTTGAGTGTATAAATCTTTATCCAAATCGATTTCAAATAGGTTCAAAAAGTTGTATTTGTTATTGTTTTCTCCGTACAAAAGTCCTTTATCAATAAGTTTTTGTTTGGCTTCAGGGTTGTTCATTATTTCTTGAATAAATCTTGCTGGGCTTTGTAATTTTTCGTTTTCAAATGCTCTGATTTCGTCAAATAATTGGATTTTGTCTTCAAGATTTGTCAATTTGCCTTCTTTATATTTTTGCATAAGTTCTTTTAGCCTTTTTGTTGTTTTTTCGTCAAAAAGTTCATAATCTCTATCGTTTATGAATGCTTTATTTTTTAATATATTATCAATATTTTCAAAAAAGCTTTTATTTATTCCAAGCCAAGAGTCATATTTAATGCCATTATGTCGAACCCTTGCCATTACACTCTTTTCTGCTTCGATATATTCAATAGTTTTAGGAATTTTTGCTTTTCCTTTGAATTTGTTGCTAATTTTAGTCAAACCTTCGTTAATCCAGTTGATGGTATCAAGGTCTTTATCTGTGAAATTTTTGTATTTTTTTATGCCAAGATGTTTGCGCCCAAACTCAATAGCTTCTTCAAGTGAGTTTGCTCTTGTGAAATCAATATGTTCAGCTAGTTGAACGGCTTTAGAGAATTTACCTTTTAAAATCAGTAAGGCTGCGGTGCCGATAGCTCCAAGTACACCTAAAAATATGCCCCATTTTGTTTTCTTAGTTAATTTTGGTTGTTTTGTAGAAATTTCAACGCTATCATTTCCAAAATCTTTAGCTTTCTCAGGTTTTGAAAACTTCTGGGGTTTTTGAAGTTGCTGTGTTGAGATATTGTGGGGTACATTTTGGACCTGAATTTCTACCATATATTTACCTAAAAATTCTTTCTACACTTATATAAAACACATTTTTTATACTTTTTGTCACCTTTGAAGTATTAATTTTACAAAAATTCACGTACATTCAAAATTTCAGATAAAAAGTGGGAGGACTTCTTTTTTTTATATCTTGTTCTGGTGAAAATATTGTGACAATGGTTGTCGAAAAATCGATAGAAAACAAGTAGAATTAGGTAAATGTACTAGATTATTCTAACTCGTCAAAGAATTTCAGTCCGTAGGTTGTTGAAACCCAAACAAATATAATTTTTCAATATTCCCAAAAAGTACTTTTGTTATCCTCGCCCCTTCTGGGAGCGACCTATGAGCAGAGTGCGGAGTGCTTTTGCCGAAGATAGTAAATCTGAAGGCAAAACACGTAGGCACGTTTAATGCGAATAGGTCAAGACAGAGGGTGCCCAAAGGGCGGGTGAGGGATTTATAAAAATGGAAAACAAAGTCCATTAAAAAACGTTTTTATCCAGTTTGAAACTTGATTATCAACCAACTTCCAACCGCCAAGATTCAGTATTGTTGGGCTGATGTAAATAAACACTCGCTTTAAGAAGAAAGAACAGTGAGTTTGATAAATTTTGTCGGGTTTCACTCAACCTACGGGTTTGTATTGAGAAAAATTAACATGGGATTTGAGAATTATCTTATTTTTTGCCAAATTAGTGGCAATTTACAATTGTTTTCTTTGTTTAAACCAGATACAATATTATTATAGATAGGTTTAAATTTACCTTGTTTGTTTAATGCTTCAAATAGCAAATGTTTAGATGAATATCGTAAATTTCGTACTGGATCAAACAGTATTGTTTCTTCTTCAGGTATTGATTTATCTGCAATAAATAGATGTTCTTGTAAATGATTTCCCAAAACTAATATTCCGCCTACCTCTAATTTGTTATAAATTTTATTGTTTATTAAATCATTTAAAACTTCTTGTTTATTTAAATTTAAATCAGGCTTCTCCCCATATCCGATAATGCCAGTTAAATCATTCTTTATTACATGATAAAAAGCATTTCTAAAAAATATAGCACCAACTTTACCATTGTGAGAATTTAATTCAATATTTTTAATATTATTAATATCATCTTTAACAAAATGAATATTATTATTTATTGTATATTTCGGAATAAAATATTTTTGCGGGAATAACTCAACATCATCGAAAGCTAAACAATAAACAGAATCGGTTACATTATCTATTTCTTCATTAGGTTTAGGTATTTCAGTAAAATGTTTATAAAATTTTTTAGTTAATTGTTCTTGTTTTTTATTCTTAACATCATTTATTAAAAAACCATCAGACATTTGAGGATGAACAGCATAAACACCTCTTTGGGCATAATTTATAGCTTCTGAACAAGGATCAATTGAGTAAATTTGATAATTGTTTTTATTTTTCAAAAATGTATTTAAGGATAATGCTTCTTCTCCATTTGAACCTGCATAGACCATTATATTAGTACCTTCAGGAAAAGTCCTATTAATAATTTGAGCCGATTTTTCTAAAACAGGATGGTCTAAATAAAAAGCAGTACTTGTTGACAGTCCAGTTTCTTTATCAAGTTTATTATAACTAGAAAAACTAATCATATTATGGTTTAGATTTATATTATTAATTCTCATATTTATGTAAAAACCAAAAATAAATTATTTTGCTAAACTATATTTTATGTAGATAAGCAGTAGGATGCATTGCAATGCACCATTGTAATTTCCCCTTTTTGTGTGTCACAGCACACGCTACTTATTAACCATTTTCAAATTCCCCTAAAGTGACTTTTATGGACATAGCTCAGCTCCCCTCTCCAAGGGGAGGGTTAGGATGGGGGCTGATTTTTGATTAATTTCAATGAGTAACATAAGTCACTTTTGGAGTAGTTTGGATTTTGGTTCTCAGCTTACTTCCAACCGCCATGATTTAGTATTGTTGGGCAAGTATGCACAACTTACAAAAATACACTTCCAACCAAAACGGACAATAAAATACAATTATTCTAACTCGTCAAAGAATTTCAGTCCGTAGGTTGTGTCTATACCCAGTGGGTTTGACCATTTTTAACACGGCGTTTGACTAATAGGAACGAGGAAAGCCGAACCCGTCTATTTAATTGTCACTCATCTTGAACTACTTCCAAGATTTGAAAATTGCTTAATTGAATAAATCATTTTTTGTATTTTTATTCTAACTCTTTTAATTAAAGATTTCAAGCCTTTTAGGGCGGGGAAAGTTCCCCAATTTTGAAATGCTTATCTTGTTTATAATTGACCGTTAATTTTCAATATTTGCTTATCAAATATCCTTGATTTTTCGTTGCTTATTGGGGAAAAGTTGCAAAAATAAGTTTGTAAAATAAAATAAAATTTTTAAATTAGAAAAAATGTAATATTATAACAATATTTCATTTGAAAAAATGTAAAATTTTAAAAAAACTCCATCAAAAAAATGTCATCTTCTTGTATGATTTTTGCCCAAAACCTATTTACATGCAACATTAAGAAATGTTAAGATGGATTAGAGAGGGTAGATGAAAAGATATACGATTAACAAATTAATTCAATGGAAAAATGATCCAAACAAGAAGCCTTTGATTATACGTGGGGCAAGACAAGTTGGTAAAACTTGGCTAATGAAAGAGTTTGGAAAAACTCAATACAAAAAAACTATTTATATAAATTTTGAACTAGAAGATTTAATGCGGGAGCATTTTTCTAAGGACTTGAATACAAAGCGAATAATTGAGGGTTTAGAATTAGAATATTCTAAAATTGATCCTCAAAATACTTTAATTATACTTGACGAAATTCAAGAGTGCCCTAAAGCTTTAACTGCTTTAAAATATTTTTATGAAAACAACCCTGAATATCAAATAGTAGCAGCAGGTAGCCTTCTCGGCGTTGCTATTCATGAACAAGTGTCATTTCCTGTTGGCAAAGTTGATTTCATAGATTTATATCCATTGTCTTTCTATGAATTTTTAGATGCAAATGGTGAAGAAAAATTTGTTGAATTGCTTCAAAATCCAAATAATGAAAATATTAAAACATTTAAACCTAAATATATTGAATGGTTAAAAAAATATTATTATATCGGCGGAATGCCTGAAGTTGTAAATAACTTTATTAATACTAATGATTTTCAAAAAGCAAGAAAAATCCAAGAAAACATATTAGATGCATATACAAGAGATTTCTCAAAGCATATTTCTTCTACCGGTAAGTTGAAAATAGATTTACTTTGGGAGTCTATTCCTAATCAGTTAACTCAAGAAAGTAAAAAGTTTGTTTATAAAAAAATTAAACAAGGTGCAAGAGCGGATGAATTTGAAGAAGCTTTATCTTGGTTGATAAATTGCGGTCTTGTTTATAAAATAAATCGAATTTCGAAACCAGCTATGCCAATTAAAGCTTATGAAGATACAAAAGCTTTCAAATTATTTATTTTAGATGTTGGATTACTATGCGCATTAAGCAAATTGCCAGCAAGAACTTTGATTGATGGCGATAAGATTTTTACAGAATTTAATGGCGCATTGGCTGAGCAATATGTTTTACAACAATTAAAAACTCTTGAAGATATGGGAATTGCATATTGGATAAGCAAATCCGGTAACGCTGAAATTGATTTTGTGATCCAAAACAATGGATATGTGATTCCTGTTGAAGTTAAAGCTAATACAAATTTACAAGCAAAATCGTTAAAAGTTTATAGAGAAAAATTTGAACCAGAAATAAGTATAAGAACAAGCCTTGCAGATTTTGAGATAAATAACGGACTCTACAATATTCCGTTATTTATGGCAGGAAAGTTTGATGAAATTTTGAATCCTAATGAGGTATAAGAATGGCAAGAAAGAAATATGAAGTATCAGAAGAAATTTTGCAAAGAGGTATATTAACTAATCCTGATAAAATTGGTAAATATACTTATTATAATATTGGTAATACAATGATAGGAGCTTTAAGGGATAATAATTTAATACCCAATAAAGATTATAAAAATGAAGATAGAAAGCCTGATGGACTAATTGTAGATAATACTAAAAGAGTAATCGCTGTAATCGAAAATAAAAATCTTGCTAAGTATAAAACAGCGAGTTTAAAAGCTTCTGCAACAAAACAAGCTCTTGAAGTTGCTCAAGATCTAGGAGCAAAATTTGTAATTAGTACGGATAGTGTTAATAGTCAATGGTATAGTGCGTTTGATAATAAACCAATATTAAATATTGATGGAAGTGAATTAAAAGAAGTTTTTGGGATTACAACATGCAACACACCTAAAACTGAAAAACTAATTGAACTATTAGATAATACTATAAACAAAAAATGTAGACAAATAACGCAAATACAGGAGGTTGACCCAACTCCATTAGCATATGCTATATGGCAAAAAATATATAAAGCAACAACAGCTACTCCTGAAAATTGCTTATATACATTTGTTGAAATTTTTATATTTAAGTATTTAAGCGACTTAAATATACTTGATGAATTGTATCAGTACAATACATTATTGGGAATGTATAAAAAATCAAAAGAAGATAATGTTTTATCATATTATGCTAAAACAATAAGACCTGAAATTAAAAAATTATTCCCAGAAGATGATGATAAAACAACAATTATAAATGGAACAATTTTTGTAAATGATACAACAGGTGATTGTTATACTGGTTATGGCAAAACTTTTCGCACCATCTTAGAAATGTTTAAAGATGTCGAATTAAAAAATATTGATAAGGATTTTAAATCAAAAATATTTGAAGTATTTTTCAAAAAAGATACTCAAAAAGGTGGTTTGGGACAATATTTTACACCGCTCAAAGTCGTACAACAAATTGTGAATATGGCAGATATAAAGCCAAACATGAGAATTTGCGACCCTGCATGTGGTGTAGGAAAATTCTTGTTAGACGCTATTTCAAGAGATATTAATAGATTTTATGAAATTAAAGATGACGAGATAATAAATCATATAACAATTGAAGGTTTTGATAAAGGTTTTACAAAAGATAGTGAGAGAACTATTATTCTTGCAAAAGCAAACATGATGATATATTTTTCAGATTTAATAAAAAATCATCCTGATATGACTCAAAAATTTTCAAAATTATTTAATAAATCTTTTCACCTTAGAACATCCGTATTAGGTACACTTGATTATATTCCAACGGAAAAACAAAAATACGATTTAATACTTTCTAATCCGCCATATGTTGGTGCTACAGACGTTTATAAAAAAGAAATTGACGGTAATGCAAAATTAAAAAAATATTATAATAAAAATGGAACTGGCTTAGAAAGTTTATTCATTGAATGGATAATAAGAAGTCTTAAAGATGATGGGCAAGCATTTATAATTGTACCTGAAGGCTTTATGTATAGACTTCAAGATGTAGATTTAAGACAATTTATAATAGATGAATGTATTATAAATGGGATTATTTCTTTACCCAAAAACACTTTTTTCTCTACAGAGAAGAAAACTTATATTATTGCTTTAACTAAGAAAAAGCAATCTGAAAAAGTTCGTCAGATTTCACCTATATTTACTTATTTATGTTCATCTACCGGCGAAACATTAGATGTTAACCGATTTGATACACAAGAAAATGATTTAGCTGATGCAGCATATGAGTACCATAGTTTTAAGGGTAATAAATCTTTGTATGCTGAAAGATTGGGTAATGGTAAAATAGAAAATAAAAGACTTAAAGTTGTTAATATTGATTGGTTTGAAACCAATATTAAAGTAGATTGGATAATTGAAAATTTATGGACTGAAGACGAAAAAATAGAGCTCGGAATAAAAGACGAAGATAATATCATGACATCTGAGGAATTATGCATATTTATTGATAATGTTATTGCGGACTTATCTTCATATAAAGAGGCTGTAAATAATGTGTAAAAATGTAGTAATAAAATCAATAAAAGAAATATTTAATCATAAGAGAGGCAATAGCAAATACACAAAAGCATATTGCGATAAGTGCAAAGGTGAATATGAGGTATACACAGGTACAACTATTGGAACTTTTGCTAAAATTAATAAATATGATTATGATTACCCACTGCTAACATATACTACTGATGGTTATGCTGGAGAATTGTCTGTTATCGAAGGTAAATTCTCTATTGGTGGACATAGAGCAATTTTAATACCAAAGGACAAAAATATAAATTTACAGTATTTTAGATATGTATTACAACCATTATTTAGAAATGCAAAACGGGATTGTGCTATACCTACAATTAATTGGCAATTAATAAGGGATATAAAAGTTGAAATTCCAATAGATAAAAATGGCAATTACGATTATGATTTTCAAGAAAAAATTGCCCAACGTTATAAAATAATTGAAAAAGAAAAAAACAAATTAGTTTATGATAAGAATATTTTAAAAAAAAGTCAATTATCGATAAATATTGAAAATTATGAATATAATTTGTTGAAAGTTAAAGAAATATTTGATTTAAGTATTTCCACAAATAGTTCAAAATTCACAATCGGCTTTATTAATGAAAATCAAGGAGACATTCCTGTTTATGGTGCTGTAAATACTGAAAATTATGCAAGTTATGGATATGTAAAAGACAATATATTTATCGAAGAAAATAAAAATGGCAAAATCACAAAAACTCCAGTTAGATATTTTGAAAATTGCCTTACGTATAATATAGATGGAGAAGGTGCATGTGGATATGTATTTTACCGAACAGGTCGATTTAGTCTTTCAGAAAAAGTCCGCCCATTAATCATATTTGATGAATATAAAGATAAATTAGATCCTATATACTTGAAATATGTACTCCATCCTTTATTTTTATCGAAAGTCAGAGGAAGAAAAATAAACAAAACAATAATTCAGGATTTGCCAATCCCTATACCTGTAAAGGAAAATGGCGAATTTGATTTGAAAGCACAAAAAGAAATTTCTGAAAAATATAAGAAACTAGAAGCTATTAAAGAAAAGGTTATCAATGAAATTGATAAAGTTTTAAGTATAACAGTAGAAATTTAATTATGTCCTTTTGTAAAATCTTTTCTGCTTTTTGGCTTTCCTGACTTCTTTCATGTATTGTGTTTATTGATGTTAGGAGGGATTTATGGAAGAAGCAGGATACAATATTACTGAAAAAGATTTTCAAAAGATTAGCAAATGGGCAGAAAATATTTATAATACAGCCGTTGTGGTTGATTATTTCGTTAGTAATCAACCCGAAATAGAAGAATGTTATAACCTTGCACCTGTAATCAGGTCATTACGAGATAACGCAGATTTTCTAAATGCATTTTTTATTGACAACGAAAAATAAATTTAACTTCCGACCTTTTATAAAAAATTTCCGACTCAAAACAGCATAAAATATCGGACACATTTGACCCGATTTTGCAAAACGGACAAAAAAAATACATCAACTGTTCTTTCTTCTCAAATCAAGTGTCAAAATACATTGGGTTCGAAACCCCTCCGACGCTATACATTAAAAAGAGCCCTTACGGACTCTTTAAATGGAGGAGGAGGTGGGATTCGAACCCACGGTACGCTCGCACGTACGACGGTTTTCAAGACCGCTCCGATCAACCGCTCTGGCACTCCTCCAAGCAATTGCTTCGAATGTATTACTATAATACCAACTCAAGATTTATTGTCAAGTCATATTTTTAATTACCCTTACAATTTATTGAAAATTCCGACAAATATGTTATCATTATAAAACACAAGGAGGGTATTATGGTAGATATAAAATTTAATGTCGATACAGAAAAATGTATCAAATGTGGTAAATGCGCGCAAGATTGTATTGCAAAAATCATTCAAATGAATAACAACAATATACCAGAAATATCAATTTATGACGAGAACAAATGTATTAAATGTCAACACTGTTTGGCAATTTGTCCAACCGGTGCAATTTCTATACTGGGAAAAAATCCGAAAGATTCTCAACCGTGTGACAATTTCCCTCAAGCAGAACAAATGCTCAGTTTAATCAAATCCCGTCGAAGTATTCGTCAATATAAAAACGAAAATCTCGATTCTGAAACAATTCAAAGATTAAAAGACATGTTAAAATATGTTCCAACAGGCTGCAATCATCACAGTCTACATTTTTCAATCATTGAAGACAAAGAGGTTATGGATAGATTCCGTAACCGTACAAATAATAAAATTAAAAAAATGTTTTTATCTGCACAAAAAAATAATATAGTTATCAAAAAATTCGCTCGCTATCAAAAAGCTTTTTTAGATGGGGAAGATGTTATATTCAGAGGTGCTCCGCATATGGTTGTTGTTTCAACTCCAATAAATGCTCCGTGTGCTAATGTTGATCCAATTATTGCGCTAAGTTATTTGGAATTGTATGCCCAAAGTTTGGGAGTGGGTACTTTGTGGTGTGGTTTTGCGCAACTTTGTGTAAAACTTTTCCCGGATTTGGCTGAGTTTTTAGAAATCCCAGATGGTTACAAACCTGTCTATGTAATGCTATTTGGCCCAACTGATACGAAATATACCAGAACAATTCAACCTGATGAATATCAAATATCTACTATCAAAGGTAATGCTGATGTCGATGATATATCTTTATTTAAAAAAATAAAACGATATTTTTGGAATTCAATAAGATAAAATGAAGGCGGCGATTTCTGTTAGAAATCGCCGCCAAAATTATTTGAAATAAATTAAATTACAGAATCTGCCAAATTTTGAACATCAGCAATATATTCTTGTATTCCTTTACCTGATTGAATACGTGCAGCATAATCCATATAATCTGCCGGCGCTTCCATTCTTACAAAACTATCACCATTTTGAGTCGAAATTAAACCTTTTGAACCTTGAGTTGTATACTTGAGATTCTTCAACAAATTATAAATATCTAAAGGTTCACTGAATTCGATATTTGCATCAATAGCAGAATCAGTAGATTTTGCACTTAATGTGAATTTACTACAATCAATATCATCTAAATCCGCTCTAAACATTGATCTGGCTATTTCACCTTGCTCATCCTTTGATAACTCTTTTATACCAAAGCCTTTTATAGTATCACCAACTTTTTTTACAATAATATCTAATGTATTTTTAACATTGTCAGCCATTACTCTTGGGAAAAAGGCTTCAGCTAAAATATTAGACATATTTTGCTGAGCTATTATTTGCTCTTTTTGGAAACTATCTACAGGTAACGCTTCTAGCATTGCTTTATTACAGTCTTTCATTTGTTTTGTCGTAAAATTCAAACTTGCTGTATAAACACCGTCTTGTCCTTGGGTAATACCACGAATTAATCCTTTCATTTGAGATAAGTTATCTAAACCGACAGCTCTTCCAACAGCTAACATACTACACATATTATAATCCTTTCATTTTAACTATACACATAGCTTTATAAAGCAAAAGAAATAAAAATTTTGCTATTACATATAGTTATTTGTTACATTCTTTACATCATAAGTCGATATCGGTTTCTTTGATTGGCGCACCGATTACGCGTTCAATTTCTGCAGCATTAATGTTGTACTGAAGAATTGTTGAATAATAGTCTAATTGCGCGTTTAAATATGTGTTTTCAGAATCTTTGAATTCAATGGCATCACCTAAGCCAACTTGGTAACGTCTGAAGGCTAAATCTTGTTGTTCTTTAGCTTGTTGTAGAGCTAGTTTTGATACCGCAATGCTATCGTGCGAATTCATTAAATTGATATAAGCACTTTTTACTTCCAAATAAACATCTTGTCTTGCTTGTTCATAATCTGCGACAGCCTTTTTGTAAATTGCGGTTGCTTCATCAACTTGTTTTTTCAAAAGCATTAAATTCACATTTGAATATTGCATTTGAATACCTAAACCATAACCATAATCTGAATTTATTTTACGTCCGCCATAATTATACGAAGCAAACCCGCTGATATCAGGAGTATATGCTCGTTTTGTAGCGCGAATAGCAATTTCTGCCGCATCCATTCGTTTTTTAGCCGCCAATAATGATGGACGAGATTCTTCAGCAATCCTAATTAAATCGGCAAAATTCACATCGTATTCTTTTGTATTTAATCCATCTTTTAAAACAACTTCAGCCATTTCAGGAATACCCACCGAGTTCGCCAATTCAACGGCTGCAAGCTCCAATGTATTTTTTGCTTTGATTAGATTTAATTTTGCTTTCCCTAAATTATATTCAGCGTAAGTTACATCGATTTTAGCCTTTTTACCAATGTCATAATATGCACGGGCTTGTTTTAATTGTAACTCATAATCTTTAACGGTTTCTTCATATACTGAGCGTTGAATTTTAGCAAATACAAGATTGTAATATGCAACTTTTACATTATAAATAACGTTTTCAATACTTGTTTCAGCATCAAATCTTGAGGATTCATAACTCTTTTTAGCTGAATCAGCCATAGCTTTTGTTTTTCCAAAATCAAATAATAACATATTCGCTGACATTGTTGGAATGTAGAACATGTTATGTTTTTGGACAATCATTCTGGTAAAATTCCCGCCCATTGTCATAAACATATCATTACGTGAGTAACTTGCGCCGGCACTAAATGTCGGGAAATAATTTGACCAAGCCTGACCGACTCGAGATTTATAAATTTCAGCATTACTTATAGCTGCCATAATTGCCGGATGATGAGTAATAGCTAATTTTATACAATCAGTTAATGTTACTTCTCCGTTCATATCAGCATAAGATATTTGGCTTGTAATAGCAGGGAATTTTGTCTCATACATTCCTTCTGCTTCTTTAGAAGATTTAGCTTTTGTACGCGCGTTAGATTTTAATTTTTTAAGTTCTTTTTTTTGATTTATTTTTCCTTTGTCAGGTTCTACAATTTGAATTTTTTTATTTTTTTTATTTAATAATTCATCAGGATTTGCCGATGTTTTTGCCAAAATTGTGTTTGTACCAATTGCTAAAACTGATGCTATTAATATCGTATTTATAATTTTTTTCATTATACGTCAATCTCCAAATCTTTATCTGTAATTTCTTTTTTCGGGAATCTGTCGACAAATTCTTGAACCAGTACGTAGAATGCAGGTGTTAAAACCGCACCTAAAGTACACGCTGCAACCATACCTCCAAAAACAGTAGAACCAACAGAAATACGAGAATTAGCTCCGGCACCAACCGCAAATATCATTGGTAATACCCCGATAATAAATGCTAATTCTGTCATCATAATAGCTCTAAATCTTAATTTTGCAGCCTTTATAGCGGCTTCTTTAATGCCAAGTCCATGTTTTTCGTGTTCTTCTTTTGCGAATTCAACAATCAAAATAGATTGTTTTGCAGCCAAACCAATTAATGTAATCATACCGACTTGAGAATATACGTCGAAAGATTGGTTAATCATCATTTGGAACAATAACGCACCCAAAGCTGCAACCGGCGAAATTAATAATACTGCAACAGGTATTGTATAACTTTCGTATAACGCAACAAGAAATAAATATACAAAAACAAGTGCAAAGGTTACAATCATTGCAGTTTGTCCAGCCGCTTCTCTTTCTTGAGCTGAGGTTCCTGACCAGTCAAAAGTCATATCTGAAGGTAATATTTTTCTTGCTAAATTTTCCATTGCATCCATAGCTTCCCCGGAGCTTCTGCCTTCGGCTTCCATGCCGGAGATTTGTACGGATTGGTATTGGTTGTAGCGTGAAATTGATGCGGTTCCTACAGTTTGCCTTAAAGTTACTACTGATAATACAGGAACTTGAACACCGTTTCTATTTTTTACATAAATACCTTCCAAATCAGTAGCTTTGTTTCTAAATCTACTTTCTGCTTGTATTTGAACTTTAAACACGCGTCCATATTTATTGAAGTCATTTACATAATATGTACCAAGCATTGATGATAAAGTTACATAAAGCTCTTGTAAATCAATATTTTGAGCCATTGCTTTTGCATAATCAATATCAACAATATATTGAGGAACGTTAGCTTGGAATGTTGTGCTGACTCGTCTCAAATAAGGATCTTGGTTTGCTGCTGTAATTAATTTGTTTGCCCAAGTTTCCATTTCTTGTGATGTGTATTCACCTTGAGATAACATTTGAAACTCAAAACCACCTAACATACTCATCCCTTGAATTGCAGGAGGTGAAAAGACAATAATTGATGCTTCTTTTGTTGTGGCAGTTATTTGGTTTATTCTTGATAAGATTGCGGTATGTGATAAATCCGTTGGTTTTCCTTGAATTTTTCTTTGAATCCAAGTTATAGGATTGTTTTTTCTTTCTTCATAGTCTTTTAATAAGATAATAGCGAAAGCTGAGTTTACTGCTCTACCGCCACCAAATACTGTGATTTTTTTTGGTTCAACACCGTCTAGTTGACTAACTTGTTCAATGAATTTTCTTGAAACTTCTTCTGTTCTTGATAATGATGCGCCATCAGGTAGCGTAATTTGAGAAATCAATACCCCTTGGTCTTCATCAGGGATAAAGCCTGTTGATATAAACTTAAATCCTAATAAAGTTAAAGCCACAATTATTAAATATGTCGTGATTAACAATTTTCTGTTATAGACAAACTTTTCAACAAATTCCATAAAGAAATCTTCAACCTTATCGAAGCCTCTATTGAAAACTCTTACAATAAAACGAGTTCTTCTGCTCATTCTATCTTTAATTCTTACAATATGTTCACCTAAAGAATGCGCAATCGTACTCAAGTGATCATCTTCAGATTCATGTTTTAGTAAATGAGCACACATCGCAGGAGATAAAGACAATGCGCAAATTGCAGAAATTGCGATTGAGACAGCAATACAAACAGCAAATTGTTTGTACATAACACCTGTCATACCACCCATAAATACAATTGGTACAAATACTGCCATTAAAACCATTGCCATCGCAACAAGAGATGCGCCAACTTCTTCCATTGTCAGTTGAGTCGCGATAATAGCGGATTTACCTTCTTCCATGTGTCGTTTAACGTTTTCAATTACAACAATAGCATCGTCAACTACGACCCCTACCGCTAAAACTAATGCAAATAGTGATAATAGGTTAATAGACATTCCCAACGCCTTTAGGGCAAAGAATGTCCCAATCAATGATACTGGAATTGTAGCACAAGGAACTAATGTTGCCATACCATCTCCCAAAAATAGGAAAATAATAAGTACAACAATAATACCGGTTAGTAAAATCGTAAATTCGACTTCTCTCATTGACTCGTGTATATAATCGGCATCGTCTTTGATTGTAATAATTTTTATACCGTTTGTAAGTCTTTCATTTAAATCATCGACTTTAGCATGAACACCTTTTGACATGTTGATAATATTAGCATCAGGTTGCTGGGAAATAACAACAACCGCAGAAGGTTTACCACCAACCAAACCTAAATTCTGATAAGTTTGAGCACCTAGTTCCACTCTACCAATATCTTTTATTTTAACATTTGAACCATCAATATTTGAACGGATTATTATATTTTCAAAATCTTTTACGTCGCTAAGTCGACCTTTAGTTTTTAAAGTTAATTGTAATGCGTGTGCTTCATCTGTTGGTAAAGCACCTAAGGCACCTGCGGCAACTTGTGTGTTTTGAGCGTTGATTGCTGCTCGAACTTCGCTTGTTGAAACGTTTAGTCCAGCCATTTTTTGTGGATCAAGCCATATTCTCATAGAGTAATCACCAGCGCCGTAAACTTCTACATCGGCAACACCTTCTACTCGTTTAAGTTCATCTTTAATATATATTGAACCATAATTTGTTAAGTCTAATTGGCTCCAGTTTCCTGATTCTGGATATAATGTTAAGATTAATGCCCCTGAGCCTGCTGTTCTTGAAATTGCAGTAACACCAGTTCTTTGCACATCTTCAGGTAATTGAGATTGTACTTGTTGAATGCGGTTTTGAACATTCATCAGGTTTACGTTTTTATCAGATCCGACTTTAAAATACATGTTTAAAATGTATGTACCATCGTATGAGTTTGATGACATATATGTCATATTTTCTACGCCGTTTAGTTTGTTTTCTAAAACTGTTGCGACAGATGATTCGACAACTTCGGCACTTGCACCCATATATGTTGCTGAAACTTGAATTTGTGGTGGGGTTACGTCAGGATAACTCTCTTGTTTTAAGCTTAACATTGAAATCATACCCACAATAACAATACAGATTGATATTACAAGGGCGAATCTCGGTTTTTTTATGAAGAAAAACAGTTTTTCTTTATCAAAAATTTTTTTCATTATTTTTTACCTGCTTTTTGTTTTTTTGTATATTCATCATTGGTTAAAATTTTAAGGGCTTGCCCTTCTGTAGTTACGTTTTGAATACCTGCAACTACAATGATGTCATCTTTTGTTAAACCTTCATCTATAATCCAGTTGTTGTTTAAATCATCTGAAACCTTTATATCTTTTCTGATGGCTTTGTTATCTTCAACAGCCCATACGTAATAACCGCTCATCGCATCACCTTTGGTACAAGATTGAGGGACAGTTAAGTAGCTAATTTCTTGTGGTGCAACAAGTGTAACTTTCATATAATCTCCAGGAACTAATATTCCTTTTGGATTATCAAATGTAGCACGCATTTGAACTGAACCTGAATTTTTATCGATTTGATTGTCGACAAAGTTGATGGTTCCAACGTTTTCATACCAATTTCCGTCACTAAATTGGACTTTTACTTCAACATCTTTAAATTTATCACTAGCTCTAAATAGCTTTACGAAATCTGCGCTTCTCAAACTGAAAGTAACGTATACAGGGTCAGTACTTGAAATGTTTACTAGTGGTCCTGATGTTACTTGAACATAGTTTCCTTCTGTAATATTAACTTTTCCGATTCTACCGTCAATTGGTGATTTTATCGTTGTGTATCCTAAATTAACCTTTGCTAGTTCATAACGCTGTTTTGCTGCATCATATAATGCTTTGTTAGAGTTTCTGTTTGCTAGGCTTTGATCTACATCAGAACGACTGATTAAATCTTCTTCAATAAGCGCTGTCGCGCGATCTAATTCTTGTTGTGCGTTTTTTAATAGCGCATCGTATTGACGGACTGTTGCGCCTGAATTGTTTAATTCTAATTGATATTCTCTAGGATCAATTTGAAATAATAATTGACCTTCTTTTACAAAATCTCCTTCTTTGAAGTGTTTTTTTAATAAGAATCCTGGGACCCTTGCTACAATATCTACTGAATATTGAGCTTCAACACGACCTGTAGATTGTGCTGAGACAAATGTTGTTTCTGTGTGTGGTTTATCAACGACAACTTCTTTTGGCATTTTCATTGCTTGCATCATCAAAAATCCACTAATAGTAGCTGAAAGTTTATTATATATAATTGGCACAATAATTATCAATAAAACAGCAATAGCCATTTGTTTTCTAGTCATTTTTTTTATTTTCATACTCTGCTCCATTTTCCCTATTTGTCTGGTTTGTTTTATATCGATATCATACTTAATAAACGACTTACTGTCAATAAAAAAGCTCCCTTTCTCGGGAGCTTTTTGTTTATTTTTTCATTTCTTTTAAGATGGTTTTTGGACCGTTGGTTCTGGTAGGAACTGTTTCTGTTTCTAACCCTAATTCTTTTGAAATATCTTCTCCGTAAAAGTTTTTCATCAACCCATAAATATTACTTTCATCTTCAATTTCTTGCTCATCATCTCTATCCCACCACCAAACAAACTTTTTCTTTTCTTTTTTGGAATTTTCTTCCGTAATTATCGGTGTTGAAGAGTTAACATTTTGGTTAACGATATTTGCGGGAGTTCCGACAATTTCATTCATTTTTTCTTGTACTTGTTCTTCTATTGACAAAGCTTTTTCACTTATTGAATTTTGTGATCCCTCAAATTTTTCATCATTGATTAATTCAGTTTCTTCAATATCTTGTTGAATTTGATTGATTTCTTGTTGAGCTGTTTCAGTTGCTTCTGTTTTTGTTTTTTTATTTTTACGTTTAAAGAAACTAAACCAAGATTTTTTCTCTTTTTTAACCTCTTGTACAGGTATTTCCGTATTATTAGTTTCGGTGTCTGCTTGATCTATGCCAGTTTGTGTTTCATCAATATTATCTTTTGAGTCTCCTATAAATACTGATTGCACAATTGAGCTTACAGTTTCTTCTGCTGAATTTTCTTCAGTATTCGTTGAAATTTCTGTTTTTATTTCATCGGATTTTTGTTCTTGTTCAAAGCTTTCTTCAATTTGTTCAGCAATATTTTCTTGAGAATTATTATCAGTTTCAATCTCTTTTTGTTCGGTTGCTTTAACCGGCACACTCAATGTAGGAATTATTACCACAGGTGATTCAACAATCTCTTGTTGCAGTTGAGTTTCAACTGAGGAAACATTTTCAGAAATCTCAATCGAAGAACTGACTTCATTTGGTAAATCTCCGGTTTTAGGTGTGACAACTGATTTAAGCTTATCTGTTATAATAGTTTGTGTTGTTGTAATATCTTGGCTAATATTTTCAGATGTCTCTTGAATATTATCAATATTATTTTCAACGTTGTCTGTAATTTTAGTTATATCTGATTTTAATGCACTGTTTGCTTCTGCGACTTGAATATCTTGTTCAAATTGTTTTCCGGCTTCTTTTATATAATTTGTTGGGTCAAAATATACAATTTCATCGCCCTCATTAATTTGAGGGGTTATTTTTTGTATGTCAAATTCTTTTAAATCAACGTTTGCGTGTTTTTCTACGATTTGTGTAACTTTTTCTTGAGTTGTATTGATAACTTCAACAGTGTTTGTTGTTATATTTTCAATGTTAGCTTCTGCATTATTGTTTAAGTCTTCCGTGTTGGTAGGTTCTTCCGAATATAGAATTTTCACATCTTGTGATTCTTTTTGTTCTTTTGCTTCAAAGATATAGTTCGCTTTTACTTCTTCCATCGAATTTTTAATTGTAGATATAGAAGTTTCTACGTTTTCTTCAACTTTTTCTGAAATTTCTTGTGGCAAATTCTGAACAAGTTTTTCAGAATTATCTATATTTTCTTCGATTTTTGTTATTTGTTCTTGAGCAAAGTCTTCAACGCTGTTTTCTGCTTTTTGCGTGGTTATTGGAAAAGCGTTTGTAGCAAGTATTTTTGCAACAGAAGTTTGCTCTTCTGATAATAAAGTATCCATAGGATCTGTAGATTGTTTTAGTTTAATAGTCGAATTTTCTTCTACAGTTATAATGCTTTGTTCATTTATATCATTAGTTTTGTCAGAAAAAGTTGTTATTAGATAAGTAGGTTCATTGTATTTAAATGTTATCCCTAAATCATTAAATGTTGTTCTTATATAGTCATATTGTATGTCAACATCATTGTATGTTAAAATTAAATCCACATCTATTTTATCTGCCGGATTTTTAATTTTGTCCAGTTTGGCAATAATTGGATTATTATAAGCTTTTTCTAATTCGGATTTTGCTCCAAATCCTTTGTCTTGTATAATTTTAGCATTTAAATAATGCAGATAATTTGTTAATGTTTTTTCTTTTTCTGATGTTATTTTAATATCATTATTATAGATATCGTTTATGTTATTGCGAATTTTTTCGATATCAGCAATGGCAGCATCAAGGTTACCTTTTTCATATTGCGCAAGTGCTCTTAAATATAGAACAGAATTATAATTTGAAACGTGACGATATAAAAGATTTGTTGAACCTTCGATTACAGAATCATAATCTTTTGCAATATGCTGTGCAATTAACTTGTAGTAAATACTGTTAAAATCACTTTTATTATGTTTTATAGCCTTATCAAAATTGGATATAGCTTCAGCTTCTTTTCCGTTTTGAAGATAATTTAAACCAATATAATAGTAATATGTTGAACAATTTGGGTTATGAATTAATGCTTTTTCAAAATATTCTATAGATTTCTTTGAAGATTCCGCATTGAATGTTTTTTCGGCAATTAAATAATATATTTTACCCAAGCTTGCCATAGATTCAAAATCATAAGGATTTGCATTCAATGCATTTTCAAATGCAGAAATTGCCTCTTGATCTTGTTCCAAACCTACATAAGCAACCCCTGTTAAGTAGTGACCTAAATAGTATTCAGGATATTTTGAGGTGATATTTTGGGTTTTATAAACAGCTTCGTTAAATTGCTCTTTTTCGATCAAGTTGATTGCGTCATAGATGTCTTTATCAATACCTGTTGTGTTGATTTTCTTACCGTATTTTTGTGGACAATTTATTTTTGTGATTTCTTTTTTTGAAGGTTGAGGCAAATATATGTGCGAATTATATTCAAATGCTTTTTGTAAAGATTCTTCGTAAGCTACGTTATTTTGAGCTTTTTGGGCATACATCAATTGCGCATACATATTCCCCAATTCAGGGTTTTGGTATTGACTTTGTTTGTCGGCACCCAAAACTACTGCGCTTAAAACTTTTGTTCCGGTTAAAAATTTATCATCTTCCGTTTTAAGTTCGATAGCTTTTTCAAAATCTTTTTGCGCTAATTGATACTGACGAAGCTCGTAAAAACATTCACCCCTTAATTGGTATGCTTCGTATTTTTTAGGCTTTGATTGAATATACGCAGATAAATAAACTATTGCTGATTGAAAATCTTTCTGACCCATCGCTGATTGAGCTTTTTCAAGGGTTTCTTTATTTGCTTTTATTTGAGCTTCTTGTTCGGATGTTGGTTGTTCAAATCTACTTTGCTCAACTCCATCAGATCCGGCTTCAGAAATAAGTGCCGGTTCATTTGCAATAGATATAGAACCTAACAACATCAACACTAAAAATAAATTTATCTTTTTATTCATATATCCCCCTCTTATCTAGTAATTATGTAACAGAATTATACAATAGAAAATCCAATAATTGAAGAACTTAACATATTTAAGTATAATTTTTTTATGAAAAGATGTTTCTGGGTTGACGAAAAATCCGATATTTACAAACAATATCACGATAAAGAATGGGGTGTCCCCAAATATGATGATAGGGAATTATTTGAGCTTCTTATATTAGAATCATTTCAGGCAGGTTTGTCTTGGTTAACAATTTTGAAAAAACGTGAAGCTTTCAGGCTGGCCTATGATAATTTCAATATCAACAAGGTTGTGCAATACGATGATAAAAAAGTTGAAGAATTGTTGAATAATAAAGATATTATAAGGTGTAAAAATAAAATAAAAGCATCCATAAATAATGCTAAAATATTTGTTGATATTCAAAAAGAATTTGGCAGTTTTTCAAATTATATATGGGGATTTTCTGATAATAAAATCATAAAAAATATAACAGGTAAAATTATTGTAAGCTCACCTTTATCCGATAAAATTTCAAAAGATTTGAAAAAACGCGGTATGAAATATGTCGGAACCGTAATTATATATTCTTATTTACAAGCTATCGGTGTTATTAATGATCACGACAAAGATTGTTTTTTATATTAAACTAATGTAAAAGTTTTTTGCTAACTAGCAAAATTTATTTTTCTTTGTTTTAAAATAAAAAAGGATGCAAAATTTCATGTCTCCATTCACATTAAACATATAGGTAAAATAATGGGATTTTCTAACCGTATAAAACCAGCACTTGAAACACTGGGCAAAAAATGTACACCTACATACGTGGTTGTTGCTGTCGCAACAGCTAAAGGTATTTTTCGCCCATTATTTACAATGATGGATAAAAAAGAATCTCCGGAAACTAAAAAATACACAGCGTTAAGAGAAGGTATGACTGAAGTTGTCGCAATCCCAACATATTTATTTTTTGGTCAATATTTACCAAATCAAGCAGTTAAGCTAATCAAAGATCCGGCAAAACAAGTTATGGCTCGACATAATACCAGTTTCATTGGCGTATGTACCGCTGCTTTACTTGTAATTCCTGCATTATGTTCAATTACGGTAAAACCTTTTACTGATAGAATTTTCAACAAAAATAAAGGTAAAGATATCGTTAATGCATCTCAAAAATTAGATGTGATATCTCCGTCAACAGAACCGCAAGTTAAAACTCCAATAACTCAAACAGGTAATTTAGCCGTGTCAAATAGATTAGCTCCATATAAACCTCTAACGATTGCAAATTTTATGAATACAGGAATGAGGGTAAGTTAATATGATAGGTCCAATTCAAAACATAATTACAAACCCAAATTTATTCAGTGCAACACAAAGTGTTGCAACCCAAGTGTCAGTAGAGACATGCCTTAAAGCAGTTGGTCGTCCGGCATTTATTTTGATGGATAATCAAATCGATACCCAAACAAAGAAATTTTCATCAACAAAAGAGTTTTTATACCAACTAATTTGTCTAGGTATTTATTTAGGCGCAGTTATTCCTGTGTTTAAAAAAGGTGCCTATTCAATAGCTAAAAAAATGTACCCGGATGAAGCGATATTTAAAGCATTCAAAACTTCTGATGATGCGATGAAATTTATCAAGACAAAATCTGAAAAGCGTCCTGAAATAGTTACGGAACTTAATAAAACATTAAAAGAAGGTGAAAATCCATACAAGTTAGAAGATATGAATACAAATTTAGCTAACGGTATTATTCAAGGAAGTTCAATTTTGGGTTCCGTAACCGGTTTGGCTATAGTTGCCCCGATTGTGTCTCATCCTATGATTCACCCAATTCTAAAGGCTGTTGGCTTAACAAAGCACGACGAAACTAAAAAAGAAAATTTAGATAAACAAGCTTAATTCTTTGTATCTGTTTTATTTGATATCTTTAAAAAACTCATTTGCAATAAGTTGAGAGTATCTATCTTTTTCGTTAACTGATACTAAAATTTTATCATTTCCATTTTTATCTTTTACAACAGAGATTATTCCGCTAATATCTCCGATTGGTAATTTTTTTAATTTTGCTACAAATCTTACGTATGGAACTTCTTGTCCGTATGACTTCATTGTTCCTTTTTCAATTACGTTAAATTCTTCAACCGCTGCAGATTGATATTTTATCTTACTTATTGCAGTTTTAATTTTTTCTTCTGCATTATCCGATTTTATATCTTCTTGAGTCAGAATAGCTTTTTTGCCGGAATCAACAATTAGCATTTTTTGACCTGAAGCTTTGTGCTCAGCCAGAACGGCATTATACCCCAGAATTCCTGTAGCTTTTTCTATTTCGAATTCTTTATTTATTTTTGAAAAGTCACCTATTTTTTGAGCTCTTTCTAATATTGTTTCTTTACTTGGATTTAGATAGTTTTTCACTTGCATTTTTAACCAATCGTGACCGCCAAATGTGACAAAACCAACAATTACCACAGTTAAAAATATTGAACGTGTTACGTTTTTTAAACAACCCATGTTGAAATCCTCTTACTTTTAGTATAAGAATATTATATTATGAGCAAAATTGAAATCAATCATATTAATAGTTGGGAAATTAATCCGGCTGACACAACTGCCGTTATGAGACAATATTTAGAAATTAAAAAACAGCATCCGGACACGCTTTTATGGTATCGTTTAGGTGATTTTTATGAGACTTTTTTTGAAGATGCACTTGTCATGTCCAAAGAGTTAGAACTAACCTTAACCGGTCGCGATATTGGCCAGACTTACGGTAGAATTCCGCTTGCAGGAATTCCGATTAAGGCATCTGATAATTATTTAGAAAAACTAGTTTTAAAAAACTACAAAGTTGCGATTTGTGATCAACTTGAAGACCCAAAATTTGCAAAAGGGCTTGTAAAAAGAGGGGTAACAAGGGTAATCACCGCAGGAACACTCACTGAAAGTAATTTTTTAAAACAAAACTCTAACAATTATATTTGCGCAATTTATCAGGATGAAAAAAGTGATATTTATGGGTTTGCATATACTGACATTTCAACCGGAGAATTTAAAACAACTCAAGCTCCATTAAATATGATTATGGCAGAATTAGCAAGATTAAATCCATCCGAAATTGTCGGTCCGAGTTTAGCTCAAGAAATCAAACCATTTCAAATCGTGCCGGATGAGGTCATTAATTTACCCGAAGAAATTACAAAAAGATATAATTGTTCAAAAATACCTGCGACTGTTTTTGAAACAACATTTGCTCAGAATAATTTAAAAGCGGTATTTAAAACACAAAGCTTGGAAAGTTTTGGGTATTCAAAATATCCGGTAGGATTTAGAGCTGCAGGCGCATTGATTGCTTATGTTTGGGAAACACTCAAAGAAAATATGCCAAAAGTTGAAAGAATCGAACCTTATGAACTTTCAGAATACATGATTCTTGATTCATCAACGAGAAAAAATCTGGAATTGGTTGAAACATTAAGAGAAAAGAACAAATATGGTTCATTGTTATGGGCGATAGATAAAACCCAAACAAATATGGGTGCGCGACTTTTGAAAAACTGGATTTGCCAGCCGTTAAAAAATGTAGATGACATTATGGCCAGACAAAATGCTGTTTCTGAATTGGTTGAAAGAGAAGATATCAGATATACTTTGGCTGAACATCTGGAGAAAATATATGATATTCAGCGACTTGCAACAAGAATGAGTAACGCATCTGCAAGTCCTAAAGATTTTATCAGCTTAAAGATTTCACTTTCAATGTTACCTCAAATTCTTGAAGATACGCAGTCTTTAGAGTATGACATGCTTGCTCCGATAAGACAATATAGAGATGAAATTGAGGATTTTGTTAATATGATTGAAAACACAATTGTAGACAATCCTCCAATTTTGTTAAAAGAAGGAGGCATAATAAAAGAGCAGGTAAGCGGCGAATTAGATTATTTTAGAGACCTTTTAACCGGTGGCGAAGATTGGTTGAAACAATTTGAAGAGCAAGAAAAAGAAGCTACAGGAATTAAAAACTTAAAAGTTGCTTATAACAAAGTATTCGGGTATTTTATTGAAGTTACTAATTCATTTTTAAATTTAGTTCCACCGACATACATCAGAAAACAAACATTAACCGGAGCAGAAAGATTTATTACTGATGAACTTAAAAAACACGAAGACGATGTTCTTTCTGCAAAATTTAAATCAACAGAACTTGAATATAAATTGTTTACCGATTTTAGAGAGTACTCAAAAGAGTATGTTTCACATATCAGAGAAATCGCTGATTGTATCGCAAGGCTTGATGTTATAACTTCTCTTGCTCAAATTGCGGTTGAAAATAATTATTGTAAACCGGAAATAGATGACTCTGGAGATTTCTTAATCAAAAACGGCAGACATGCTGTTTTAGAAAAGATATTACCTTTGGGCGAATATGTTGCAAATGATTTAGAATTAAAAATCAAATCAACTAATGCAACACAATTTATGATATTGACCGGTCCGAATATGGCAGGTAAATCCACATATATGAGACAAAATGCGTTAATTGCGGTGCTTGCTCAAATTGGGTCTTGGGTTCCTGCAGATTATGCAAAAATCGGGGTTGTAGATAAGGTATTTACAAGAGTTGGTGCAAGTGATGATTTAACTCTTGGGCAGTCAACTTTTATGGTTGAAATGATTGAAACGTCGTATATTTTAAATTCTGCGACTGAAAGAAGTTTAATTTTACTTGATGAAATTGGTCGTGGTACAAGTACGTATGATGGTGTTGCTATTGCTTGGTCTGTTGCGGAATATCTTGCGACAAAAATAAATGCCAGATGTATTTTTGCTACTCATTATCATGAACTTAATGTTATGACAAAAACATACCCACAAATTAAGAATTTTAGAATAACAATTTCTGAAAATGATGGTCAGATTGAGTTTTTACGTAAGATTGTCCAAGGCGGAACCAGTAAGAGTTATGGTATTCAAGTAGCGAAAATGGCAGGGTTACCAACTACTGTTATTAAACGTTCGGAAGAATTAATGTTAAAAATGCAAAAAGATTTTTCAAATAACCTTGCATCTCGGAAGAAAATGGTAAATAATGAAGATGATATTCCTCAATTATCATTATTCGGAATGTAAAGATTTCGTTACTAAGTAACAAAATAATTAATGTTTCTGTTTTCATGCAAAAAACAAGGAGTGTGTAGTTATGCAAGTAGGATTAGATTATCAAATTAATTCAGCAAAAGCACAAAATGCATTTGGGAACTCTTTTACGGTTCCAAAACTTGAAGATTTAAACAAAGTTGTACCATCAAATTTGTCTAAAAATACCTCTAAACCTGATGCATTTGAAAAAGTTGCAGACACAAAACAGGAAGTTGTTAATCCACAACCGTCCGCAGAGTGGCAAAAAGAGACTATAACAGCTCCGAAACAACCAAAAACATTCAAAGAAAAAATTGCGGGAGTTTGGAAATTTTTTGCATCAGCGGATCAGATGGTAGGTGCAGGAATTAGAGGCGTGATTTACGGTGCAATTACTGGCGTTGCATTATTAGCGGGATCTTGGTTATTTAAATCATTACCAAATGCGTTTGCTAAAGAAGGTCCAGGCTTGTGGAATACAATTCGTCATCCGTTAAAAAATATTGGCAAGTCCGGTAAGATTATAGCAGGTATTGGAGCAGCAATTGTTCTGGGAGTTAATCTTGTTAAAGGGAAACTTGATACTAATCAAAGAACTGCAGTGATTGATCATAAGATGAAAACCGGCCATAGAAACGCATAATATTTTTATTGATAAAATGTATTACTACCGAGACGTAACTTAGAAAGACGTTATCACTATATTATACTGCCCGCGTCATGTCATCCTGAGGGGATAAATAATATTACCCTCCCTGGATGGACTCTGCCGAAGCAAAACAATTAAGTATTGTTTTGCTGAGAGGTAAGGTGGGGGTGACATCATTGTTCCCTCCCTGGATGGTGCAAAATGAACAGGCGAGGTACGAGCCTTGTGAACTTGTATACCGAGGCGCAGCCGAGTGTTGGAAGGGATAGGGTGGGATAGGGGTGGGGTGATGTGAATGGTAACGTCATTCTGAGGGGTAAATATATTGGAATCTTTCCGCCTCGTTCGACCTTCGTCATTCTGAGGGGTAAATATATGGGCATTTTTCCATTTCGTTCGACCTTCGTCATTCTGAGGGCTTTAGCCCGAAGAATCTCGTAAAATTGTATAAAATAATAATAAGAGATTCTTCGCTTATTCGGTGCTCGCAATAAACGGCACCGCTCACACTTGCAACGAAAACTCAACGTTTCCGTTGACGCGTGTTCGTCTCTCACTACGTTCGTGCCTCTGCTCACACCGACCCAGAATGACGGGTTATTCGATTACTGTTGGAATAATGAGAATGCTTTTTCAATACCTTTTGAAATCAAGTTTTTCGCTGATTCGATCTCTTGAGTAATTGAAGAGATTTCTGTATCTAATTGTTTCGTTTTAAGGTCAATAGAATCTTCTTTGTATGTTAATTCAGCTTTTTTAGATGCAAATTCAGCTTCTGCACGGGCAATAGCATCTGTATCAGAAACTTCTACAATATAACCGGTATCATTATATCTTGTTTGGTAGTAGTACCCATCATCATAATTCAATGATGACAATGAATAGCGACCATTCTTAATTAGTGATTCTAAATATTCAGGCTCATCAATAGCGACATCTTCTTTCCAGCCGTGAACAAGAATATTGTTGTACAATTGATCAAAGAAATCGGCGATTTTTTCATCATTAGACAATTCTTCTTCGGGACTAAGGTCAGCCGCAAATACATAATCTGGATTATCTGTTACGTACACTGAAGTTTCTGCACTTCTTCCGACAACATATTCTGAATCTTCACCTCTTAGGTAGTTATCATAATATGTTAAGAAAGAAGCAAGCATGTTAGTCAAACTTACCGCTCCATAATGGCTGCTGCTATCCATACCGATTGCGTTCATATTGACGGCATTATCGTATGCTGAGTTATCAGTAACACTGTTACCGGCTTTAGTTCCGGAGTTTTCAACACGCTTAAATTGTTTCATAGTCATGTTATATGCAAATTCTAATGCTTCATTAGAAATATCATCGACGTTTAAACCTGTTCCTGACAAATCTTTAGTTGATGAATAACCAAATGATTCTATCAATGAATTAAACAATCTTGTTATTCGCGCTTGTAAATTAGCTGCTGATTCGGCATTTGTGTTCTTTATTTCAAATCCATTACCATCCTTCCAGGTGCCGTCACCAACGTCGGAAACAAAGACAATATTACTGGTTAAAATATCTCCAATTGTCAATTCCTTCATTGTGTCGTAACTTGATACAATTACGCCATTCTGTACGATATTAAAACCACCACCAAATTGGTTATTAGCATTGAAGAGATAATCGTTATTAGATGTTTGTGTTATATCTTTAATATCCAATATTGCACCAGTATGAGTAGCATCATACACTGTTTCAAAATTAGTTTTATCCTTATTTACAAGTGTCTTGATTGAATTAAAAATACTGTCAACATTTTCGTTGTTGTATAAATTAATTAATGCGGAGAGATCTTCAGATGTTGATTCACCATATTTATATCCACCATCAGTAGTAGTAGTAATACCTAACGTTGCTAAATCAGCATCACTCAATACTTTTTTAGGGTTTTTGATTAACTCAAGTTGTAAAATTAATTTATCTAATGTCTCGATTTGTTTTTTGTCATCCTCGGTAGGTGTAGCATAATAAACTTTTGTACCGTCCCAAGCCAATTTTCTACCTGCTTCCAAATCAGTTTTCATATTTTTTAATTTTGCAAGTAATCTGTCAGATGCTGTTTGGTTAACGATATCTTGGTTTAAATTTTCATAAGCCACAATTTCTTTATCATATTCAACCTTAGTAATTGAATATTGATGTTGGGTACCTTCTTGTACTAAGGTTCCCCAGTCTATAAGTTGTTGACCGATAGCTTCGCTCAAAATGATATCTGCAAGTTCACACATTACTGCAGATGATTTATTATTCACAGAACCACCCAAACCGGCATAAGGATCCCAATCCAAACCGTTACTAACAGAAATCTCTTTTGAAGTATCGATCTTATTGTCGGTATAATCATAATCGTATTTGGTAATATTATCTGCAGTACTTTTGGTTACAAGACCTTCACCTGCTAATGCGGCAATAAACTTGTCGCGTTGTTCTTGAGAACCGATACCACCGGCTCTTGAAATGCCTGCAGCTCTTGCAGCTCTTGCATATTGGCTGTTTAATACAATTGCTCCTGATTGGGTTGTAACCATGTAAGAATTATAATCATTCAATGCAGAAGGAGACATTAATACTCCATAACTCAACCCAAAGTCGGCAGATACAGCTTCATTTGACCACATTAATTTAGTCGCATTCATGGCATTAGCGTACGTGTTTGAAATATCAGCCAACTGTCTTGTGATATTTAGCTTTTGTTGAGCTAAATCAGTCGACTTGAATTCACAGTCCGCCTTGCGTGCTGTTAAACATAAAAATCTAGCTTGTGACGCTGCCAATCCCATGATTTTCGTAATCCTTTCGACTTTTAGTCATTGTTTTGCTTAATTATGTTATCGGCATAAATTCTTAAAACTTTAGACATTTAACTTTAATTGTTAAGAATTTGTTACAAACCTTCTTATGATGTATTCAGGTCAATATTTCCTTTTCTGGATGAGGAGGGGTGAGGGGTAAAAGTAAAATGTCAAAGATTTCCCCCCTCCTAGGGGGAGGACAGGTTGAGGGGTTGATGTTAATATCCAACTTAATAGATCCTAAATCACCAAGTAGGAACAGAAAATCACGATTCGTATCCTTATCGGATTTTCTAGTCAGTTCAGGATGACATGATGTGGCTGGGTTCAATCAGGAAAGGAAGGACAACGGTTACCCCCTCTTGAAATAACAATTGTTACGAGGTATTATTATAATGTGGATTATAGATGGGGTATAACTATGAAGAAAATATTTGCGTTGTTATTGGTTATTGGAATCGCAAGTCCTGTTTTTGCAATCAATGAAGTTCCTAAAAAATTAAGCAGAAAATGCCGTAAACATCCTGAAAAATGTCAAATTCAATTAACTACACCTATACAAGAGCAGCAAATGACATTAGGTGCAGTTCAAAAGGATATAAAAGTGGGCACTTCTCAAGCAGATGTTGCTGTTGCATTAGGTTCTCCAAATATTGTCACTCAAGATGCAGATGGGCGCGAAACTTGGATTTATGATAAAGTTTCATCTATAACATCTTACGGAAGTTCAGGTTTTGGAATCGGTGCCGGCGGCTTAGGTGGCGGGATTGGCGGTAGCGCTTTTGGCGGCGGCTTAGGAAATGTTAGCTACGGGAAACGTGGCGGCACAATACAATCCGTTCAGAAAACCCTTACAGTTGTTTTAAAATTCGATGAAAATAAGAATGTTCATTCTTTCTCATATCACATGAGTTCATTTTAGGGGATAAATTATGTTAAAAAGACTTTTAATTGTTTTATTTATAATATGTATAGCATTGCCAGTTTGTGCAAGAAAAAAGGTTGAGGAGGAAATTATTACCCCTATGTCTCAGCTTGAAAAACGACAATTCCAAACTCGTACTTATGAAACTATTGACAAACCGCTTGTAATGAAGGCTATGTTAAACGTCCTACAAGATGAAGGTTTTATTGTATATAACGCAAATCCTTTGTTAGGTTTTATTTATGGGGTAAAGGATTTTGACACTTCAGATCCCAATATTGATATTTCCAAAGAGTTTGGGCTGTCAAAATCTCGTTTAAACTGGAATGGAATTAAAGTTGCAACAATTGAAACTACTGCAAATATTACAGAATACGGAAAAAATATGCGCGTTAGAGTGAATTTTAAACGTAAATTATTAAATGTTTATGGCAATGCCCAGTTTATAGATGATGTTAATGATGAGAATTATTATCAAGAATTTTTCTCAAAAGTAGATAAAGCAATATTTTTACAGAAACAAAAAATATGATGAAAAATTTTGTGATATTGATTTTAGCTATAATATTCCTAACAGGAACAAATTGTTCAGTTTTGGCAAAACGAGTAAAAGGCGCGTCCGCACTTGAACGCAGAAGTTATGAGACCCATTTTTTTGATACTTCGGATACCGAAACAGTTATGAAAGCTGCGATTAACACATTACAAGATAGCGGGTTTATCATTCAAGAAATAGAACCGGATTTGGGTTATATACGTGCAAGAAAAATTTATAAAAAACGGTTTATAAATAAAGGACGTGTTGTAGGGAATTCTTTAATGCTTGGACTAACGGCAGCTTATGCGGTGTTTACTTATGGTTCTACAGCATATTATGTATCTGATCCGACCAGACGAATTTCTAACGAGTTGCACGAAAAAACTATCGTTGTTGACTCAAATGTTAATATTGAAAAGTTTGGGAAAAATAAAACTAAAGTCAGATTTGTTGCAGTTCAAAAGGTATTGCAAAATGCCGATGGTTATTCTTTTGTTAAATCTGCGCCGACAAGAGTATTACGTGTTTATGAGCCAAAAGTTTATCAAGAGTTTTTTGCACAATTAGATAAAAGTATTTTTTATGAGGGTATTTAGATGCAATATGTCACAATAAAACAAGAAAATAAGGATGGTAAAGATTTTTTTATAGTAAACGCTATTCCGTTAAAAAACACTAAAAATTCAGTAGTTCAAAGAATTCCACACCCTTTAGGTTCAGACATTTTGGAGTTTGAAGAGCTTGAAGATGCAAAAGAGGCAGTTACTCGAGCAGGGTTTTCTTATATATTGCCAAATGGTAAAAAAAGTGGGGTTAATAAGGCTGTTGTCCCCCAAAAAGCATCTCATACTGATTATGATAGATTGGTTTTGAATGCGATTAAAGATAAAGTTGATTCATCAAATTCTGCGGTATCAGCAGCAGCTATTTTAGCAATTTCAGAATTTGCTTGTGATGAAGTTTATGAAATCTTATTTTCAAAATTGGGCGAAGATAATGATTTAATCCGAAAAAATGCAATTTCCGGCATTTGCAGATATGGTAATATTTTACAAAACAGGATAATTGAAGCTTTGAAATCATCAAATTGGGTTGTAAGAAATTCTGCACTAAATTGTATTGCAACTCTTGCAAATAGCGGGACTTGTGATGTTGAAGCTTATATATTACCATTGACGGAAACTTGCAATGACCCGAATTCTATTGTTCAAACATCTGCGCTAACGACATTAGCACAAGTTTATAAAGTTTATCAAAAAACAAAAAGAGCCTAACAACTTTTGCGCATCAAATCAGATAATTTTAATTCTTTAGGTGCAGGAGATTTTGCAACAGAAGCCTTTTCAACAGGAGTCTTTGCTTCTGTTTTGTAATATGATAAACCTACTTGCATATTATTGTTTTTCATCATAAATATTTCTTGAAAAAATGATATTATATTGCCCATAAAATTTCTCCTAATAATATTATATACTATTTATTTTAGTGTATATCATACATTTAAACGATTATCCCCTAAAAAATCATTGTACTTTATGTTATATTATTTGTAGGGATTTAGTGAGGAATAAAATTTGAATAATACTTATTATGAAACTTTAGATGAAAATTTTGCACAAGCTTTGAATTTATATGAACAGCCATTTTCTCATGAAGAATTAATTGATTTATTAAAATGTGGAAATATTGTGCAAAAACAGATTGCGGCATTAAGATTGGAATGTGTTAAATCTGTTATTGATGCTGATATTATGATGGCTAATTTAACAGGTCAAGACGGCAAAATTAGAGAAGCTGTTTCTCTAAGATTATGTGAATTTATGTCAAATCCTGATTTTATAGATTATTTTAAAAACCCTAAAAATTATCCGATTTTCTTAGATGCAATCATCGATATCAACGGAAATATTTGCCGTAATATAATTGCTGCGGTTTCTTTTTTAAGAGAAGATAGTGCTTTTTGTTCTATATTTTGTAAAGGACTTATCGAGCTTACAAATATGCTTTTAAACAAAATTGAAGTTATGGATTTTCAGGACGGGAAGTATAAAGTTAATAAAGAAGTGTTTAAATTATATTGGTGTTTGGAAACGATATATGGTTTTTGGGATAAATTGGAATTTGATGAGTTGAAGCAAATAATTTTACGCGCGAAAAATATAGAAGAATACACAATTCGCGAAAAAGCTGCAAAAATATTATCATTAGGTTTTGAAGATGAGGATCTGTTAAAAGCGAGAATTCAGTTACAAAATGACCATAATTATTATGTGAGACGATTTTAGCTGTGGTATAATAGAATTATGGAACTGAAAGAGATTTACGGGCAAACAAATGTTATGGGCAAGTTTTCCAAGTTGCCGATTTCCTTTGAGGTTTTCCCGCCCAAAGATGGTAATATATCTGAATTATTTGAGCAAGTTAGAATTTTATACAAATATAATCCGGCATTGGTTTCATTGACTTATGGCGCAAACGGCAGTAATAGAGATTTAGCTTATGAATTATTACAGATGTTTATACACTTGGGGTTAAATGTTATGCCTCATTTCACTTGTGTTGGTTCTTCTTATAATATGGTACAGGGTTATATTCGTGAAATTGAGAATTTGGGTATCGAAAACATCTTAGCTTTACGTGGAGATTTACCCGAAGATGATTGTTTGTTGGACTTTGAATATGCAAATGATTTAGTTAATTTTATACATCAAAAAAGTAGCTTATCTATTGGAGTTGCGGGTTATCCGGAATGCCATATTGAGTGTAAAAATATTGATAAAGATATTGAGAATTTGAAAAAGAAGATAGATGCAGGAGCAGATGCAATATTTACGCAACTATTTTTTAATAATGAAAAATTTTATAGATATGTAGATAAGGTTCGTGCTGCAGGGATTAATGCACCAATTATAGCCGGTATTATGCCGATAAGAAGCAAAAAACAAATTGAAAAAATGGTATCAATAGCAAATGTAGAAATTCCTGAAAGGTTGAAAAATCAATTGGAACAGTTCCCGCAAAATATAAAAAAAATAGGGGTGGAATTTGCTATAAATCAATGTCAGGATTTGATAGATAATGATATAGCAGGATTGCACTTTTTCACTTTAAATCACGCAGATCAAACATCAGAAATTTTAGACAATATTTTATAAAATAAAAAGGCAAAAAAATCAAAATTATAAAATAAAATTTGAATAGGAGAAATATATGGAAAATTTAAACAAATATGTTGAACATACATTATTAAAACAAGATGCGACAATTGCGGAGTTAGTTAAGCTTTTTGAGGAAGCAAAAGAGCATAAATTTTTAGGTGTTTGCGTCAATCCTTGCTATGTTTCTTTAGCGAAAGAAAAATTAAAAGACTCTGATGTTAAAATCGTCACTGTTGTAGGTTTTCCACTAGGTGCAAACACAACAGAAACAAAGATTTTCGAAACGATTAATGCAATTCGTGATGGTGCTGACGAAATCGATATGGTTATCAATGTTACTATGTTAAAAGATAGAAATTTGGAATATGTGGTTAATGAAATTTCTGGAATTAAGGCTGCTTGTCAAGGTAAGGCATTAAAAGTAATTATTGAAACCGATTTATTAACAAAAGAAGAAATAAAATTGGCCAGTGAATTGTGTGTAAAAGGTGGAGCCGATTTTGTTAAAACATCAACAGGATTTGTAAAAGGTGGAGTCGGCGCAAAAGTTGAGGATGTTGAATTGATGTTTAACACGGTAAAAGATGCAGGGCTCCAAGTTAAAGCATCCGGTGGTGTTCGGGATAAACAAGCCGCTCTTGCGATGATAAAAGCCGGTGCGGTTCGACTTGGTACAAGTAGTGGAGTGAAAATCGTCAGTTAAAATTTTACTTGCTTCGTATAATTAGCTCATTATAATTCATGGTATAATGTAATTACAGAAAGGGTTAAATAAATGGGTGATGAGGATAAGCAGTTTGATGCCACCCCTCGAAAACTCGAGCAGGCAAGAAAAGAAGGGCAGGTTGTAAAGTCAAAAGACTTTTCAACGGCGGTGTCTTTGCTTGTTTTATTTTCTGTAATATTTGGACTTGCGCCTTTTGTTTGGGATCAAATTGTTACTGTTTTTACTCTTTTATATGAACAAATTCCAAATTCTCACATGGAAGATGTTGGTTATATGTATGTTCTTTTAATAGCAGTTAAGGGAGCTGCATTAATTATTGGTCCGATTCTTGCGATAGCTTGGATGGTTGCGGTTTTGGCGGATTTCGTTCAAGTGGGACCTTTGGTCGCTATCGCGCCATTGATGCCAAAGTTGGATAAACTCAATCCTACTAAGTATTTTAAAAACATTATGTCAATAAAAACTCTTTTTGAATTATTTAAAAACATTGTGAAAGTTATTATACTTGGTTATATTGGTTGGATAGTTTATAAAGATCACATCGAATCTATTTTGATGTTGGCTTCTGTAGATAACAATTTTGCAGTTATGATTGAGTTTGGTAAACTTATTACAGAGTTTATTTTCAAAGCGTGTATTGCCTTTTTAGTTATTGCAGCTGCGGATTATGGTGTTACCAAGTGGAAGTTTTTAAAAGATCAAAAAATGTCATTTAAGGAAATTAAAGACGAATACAAAAACTCCGAAGGTGACCCTAATGTCAAAGCTCAACTACGTCAAAGACGTATGCAAATGTTACAACAAGGGGCAATGGATTCTGTTCCGACGGCTGACTTTGTTGTTACAAACCCAACTCATGTTGCTTGTGCGATAAAGTATGTAGCAGAAGAAATGGACTCACCTATGTTGATCGCCAAAGGAACTGAGTTGATTGCTAAAAAGATTATAAATATTGCCAAAGAACATAATGTTCCGGTCATTGAAAATCCACCGGTTGCAAGAGCTTTATTTAGAATGGTTGATTTAAATCATTCAATTCCGCCGGAATTGTATAAGGCTGTAGCAGAAATTTTAACGTTCGTTTATAAGATGAAAAATCCACCAAATAAACGACCGCGAAATTAATATATTGTAGTATTATTGATGTGTAAAATCATGACAAATCAAGATAGAACAAATTTACAAAAATACATAGATATAGTGCAGAAGGTTGCAAGAGTTGAGCATAGACGTATTCCGTCACACATGGTTGAATATGAAGAGCTGCTTTCAATCGGTATTATTGCTATTCAGGTGATGATAAAAAATAAAACTCCTGAACAACTCGAAAAATATAATTCTGCATACATTGCTACTGCAGTTCGATGGGCTATTAGAAACGAATTAAGAATCAGATATAAATGGTATTCTTTAAAACATAAAAGTGAAGAAGAATACGATGAGGATGAAGTTGTAGAAGGCATGGATATGAAACAGGCAAAAGTCCGTGAAGCTATTTACGAGACTATTTTGTCTATTGATGGTTTGGCTGCTGCCGCAAGTGATAATGATTCCCCATTTGACTTTATTAAAGATCCGCATGCTATGCCGGATGAAAATGCCGAAATTTCAGAAATGGGTAAAATGATTCGTGCCGCAATTTCTAAACTTCCGCCGAAAGAAAGAACAGTAGTAGAATATAGATTTTATAGAAATATGCAAGTAAAAGATATTGCTACACAAATAGGCCTATCTCCATCAAGGGTTACTCGTATTGTGCAGTCTTCGTTGAATGCTGTTCGTGATTATTTGACTCAACACGAACAATATGGGTATTAATAAATCTTAATATATATTTCTAAGTTGGCAAAATTTCTTAAATTAATGTTTTTATATAGATGTGTGAAAGTGTGTATAATTCTATATAAAGGAGTGTGTCTATGATAGGAAATGTCGCTACAGTTGGTAATGTTGAAGCTGTAAAACCGTTTGTACCCGTAGAAAAAGGTAATGTTGGTAAAGTTGTTAATGTTAACAAAGGTAATATCAGGCAAGTTGTAACAACTCAAAGCGGAGAATCTATTGTAATTCCGGTAATGCTTGGTTCTACTACAACAGTAAAACCATTAAAAGATGGTACTTATGAAGTAACAACAAAACCTTCTGTTTATGGTGCTGAAGCTAAAAAGACAATTTTAACAGAAGAGCAATTAATTGAAAAATACGGAGCTTATAAAACAAAATTTCATGCAATTGCGTAAGTTATTATTTAAAAAACGGGCGGTTTGGAAGTTCCAAACCGCCCGTTTTATTTTAAATATTTCCGGTAGAACTATTTCTGTCATCTTCAAGTTGTCTTATGTCAATATTTGAGGTGTCTTCATCAGTATAATTGTTTATAACAGGAACATCTATTTCTACGTTAACATCTGCGTCAACCATTTCAATATCATTTTTATCAAATTCTTTAGTTTTACCGTCTTCCATTTTTACGGCAACTTTTCCGCTCATAAATTGAAGATAACAAACTTTACCCAAACCTTCGGTTGTCATTACAGATGAACCTACAGGAGGCATTCCTTTAGCAGCTTCAATGTAATTTGAGTATTCATAAGTTAGACAACACAATAGCCTGCCACAAGTTCCTGAAATTTTTCCGGGTGCAATTGGCATACCCTGATCTTTTGCCAGTTTTACATTTATTGTTGCAAATTTTCTTAAAAATGTTGAACAGCAGAATGGTTGCCCACAAATTCCTACACCTTCCAATATTGAGGTTTCATCTCTTACTCCGATATGACGTAAATCAATTCTTACACGAGTGAAAGTTTGTGTTAAATCTTTCAATAATGCTCTGAAATCAACTCTTTCCGGAGCTGTATAATAAAATGTTATTTTACGCCTATCAAAAGTTATACGACATTGTACAAGATTCATTGCTAAATTATGTTGTTTAACCAATGCCTGACACTTGAAAAAAGCTTCCACTTCTTCTTTTTTTATATCATCAAGAGTTTGCAAATCTCTTTGAGAAAGCACTCTTATGACACTTAATGCTTCAGGTTTATTTTTGGCATTTTCCCACAATTGTTCAATTTGAGAATTTACAATAAATACCTTTAAAGCTTCTTCTCCTTTTTCAGTACGGACAATAACCATTTGATCCGGTTCTAATTTTATAGTGTCCGGTACATTTAGCGGATAATATGTATTTTTCAAATATCTAACGGCAAATTTCATTATACGTATCTTTCTTCTTCTTTCAATTTTCTATTCATTAATTTTGATAATAATTGTTCCGGAGTAATATCTGTATATACAGCTTCATAAATAGCTTCAGATACAGGAACTTCTAATTCTAACTTTTTAGCAAGCTCACAAATTGCTTTTGAGGTTTTTACACCTTCTGCGACCGAACCCAATTCCGCTAAAATGTCATTGATTTTTTTCCCTTTTGCAAGCATTGAACCAACGGTATAGTTGCGAGACATTGGTGATGAGCAAGTAGCAATTAAATCACCCATGCCGGATAATCCATATAAAGTTGATGGATTTGCGCCAAGTTGGATACTTACGCGTACGATTTCAGCCATTCCGCGGGTAAGAAGTGAACCTGCACAATTGTCACCAAGACCCATTGTATGTGCAAAACCTGAAGCGATTGCGATAACGTTTTTCAAGCTACCGCCTAATTCAACACCAATTACATCGGTGTTTGTATACAATCTGAATTTGCTTGGTACGTTGCAAGCTTGTTGAACAAATTGAGCGGTTTCAATATCTTCGCAAGCAACACATGCTGCTGTTGGTTTTCCTTGTAACACTTCTTTTGCTAGTGTTGGACCTGATAAGATTACTAATTTTTGTTCAGGTAAAACGTCTTTGATAACTTCTGACATTCTCATCAATGATGGTAGTTCAATACCTTTTGACGCGTTTACAAGCACTTGGTTTGGTTGTATCCCAGCGAGTTTTAAATTTTCACAAACATCTCTTGTTCCAGAGGTTGCAACAACGGATAAAATAATATCTGCGTCTTTAATAGCTTCAGATAAATTTGATGAAATTTCAATTTTATCATCTAACTGGACTTCTAAAGGTTTTGAACAATGTTTATTTTTAATTAAATCTTCACTTAAATCTTGAGCTCTACCCCAAACGGTTATTTCATCGAAGTTGTCTGTTAATAACCAAGCTAAAGTAAGCCCCCAACATCCTGCTCCAAGTACTGTTAATTTCATAATATTTATCCTCCTACACTGCAGGCTCTTCTAATTTTATCAATTTTCGAAGAACTCCACCGTGCTTTTTCAACTCTATTCTAGCTTGATCTGTATCAAGTTTTTTCATAATCATAATTATTGCTGTTTTAATTTCCCAATCGCATCTTAAAAGTGCTGCAAGTGCGGCACTATGTGATACTTCAGCTATTTGAGAAACAATTCTTATAGCTCTATCTTTTAGTTTTTCATTTACGGCCTTTAAATCTATCATAAAGTTTTCGTAGGTTTTGCCGATTTTAATCATAGCTCCGGTTGTAAGCATATTTAATATCATTTTTTGAGCAGTACCGGCTTTCAGGCGACTGGAACCTGCAATGACTTCAGGGCCAACTTCTGCGCAGATTACGTGTCCTGCTTCAATAGCAATTTGGCCTTTTGAATTACATGTAATAGCTATTGTTGCAGCTCCAACTTCATCAGCCTTTTCAAGGACACCTAACAAATATTTGGGATTTCCGCTTGCTGATATAACAACACAGACATCTTTGTCAGTTAAAACCTCAGCATCTTTTTTCCCGTCAGAAAAATTATCTTCAGCACCTTCTACAGCTGAAAAGAATGCTTTTTCGCCACCTGCAATTATCCCTTGCACCATAGAAGAATCTACGCTGAATGTAGGAGGGCATTCTGAAGCATCTAAAATTCCAAGTCGTCCGGATGTTCCTGCACCAAAATAGAATAATCTGCCGCCTTTTAAAAATGCTTTTGCAATCATGTCAATTGCTGTGGCTATATTTGGGGCTTCATCTCCGACAACTTTTGCGACAATTAAATCTTCTTCGTTCATTTTACGAACCATATCAATTGTTGATAACAAATCAATGTCTTTGGTATTTTCATTTCTGTATTCGGTTATTACTTCACTCATACCCTACTCCTTTTCACCATTATGCTTAAAACGAAATATATTATACAAGTTTAATTAAATTAGACATTTCGATAGCTGCTTTAGCTGCATCAGAACCTTTGTTACCGGCTTTTGTTCCGGCTCTTTCTATAGCTTGTTCAATATTATCTGTTGTTAATACTCCAAAAATTACCGGTACACCAGTTTGTAAGCTTACTTGAGCAACACCTTTTGATACTTCTGCACATACATAATCATAATGTGATGTAGAACCCTTAATTACAGCCCCTAGAGTGATTATTGCATTGTATTTTTTTGTTTGCGCAAATTTTTGTGCAATAACAGGTATTTCAAACGCGCCCGGAACTTTTACGATATCAATGTTGTCAGTGGAAACTCCGTGTCTTTTTAATTCATCGATTGCACCTGCAAGTAATTTCGAACCGATAAAATCGTTAAATCTGGATACTATAATACAAAATTTATCATCAACTGTTGTTGTTAATTGCCCTTCAAAAGTTTTCATTCTACATACTCCTTAAAAATATCCTTCTATATGCTTAAATTTTACAATATGCAAGGTTATTTTACAAGAAGACCGCCAAAAATCTTATAAAAAATATATAAAGCAACAATTATCAATAATAACCCGCTAATTTTCATGATTTTTTCAGATAAATTATAGAATTTTGGGTTAGATTTAAGTTTAGAGGTTAAAAATCCTGCAATAATAAAGATTAAGCCTTGACCTATTGAAAATAAAAATAGCATAATAACAGCTTGCCAAACATTTGCAGATATTGATGCAAATGCCATTATACTTGCTAATATCGGGGTTGAGCACGGTGTGCCTATCAAAGCAAAAACAGCACCTAAAAGTAATGGGTAAAAGAAACTATTTCCCCATCTGTTTTGAGGAATTTCTTTTATCATCACAGGAAGATCAAAATCAATAGCTCCGATGATTTTCAATCCCATTATTGAAATAACAGAAGCTACAAATAACGCAAAGTATGGATTGCCGACAAATATTTTACCTGTTAGAGCACAAATTATTCCTATGATTGAAAAGACAATACCTGTACCCATTACAAATATTATCATTTGCGCGAGAGTTTTCAATGGTTTTTCCTGAGAAAAACCACCAATATAACCAATAATCAATGGTAACATTGATAAAGAACAAGGTGAAATAGATGAAATTAATCCACCGAGTAATGAGGCCGCAAATAAAACATAAATACTGCTTTCACTAGTAAAAAATTGTGTTAAGTTTTCCATAATTTATTTCAATCCTTGAATATAATTATCCATTTGTTCTGCAGGGATAGCTGTTTCAATACGCATATATTGTGAACCGTCAGAATTTAGCATTATAATAGTCGGAACCATAACAACTTTATGTTTTTTTATCATGGCATTTTTCATATCATTTCTGCTATCAACGATTATTTCAGTGTATGCAATACTATCTTTGTATTTTGGCATAACTTCTTGCATAACTTTTTCAACTTCTTTACATTCAGAACACATAGTTGAAGAAAATTTTATAATTTGAGGCTTTCCTAAAGCTTCAGCAACTGTAGAGGTTGACTTATCAAATGTCAAACCCCAGAAAGCTAACATAGGTAAAATTAATATTGCTAAAATTGTAATGATTGATTTTTTATCCATAAAATACTCCTTTACTTTATTGTTATACCACATTAATACAGATATGCTAAAGAATTTACAATTGCCACAACGGCTATTCTATTATCCTTTTATAGCGCCCCAAGCTTTTACATCAGCTCGTTCATATCTTATCAAATAATAAGATCCGGATTCAATGTATTCAATGGAAGCTTCTTGGTAAATATCATCTTCTTCAGTTATAGGTGGCATTCCTTGTTTTGCTCGTTTTTTATTTGTTTTTTCGATTTCTTTTTGCTCTTTTTTTTCGCGTTTTAATGCTTTTTTATCTTTTACAATTTCGTATTCAGACATGTCAATTTCAACTTTAAATACAGGAATAATTGCTATAGCGATTTTTGATTGAATTAGTATTAAAAAGTCTTTTTCGTCTGATAGTGCTAATTCATAATGCCCCGGAGGAATTACATTCCCGAATTCGTCTTTGATTTCATCTACCAAAGATAATGTCGGATAAGTAGATTCTCTAAGTGAATATTTATAAAAAGATTGGCTACCGACAATTAATCCCGCCGTAATTTGTGGCTCCACAGGATAAGCTCTTGTTTCGGAATGCATCATTATATTGTCAACAAAAGCCCCTTCAAACACTTAAATTTGCTCCAATACTTTTTGTACACTCTTGTTTATTTGCTCATAACTCTTTCCAAGGGCTTTTTCTGTTCCGACAAAGACCAAGGATAAATAATTTTGTGATTGTCCTAAATTACCTTCTTTTAGGTATAATCTATAACTTTCTCTCATTAATCGTTTCAAACGATTACGTTTTACAGCTCGTTTATGGACCTTTTTACTGACAACAAAACCGACTTTTGTCGGACTGTCATCCTTTTTTTTAATCCCTGCAAACAAAGTTACTCCACCCGAATGGGAGGAGTTTTTAACTTTATATGTAGCTTTAAAAGCTGATCTTTTTTTTAAGCGGTATTGCTTTGGTAACACTGTCACCTCGTATTTATTTAATGTTTGTGCCGTGTTCTCCTATTAAAAACCAATTAAGCACGGTTTTTAGCTGTAATAGCAACTTTATGACGACCGCGAGCTCTACGTCTGTTAATAACTTCACGTCCGCCCGGAGTAGCCATTCTAGCTCTGAAGCCGCTTACGTTTTGTCTTTTTCTTTTTGTTCCTTCTAGTGTACGTCTCATTTTTTTATTTCCTTTTACTATTTATTTGTCGTATAATTAAGATGTTATAGTAAACAAATAAATTAGTCAACAAATATTGAAGGGAATAGTTACGTATTATGAAGAAAAATATAGGATTTATAGGTTGTGGCAAGATGGCAAGCGCAATTATAAGCGGAATTAAAAATTCTGTAATTGCTCAAAATTTTACTATTTTTGGTTCTGAAGTCAATGAACAAATAGCTAAATCTGCTTCTGATAGACTTGGTATTGATGTGTTTTTTGACAATAAAGCTTTGGTTAAAGCCTCTGATATAATAATTATTGCAACCAAACCCAATTCAGTAGTTAATGTAATTGATGAAATCAAAGATTATTTAAATCCGGAAAAACTTGTTGTATCAATTGCTGCAGGAGTCAGTACGGAGAAAATCGGTAATATAATACCAAATAATCACGTAATACGTGTAATGCCGAATACACCAGCGCTTGTAAATTTAGGAATGTTTGGCATTTGTAAAGGCGTAAATGCTACAGATAAAGACATTCAGCTTATTGAAAATATTTTATCAATACTGGGCAAATGTATTATCATTGATGAATCTCAGATAGATATTGTTACAGCTATTTCAGGTTCCGGGCCTGCATTTTTCTATCAGGTAATTGAGAATATTGCGCGTGCCGGTGAAAAATTAGGGTTAGATTATGATAAATCTCTAATTTTAGCAACTCAGACAGCTTTAGGATCTGCGCAAATGGTATTTGAACGCGGAGATAAAACAGTTCAAACACTTATTGATAATGTCGCGACAAAAGGCGGTTGTACTTTTGTTGGAATTTCTGAGATGAAATCCCAACAATCTGATAAATTATTTTATGATGTTATTCAAAAAACAACCTCTAAAGCTAATGAACTTGGGAAAAATTAGGAGGAGTATCTTCAACTTTTTTTTGGATAAATCTAAGGCTTTTGGCTTCATTTAATCCTTTTAAACACTTTTTAAGTATACTTTTAACCGGGTTTTCTCTGTTATACTTTGTCGTTGCTCTAAATTCCGGAATATTGATAGTTTCTCCGATTTTTTCTGTAATATTTATCGGGATGTCTTCTTTATAAATAAATTCCACCGCTTCTTTTCTCTTAGCAAAGGTTTTATATTCAGTGGCAGGTGTAAAACCTGATAAATGTTCTTTTAAGTTGTCAGAAAGGGAATTGAAGTTTTTATCGTTTTCTTTAACATCGAAAAATTTTTGTTGACTTCTTATTACAAGCTTGCTTCGTTTAAGTTTTTCAGTAGGGATTTTCAATATAACAAGCTCATTTTTACCTTTAATAAATGCTTGAATCCATTTAGCAGCAGTTCTTATCAGAGATTCTTGTAAAGTTGTTCCTTTTTCTCCCCAAGATTTATCGTACCCCCAACGCTTGCAGAAATTTGTCCAATCAACCATAAAAACGCCTTCTCCTTTTAGATACATATCACAATCAGTAGTTTTTATAAATCCATCTTGACACATTTTTTGATATGAATTTTGGTTCGTAAAATGATAAATAAATCGGGGGATTTTACGAGATGTGAAATTTATATTACTGTTATGTGTTCTAATTTCCATATTATTTTTAAAACAAGAAATATAAATTTTTGCTAGTTATTTCAGCTTAACGTATAGTAAATTTTTTGATGAAATTTATGTTTTATGGAGCGTGTTTTTAATATATTTAAATAAGAATTGAGGAGATTATGGAACACGATTGGAAACCGAAAGCAAGTCTAGCACTGATTACTATTGCCCTTATGTTAGCAACGTTTGTTGATGTTTTAAATACTTCTATTGCAAATGTTGCTCTAAAATATATCGCGGGTAGTTTTTCAGTTTCAGATGATGAAAGTCTATGGATTGTCACAATGTTTTTGATTGCATGCAGTGTTTTATTACCCGCTACAGATTGGCTTTGTAGCGTATTTGGTCGCAAAAAATTCTTTTTATTTTGTATTGCATTATTTGGTATATCTGCGACAGTATGCGGATTTGCTCCAAATTTTGAGATAATGCTTCTTGCACGATTTTGTCAGGGGCTTGGCGGAGGATGCTTAATCCCATTATCACAAGCCATATTATTAGAAAGTTATCCAAAAAGCGAACAAGGAAAAGCTATGGCAATATTTTCTGCGGGTATAACTATTGCACCTATTATCGGACCAATTTTGGGAGGTTATCTTACAAATAATTATTCTTGGAACTGGGTATTTTTCATAAGTATACCATTTTGCATTGCTGCGTTTGTTATGGTTGCAATGTATATTGAGGACCCTCCATATTTAAAAGTTGTCGGATTACACAAAATGGATCATATTGGATTCTTTTTACTTGTTATTTGGATTGCTTCATTTCAAGTAATGATAGATAACGGGCAAAAAAATGGGTGGTTTGACTCTGCTTATATTACAAAGTTGGGTATAACAAGTTTAATAGCATTTATATTATTTGTATGGCGTGAATTGAAATCTAGAAAGCCTTTATTGGATTTGAGTATTGTGAGGAACTGGAATTTTACAATGGGGACCATAGCATTAACGATAGGTTTTGCTGTTGCTTACGGTACGATTGCAATATTGCCGCAATTTTTGCAACGTTTAATGGGATATGATTCGTTTTTAAGCGGATTAGCTGCAGGTCCGATGGGTGTGGGCAGTGTTTGTGCCGTAATTTGTGCCGGTATAATTGCTAAAAAAGTTGATCTGCGAATACAATCATTTTTTGGCTTTGCAATATTTGCAATCGGTTGTTTTATGTTTTCTACACTAAATCTTAGTATATCTTTCGCAAATGTTGTAATTCCTACGATGGTATTGGGTTTTGGCATGACAACATTTATTATTCCTACAACGACTTTGCTGTTTTCAAACGTCTCAAATTTAGAAATGACGAATGCGGCAAGTGTTCAGAATTTAATTAAAAATGTTGGATGTGCAATAGGGACATCTTCTGTCGGTGTTTTTGTTTCTAGGTTTTCGCAAGTGCATCAAACGTATCTTGTTGATAGATTAACCGTTTTAAATAATGCTTTTGCAGAAAGAGTATCCGCGATGACTGCTGATTTTATGCAACACGGTGCAGATATTGCAACTGCGGGGCAAATGGCACAGATTACGATTTATAAACAGCTAATACAACAATCCACATTGTGTGCTTTTATGACTTCATATAAGATTTATGCGCTTATAATTTTATTTATTCTTCCGTTTGTTTTTATTATGAAAAAGATAGATTATTCAAAGTAGTGTATAATTATTTTGAGAGGTTTATTTTATGAATGAAAAAGAAAAAATGATATCTGGGCAGTTATATGACGCAAATAATGATGCGGCATTAATTCAAGCTCGTCAAGAGTGCAAAATGTTATGTCACAAGTATAATAATTTGTCACCTGACAAATCTGTCGAACGAAAAGAGTTAATGAAACAGATATTAGGTGTTATAAAAGGGGATTTTTTAATAGAGCAACCTTTTATCTGTGATTATGGGTGGAATATAGAAATAGGTGAAAATTTTTATTCTAATCATAATTTAGTGATTTTAGATCCGGCAAAGGTTGAATTTGGTGATAATGTTTTTATTGGTCCAAATTGTGCATTTTATACTCCTGAACATCCGCTAGATGCAAATACAAGGAATAAAGGTTTAGAATATGCTTATCCAATAAAGGTTGGGAATAATGTTTGGTTTGGTGGTAATGTAGTTGTTTTATCTGGGGTTACAATAGGTGATAATGTTGTAATTGGAGCTGGGAGTGTTGTAGTTAAAGATATCCCATCAAATAGTGTAGCTGTAGGTAATCCGTGCAAGGTTATAAAAACATTGTCTCAATAACTTAAAAGCATCCCTAATAGGGCAGTTTTAAATAATGTTAAAGTCCTATAATATGTAGCAAGTTATGTTAAATACTATCTTCTGTAAACAAATTCTTGCATATATTTTTAGTCGTAAAAAACTTTTGTTCAATGAAAAAGAAAAAATGCTAAGTGGTAAGGTTTATAATCCTTCGTTGGATTATAATCTTTTTAAAGAACGTTTACAATGTAAAACATTATGCTATAAGTATAATAATTTACCGGCAAATAAGGTTTTACAACGTAATAATCTTATCGCAAAGATTATCGGAAAAGTTGGTAAAGTTTTTTATTTAGAGCAACCTTTTATGTGTGATTATGGTTATAATATTGAGTTTGGTGAGAATTTTTGTTCAAATCATAATTTATTAATTTTGGATGCAGGCAAAGTGAAATTTGGTAATAATGTTATGGTTGGTCCGAATTGTGAATTTTATGCAACGATGCATCCAATAAATACAAACAGACGTTTAAAAGGGTTACAATGGGCAAATCCTATCACAATATGTGATAATGTTTGGATTTGCGGAAATGTTACTGTATTAGGAGGAGTTACTATTGGTAAAAATTCAATAATTGGAGCCGGAAGTGTTGTTACAAGAGATATTCCTCCAAATTCACTTGCGGTAGGCAATCCTTGTAAAGTTATTAAGTCTTTTGAGAAATATTCTTTTCCTGAAGAATAATATCTTTGTGAGTTTTTAAAAGATATTTAATTTCTCTGTTTGTAAATATACGATTTATAATAAAATCAAACTTCCCATCACTAGGTATAAATTTAAGTTTTTTACTTTTAATCATTCTGCCGTCAAAACAGTGGCGGAATTCTCCTTTATATCGTACAACTGCATTTGGGATAGTATCTGCAAATCCAAGCCAGGCGTCTATAATATATGGTGTTTTAACATCATTTACAAGTAGAACCGCATGATCCATATCTTTACCTCGTTCTGTTACAAGATAAACTTTTTCAACATTTTTTAATCCGTTAGCTTGAGCAATAATGGCTGCTAATTCTGCACTTTCTCCACAATTGCCAGCGTGGTATTTTTTGATTGGTTGAATATATGCTTTTACATAATCAACAAGTTTCTTTGCACATATAATTCTATCTTTTTTTTCATTTCTCATTACTGTGACTTGGTCTGAAACGTTCCAGATTAGTTCTTTAAATCTTTTTCTTTTTGCAAATTTGTGAGTTTCTAATAATGTGGATGAAATTCTTGGAAATGACTTGTTTACACGGCGTGCAATATCATCTGCAAACCTTATTTTTGGGTTACGTGCTGAAAAACTTGTATTATTTTGAGAGATAGGCCTAACATCCATAACATTAGTATTAAGTTGAAACATACAGGAAATTGTCGTTTTATGTTTTTATGTAACAAAAATTTAAACAAAATTAAAGTTTTATACGACTTGTACCGTAATATATATAGGTAGATTATTATTGAGGTTCCAATAAGTGAGCGGAAACACTATACAGCAATATGCAAATTATAATCCAAAGTTTATTACAAAAGAGGCTTTGTTATCATTTATTGAAGAAAATAATCTTCAGAATGCCGGTGGAAATATTGAATCTGTATTTTTACAATGTGATAATTCCGGAATATTTGGTAGTATTGTAAACAACGGACAATTAGAGGATGCTGAATTAAAACAATTTATAAAATCATTAGCACCGAATGTTGCAGAACTTATTAAAACTAAATTTTTGGCACCATTAGCAAATAATGAGATAATTGAAACTATTGGGAAATTCCAATATACGTCATTAGATAAATCAGAACAATTGAAACAATATAAAACTTTTGATAATGCATTAAAAAAACAGAGTTATAAAATTGAAAATCGACGATATCTTATGTTTGAAAAATTGGCACAGATGTTAAAAAATGGTGAAATATCATTTGACGGTGGTTTAAGCGAAAAGGAAATGGATTATTTGTTTAAGCTTAGTCCGGATATTTTAGAAAATCTGGTTAATAAAAATATTGATATTCAATCATTGCTATTTGAAGCAAGTACTGAATTCTCAACAAGTTTATTAAACGGAGATTATTCTAAATTGGCTGATGAAAGCTTGCGAGAAATTGATGGTTCTAAACAATTGTTTATGGCATTAGATGAGTTTAAATCAAAAAAAGGAATTTCTTTGTACGATCATTTTATACAGTGTTATGAAAATAATGAAATGGCTAAAGATGAATTCCTAACTAATATGACAAATTTATTGAAAAGTTGTCGAGCTTCAATGCCTAATTTTGTTCCGGATGATATTATGTTTTTAGACGCAGATTTTGAAGATTTGTACTCGTTTGTTGAGACTGGTGATGACGTTGAATTAGACGCTTTTAAACAGTTAGATTTTGATAAGTATATTGATGAAATTTTTATCCCTGATGTTTTTAATTTCCTCAAAAATGACAGAATTTATAAAGAGAATAAAGCCCAGTATGATAAATTGCAACAATTTAATTTAGAAGGTACGAAAATCGCTAATTTAAGACCAGAAATTACGAATGTAGAGATTGCTGCAAATAAAAAGATACAAACGTTCAATGGCGTGGAATATAGCATTGAATTAAATGAGAATTCTGTTACCGTAACAAATGCTTCAATAAAAGAAACTTATACGATAAATTTGGATAAGATGTTGGCAAACATTTCTTCAGATAAGGATAAAGCCAAAGTTAAAGATATTATATTAGCCCTAAATGCGCCTGTTTTGATTGATTTATGTCAAGAAGTTGATACTATAGAAGTTTATTACGAAGATAGTTCAGTCTTAGCTGCTTACCATTCGGATAATAATATTATAAAAATTAACCTTTTTGATGATCAATTACCACCTGAAAAATATGTAAGAGGTTTAACTCATGAAATAGGTCATTCTTTGGATTTTTCAAATCGTGGCGGTGATAATATTTCTTGGGCCGGTAAAGATTCTACGTTTTTAAATATAGCGGAAAAAGAATTAGAAGCATTAAAGTCTCGTCCGGATTATGAAAAACAATACGCATCATCAAGTCCTTTGGAGATGTTTTCGGAATGTTATACATTGTTAATGACAGGTAAATCTTGTTCTTCGGATTTCGTTTTAGCAACGTATTTCCCTGAAACCCTGAAGTTTATTAATGAGCATTTGGATGAATTGAGAGCAATTCCTTTGGAAAATCGACATTATTATAAAGAAGGTGCCGATGAAATAATTGATTTTTATAATGGTATAAAGTATCCTCAATGGAATAATTTTAATCCTAGTTAAAGAGCTGTTATATATAACAGCTCTTTTTAGTGCATATTTAGGGATAGCTTACTGGCGGATATATTTGTCCTGCGTTTCTTTTATATTTCTAAAGTTACAAAAGAAAGGAGTGAAAAATGGCTTTTAATCCATTAAAAGAAAAAGGTATAGCACCTGAAAAACAATTAAGAACTTGGCATGATATTGCTCATAGGCATTTTAATAAGAATGAAGTTGATTGTTATACAAGAACTCGCCAAATTTTAATGAATGGTATTGAAGTTGAAGCATGGAATTTTAAACATAATTTTTCAAGAAATACCACAGATGAACAAACACAAGAGTTTTTGGCAATGACAAAACGTATTGAAGATCAACAGCAAACTACAATTAATTGGTTAACTCCATCTGATCAATCTGTATTAGAAACCACATTAGGTTACGAACAAGTTGCTGTTGATTTAACGGCTTGGATGGCTCAAAATGAACCCGATTTATATGTTAAAGAAACCTTTGACTTTGGATTATTAGAAGATTTTGACCATTTATATCGTTATAGTCAGTGGGCATACATGCAGCATGGAATTACTCCGAATGATATTGTACAAGGTCAAACAGATATTATTTTTGGTCGTCCTACACAACATCACCACAACTGTAATATTTTAAGACTACGTACCCCGTATGATAAAATGACTGCTGCGCCACAAACAAAGGTTAATTTATATACTTTAGTAGCCGGAGAACAACAAACTCATAATTTTTACGCAGAACACGGTATGTGTTATGGTAATGAGTGTTTACGTGAAACTTATGCCGAAATTAAAGATGTCGAAGAAGAACACGTAAATATGTATGAGTCTTTAATCGACCCAACAGAATCCTGGTATGAAAAACTACTTCTTCATGAATTTACGGAAGTCTGTACATACTACAACTGTATGGAAGACGAAACAGATGAAATGTTAAAACCAATTTGGGAACAATTTGTTGATTATGAAATAGGACATCTTGCCGTTGCGGCAGAATTATTTAAAAAGCACGAAAAACGAGATCCTGAAGAGGTTATCGGTTCTGAAATTGTTTATCCTTGTCGATTTAAATCTCAAAAAGATTATGTCGCAAAAGTTCTCAAAAAAGAAATTGATAAACGTTTAGGCACAGATAAAGATTATATGTTTATTGAAGATTTACCTGAATCTTGGCAAAGTTATGTTGTTCAAGATATGGTTGGTGAAGACGGTTCACCTTCTGAAGTCACAATTAGGGTTATCGAAGCTCAGAAACATCGTGATTTGGTTATGGCATCTGAAGATTTGGAAAAAGATGCATATAATCTGTACAGGCGTGGCTTACAAGAAAAAGGCCTTGCGCCGGAAACAGTTACCCCTGATGAATATAAACAAATGCTCAAAGAAGAATTTGAACTTTAGGCAAAAAAAAAAGAACCCTATTATGGGTTCTTTTTTTGGTTATAAAATCTTTATACCACACCTTGAGCGATCATTGCTTCTGCAAGTTTTGTAAATGATGCAATATTTGCACCTGCCACGTAGTTTTTATCCATTCCATATTCTTCAGAAGCTTTCTGACAAGATTTAAATATGTTTATCATAATTCTTTCTAATTTTGCGTCAACTTCTTCAAATGTTAGATAATATCTCATGCTATTTTGACTCATTTCAATTGCAGAAGTCGCAACACCACCTGCGTTAGCGGCTTTTGCAGGTGCAACGAGAATACCTTTTTCTAGGAAATAATCTGTAGCTTCTTTTGTACAAGGCATGTTTGCACCTTCACCAATTGCGATAACCCCGTTTTCTACAAGAGATTTTGCAGAATTTAGTGTAACCTCGTTTTGAGTTGCGCAAGGAAGTGCAATGTCAGCTTTGATTGTCCAAATAGGAGCATCTGCACTTGTAGTTTCCATATATTCAACACCAGATTTGCGTTTTGCATATTCAGAAATTCTACCACGTTCAACTTCTTTGATTTGTTTCATTAACGCTAAATCAATGCCGTCTTTATCATATACACAACCTTTTGAGTCACTCATTGCAACAACTTTTGCGCCAAGTTCTTGAGCTTTCTGGCATGCATAAATTGCGACATTACCGGAGCCTGAAATTAATACAGTTTTACCATTTAAGTTTAAGTTATTTGCCCCTAACATCTCTCTCATAAAATAAACAAGACCAAAGCCGGTAGCTTCTTTTCTTGCTAAAGATCCGCCATAAGAAAGCCCTTTTCCGGTTAATACACCGCCTTCGTATGCGTTTTTAATTCTTTTATATTGCCCAAATAAATATCCGATTTCTCTTGCGCCAACACCAATATCACCAGCAGGAACATCAACGTCTTGACCTATGTGGCGTTGTAATTCTGTCATAAAGCTTTGGCAGAATTTCATAATTTCGTTATCAGATTTACCTTTAGGGTCAAAATCACTTCCGCCTTTACCGCCACCGATTGGCAAACCTGTAAGTGCGTTTTTGAAAATTTGTTCAAAACCTAAGAATTTCATAATACTTTGGTTTACACTTGGGTGAAATCTCAAACCACCTTTATATGGACCGATAAGGCTGTTGAATTGAACTCTATAACCTCTATTTACAATAGTTTTCCCTTCATCATTAATGTATGGAACTCTAAATGTAATAAGCCTTTCCGGTTCAACCATTCTTTCTAAAATTGCCAGATTTTCATATTCAGGGTGTTTATCAATTACTCGCTCGATTGTAGATAAAACTTCTTCTACAGCTTGAATGTATTCCGGTTCATTGTGGTTCTTAATTTTTACTTCGTTTAATACTTTTTCTAAATAGCTATTCATTTTTTACGACTTCCTCTACTAATACTTACGAGAAAATTCTATCACATATAATTTTATTTGTGTAGTGCTATTTTAAAATTTGACAACTTTTTTTCATACTAATATAATTGCTTAAAATAAAAGGAAGGAGAAAGTATGATTGAGAGATTAAAAAGATATACAGATGAGTTTAAAACCTTTGCAATGCGTGGAAATGTTATTGACATGGCTGTCGGTATAATTATTGGTGCAGCTTTTGGTAAAATCGTAGACTCTTTGGTAAAAGACGTTATTATGCCACCATTAGGATGGATGTTAGGCAAAGTTGATTTTGCCAATATGTTTATAGCATTACCTGATTATGAAGGTAATTTTATTACTTATGCAACTTTAGATGCAGCTAAAGAAGCCGGTGCAGTTACAATAAATTATGGTTTGTTTATAAATACATTGATTAGTTTCGTCTTAGTAGCTTTTTCTGTATTTTTATTAATTAAAGGAATAAATAAATTAAGAGCAGAAAAGAAAGTTGAAGAAATCGATCAAGCTCCAACAACAAAAGACTGTCCTCATTGTTTCTCTCAAATTGATATAAGAGCGACAAAATGTCCAAATTGTACGGCGGATATCTAAGCATTTATGTCAAGTTTTTTAGCTTGTTTAGCGGCTTGTTTAGCCGCTTTTTTAATGCGGATTGCACGATTTCTTATCGGTTGCATTTGAATTCTGTGAAAAAGGGCTTTAGCACCCCCTATTAGTGTGCAATTTGCTAATGCTAATGTGGATGCCGTACATACTATATCTCCGGATAAGGCACCCACTCCTGTTGCACATGTTGATAATCCAAGAAAAAAAGTTGCGTCCATGGTTTTGTTGTAGTTTGCTCTTACAGTGTTTTTTGAAAGATATCTCACTGCTTTTGTTCCGATTTTATCAACGATTTTTAACATTATATGTGCTCCTTTTTTCTTTTTTAATATCTAAAAATTATATTTTTTGCTAATAAAGTCACAAATCTTAACAAATAAAGGTAATAATGCAATTGAGGGCTTAATTATGACTTTATTATTATATAGACTATTCAAAGGTTACAACTGAGAAATAGTTTACGGTTCGAATGTTTCGAATTAAGGCGGCGGGTTTTGTAAACAAAACCCGCCGCTCCTTAGTTAAAATAATTTTGGTATAAATCTGTATCTAACTTTTTTTACATATTCCTGATATTTTTCATCTTTAATTAAATGTCGTTCTTCTGTTATTGAACGTAAATAATATATTAGTATCCAAATTAACATTCCGATTACTCCTGAGAGTTTTACGCTTACAGGATAATCTTGAAGAAAAAGTATAGGAAATGCCGATAATACAATGTATAGGATTTCCATTAAGTATATCGGGTGTCTGATAATATTATAAGGAAATCCTGTTACAATACCTCTGTTTGTTAAATTTCCGGCTTTCCCAAACAGACGAGTTGTTGCAATTAACCCAATAAAATTAACTATAATTATTAAAAAATTTAGCACTGCAAATAGATAATGATTATTGATTGGAATTAATTCATTTAGTGCCGGCGAGATAAATTTTGTTGTTAGTATTGTTATAGGGTAATAACATATAATACATGATAAAACACCAAGAGGGGTAGTATCTGTTGATTTTATTTTGTTTTTAAACAAGACAGAATCTGTCAGATAACTGAATGCTAAAATTAGGGTTGTTAGTGTCATTATAAGTTTTATCCAAACATCTCCGGTATCGATTGTGTATTGTACAAGGCTTTTAAAAATACCGCTACCACCGTTCATATATATAGTAATATTTTCCCAAATAGCTCTGAGAAAATCAAAATTATACCCTAGTGATGGGATGTATGAACTGCATAAAAAATGTACACAATTCACTCCAAAAAATGTTTTTATAAATAAGCCCATTAAAGCTTGTTTTTCATCTTCTTTTGGTTCAATATTTGCTAAAAAGTCTTGCGTAGTATCTTGTTTTTTAAATTGTCTGGTTATATATTTAAGAATTTTAATATTATTTGAGTCTGATATTGTTCTAGGTTTTGCAATAAAATATACTATTGGAGCAATAAATATGTAACCAACAAAATATATTATAAAAAAATCCATATAATTGAATGTGCCGTCTTGGATTTGTGAATAGTAAATAGGGCATAATATAATGAAAATTAATACAGCTCCATATACTAAAAGTGATGCAAAATAGTGCTTTAAAATATCTCTTTTTGTAATATTTGTTAAATTATTTTCCATTGCTACTCTCCCGTAATTTTATTTATACTTCATAATTTTGTCTTAAATAACTTTCGATAAAACCATCCAAATTCCCGTCCATAACAGAATCAATATTGCCAACTTCAAAACCTGTTCTATGGTCTTTCACCATTTTGTATGGGTGGAATACGTAGGACCTAATTTGAGATCCAAAATTTATATCAACATTTTGTCCTTTTAATTTTGCCATTTTTTCTTCATATTCAGCTTGTTTTATTGCCAATAACTTTGAAACCAAGATTTGCATTGCATATTCTTTGTTTTGAAGCTGAGAACGTTCTTGTTGACATTTTACAACTATTCCTGATGGTTTGTGTAGTATTCTGACTGCGGTTTCTACCTTATTGACGTTTTGACCGCCTGCCCCGCCTGAGCGCATTGTTGTAACCTCTAAGTCGTCAGGAGGGATTGTTATTGTTTTTTCAAAATCTTCTATAATTGGAGATACTTCTAATGAAGCAAAGCTTGTTTGGCGTTTACCATTCGCATTAAATGGGGATATTCTAACAAGACGATGAACTCCTTTTTCTGCTTTTGAATAACCAAATGCATATTTCCCGTTTATTTTTATTGTCGCAGATTTGATGCCGGCTTCTTCTCCGTCGAGTTTATCCAGAAGCTCAAAAGACCAACCTTTTGATTCAACCCAACGCATATACATTCTCAAAATCATGCTCGCCCAATCTTGGGCATCTGTACCTCCAGCTCCTGCATTGATTGTTAAAATTGCATCAGCCTCATCATATTCGCCTGATAACAACTGTTGTAATTCAAATTTTTCTAATTCTGTTCCCAGAATTTTTATTTGATTTAAACTATCTGCAACTAAATCGTTATCGCACAATTCTAATGCTGTATAGCCATCTTCGATTGTACTATTCCAATTTGTTAATTTACCTAGGATTTCTTTTTTATCTTTGATTTCTTGTCCAAGTTTTGACACTTTGTTTTTATCAGACCATATTTCAGGAACTTGCATTTGGATTTCTAAATCGTTCAATTCCTGTTGTAATTTTTCAGGGTCAAAGACACTCCTTTAGAGTTTTTAGTCTTTGAACAATTGTTGTAAGTTCTTGTTTTAATTCTGTTATCATACTTTAATTGTATAATAAAAAACTTTGCTTGCAATTACGTTGTATATTGTTATAATAAAACAAAGAGAGTTTTATAGATGGAAGTTTTAAATTATCTCAAACAAATATACTCCGGGAAAAAAGCAATAGAAAATCATATTTCATTATTTTCTATTGTTGGAATTTTTGTTATTTCTTTTCTTAAATATACCGCTTCATTTGGTGGTATGTTGGTTTATGATGACTTTTTTATTGCTGTGCCGTCAACAAATAAAGTGCTCGGGGTTTGTTTGTTTATTTGTATTATGTCGTTGTTTTATTTAATTGGGTATAGTTTTAAGTTCATAAATCAGGTATTTTTTAGTAAAGAAACTTTGCTTCCTGATTTTACATTAGCACCTTTTTATATGTTTGTGCGATATATCCCAATTATTTTTTATTGGAGTATGCAATATTTTCTTATTTGTTTATTAGGATGGTATATTTTGCTATTTGTAAAACAAATCTCTATGGGTTATATTTTTGCAGCTATTATGTTATGTATAATCCCGTTTTATTATATGATAGTGGTCGCTTTTTCAAAAAGAATAAAATATGAGAGTAAATATTTTTCGCATTTAAATATTTTAAAATTATTAAATTTAACTTTTGGAAAAGTCGTTTTATTAATTCTACAAATTGGGATTATGACAACTATACCAAGTATTATTTTAAATAAAGTGTTAGCGTTAGACTTTCCTGAAAAATATCTACAACTAGCAACAACCATAAAATTAGGTACGTTTTGTTTAAGCTCCTATATTGGTTTAATCTTATTTTACGTATTTACAATGGGAGTTGTTAACCTTATAAAATCTAAAACCGCTGATATGGTATAATTTAGTTATCAACAATAACTATACGATTGTCATCTTTTATTTCGATTGGAGTGCTATTTTGTTTTAGTACGTTTATAATACATTGTGTAGCATCAAAATCATATTTTTGAAGAACTTGATTTGGTTTATTAAGGTCTTTAAATCCATCATTTCCTTGTGCGCAGTAATCATTTAACACAGTTTCATAAAATTTATCTTCACGCGGTTTGTTTATATTGATTTGTTCTGCCTTGCCGTTCTTATCAATAAAATACATTGATTTGATTTGACCGTTTTTATTAACGGTATAATTAAGTCCGGAAGTATAAAATATCCCTGGTTTGTTTGCGGTGTTGGTAAATGATTTAGCCGAAAGTTTTATTGCATCAACAAGCTCTTTTTCTGAATATTTAACTCTATATAATTTGTTTTTAAACGGCAGTATATTGGCTAGAATTCGAGTATCAATTTTCCCTGTTTCAAAAAAACCTCTGATATTTGGAGATGGAAGTATTGCAACATCACAATCCAAATCTTTTCTAATGCAATCTGTTATAAAATAAGCATGCGGGTTCGGTTCAATTAAGTCGTTTTTTAGTGCCGGTGCGGTTTCTTTTACGTATCCGTAGGTTTCTTTTGCTCCAAATATTTTGTCAAAAATATATTTAACAGGTTGATATCGTTTGAAGTCTCTAGTGTAACCGATATTGTTTTGAACTTTTTTAATAACTCCCTTTTGATCAAATTCCAAGTTTAAAATCCCGAAATTTTTACCATCTCTGCCGGCTTGAGTTATTATTACCGGTTCTCCGGTTGTTGAGTAGAATAAATTTTTACCTTCTTTAACGTCGACTAATAAATCATGAGAATGTCCACCTAATATTACATCTATTCCTTGAGTTTGGTTAGCAATGACTTTATCCATAGTGTAGCCAAGGTGCGAAAGTAAAAATATTTTATTAATACCTTTTTGTTGAAGTTTATTGACTTCATCTTGGATATTTTTTATAGTTTCTTGTATTTTGCTGATTTTTATATCTTGTTGGATAATACCTTCTTTAGAACGCTTATACAAATCAATTGGGGAAGTCCCGATTATCCCGTATTTGTTCCCGTTACGTTCTTCTATAATGGAGCTTTGTACGACTTTTTTTAGTGGGTTATGGTCCTTTATCTGAATATTACAAGCTAATAGATTATAGTCAATTTGGGGAATTAATGTACCGATTTTGTCTTGCATGTCATATTCGTGATTACCTAAAGCGGAAGCTGTAATTCCAAGAACCTTTTGAAATTTTATTGCAAGTTCATTAGTTTTAAAATCTTCACCAATCATAATATCGCCAGAGGATAGCTTAAACGTATCAACATTTTTTTTGTCTTTGTACTTTAGGTCAAATTCATTGGATGCAGTAATTGCACGTTCCATATTTAACGATTTGCCGTGAAAGTCATTTATGTAAAAAATGCTGGTTCTAACGTTATCTGTTTGATAGATTGGATTTATCATCTCTCGTGAGTCCCTTTAGCATGAAACCACATCAAGATTTTTTTTGACTATCTGTATATACTTTTTTTTACAAATTTTAAAATTTCATAATTTGGACTTTCCAATGTTTCGCCAATTTGTCATAAATTTCGTTTATTTTATCAATTACTTGAATAAGAACGATTCCGTAATTTAAACATTTATAATCGCCCATATCGTGTAACCCTATTCTTGTTTTAATATAACATCCGTAATCTGTAAGTATTTGTTGTAATTTAGTAGCCTCTTCGGCTCTATTATCAACAGAAATTCCTATAATTGCGCTCATATAAACACCTCCTTACTCCACTATTTTGCAATACACCCAAAACTACAATTGTAGACTTGTACATAATATATGTTATTTCTCGAAATATAATAGAAAAGAATGCCAAATAATTAGAGAACCTTCACGGAGCGAACACTCAATGTTTGCGAAACAATAACAAAGGCAAGTTTTGTTTGAGCGTGAGCGAGTTAACTTGCCACAAGTTGAGCATTACAATTGAGTAGTGAGCGCAGTTCAGGTTCTGGTTTTGTGGAACTTTTGACATCAAAAGTTCCCCCGTCTGGAAGACCCGTCGGAGACGAAAAGGGAATTTTACAAATATATTTAATTAAGGGGGTTATGCACCCCCTTTGACCCCGCACTCATTTTCTTTCTCTTTGTTGCGAGGCAAAGAGAAAGAAAAGAGAAAAGAAAGAGAAACGCGCATATTAAATACCGGCACTAAACTCAACCAGAAGCGAACAAACTCGCTTCGCTCAAACATGTTCGCTTTTGAAATTATTTCATTAAGTGCCGGTAATAATTTAGTTTTTTGTGTTCATAACATATATTAGGTATTTTGCAATAAAAAAGACCCTAGAACTAGGGCCGTTTTTATTCGGAATTTGTGATAATCTAACCTACTCAATATCAAGATTATCGGTGGCTTGAAGCTGTTTTTTCTTGATGTTGTGCATTACTGCATCTACTAACAACTCGTAGGACTTCATACTTTCAATATTAGGAAATTCCTCTTTGAGTTGGGCTCTGACCATTGCTTCCAGCTCGTATTCGTCAGAAAGTGATTTTAGATTTTCCACACCACTTATACTTTCTAAATAATCTGTGGTGCTTTTGTCTAATTTATTCTTATTAGAAAATGCTAACCAACGTAATCTTGGGCTTACACTTTCCTTTAACTGTTTAACTAATTTTAAATTTTTAATTCGGTTGAACATGTCTTTCTACCTTTTTTCCTTCTTGGTAATATTTTAAAGTATCCTGAAAAAAATAATTGACTTTTTTACATTTAAACTTAACAAAATTTTACAAAATTCAAGTATAAAAACCTGAAACTCTGTCTATACTTTGCTAAAGTCGGTTAAGTGCTCATATTTATTCTTTAATAAAGTGAGTAAAGCAAATCTGTTTTTCTTAACATTTTCGTCCTTATCCATAACAAGTACATCTTCGAAAAATTTTGTAACTGTTGGATTAAGAGCTTCTAAACTCGCTAAATATTTTTTATAATCGTTTGTTTCTGTAATTGCAATTACTTCTTTGTACAATATTTTCTCGATTTCTTCTTTAAAATAAGTTTCAGAAACATTTGAATTCGCTTCATCTTTCAGGATTCTGATTACACGGTTAGCGTTTTCTATAAGAGTTTGAGAATTCATTGTTTGAACTGTTTTTACTCTTTCTACATAATCTGCAACATCTTTTAAAGGATTTTTTGCAGAACACGCTTCAAGAGCGTTTTTCTTATATTTTTCAGATAAGAATATAATCATTCTTTGAACGAAAAAGTCATTAACTTCATCCGCACAATCTCTTTTGACCGGAAGTAGTTTTAGAGCTTCTTTGATATATTTATCAATATCAATTTTTAAATTAGCATCAAGGATTGTTTTAATAACACCCAGAGCAGCACGACGAACCCCAAGAGGGTCAGATGAGCCTGTTGGTTTTTTACCTGCTGCAAAAACTGCACATACTGTGTCAATTTTATCCGCTATACCTACAATTTGACCTTCTATACCTTTTGCTGTTTCACTTTCTGCGTTAAGTGGGAAATAATGTTCTTTAATACCTTGAACAACTTTTTCATTTTCACCGGAAACACGTGCGTAATCTGCGCCGATAAAACCTTGTAATTCGGTAAACTCAAATACCAAATTTGTTGTTAAATCAGCTTTGCAAAGATTAGCGGTTCTTTCGACATCTTTTGAATCTATTCCTAAATCTTTCGCTATTGCATTGGATAAAGTCATTAATCGTTGAGTTTTGTCATACATTGATCCCATTCCTTTTTGGAATGTAACACCTTTTAATGATTCAACAAAATTAATAAGCGGCTTTTTAGTATCTTCGTTAAAGAAGAATACAGCATCATCGAGTCTGGCTTTGATTACTCGAAGGTTTCCGGCTTTGATATTTTCAAATTCTGAACCAAGGTAGTTAGTCATTGTAATAAATTTATTAGTTAATTTAGAATTTTTGTATAAAGCAAAATATCTTTGGTGGGAAGCCATAACCGTAACTGTAACTTCTTCCGGGATATCCAAATATCTAGGGTCGAATTCGCATAATGCCGGCACCGGATATTCGGTAATAAAGGTTACTTCTTCTAATAAATCATCGGTGTAATATGGTTCGGCATCAATTTCAGCCGCAGTTTCTTTTGCTCGTTTTACAATAAGTTCTTTTCTTTCATTTTGGTCAACAATTACGTGAGCCTTTCTAAGAGCTTCAACGTAATTATTAGGGTTAGAAATTTCCACATTTTGTTCAGAAAATCTGTGACCTCTTGAATATATTGAAGATTCTTTATCTATAATTTTTATTTTAACTTCTTGATTATCTAAAATTGAAACAATCCATTTGATTGGACGTGAAAATTTTTCATCATTATACCCCCAACGCATAAAGTGAGCACCTTGGAGTTTCATAAATATTGATGGCACATTTTCTTTTAAAAGTTCTGCAATAGACATACCTTTGATAATGATTTTTGCGTGAACATAGTTATCTTCGATGTATAAATCGTCTTTAGTAAGGTTGTTTTTGCGCGCAAAACCTTCGCCTGCTTTTGTTAAGTTACCATTATCATCAAAAGCTACATTTTTAATAGGTCCTTTGATAATTTTTTCTTCGTCAGCAGTTTTATCATCTAACCCGTCAATAATAACAGCCAAACGGCGTGGGGTTGCGTAAACTTTAATATCTGTAAATTTAACTTTATTATCATTTAAAAAACTTGTAAATCCGCTATTTAATTGTTCAATTGCCTGCGGGATAAATTTATATGGTAATTCTTCTGTTCCTACTTCTAATAAATAAATACTCATCTTATATCCTTTTATTCTATAATTTCCTGTTAATATTATAGTAAAAGCAAAATTCAGTGTAAAGCATTTTGGAATAAATATTTAAGAAAATATATTTTAGTAGCAAAATTTATTTTTACGTGTTTTATGAAGGATATGCAAATCAATTTATTCCAAAACCAAAATAATAATACAAATTTTACTGCACGTTTACCTCAAAAAGTCTTTAAAGAAGTAAAAGAGATTCCCGGAATGTGTTGTGCTAAATGTAGGAACATAATGTTATCTGCTCCTGAGGTTGACACTTTTATGGGTAAATTAGCAGTAGATTCTCGAACAACAATTAAAAATCAAGTTGATGGGGTTATTGAAAATAAATCAGTTTTTCATTTTTTAAAATCTTTAGCAGATGAATACCCTAGAACCTCGTTTTATGAAATAGTAAAAAAACCGGAAGTTCAAATTCGTATAGCTAATGAATTATCAGATAAGGAGCTTAAATTATTCAATTCTGTTGTTGAATTATCTTCTGCCGAATTAAAAAAAGCACCGATTGTTGTAAATAAATTAAAAGCTTTAAGGGATAATTTCCCTCAGATGCCGAAGGTTTATTCGGAAGTTATTGATTATTTGGATTTTTATGCAACAAAATATCCGGATAAAACAATTACCCAGATTTTAACAACTCCGGTTATAGTTGCCAGTCATAGAAAGGTCTCAAATTTCTATTATGAGAGATTTTTGACAATGTTTGACAAAGAATTTAAGGCTTTAGAAAAATTAGGTGAGAAATTATCGGAAAAAGATAAAGTACGTTTTGATAATTTAAACAAGCAAGCCTCAATAACTTGGAATGCTATTTATTTGCCTACAGAAACAAAAAATATGCATATTGAGGAAATCTATGAAAGATTTTTAAATAACTTAGAAGACAAAAAAATCGCGGAGAAAATAAGAAAACAAATTGTTCGTATTCCTCATAACAACTTGAATGTGGATTATTTATTGTATAAATTCTCTAAACATAATTTATCAGAAAAAAATTACATAAAAGAAATTGTAGAACAGGTTTCTATAACTTTTGAACATATAAAAGCTGAGTCAAAAGGTGGTAAAAAAGTTAAAGGTAACGGTTTATATTTATGCAAAGCTTGTAATGGAGCTCGTTCAAATTTGTTATATACTACAATCTTAAAACATTGTTCCGATTTTGGCGAAAATATAAAAGCTCAAATTCGCAAGATTATCACTTTAGTAAAACACGGCAATTTGCCAACTTATGAAGAGTCTATTTTGCAAATTAAAAAAGCATTAAATCAGGAAACAAAAGGACAAGTAATTATTGATTTAAAGGATTTTTTCAATTTTAAAAAATCAAGAGCTGCAAAAGTTGTTGACGAAACTCGTCAAAAATTAAACGTTGCAGGTGATAATATTCGAAATAAATCTCTGGAAATCTCAGATAAGAAAAAGGAAATTAATAATGTAATGACTCATCTGGAGTCTTTACGATCTGAACTGGGCAAGTTGGAAAAAGAACAATCCTACGCTTATAAAACTCAAAATAGTATACGAGAAGATTTAAAAGATGCAAAAAAAGAGTTAAATAGAATTCTTGCAGAAATAAATGAAGATATCTATTTAAAAAAATACAATAATGCAGAATAAAATGACAAATAGGAGAAATATAATATGCTTAATGTAAAACTAAATCTTCAAACACCTAAAACGGTATCATTTGGCGGAAAGAAAATTGATTCTTCAAATGACAAATCTGATTTATCCGGATTTACATCTATGGATTTGACAAAATTATATACACAAAAAGAAATCAAAGATATTCTAATAAAAGTAGGAACGTTAAAAGACATCCCGGGCATTTATCCTACACGTTACTCAATGCAATATTTGCCAAAATTTGGAGACGTTGTTATTAATAACAAAAGTATGACAAATGATACAACTATTATTACACTCGAAGGTGGTGTAAGACATTGTGGAAGTTGGCATAATAAAGAAATTGCTCCGGATGGAACTCATACGGATATAATCGGAGAAGTTTTAGAACGTATAATAAAAAGTCGCAAACAAAATAATTAACAAATAAAAAAGACCGCTAAATGCGGTCTTAAATTTATCCTAATTCCTCAATAATAAATATTCCTTTTCTTTCCTATATTCCAACGAACCTCAATCGGTCTTATGCGATGAAATTTGTTCCAAAACGGTTTGCCCCGTGGAAGAACGATTGTTTCATCATTTGTGACAATGTCTTTTTAACAACTTTTTTATCGCTTAGAGAAACCTCTTTAAGTGCTTTTGAAGTATCTTTGTACATATTTGTAACTGCATCAGAAAATAATAGCACTGTAGCCATAATTTACGTCCTCTCTTAATTTTAAATCTTACTTAAACTTTTAAACTAATTTTCTTATTTGTTTATCTCTTACATATATATAAAAACTTCCTATAAAAAAATATTGACTTTTTATATTCAATTTATATAAATTTTGTTACAATTCTTCATATTTAACTGAATTTATTAAAGTTTAGCATAATTTGTGCCGTAAGTATGAATAACAGTATTACGAAAGGATTGTTCTAAATGGGATTATCAGCTTCACAAGCAAGACTATTATCAATCACAGCTAGATTAAGTTCTAATGAGTACGAATCTCAACAGATTTCTAATGCAAAAATGAGATTAGCAACTCAATCAGAAGAAGCTAGCCAAGATTATATTAATGCTTTGAACTCAACTCAGTTGAATTTCTTGACTTATAATGCCCAAGGTGATGCTACAACGACTAATTTGACTGCGAATGTTTTATTCCAATACGCAGATATGAAAAACCAATATTCTATTGTAAATTCAAGCGGTCAGGTTTTAATTAGTAATGAAGATGCTAAAAACTTTGAAAATTCCAAAAATTTAGACGAATTCTTAGGTTGCTATGGTATCAAAAAGGTATTTAAATCAGAAGAAATAGAACAAGCTTATGAGAAGATAACATCTAAAGAAGCAAAAGAAGTATACTCTCAATGGGAAAATCTTGTTAAACAAGTTATGCAAGCAAATTGGAGTGTTAGTTATGTGTCAAATGTAGAAAACACAGAAACTGAAATGAAAACAACATTTAAAAACGAGCAAAATCTTTCTGCAGAAGAAGCATACAGATATCAAAAATCAGGAGCATATTTGTATTTTACAAACGTTGATACAAACTACAAAGCTGCTGTTTTAAGTGGTGAGTCTGTAACTACTAATAATTGGGCTGAATTGTATGGTGATGCAAAACAACTTATTGCAGATTGTACAACATTCCAAACTTGGTGTAATGCTATGGCTAGAGCTTTGGCTGCCGGTGAGGTATATGACTTAAGAGAATATGGCTATGGATATGCGACCAAAAGTGCTCTTAAAGAAACAAAAGCTGATGGTACATTAGGTTGGATTGAGGGTTTTAAAGAAAATAAAAATGGGCAACTGACATTTAATGATAAGTCTGTTGATAGTCCAGAACCAATTAAGATAACCCTCAATAATGAAGAAAAAAATTTATTAGATGAAGTTGAAAAGTATTATGAAAATTTAGCTGAATTTGAAGCTATTGCAAAAGATGCAGGTTGCACAACTTTAGCTGAAACTTACACTTATGATGACCCTGTAAAAGCTCAATGGTATACAAATTTGTGGTACAGATTGAACGGTGAAAGTTCTGAAAAATCAAAACAAGGTGAATTAGCTACAAATTATCAAGTTCTTGATAGCAAATTGGCAGAAAGCCCTGATTGGCTACAAAATTCATTAAAACAAGGTATTGTAACTCTTGAAATCGCATCTAATGAAGATGTAAATGATGTATTAGAAAGTGATTTTGATTTGTTATCAGACACATTAAGTTTCAATATTAAAGGTGTAAATTGGACTTCTAAAGTTTATACTTCGGCAACTGATTTGACAGTAGTTGAAAATGAGGCAGAAATTGCAAAGGCTACAGCAGAATATGAAAGAAAAACTCAAGAAATCAATATAAAAGATCAAAAATATCAAAATAGAATCAAATTGCTAGACACCGAGCATAACACATTACAGGCTCAGTATGATTCAATAAAATCCGCGATAAGTGAAAATATTAAACGTTCTTACTCATCGTTCTCAGGATAAAATTTTTTAAATTATATATTTCCCCTAACATTTTTTACAACCCCTCCAATTTATAGTATAATTTCTCTATTAACTGGAGGTTTTTTTTATGCGAACAATTACTTTAATCAATGGTGATGGGATTGGACCTGAGATTTGTCAGAGTGTCATGGAAATTATAAAAGCGAGTGGACTTGAAATTGATTGGGATATACAAACAGCCGGAGCAGATGTAATTGAACAGGAGGGGGTCCCTTTGCCATCTCGTGTAATTGAGTCTATAAAGAAAAACAAAGTAGCATTAAAGGCTCCTGTAACAACCCCTATAGGTAAAGGATTTAGATCTGTTAATGTTCAATTGAGAAAAGATTTGGATTTGTATGCGAATTTGCGTCCTTGTAAAAATTTCCCGGGAGTTGAAACACGTTTTAAGGATGTTGATTTGGTTGTCGTTCGGGAAAATACTGAGGATTTATACGCAGGTGTTGAAGAACAAATCGACAATGATACCGCACATAGTATTAAAATTATTACTCGTAAAGCGTCTGACAGAATTTGTCGATTCGCGTTTGATTATGCTGTAAAAAATAATAGAAAAGAAGTTTGTGTAGTTACCAAGGCAAATATTATGAAATTGTCAGATGGTTTGTTCTTGGAGGTGTTTAGAAGTGTGGCAAAAGATTATCCTACGATATTAGCAAAGGAAATCTTGGTGGATAATTTGTGTATGCAACTGGTACAAGATCCTACAAAATTCGATGTATTAGTTTTGCCTAATTTATATGGAGATATTGTTTCTGATTTGACCGCAGGATTAATTGGCGGTTTGGGGGTTGCTCAAGGTGCTAATATTGGATTAGATTGTGCAGTATTTGAGCCTGTTCACGGTTCTGCCCCTGATATAAAAGGTCAAAATAAAGCAAATCCGACAGCTCTTTTGATGTCAGCGATTGAAATGCTCAAGTATATTAATGAGTTTTCTTATGCGGAAAAAATAGAAAAGGCTTTGTTTAAGACTTTGGCAGATGGTAACAAGACTGCGGATTTAGGCGGAAACCTTTCGACCACTGAATTCACACAATCTGTAATTAAAAATTTGTGTAATTTTTAATTTATTGTAATCCGATAAGTAACACTCCAACCAAAACTATCGGGATAATGATTCTTAGCCCAACATTAAATAATGTTGCGAGTGTTTTATTTTGCATAAACATGTGACCTTTGAGCTTAAGTCCGTAACCGGCAAGCAAGCAAATAACCAGAGCATTTAAAGGCATCATAATGTTTGCTGTCAGATAGTCTAATAAATCAAAAATAGTTTTATTAAAAATGCTTATATCTTTTAACAGACCGAATGACAAAGTTGCAGGTAAAGCAATTATGGCAACTATTAGGAATACTAAAGCACTTGCTTTAAGTCGAGATATTTTTAATCTTTCTGTAAGCGAAGCGACAGGAACTTCTAATATACTTATACCGGAAGTTAACGCTGCAAATAACAGAAGAGTGAAGAATGCTACAGAAACAAAGTTTCCGCCTGTCATTTGCGCAAATATGTGTGGCAGAGTTACAAAAACTAATCCGGCTCCGGAATTAGGTTCTAATCCGAATGAGAATATTGCAGGGAAAATCATTATACCTGCCATAAGCGCGAACATTGTATCAAAAAATATTATTGAATATGCGGATTTTGCTATATTTTTGTCATCTTTAATATAACTTCCATAAGTAAGTATGGTTCCCATGCCAATACTTAATGTGAATAAAGCTTGTCCAAGAGCGCATAAAAACATTTCTCCGTTGATTTTTGAAAAATCAGGTTTAAACATATATGCAAGCCCGACGCCGGCATTTGGTAAGTTCAGTGAATATATTACAAGCCCAATTAAAATTACTGCCAAAAGTGGCATCATTATGTTATTTGCCACCTCAACACCTTTTTTTATTCCTCGTGCGGTAAAGAAGATACAAGTGAATAAAAAGATTATTGTAAGTATACAAGTAGGTATTGAATTTTGGGTAAAAGAAGAAAAGTAAGTTGCGTAGTTATTTGCTTCAAAGTCTGTGCAACCTAAATATATGTAATTAATTATCCAACCACCTACAACAAAATAGAAAGCTGCGACTAATATACAAGCAACCGGATTCATCATTCCCAAGTATTTAAACCTAGGGTTAATTGATTCATAAGCACCGATACATTCTTTTTGTGTAATTTTACCGATAGATAACTCAGCTAAAAGTGGAATAAAACAAATCGTTGTAATAAGTATTAAGTATGTTATAAGAAAAACTGCACCACCATGTTGTCCCATAATATATGGAAATCTCCAAATATTACCAAGTCCTACGGCAGAACCAATAGTAGCTAAAATAAATGCATATCGTGATGTCCAATTAGGTCTGTTTTCCATGCTTTTTTCTCTTGTTACTTCCATCATTACAATTATAGTACAAATTTCACTTTATTCTATAAGCTTTTTATATGAATTTAAACAGAAGTTTGAGCATGTTAAATATATGTGTAGGAGTGGGATTTGGGGTAGAAAATACAGGTATGAATATGAGAAATATATGGGATTTTGGGTAAATTTTAATAAAGGGCTTTACAACAGATTATTTTTCTTATAGACTAGAGATATAATCCTCAGTAGCTCAATGGCGGAGCATTCGACTGTTAATCGAAGGGTTGCTGGTTCGAGTCCAGCCTGGGGAGTTTTTTAATATTAAGGCGGTGGGTTTCAACCCACCGCCTTGATATTTGGAGAATTTTATCAAATTGGATGAGAACCACAAGGCGTTAGCCTTGTTTTAGGTTCGAGCGACCTGTGAGCAGAGTGCGGAGTGCTTTTGCCGAAGATTGAAAATCTGCAGGCAAAACACGTAGACACGTTTAATGCGAACAGGTCAAGACAGTCCAGCCTGGGGAGTTTTTTCATGTTAAAGGGCAGGGTTTAATCCCTGCCCTTTAACATGAGGAAGTTTTTGGGGTTTGAGAAGAGAACCAACATTTGATGAGAGTCCAGCGGATTTGCGGACGTATTGAGCGAAGCGAAATTCGGGTAGCGAGGAAATTGAGCAAACTTGAACCGGAGGTTCTATTGCGAAACTTTCCGAGCGTGAAGCAAATCCAAGACAGCCTGGGGAGTTTTTTATTGCCAAAAAATATGACAGACCTTGTGTCTGTGTATTTTAATGAGTTGTTTGGTCGGAAGTGTTTTCTTTCACGTCACCCTGAACTGACTAGAAAATCCGATGAGAATACGAATCGTGATTTTCTGTTCCTACTTGGTGATTCAGGGTCTATCCTGAATAGTGCTCAACTGGCCTTGATATATTCTTCGCCCGCCCCGCAGATGGCGGGAATTGGGCTCAGAATGACATTTTAAGGGCGGAAGTTTGCATTTTCAAACTATTAGTGACTTTTGTTACTCACTGAAATCTATATCACCCCATCCGCCTTCGGCACCTTCCCCATCCAGGGAGGGAGCAATTATGTCACCCCACCCCCACCCATACCTCTCAGCAAAACAATACTTAATTGTTTTGCTTCGGCAGAGTCCATCCAGGGAGGGGAGTTTTACGTCCCCACTCTCGGCGAAAATTTACATTTCTTTATCAAAAACTAGGCATTTGCCTAATTTGAATTATTGCTTGAATTTATATTATTTTTTTATGGTTACAAGCTCGGGAGCAAATTTTAAAGATAATAAAAACAAATATATCTTAACACCTCGTCAATTGGAATATTTAACATTAGCCGCGCTTGGGTTTAACAATTACAAAATCTCCAAGTTATTATTTGTTAGCAAAAGTACTGTCAAAAAAATGTTAGAAGAAATCTTCCGGAGATTGAAAGCTAAAGATAGAACTAATGCCGTAGCCATCGCTTTAATACATAAGCTTATTTCCACTAAATTTTATCAAGAAATGTCAAATATATATTCTTTAAAACTTTCCTATACACAAAATACAAATATAATTGATCATAAATAAATTTTTCCACTATATAATTTTGCAATGTTAATTTGTAGTGAAAAATGTTTTGTGTTATAATTAACACTATAAATTACAGCAGGGGGATTCACAAATGAAAATACAACAAACTCAAACTCTTATTTTGAGAAAATACAAGTTAATCTCAAATCTTATGAAAATGGAAGCAAGTAAAAAAGAAAGTAATAACGTTTATTTATGGGGAGTTAATCTGATTAAAGACGAAAAAATCAAAGGTCATATAAACCAAATGGGTAATATTGATATTTGGAAAAATTGTCAAATAAAAATAAACAAAGAAAATAATATCGAATTAATTAAAAAACCGTTCTTCTCAACTTGGGCTCGCACACTTAAAAAAATCAACAAAACTCTTGATGATGTAATTGTTAACTTTAATGACCCAAAAACCGTCGAAACCTGTCATTTGAAAATAGGCGTTTGGTCAAAGAAAATTATTGAAAAAATACAAAACGCACAAAAAAACATTCAAGCTTAAATAAAAAAGGTGGGCAATAGCCCACCTTTTTATGCTAAACCGTTTGCCCAATGAACTCCACGATGGATTGGATTTAAAGCCGGTAAGATCGGTGTGAAAACATCTAAAACTTTATCTATGACGTCAATAACTCTCTGAACACCAGGATTTTTCAAAAATCCAATTACTGCATTACCAATTTTTTTGAAGAAATCCATAAATCCTTTTGTTTGAGCAGTTTGATTATTCTGACCAATAACAGTTTCTCTTACGCCTGCAGCTAATACATCTGATCTTTCTGCAACACCTAGCTCATTAAGTACATCAATCGCAGCCTGTGCTACATCTTCAATTAATTCAGGTTTAATATCTACAACTTGTGGGGTTTTATTTGTTGATACAATATTGATTCCCATGTTTGCTAAATATTGTTCTGTTGTTGCATTTCCATAATTTGCAGCTTGTGTTGATTGTTGGGTTGCTTGTTGAACTTGTTTTTCATCTTCCTGTTTTTCAACTTTTAATGTTTTTGTAGTATCTTGTAAATTCACAACTTTACGTTGTGCTGTCAAATTTCCGCTAATGTTCATAATAAACTCCTTAAAATCTTAATATCCTAGTCTGGTGTGCTGCACATTTTTATATACGGCATTGACTCTAAAGAACTTTAATTTAAATTAAACAATTATACGCAAACACCTACCTAAAATAGCCTGCACACGGCAATTTAAAAGAGATATTGACCACTTAACAATTCTTCATGTATAGTCCCGTTTGTAACAAACATGTTACAAACATATAACATTTGCACAAAAGTTATATACTTTTTTACTTTATATAAATAAGGGATAAATAAAGGAGAAAATAACATGGTTGCAACACCAGTATCAGGGGTTAATTTAGCTTTTTGGAACATATTACCAATGGGCGTATCAAACTATGGCGGAGACTTACAAGTTTATAATTTACAGG
>SUTS01000009.1:0-77680 GCA_015152555.1 Cyanobacteria bacterium SIG26
CTATTAGAGGCTACCCCCCCCCCCAGAAACGTTGCTATATCTGCATTTTGCCATTCTCAATCCTCCGTGCTGTTATAGTTTTTATATTATTATAACAATTTTCCCACCACATAACAAGAGGGGGGGGTAAATGTTGCTACCAACCGTGGGTTTATTTGCAACACCAATGTGCTCCGCAAGGGGTAAATATTATTTAGACCAAGTATGTAAGTTGGGATTTCTATCCCAACATTTATTACGCGGTTGGGCTGAAAGCCCAACTTACTTTTTTATGGCAACAGTGAAATTTGTCAAAACTCCTCCCATCCCTGAATGGGACTCTGGCGATGCAAAACAATTAAGTATTGTTTTGCTGGGAGGTAACTAGAGATAGTACTCCCTTCCCTGGATGGGGAAGGGGTGATGTTCATTATTAAACTTTACAAATAATAAAAATTATGGGATTTGTAGAACATTGTAAGATTCACCCCACCCTTTACCCCTACCAACCCTCACCCTAGCCCTCTCCCCAGGGAGAGGGGAATAATTCGGCAGAGTTAATCCTGAATAAAGATAACAAATAAATTTATCAAAACAAATAGCGTCAATATATGCAAAACTAAGACATAAAAATACTTGGACCTTGTGGTATCTTCTTATATGCAGGTAAATTATTAGAATTTACCAACTGACCTTGAACAACAGAAAACATAGGGCTTTGACCGGAAGCTTTGACCAACTCTACTAACTCATTTCCTTTAAATAAGGAAATAAAATTATCCTTTTCTTTTTTTGCAACAAATGTATTTATATCTTTATTCCCGAAAAGAACAATATTTGAAAGAGAAATAGTATCACTTGAAGTAAAATTAGACTTACCGGTTAACAATTTTAAATCGTCACGATCCAACCAGGTAAACTGTTTTACTAAATTTTCCACAGTAATAGCCATATTTTTCCTCCACTTATATAAAAAATTTTTTACACTAATGATTGTCCAAAACCTAAAAAACCGTTACAATGCTTAATGTTGAAAAACAAGCAAGTTTTTGATAGAATCAACAAGTAATCAGACAATAAACGAGGTAAAAAATGTCAGGACATTCAAAGTGGTCAACCATTAAACATAAAAAAGCAAAAACAGACTCTCAAAGAGCTGTTGTGTTTCAAAAATATTCAAGAGAATTAATTGTCGCAGCAAGACTTGGCGGCCCTGATCCGGCAGGGAATTTTAGACTAAGAACGGCTATAGACAAAGCAAAAGCCGCAGGTTTACCAAACGACAATATTAAACGAGCTATTGATAAAGGCGCCGGTGCAGGGGGTTCCGAAAGTTACGAAGAATTAACTTACGAAGGTTACGCTGCAGGCGGTGTTGCAGTTGTAGTTGAAGCTATGACTGACAACCGTAACAGAACAGCAGGTGATGTCAGAAGTATATTCACTAAATTTAACGGAAACCTTGGTGAATCGAATTGTGTAAGTTGGATGTTTGATAAAAAAGGTAGCATTGAATTTGGAACGGACGTAGATTTTAACAGTTTGTTTGAAGCTGCCATAAACCTTGATGCTGAAGATGTTCAAGAAGAAGAGGATTGCTACAAAGTTATCACCTCTGTGGAAAACTTCCAGTCTGTAGTTGAAGGACTTGAAGCTGCCGGATTCAAAAGCTCATCCGCAGAATTCACAAGGATTCCTCAAAACAATATTGAAGTTACAGATTTAAAAACAGCAACTTCAATAATGCGACTAATCGATAGATTAGAAGAGTTGGATGATGTACAAAACGTTTATGCAAATTTCGATATTCCTGATGAGATATTGCAACAACTTGAGGTTTAAATTTGTTAGAGAAAATAGAAAAACTTTCAAAAGTTCTCAATGAAAGCTACAGTGAAAAATCACTGGGCGAAACCTTGAGAGCTTTTTTTACCGAAAATTTTGATATTAGTGCTTTTTCTATTGAATTATTCGACACACAAAAAAGCGAAGATGAAAAAATCACAACCTCAAAATACCCATTATACAAACATAAAAAACTTATCGCAAATTTGTGTTTTTCTGAAATTTCAGCAGAACTTGAAAAATTTTTAAACATCGGAGCGGCATTTATTTCTTTAAAATTACAAAATATTATACTTAACGAAAAAATGCAAAAAAATATAAATTTTCACGAAACTATGAAAAACATCGCGAAAATTATTGAAACACAATATGAACTTAACTACATCATCCCAATAATAGGAGAGATGATAGACAAATTCTTTGAAGATTACTTAATTTACGTGTTTCTAAAAAATGAAAATACCGGCGTAAATGTTCTATCATGGCCAATGGCTTGTAATGATAAAAACATACTTGAAAAAATCACAGATATTACTGATAAAACATATTCTGAAGATAAGAAAACTCTATTCATTCCTCTTTCAAGCGAAGGCAAAGAAGTTGGTATATTAGTTGCCAAAAGTATGGATGAACAAATTACAGAAAAAAACGAAGATTATTTAGCTCAAATCTCTTCTCAAATGGCCACTACAATTAACCGAGCAAACGTATATGCTGAAATCTTGAAACACGCAACTTTAGATGCTTTAACAGGTTTTTACAACAGACGCCAGCTCGAAGAACGTATTAAACAAGAAGTTTCAAACGCTAAACGTCAAAACGCACCTCTGTGTGGAATTATGACAGATATTGATTTTTTCAAAAACGTAAACGACACATACGGTCACGCGGTTGGAGATTTGGTTTTAAAAACAATCGCAAAAATCATCCGAAGCCAATTGCGTGAATACGATATTGCCGGTCGTTACGGAGGTGAAGAATTTTCAATATTGTTACCATTCACAAAAATCCAAGAAGCTCAAATGGTTGCTGAACGTTTACGCAAAACCATAGAATCAAAAGTGATTGATATATCAAAAGCAAACGTAGAAAGTGAAGTTAAATCTATACATGTTACGTTAAGTTTGGGAATTTATGAAATTAAGCCGACCGATAACGATGAAGATTTACTGATTAAAGCAGATAAAGCACTTTACGAAGCTAAAAACACAGGAAGAAATAAGGTAGTAGTACACAATGAATAAATATACAGAAATTTGTAAATCCTTAGATGATACAAAAAATTTAGCGTATAAGTTCGCAAAACTTATAGAAGATTCCGGATGTTTTATAAATTTATACGGAGAAATCGGAGCCGGCAAAACTGCATTCGTAAAACTTGTAGCTCAAGCTATCGGAGTAATTGAAAAGGTAACAAGCCCAAGTTTTGTTATATTAAACGAATACCATAGCGCAAAAATTCCTGTATATCATTTTGATTTATACAGACTTGAAAACGAAGGAGTAAAAACAATAACCGACGAACTTAGGGAATATTCAGAAGGAAAACAAATAACTTTTGTAGAATGGGCAGAATTTTCACAAAATGAAATCCCATTTAATCACATTAAAATTAACGTAACTTATGAAAACGACGACAGTCGCAAATACACATTTGAAGGCTTCGGACAAGATTGTAACAAAATTATAGAAGGATTAAAATAATGACAACAGGTAATTTGCTGGTTTTTGATACTTGTTTAGACAAAATGTATGTTACACTGGCTAACGGTAATAATATTTTAACATCCAAAATTGTAACTAACAAAGATAACAAATATCACTCAGCATTTTTAATATCAACAATAAAAGAAATTTTAAAAGAAAACAAATTAACACCGCAAGATATAAATGCAATTGGAACCAATATCGGACCGGGAAGCTTCACAGGTATAAGAGCTTGCACAACAGTTGCTCGAATGATGGCTCAACAACTTAACATAAAAGCTGTAGGAGTTTCATCATTAGAAATTCTTGCCCAGTTAAATGACACTCAAAAACCAACAATCGTTGCACTTGATGCCAGAAAAAATGCAGCATACCTACATCTTGACGGAGAAATTAAAGGTGCAATCCAACTTGAAGAGATTAAAGAGCTCTTGTCAAACAATGACTATTGTTTGATTACAGATGACAAACTACAAAATATACTGGGAGGAATTTCTTATCAACAAGGAGATTACCCGTTGGGAGAAATACTTGCAAAATTAGCTATTGAGAAACTAAAAAACTCAAACACAAAATGGCAAGAATTAAAACCATTATACATACAACCGCCTCCGGTATATTAAACAAGTAAATAATTATTAAGTAGTAGCAAATTAAAATTTTAGAAACGTTATATAAAACATGCAAATATTAGGACTCAATTTTAGGGATAAAATAAATAATATACAGTTTAACAAACAAGTTAAACCAGTGAGTGTGCAAGCTTTTAAGGCCCCCCCCCCCCCCATCAACAACCTTAATACCGATGTTTTTCAAAAATCAACAAATTTAGTAAACACAAAACAAGTCTCTTTTTCAGGGGCCGAAATATTTATGACGCACAAGTTTGAAACAACTTTTACAAAACAGTTTTTCAAAAAATTACTAAGAGAAGGTTTGCCTGATGCCTATTCAGAGATAAACCTTATCCCGCTGGAACATATTGACGAATTGAAACAATTAAAAGTCCTAAATAAAAAAAGTTCAGTTGCAATAAAAGCATTAAAACCATATAAAGATAGTATGTTTTCTATTGAAAAACAAGTTTTTTTAATACTGGAAAATCTTGCCAAAAAACATCCGGATTTAACTTTACAAGATTTACTAAAGTTCAAATACGCTCAAGCTGAAAAAAGCCTAATTAAACAACAAAGTAACGTGCTCAACAAAATAAATATGATGGCTCGTTCACTCCCGAAAAAAGAATTCCATCAAATGAGAGAACTTATACAAACATCTTTCAACAGAATTTTTGAGCCCAACCCTTTGCCAGAAGAACGTTTCGGCAGAAAAGACTTTTTAAGAAAACTAAAAGGGATGAAATTAAGCAATAATGACTTAAAAACAAAGATGTTAGAAGTAGCAGAAAAACTACCTCAATCAGGAGACTCGGTTAATGCATTTATTGTAAAATACGCACAACCGTATAAAATAAGAACCGGTAAAGATGGGAGTCAACTAAAATTGCGACGAGATTCAGAAGAGTTAGGTATTAGATTATTAGAAGAATCAGTCGGTACAGACGATCATATCTATCCAAAAACAAGATATTACGCAGAAGAACAAGCAAAATTAAATGACGATGACTATATCGGAGAAATTGACGACTTTAGAGTTACAATTCTTACATCTAAAAAAATCAACAATAAAAAAAACGATACATTAATTGATGATTTTTCAAAAAAAGAAGAACCAAAAATTGCTCAATATATCCAAAATCACATCAATCGACTAATAGAAATCGAAGAAAAGTGGGAAAATACAGGTAAATATGATGATGCCGAAAAACTTGCAGATTATATTTTAGTATTAAGAGATGAATTTGCCAAAAGATCAAACCTTATTAGTATTGATATAGGTGATTTTGAGCAAAAAATACCCCAACTTAGACAGAAAGCAGCTACCCAAGTAGAAAAAAAGGTTGCTAAACGTCTTAAAAAGACCGGACACGCAGATAATACCCACAAAAATGAATCCGACGAGAATAGTCCAATTGAATCTTTTAACAAAATAAAAAAACGAAAAAGACATAAACATGCATCAAGATTTGAACAATAAACATATCACTATTGCAAATTTAAAAAAATAGTGTAAAATAAAAGGATACACAAACGGTCTTTAGTGTTGACCAAAGTTCAAATCAGGAGAAGAACAATGTACGAAGATGAAAAACTAGTATGTGAAGATTGCGGAAAAGAATTTGACTTCACAGCAGGCGAACAAGAATTTTATGCAGAAAAAGGACTTGTAAACAAACCAAAACGTTGCCCGGAATGCAGAGCCACTCGCAGAAAAAACAATCGTAAAAAAAGAAGAATGTTTGATGCAGTTTGTACAAAATGTGGCGCACAAACGCAAGTTCCTTTCAAACCTGTTCCAGGTAGAGAAATTTTCTGCAAAGAATGTTTCCAAAAGCCGGAAGAATAATATATCAATAAAAAAGGTAGATACCCAAAATATCTACCTTTTTTCTATCATATAGTGATACAATTATTCAAATATTCAATAGTACTAATTTTTTCATCATATAAATATTTTATGAAATGTAAATAAGCATCTTCTCTTGAAGATATAACAAGATTAATTTCAAAGCCTTCAGTACAAAAAGGCTCATAATCATAAACAACATAACTGTTATATTTACTTTTCCATTCTTTACGTTCTACCCGGCTATTATTCTCTTCAATAATATCTTCTAACCATGGTAGAATATTTTGATCAACATTTTTCATTTCCAAACGATTGTATTTATTGCAATCATTACAACTATTTCCAAGAAACATATTTTTACTCCACTAAGTCTTTATATATGAATTGTACTAATTACGACATCTAAAATAATTACCGCAATGTATAGAAAATTATTGTCTTATTTACTAATTTTTAAAACCAAACTTAACATTTCTAAACATATTCATACAAAATAGCAATTATTTAAAAAGTAAATACTTTATATATATACAAAGATATTAATTGAGGAGATTATATGGGCTTTGCTGAAAATATAAGGATATTAAGTAACATAAATTGCGGTTTAGCATCAATAAACACCTACTTAACGCAACGAACAAACGGAGTGCCTGCCGGATACGCATCATATAATTTGATGGGTAATCTTACAAATGGTTTCATACGTAATGAAATGGCGTACGATATGCAAAGACATGGTTATTCTTATGGAAATATGGTAAACGCATACGCAGGTTACGGAAACCCATGGTCAAATGCAATTGGCACATTAAGCTTATTGAATACATACACCCCTTGGGCATTTTTCAACTCACCGTGTGCTATATTTAGACCTATACCAACACCATTCTTCTGTGGAATAGGTATGGGATTTGGAAGTTTCTCAGTAACAACAACATCCGGCTTTAGACACAATGCATTTTGTTGCTAAACAATATTGTTTTGCTTATTTTTAGAAACAAATACCGAAATTACAGCAACATAAGTCCAAAATACAAATTGTATTTGCGGTCTAAAAAATATTGTATCAACAATTCCGTGAAACAAAACACCAAGTATAGCAACAAGAGAAACTGAAACACAAATAACACCTTCGATATCAGTTGATTTTTTTATAAATTCAACTGATTTTTTAATTAGAGAAATTAAAAACCCAAGAAAAGCTATCAATGCAAAAATCCCACTTTCTACAGCTATTTCAAGATAAATATTATAAGCACTTAACGCATCAAAACCGGTTTTCATATATAAACCATAAATTTCACGAAAATTTTTATTCCCAACACCAATTCCTAAAATCCAATTATCTTTAAACATTTCTATCGCAGAATGATAGACATTAAATCTAAAAGAGTTGGATGAATCATTACGCATTGCAAAAATTGACAAAAAACGTAATCGGATGGAATTCACAAGAGTTATTGCTGCAATAAACAACGATAACATTGTCGTAATCACTGTAATATACAACTTTTTGTACATCTGCCAGAAAAATTTTGCCGATAATACGAACACACAAGCAAATATAAGCATTAACGCTAAATATGCACCGCGACATCCAGTTTGGAAAATAGTATAAACACCTAACAAAGATACACCCCCCGCGAGCACTGCCAACTTATAATATCTTTTATTTATAAAATAAAAGAGTGCACCCAATACAGTAGGAAAAGCACTTACTAAATATCCGCCAAATAAATTTGGATTGTAAGGTTTTAAAGAGCCATAAACCCGTGATAAAACATCCTCAGGGTTAAGTCTGGACGTATCTTGCCAAGTTGATATAGCATCTAAATGTAAAAAACTTTGCATAAATCCGATAACAAATTCAGTTGAAACACACAGTGCAATCAAGCCCAAAAAGCAAGCTATATGGTTTTTATGAGCTTTTAAATATTGTACAACTGAAAAATAAAACCCAATATAAATAAAGGTTTTAAAAAAACCTTTTAAACTTAATCCGAACAAAGTTGAACCAAATAAACTTATAAGAACTATCATAAAATATGCGATTAGCCAAACCTCGAAATTTTGAAACTCTATTCTTTCATTTGGTTTCACCAAAAATTTTATAAACGTGAAAAAAATCACACCAAAAGCTAAAACCCCAAGAGTTTCTGAGGGCAAAAACATAGAACAAATAAACACAGCAAATATCAACGGCAAAATAATCCAATCAATATTAGCAAGAATTGTACTATTATTATATAAATAAGCTAATTTATTTTGAGAAAATTTAAAAAAACTATTGAACATCATCGGTTGTATTCATTTCTTTTGTCAATTTTTCATCAACAACGGCATCCACGACTTTTACGTCAGAAACCGTACCGGAAAATTTATAATCAGCACCCTCTAAAGTAATTGGTAAACCCATTTTTACCTTGTTACCACCAACAACAGCACCATCTTTAGTTATTTTAGCTTTATCGGTTAATGTTACAACGATATCATACAAATCCGGTTGAGATACATCATCCACAACAATTACAACTGTTTTAGAATTTAATGTCGGAAGCACAATTTTCTTCCTGTCAGCTTTTACATCAACAATATCTAAATCAGAATAAGGAACATTTCTGATACTAATAAACGTTTTATCACCTTTTTTTAAAGGAACCTCAGAACCGGAAAAAGTTACCCCCCTCATATAGACTTTAAAAGTTATATTTGAGGTTGCTTCAATTTGTTTATCTGCAGTTTGTCTAAAACCTTTACAAGTAAATAAGCCGACAAGAATTGCAATAATTACACAAATAATAACAATTAAATCAACTAATTTCACTTTAGCGGAAATTTTATTATATAAATCTTTTGTATAAGCTATAAATTTCTCCATAAAAATTCTCCTTACGTTAAATTTTTAAACTTTCAGCAGCCGTGATCAACTCATCAATCAAAGTTGTAGCACAACCAAATTGTCTAACAACAATACTAGCGGCAAGATTGCCTATAATTGCAGAATAAACAGGATCAACCCCTGCAGCTAAAGCCAATGAATAAACCGCAGTAACAGTATCACCTGCACCTGTAACATCAAAGACTTCAGACTTATTAAACACAGGAATCTTTGTATAGTCGTTATTTGGTTTAGCGACAAACATTCCATCCGCACCACAAGTAATCAATACAGCTTTTGCGTTTGTCTCAGCCAACAATATTTCGCCTGCACGTTTCAAATCATTTTCATTTACAATTTCAAAACCAACAGATTTTTCTGTATCAGGCAAATTTGGTGTCATCGAAGTAACATTCTTATATCTGCCCAAATTTCTTTGAGCATCTACAACAACGACTTTTCCTAAATTTTTAGCCAACTCGATTGTATAATCAATAATTTTGTCCGTTAAAGTTCCTATATGATAATTAGACAAAATTACAGCGTCATAATCCGGTAAAACTTTTTCTATATTTTTAATAATTTTTTCTTCAGTTTCTTGGCTTATCGATCCTTTAGACTGCCTATCAATACGCACAATTTGTTGAGTAATAGATGTGGTTATAGAACCTGATATTCTTGTTTTAACAATTGTTTTACGAGTTTTATCTTTAACAATGTTAGAACAATCAACATTAGCTTTTTTAAACGTATCAAACAACAATTCTGTATAATAATCATCACCACAGACACCAATAACACCGACTTTACCATTATTTAAAGTCGATACGTTATGCGCAGCGTTTGAAGCTCCGCCTAATATCAATTTAGTTTTAGTGTGTTGTAAAATTAATACCGGAGCTTCACGAGAAATCCTTTCTGCATCACCATATATCATCTCATCCAATGCTAAGTCTCCTACAACTAAAACACGTGGTTGAGCAATTTGTTCGATGCAAGAAATTAATCTGTTTTTATCAATATTCATAATACCATCTACCTCTGACAATATTTTAACATAAACAAAAATAAAGAGGGAAAATAGCTGACAAAATCCTTCCGGGCAGGTATTTAATCACAAATCTACACCAATGGTTAATGAAAAACGATTACAATAATTTATAATTTATATTATGAATACTGTAAACAAACTTCTCACAGCACTAAATGAAATTACCATACTTACCCCTGATGAATGGACAAAAAATCATGAATATAATTCAGGTATAAAAAAATGGGTGGCAAACGTACTCCCATCAGAACTTCTGACAAGAAGCGTAAAAGAAGCCATTGAATCTATTGTCACACTTTGCGAGTGTCACACATTCTATACAAAATTCCCTGATATAATTGAAACTCCTAACTATGGAGATAAATGGGGAGTGTTAGCAAACTATATAGAAATAAATAATCGTGCAATTGCTGAAATGGATGGACAATACACAAAAAACGGTATTTTTAGTTCAATAAAAATTCTTCCGGCAATACCTCCTTCAGCAAAAAGTTGGGCAAATTGTGTAATTTTATCGCAAATTTTTCCAAACATATATGGAGATGGTTTCAACAAAGGACCCTCTGAAGAAAATTCTATTTATGGAATAAAGCTTAATATTGGGTACAGCAAAAACATCATAAACTATGAAATCAGCGATAAAATAACTCCGGAAGAACAATTTAAAACGTTTAACGATATCGCACATTTTCACGGTCTCAAAACCGGTTTTAGAACTGTTATTTCTGCAGATCAAATTAAAGTCTCACAGGATTACCAGGATGATGTACCTTTCAATTGGGATAATCGCGAGCATCTTGAATTATTTATAAAAGAACACGTAAGATTAGTTAATACCGGATTTGAGGCGATATTTATAGATTCTGCAAAGCATATCGGTGGATATGATATGGGGAATTATACCGGCGTTGGAGCATTACCCAGCTATGAACAAATGCAATACATCCTTCACGAGATAAGAAGTCGCTCAGGTAAAACCACATTAAGCTTTGTGGGAGAAAAAAGTACAGGTGATTTTGCAAGATACAAAAACTTAGGTTTAACCTCAGGAACAGCATTTATTGAACCGGATAACTTTGACGAAGTTAAACACTGGTCAAAAGAATTAAAATATGAACGAGAATACTCCCCCGGTATTGAAGTCTCAAACGACAACGATGAAGGCGGAAGACCGTATGAAGCCAGACTTAACAGAATACATAATTCCTTATTCGGGTATGAATTTCCAAGTGATAAACTTCCGAGCTTTATGCAAATGGAAGATTTATTTCCGCTAAGATATGACACAAATACACACCATTTAATGATGACAAATCCATCATACTCAATAGATGGAACAAAAGAAAGCCATTGGGAAAACCTATTTACTAAAGATGACGGACGGGAATATAATAAAAAAGTTGCCGAACTATTTTATCACTCTTTAAACTTGTAACCTTCCATAATCCACGTTCTGGCTTGTAATGCCTGTTCTTTTGTTAATGGAGGAATTCCATCTAATGGATAATTTAATCCCAAATTTTTATACTTTTGTATACCCATAACATGATATGGTAAAACATCAAGAGCCGTAACATTTTTCAACCCTTTTAAAAATTTACCCAATTCAAATAAATATTCTTGCTTATATGTAATTTCGGGTACAACAACATGACGAACCCACATAGGTTTTTTAATCTCAGACAAATATTTTGCAAAAGCTAAAATATTTTTATTAGAATGACCCGTCAAATTTATATGTTCAGCATCATCTATATGTTTAATATCTAACAACACCAAATCAGTGTACTTTAACACTTCATCAAGTTTTCGTGTATCATTAGGATTATATGTTATACCGGAAGTATCAAGTGCAGTATGTATCTTTTTTTCTTTAGCAGCCTTAAACAACTGAATTACAAAATCAATCTGTAATAAAGGCTCACCACCGGTTACGGTAATCCCCCCCCTGCAAAATTCCTTTACTCCATCATATCTTCGCAAAATTTCACTAACAGAAATTTTTTGGCCTAAATTTATCCCCCAAGAATCAGGATTATGACAGTACTTACAACGCATAGGACACCCTTGGGTAAACACAACAAATCTTATCCCCGGCCCATCAACCGTTCCACAAGATTCTATTGAATGAATATTCCCTAATATATTTTCTGTCATAATTACATTTTAATACAAAAAAAAGGGCGGGATTTAAAAATCCCGCCCTTTTTTATAAAATTTATGAAGCACCGGTTACTGCACTTGCAAATAAAAATCCAAAAACTGTTGTTATCATTGAAGAAATTATACCTAATATCGCTAAAATAATACCAACAGTAGCCCAATTCTTTTGAACTTTATGGAAATATTCAATACTTTCCCATTTTTTATTTTGCCAAGCCCACTCATTACCATTTTTACCAAACCAAATAGCCAAGCCAAATGGTACTAACCAACCTATTAAAGGTATTACAGCTACAAAACCTGCCACTAATATTATCAAAGTGATAAAGGTACCATTAAAACAACCCCAAATCCAACTCAAGGTAAACGCACCCCAGTTAAACGCTTTAACTTCTTCAGGTACTACAGATCCTTTACCTTGACCGGAAGTGTTCACTATTTCTGACATAATAAATTCCTTTCTTAACAAACTGCCAACCAAATATAACACACCTATAATATCAGTTTTTAAAATTTTGTCAAGCAGAAGGGCGGAAACCCTTATGGTTTCCGCCCTCACAACATTTTTTATTACATAGAACCGTGAAAAGTTCTTGAAATAACATCATCTTGTTGTTCTTTAGTTAATTTATTGAAATTAACAGCATATCCTGAAACTCTAACAGTTAATTGAGGGTATTTTTCAGGATGAGCTTGAGCATCAAGTAATGTATCTCTATTAAATACATTCACATTCAAGTGATGACCACCTTTTTCCACATAGCCATCTAACAAATTTATTAAATTTTCTTCTTGCATTGAAGTTGTTTGCATAATTATCTCCTTTCAATTATTTGAAAAAACTAATTCAAGCTTGCTTCTGAACATCCGCAATCAAAACAAATATTCAAATCACCTAAAAATACTTCGTCTTTACCCAAAGCATTCGGGATGATTGAGAAAGTATTTGAAATACCATCCTGAGCGTCATCGAACGGTAATTTAGCAACAGAAGCTAAAGATGCCGCAGCTCCGTTCATATCACGGCCATGCATAGGATTTGCACCTGGAGCTAAAGGTATTCCCATTTTTCTGCCATCAGGAGTGTTACCTGTTTTCTTACCATACACAACATTTGATGTAATTGTTAAAATTGACATTGTTGGAATAGAATTACGATAAGTATGATGCTTTCTAATCTTCGCCATAAACGATTTAACTAAATTTACAGCCAACTGGTCAACTCTATCATCGTTATTTCCATATTTAGGGAAATCACCTTCAACTTCGTAATCAACAACGAGGCCATTTTCATCACGAATTGTTTTTACTTTAGCATACTTGATTGCAGAAAGTGAATCCGCAACAACTGATAAACCTGCAATACCTGTTGCAAAATAACGTTTAACATCTCTGTCATGAAGCGCCATTTGAGCTTTTTCATAACAATATTTATCGTGCATATAGTGAATGACATTCAATGTATTTACATACAAACCTGCCAACCACTCCATCATATCTTCAAATTTTGCCATAACTTCATCAAAATCTAAGTATTCAGAAGTAATAGGTCTGTACTCAGGTCCAATTTGTTCTTTTAACCTTTCATCAATACCACCGTTTATTGCATACAATAAACATTTTGCCAAATTTGCACGTGCGCCGAAGAATTGCATTTCTTTACCTACAACCATTGATGATACACAACAAGCAATTGCATAATCATCGCCATGAGTCACTCTCATCAAGTCATCGTTTTCATATTGAATAGATGATGTAACAATAGAAATATGTGCGCAATACTTTTTAAAATTATGTGGTAAATTTTTAGACCATAAAACTGTCAAGTTTGGTTCCGGAGCTGAACCCAAGTTTTCTAAGGTATGTAAATATCTGAATGAGTTTTTAGTAACCAAAGGTCTACCATCTACACCCATACCACCAATTGATTCCGTAACCCAAGTCGGATCACCTGAGAATAACTCATTATATTCAGGAGTTCTTGCAAATTTAACAAGTCTCAATTTCATAATAAAATGATCAATCATTTCCTGAGCTTCAGATTCAGTAATAACACCTTCTTTCAAATCTCTTTCAATATAAATATCTAAGAAAGTAGAAGTTCGACCAATACTCATTGCTGCGCCATTTTGTTCTTTTACGGCAGATAGATACCCAAAATACAACCATTGGATAGCTTCTTTAGCATTTCTAGCAGGTTTTGAAATATCAAAGCCATAAATTTTACCCAATCCGATCATTTCTTGAAGTGCTCTGATTTGATCGGAAATTTCTTCTCTTAATTGAATTACATCAGGAGTCATTTCGCCTTCTAATGATTTGAATTGTTCTTTTTTATCTTCAATTAATCTATCTATACCGTACAAAGCAACACGTCTATAGTCACCTATAATACGACCTCTACCATAAGCATCAGGAAGACCTGTGATGATTGCAGAATGTCTTGCCGCTTTCATTTCTGGGGTATAAACATCAAATACACCTTGGTTGTGAGTTTTTCTGTATTTAGTAAAGATTTCAGATACTTGAGGATCTAAATCATAGCCATAAGATTTACAAGCACCTTCTGCCATTCTTATACCACCGTAAGGCTGCATAGAACGTTTCAACGGGGCATCAGTTTGCAAACCTACAATACTTTCTAAATCTTTATCAATATATCCCGCACCGTGAGATGTGATAGAAGATACAATTTTTGTATCCATATCAACAACTCCGCCGTTTTCACGTTCTTTTTTAAACAAATCACAACATTCTTGCCACAAACGAGTTGTTGACTCAGTCGGACCTGCCAAAAAGCTTGAATCACCCAAATATGGGGTGTAATTTTGTTGAATAAAATCCCTTACATTTATTTCACGAGTCCATTTTCCTGAAACGAACTCTGATGTCGGGTAAATTTTCTTTTCTTCCATTGTCATTTCTGTCATTTATATTTCTCCCATAATCAATAATTGTATTTTATACACGTATTATTTTCCATTCATTGAGTATTATACATTATAAATTAGAAATTTCTATACATATACCCTAAATATTTACAACAATACATAAAAAATTAACCAAACGGACAATGAATTTATATATAGGACATCTTAAAATCTTAATAAGAAAGGAAACTGGTTATGTTAAATATGATTTTACGTTGGATTGTTTTTGCACTGGCTATTATTTTTGTTGCTTGGATAATACCCGGGATTAGCGTAGACAATTTTTTAAGTGCAATGTTAGTTTGTATAGTTTTGGCTCTAATAAACGCTTTTATCAAACCATTATTACAAATAATTTCTCTGCCTATAAACATATTAACTTTGGGATTATTTACATTAGTAATCAACGCACTATTAATGATGTTCGCCGGTTACATAACCCCGGGATTTGAAGTAGAAGGCTTTGTTAGTGCACTATTAGGCTCAATATTATTATCTTTACTTTCAATAGGCATAAACAAAATTTAATAAAGAACATCTTTTGTATTATATCGAGAACCTTTATAGATGTTCAAAAACGGAATAAAATTTTAACAAATTTTATTCCGTTTTTACTGTTTAGATTATAATTATTGTATAAAATATATAAAAAGACTGGCAAAAAATATTTTTACACGATTTAATAAAGTTATAAACAGGAGAAAATTAACATGCAAATTAATAAAATAACATCAAGCAATACAGCATTCAATGCCCGATTAAAAATTGACCCTAAGCTGACTGAAAAATTTGCCGACGAAGCATCAAGACTCTCAACGACTAATTCAATATCAAGTGCAATTAGTTCTGCGAGCACAACATCTTCAGCGGCTACCGGATCGGATGTCTTAGGTACAGCTTTTTCACTTAATGCGAGTGGAATTAATTCATCAGGCATAGTTCCTTCATATTTAAACTCTGCCGCTAATTCCAGCTTAATGCCAGCATCATTGGTTAACGGTTCTCAAGCACACCCTAGTATTGCAGGATCCATATTCTCAACATTAGGTAATTGGTTCAGCACAGCATCAATAAAGTCAAAAATTAAAGACCCTTCATAATCAGGAGTTATTTTGGTAAATTCAACATCATACACCCCCAAAATGAGTAATACTATTTACAATAAAATTAGATTTACTCACCCCCTTTACACCAACAAACCTGTAAATTTTACAGGTAATAATTTTATGATAATAAAAGAAAAAAGTTCGCGAAAAATCGAATTCTTATTTAGGCGTTTATTCAACACAATCTCTGACAAGCTCCATCCTAAAAACTTTGATGAAATTACCAAAGAATTTAAAAATGTAGATGTTAATTCAGAAGAATTTATTGATAAACTATTAAAAATAATAAACAAATATACAAAAAAAATGGAAGTCGAAATCAATCTTGAAGATGAAAATATAGAAAAGATTGTAAATTCAAAAAGGCCACACATATTTATAATGAATCACGACAAACAACTTCGTGACCCAAATATGTTAGCTGTATTTGGGAAAATATTATACACAATGTATAAAAACGCCGGTCAAAGTGCAACTTGCCCTCGCACAAAAATTATCTTAAATGAAGATATACTATTATCAATGAGGCCCGAACAAGCAAATATCTTAAAAAAAATAGGAGCAATCGGGATTGATGCAAGTATACACTCAACAGATATAAGAAAAAATGCAAAAGCCATGTTTCCAATGCTAAGGGATTTTATAAAAGGGAAAGCACATATTTTTATATTCCCGGAAGGCAGACTGGCAAGAAGAAAACCAACTCTAAAAGAGCGTTTTCAATCCGGAGTTTCAGAAATGATTGCAAAACTTATGGACAAAACCGACGAAGTAAATGTTACACCATTAGCCTTTGCTTATAACAAATTTTCGAGAAAAAATTTAACAAGTATATTTGTAGGCAAACCAATAACATTTAAACGAGAAAATGACTTTGTTACAACGACAAAAGGTAATATTGACTCAGATTTTGCATCTAAAAGATATAAAAAATACTTTGCTGACATAAACGAAAACGAATCAAAAACCATTACAGATCAAGGTATTCCCGTAGAACAAACCGAAGTAAGCGATTACATTTCAGGAATCCTTTGCGAAAACCTTGAAATTTGCAAAAACGAAGCCAAAAAGAACTTACCCAAAACATCTTTAGGCGATAAGGCGTCCTTATTATAATTATTTTTTATTTTGCAAAACAAGCTGTTTAGCCGCAACACCTAACCCTAAACCTGAAATTAAATAAGTTAACCACGCGGTAAAATAATTACGTTTTAATGGTTTTAAATTAGCGGCCTTACCCAAGACTTCTTTGGCAGCTTTTACACCCCTGCGAGAGGCCAAACCTTCTTCTATAATAGTAGGTAAAAAGGCTGCAAAACCTATCAGACCCGCATTCTTTTCAATAAATGTAGGTTGGTTATTATCATTTTTTAGCATATTATTTATATAAACTAAAGCCGCAGGAACCGCCATTACATACCCTCGAGACTTTTGTAAAAACCGCATAAATTTGCCCTTTGTAGCATTTATTGCGTGTCCTAATTCATGCAATATTAAAGATGGTTTTGTTTTTGGAGCAACCGCAAGATTCTTTTCATCCATATAAAAAGCATTTTGACCTTTAGCAACAGTTTTCATCATATCTCGCATATCTGACGGGTATTTAGCAACACTTGATTCATCAATATAATCGATTGCAACATTTAATTTGTGTTTATCAACCATAGAATCCGCGACTTTTTTCACTTCATCTGCTGTAGTAAACTCTTTACCTCCCATCAATTTGTTACTACACCATTGAGACACCTTTTGCAGAAGCATTGCTACAAGTTGCAAACCTCCTGCTGTAGCTATGGCTTTTGACTGATTATCAAGCCCACCGTCTTCTTCTATTTGCGGATAATATGCAGGCTGAAATGACGGATTAGTAACACCGTTTTGCCAATAATATTTATCACTATGATTAAACACACTTCCTTGAACGTTCATATTATATATAAAACATCATGCCCGAAAATTTTGCTAATATTTTAACATTTATTTCAAATTTTTGTCTAAAAAATCTTTTGAGAGATTCATTTTTTCGGCAATCGAACGCAATTTATCATCCGGGATTTCCGCAAGATACCTCTTATCTTTTCTGGTTGGTAAACTATTTGTTTTACAAAATCTACTTACAACTTTATCGTTCAAATTTAATCTTCGAGCTATTTGAGAAATAGATAACCCTTGTTTATACAAGTCTAAGATATTTGCGTTCCTTTTTTCTTTGGCGATACGATCAGCGGACTTTAGACCGGCCTTTTTTACAGAAGAATAGACATCCCTATAAGGCACGCCTAACATTTTCCCAATTTCAGTGTTAGACATACCTTTATTGATACATTCTATCAACGCATCATAAGGTATAATTTTAGCTTGAAAACTAACATTATTCACTTTATTGTTATAAAAATTATTAGTAGCGATATTCATTCTTAGACCTTTCAAATTTTGGGACCTGTTATTTATATAAATCACCTAAAAATTTTTTTTGTCATAGAAGTTGATTTAATTACAAATATACAAATTTCTATTAGCAACTGGTTGATTTATTTCTTGTAATACTCTACCGCCAACACTGTCACAATATGTTCTGTGGGAAACTGTACCGATAACTTCTATTGTATTTCCTTCTGTTTTTGTTAGGTTACCCATATACATATTGTTATAATTTGGCCCGATAACAACTTTGGCATCAGGTCTGCCCATTTCGGCACAAATTTGTTTGGCGAATTTAATTAATTCTTCTGTAACAACCGGGTTTGAACCGAGTTTTCCGTTAGCTTCAAATGAATCAATAACAAATGCTAATTCTCCATTTATGTTAGCAAAGAAGCATAATGAGTTGCCATAAGAATTGCCCCATCTATCGACAAGTTCAATACCTCTATTGTAGTTGTTTAACAAGTGTTGAGGTGCTGAATATGCAGCATAAGAGCTTGTTACACTATTGCAGCATCCAACGTGATCGCCAAAGAATATATTTCTGCCGATATCATTATCATCAGTAAGTCTAACGCGGATACCTTGAACATTTTTCGAATTTTTAACATCTTCATAACGTTTTTTGAAACCTTTTATGTGATCCATAAATCCTGTAGCACCTTCTTTTTCTTCAGATGTTAATTCAAGATTACCTTCACCTTTTGCTGATTTCCAATAGTTTTCGTTTTCTGTATGAGTAATCACAATATCCAAAAATCTTTCGATATCAGGATTTGTTAGAGTTTGACCATTTTTGAAAATCTTATTGTCAAAAATGGTAAATCCGTTTTGACTCAATTTATCCATAAGTTTGTCAGTTTCTTCAGTACTGATTTTTTCGAACAAATCATCTTTGAATACGTTAACCATATTTGATTTGATGTTATTGTACTCAACTTCAGGGTCGATTTCCACATTGAACTCTTCACCTTTTAAGTTCGGGTCAAATGTGTTCCATTTGTTAAAATCAAGATTATTTTCTTCAAATTGACGTTTTGTATCAAGATTTGCTTTTATTTGGTCGATTAAGCCTAATTCTTGGTATTTGTTCCAAAGTTCAGAACCTTCTTCCGGTAAAAGGTTTCTGATTTGGGTTAATGGCGCGAAGTTATTTAATTCTTTGAACTTAATTAAACGTTTGAAATTTTCGTCAAAACCTGATCCTGGAGATAGTAAGCCGCTAAAATATTTTGCATCATATTTTATGGCTTTCATCATTTCTGGAGTTGCGGTGATTCCATATTTATCATACATACGTTCTGTTACGGAGTTGTTAAACATAATATCCGCATTTGGAATATTGATGTATGCCTCAACAACTTTTGCCAAGTTTGTCATTGGTTTTGCATACATTCTTGGACGAGTGTATTTTTCAGGATTTGCGTCCATATCATCTTTTTTGGCATTAAATTCATTGATGTATTTTAATTTTTTATCTAGTGGGATTTTTGGATTGCATAGCATTTTTTGCGCAAATTCATCCATTTGAACTTTTTGTTCATCTATTGATTTTGGTCTGTCAATTTGATTATTTAGCTGTTCTTTTTGTAGGTAATTTCTTACATAACTTGCTGTTTTTTCCGGCACGTGAAATTTTGTTATAAATTCTTCGATTTGCTCGTCATAAGTTTTTGTTTCATCTGAGAAAATTTCATCAGCCAGTAAAATTTGTTCTTCTGTCATTTTTGGAGATTTAATCATATCAACTAAAACTTTTAATGAACTATTATCAATTTTACCGGCTAAAGCACCTATCATTTTTAATCTTTTTGCTTTTAATTCAGGGTTTGGTAAAAGTTCTAATTTTTCTTGTAAGTTTTTGATAAAATCTTCATCAGTTTTGCCGATGATATTGTTACATTCTTTTGCAAAGTTTACATAACCCGGAACTTTTGCAGAAACCATATAATTTAGTACATCTGTTCCAAAAGTTTCACGTGTATTATTTATAGCTGTTTCATTTATTAAAAGTTCTTCAATAACTTTTGCATCAGTGCTGTATGCAGCATTTTGCAATGCTTTGTGTCTTGCACAAAGGTCTAAGATTTTTTCGTATTTTTCTGGCATAAACTCATTGTAACCAGAGATACTTTTTTCAATAATTTTATGTACACCTGTAAGATCATAACCCATATGGATAAGTTCTGAAACTTTTTCATAAGCTTCATCTACCATTGAATTGCGGTTGTGTTTACAAGTTTTTATAACGTCTATGATTTCATCTTTTGGGATGCCAAGTTCTTCAAGTTCTGCAATCCTTTCGTAAGTCTTTTCGTTAAATTCAGATCTTAAACCATTTGGCATTGTTTCATCTGTTATACTGTCAAAACATAGTGAAATAAGTTTTGGAGCATTGTTACCATAGCCTCTTTCGTGAAGCTCTAAAGCCAATCTATATACTCTATCATTCCAACCGTTTTCTTTGGATTTACATACACTTGCAAATCCAAGTGGTAAACCTTTCTCGACAACTTCTTTAGTTCTTTGATACGCAAGTTCATCAAAGTTTTCTGTTTTTTCTTCAGAAAGTCCTAATTTATTTCGTGAAATTGTATAGCAAGAAGCTACTGCTGAAGTAGCTTGATTCCCATCAAGTCCGAGATTATATAATTCTACGGTTTTATTTAGTTTGTGAGCATCGAGTTTGCCATTAGAATCAACGCATCCTGCTGCGATTTTTCCTGCCGAAATTAAATCAACACCTTGTTTGTGGAGTTGTTTTGCGATTTTTAATCTTTCAGGATTTTCAGAATATGTATTTTTGCAATTTCCGATAAAATTATGTACAGCATTGCCATCATAGCCCTGTTCTAGTAATGATTGTACTTCTCTAAATATATTGTAGTTAAATCTTTCATAACTATAATATTCGTCTTTATCTCTGGTTTTACATAAATTGATAAATTTTCGAACAATCTCGTAATCACCTTTTTCTTGATTATTTTCGTAATGACGAGTTTTTCCATCAACTTCGCAAGTTTCTGAACATGTTGGGATGTTTTTATAAAAATATTTATATGCAAGAATTGCCTCACTGTTCATTTTTCGCTGATAATTACCACGAGCATTGGTATGAGGTTCATCTGCCAACAATTCAATATCTGGCTTTGGTTCTAATGTATTATATGCACGTAATGATCTCATATCAATACACTTGGTTCCATCCTCTTTTTTTTCTTGGAACGCATTTGATAGCTTATAAGTATCAATGTTTATTGAAAGTAACAATTTGAAAGCTTCTTGATTAAAAGTGCTATATTTTTTGTCTGAATAATCTTTGCGAATTTCTTTACTAAGGTTTGCCGTAGCCAATACTTTTTCAGGGGTTATACCTTCAGAGATTGCTAATTTAATTTTTCCAAAAGCTTCATTATCAAAACCAATTTCTTCATATCCGAAGAAGTTAGTTTTTGTAGTTTTGCAAGCATTTATAAGATCTGCTATTGTACCTTTTGAGTTAGAATATCTATTAGTGTTTTCTTTGTCAATCAAAAGACAACCAAGATTTTTCAATTCAACGGCTTTATCTAACAATTCTTCATTGATGTTTGTATTGCCTCTTTCGTCAGTTGTTTTACAAGCATCAATAAGATTTAAAAGCCCATAAACTTGTTCTTTTTTAATTGATTCATCTGTTACAAATTTCGATTCGTATTTTTTGTAAGTATTAATTACACTATAGAAATTCATATAATTTTCTAGGTCATATTTATTTGATGAATAATCAAAATATCTTCTTTGGGCTTTCGCAGCTTTTATTAAACCGGCAATATTTTCTTTATCCGGAACATATTCATCTGTTAAAACAAATTTTTTTTCTGGAGTAAATGTTCTATCATAATATTTTAAATAATCATCAATAGAACAACCTGTTTTAGCGATTTCTTCAGCATTGTGGAATGAATAGATTTTGCTATATCCATTTTTGTTTATTTCGTTTTTAATTTTAAAATATAAGTCGTCGTTAAAAACTCTGTTACCATTTTCATCTTCCGTTGTACATACATTTAAGATTTTTGATAATTCCCAAGAATCTATTTCAAGATTTCTTGAAATAAATTCAGCAATTTTTTGGTTGAATCTTCCACTTTTGTCAATACAACTTCTTATATTGTCATTAATATGGCAATCTTTAACTTTTTTTGCTATGTTTACTGCATATTCTAGAGCTGCAGTATTGATAGTTGTTGAACCGTCTTGGTTTGTTATTGTCGCTGCAGAAATAATATCATTATATCTACAACCTTCTACACCTTTATCTGCAAGACATTCAATATAAGATACTAAATCATCACGAACTTTTGTAACTTGACCTTGTGCATTCTTTTCAACAATATTACATACAATATTGCAAACTTTCATATCAGAAAGGCAGTCCTCAGATTTAATTCTTTCTTGAATTTCTTCTAATTTGTCATAACAAGCCATTAATTTATCATCTAATACAAGATTGCCATTTTTATCTTCATAAGAACAAGCTGTAATATATCTGTTAATTTTTGAATATTTCATTTCACCATTAGAGTGAAATCTTTCAAAAACTTGTTTTGCTTTTTCTCTATATTGGTTTTCAGCAATTTGTTTTGGAGAAAGAATAACATCAGGTTCTATATCTTGTTCTATTTCTTGAGTCTGAGTGTTTTTTGCAACTTGTTCTGCTTCTTGGATTGTTTCAGTTGGTGTAGTTTCTTCAATTTCTTGAGTTGTAACAGGTTCTACGACTTGTGGTGCATCAGTTTGTTCAATCGGTCTTGTCATAAATAAAGCATTTACACCATTGCCGTAGTAATTATTCAAAGTTTCTTCTACTGCAAACCCGAAATTTTTATAAAGATTTAGCGTCGGTAAATCATTAGCATTAACATGTAATGATAAACTTTGAACATTATTTGCCATAGCATAATCAAGAATTTGCCCCCAAGCATATTTTATTGCTTGATAGCCTTGACGTGTGCGTTGGAATTCAGGCTTCATTCCAATTGAATCAATATATAAATCACCGTCTTTTATTGGTTCTAATTGATAATACCCAATTATTTGACCTGATGAATTTTTAATAGCATAAGTTGATAAATTATATCTGCGAATAATGTTTTTAAATTCGTCATAACTGTCATAAGGATCGGTGTCAGCAAAAACTTGTTTGTCAATTTCATAAATTTGTCTTAAATCAGCTTCGGAGTTATTAACTTGTTCAGCTGTCATATTTAGATTGGCTAATAATGGATTAGTAGCTAAAAATTGTCTATAATGTTCCGCACTAGGAACAGCATTAACCTCTCCCAAAACCGGCTGTGCATCAACTATACTAGTGTTAATACTTTGTTGAGGGTGATTTTGAATTTGTTGAGGATTTAAGATATTTCTTAATAACGGATTATTGGGGATATTGTTAGTCGACATAATAACTCCTACTTTGCACTACCTTTGTAGTATTAAAACAATTCATCTTGCTTTTTTGCCTAATTTTGGGTGATTATTAACAAATATTTCAAGAATTGACCTCTTATAATCATTTATTTATGTAAAAAGATAAGCACTTTTTATATTCGCGCACACATGTTTATTTTATACTCATCTTATAAATCTAAACTACTATGGAGGCTTTATGAAGAAAATCTTGAAGATTACAGGATATGTATTACTATCAATATTTGGCTTGTTATATCTCTCATTTTTATTACTTGTTCCCAATTTAATCAATATTAACGACTACAAATCAGATATTCAAAAACTAGTTAAAGATAACACAAATCTAACTGTTGATTTTGAGGAAATAAAAGTCATTACAACTCCTATATTAGAAGCTGGAGTAAAAGCAAAAAACATTTCCGTGAAATTACCAGATAACACAATATTGTTTAGCTCTGAATCATTCAAAGGCAAAGTATTTTTACCAAGTTTACTATTGCTATCTATTAGAGTAACTTGTGCAGAGATTCAAAACCCATATCTTAACATTGAAATTACAAACGGCGAAAAATATAAGCTTGCAAAAGTATATGAAGATATTATTAACAAACAAAGAGAAGAAAAAAGATTACACCCACCTGTTGCAGAAACTCAAAATTCGCCACTTGATATATCTTCAATAAAAATTTTTGTACCATCATTAAAACTTAACAATTACAAAGCTGTAATAAACGATTTGCAAACAGACCATAAACTAACTCTACTGGGTAACGAATTAAAATTAGGATATTTTAACGGCAAAATTGCAAAATTAAAAACAGATGCAAAACTATTGAGCGATGAAAGCACTAATATCATCGCAAACATAGATATAAACACTTTTATTCCAGAACTCACACCTCAACCACAAGAGGAAATCGATAACGAAGAAAAATTTGAACTTCCATTCATAAACCCTGTGAGTGTTTATCGCGACTATAACCTTAAATCAAATATCAGCGCAAAACTAAAATTACGTCAAAAAAAAGATAAGAAAATTTGGGCAAAAGGCTTTGCAAATATTGATAACACAACAGTTACACTATTAGGCAAAGAATTACCAGAATCATATTTTGCACTACTTGCAAAAGGTCAAATCACAGATATTGATACCGTATTATACGCAACAGATAAAGAATATATCCATTTAATTTCCTCTATCGGTTACGGCAAGGAACCATTTATTGATTTGACAGTTAAATCACCTCAAGTATACTTTAACAACTTACTAAATATTACAAAAGCATATCTTGACACTGCACACATCAAAAATGATATAGCAAATATGAGTGCTGATGGGTATTTACTATCAAATTTTAGGTTAAAAACAGACTTTAAAGAAATTGAATCAGAAGGCAAATTTGTTGTTCGTAATGGCAACATTTATCACAAAAATATCGGATTAGTATTCAACGACATCAATGCTAATTTACTATTTGATGATAACATTTTCAAAATTATTGATACCCACTTGTTAATAAACAAACAACCTTTAAAAATTTCAGGGGAAATTGACAATCATTCTATCGCAAATTTTGACGTTGATGCACAAGATATCCCAATTCGTGGATTATATAGAGCTTTTGCTCCTAGAGAAATCAAAAACGCTTACTCTCTACATAATGGACTCTTAACATTAAAAGCGAAATTAACGGGAGAAATTAAAGACATTGCATCGTTATGCAGAATTCAATTAAAAGACTTGTATTTCACAGATAAAGCTCATAAACTCATAATCTCAAACAAATCATTAAGATTTGGACTTGCGAGTATGAATGGGCTTTTGCGCGGGAAACTACAAAACGACGGATTCTCATTGAGAATTCCTGAGGTAAATTCTACATTAACCAACCCAAAACTAATTATCACATTAGATAACAACGATATTGTTATTAACGACTCTAATTTTAATATTAACAAAAACTCAACAATCACATTTTCCGGACAAATAGTAGATTATTTAAAAAATCCGGACACTATCATTAAAGCTGAAGGTCACTTAGCTGACTATGATTTAAAAACATTAATTGGGACCCAAGCTGCACCATATTTAGACTCAATTGGAAACATCCCATTAAAAGCTACATTTGAAGCAAACGGCAAAAAAGCAAAATTTGTCACTCAATTATTAGCTTCTGCAGATTCATATATTACACCCATTAAAATAAATAAAATTGTCGGCAATCAACTATTAGCTCAAGTTTGGATTGAACTAAATAACGATGTTTTAAAAATAAAAAAAACCGGCTTGTATATGCGAAAACCAAATACACCATTTGTAAGCGGAAACTTACGAAAGAATTTATTAAACGCGGAAGAAATAATTTCAACAAGAGCAATAATTTCTAACCTCACTACAATTCCTTTTATTAATCTTTTAAAAATTCGTATACCTAAAGAGTTAGACGGCTCTATTTGCATATTTGATAAATCACACTTCCTTTTAGGTGGAAACTTGTACGCTTTTGGAAAGGTTAAATCACCAACAATTAACGGAAACTTTTATATAAGAGATTTAACAATTCCTGAAATCTATACATCAGTACGAGACACAAACCTTGATTTAGCTTCAAATGATATGAAGTTAAGAATTGCTGATATTAACGCAAATGGTTCAGATTTTAACATTAACGTAAATTCAACGTGGGAACAATTATCTAAAATGAACATTGAGACAGTTAAAATCCTTTCTAATTCAATTAATTTAGACAAATTAATGAAAGTAACAGAGGAATTAACAAAACAACTGCCAATAGCCCCAACAACAGCCTCAAATTCAACACCGGCAGATATCCCAATACAACTACTTGATGGAAACATTCAATTCAAAGATATTCAAACAGGAGGAATAAACGTTAAAAATACAACAGGTAAAATTTCACTTATTAAAAATATATTTTACCTAAATGATTTAAAAACGTACCCAATGGGCGGATATAGCGCCGGCGATATTTCAATGAATTTGATAACAAATGAATTAAACGCAAAAATTACCGGCAAAGATTACAATATGGAACGAGTAATGCTTGATGCAATGCAAATGAAAGATATGCTTGCCGGCAATATGAATTTCATAGCAGATATTTCAATGACAGGTTTAACACAAGAAGAACAAATGAATTCTCTAAATGGATATGTTGATTTCAACATAAAAGACGGACAACTTGGTCCTTTTGGAAGATTTGAAAACTTCTTGATGGCAGAAAATCTAAGAGAAAACGCATTTTTCTCATCTACAATCGGAGCAGTTATAAAAAACATTGTAACAATAGACACATCACACTTTAATGATTTATATGGTCATTTAACTTTTGAAGACGGATTTGCAAATATTGCACCGATAAAAAGTCAAGGTAATGTAATGTCTTTGTATATTGCGGGAAAAGTGGGACTACTTGATAGCAGTGCTGATATGAAGCTTCGAGGTAAATTAGCCTCAATGTTTTCGGATAACTTAGGCCCATTGGCAAACATTAATCCTGTTAATTTAATCAAAAATACTCCGGGATTAAATATTGTTGCGGCTAAGACCTTTGCTTTATTCTGTGAAGAAATATCAGAAGAAGAAATGAAAGCTCTTCCTCAGCTTGGAGATGGTAAAACTGATGATTATGCTACAAAATTCCAGATTGTGTTAAAAGGCGACACCAGAAAACCATTAAAAATGATAAAATCGTTTAAATGGTTAGCATTGGATAGCGAAATTGAAACAGCACAAAATTTTGTTGATACAATTCCAATTCCACAACCGGGTGAAGAAAACTTGTCTGTAGAAGAACTAATACAACTTCGGGCAGAACAAGCGGCAGCAGAACAAGCAGCAATTGAAGCCCAAAAATCTTGGTTCACTAAATGGAAAGAAAAAAGAAATAAACAACAATAAATTAAAAAGCGAGGCTTTCAGCCTCGCTTTTATTTTTAAATTTCTTCTAATATTAAAACTTGTTTTGGAATAGAATTTATTATTGACTCTGACATATCAAAAGCTCCTGCATTCAACAAATCCTCTTTTGCTAAATCATCTTGACCTAATTTTTGATAAATTTGAGCACGCTCCAAATATAATCTATCTTTCAGTAAGAAAATTCTATCACCATCTGCTCGCGATAATAATTCAGAATAAACCATTAAAGCGTTATCATAATCATTGATATTATACAAAAATTGTGCTTTATCCCACAAAAAAGCATCTTTTTCATAGTCACTAATCGCATTTGATATCGCATTATCAAAATCAACCAATGCACCTTCATAATCGTTAGTATAATATTTTACATAAATTTTATTATCAAAATCAGTTGAATCTGACAAGTCAGTTTCCAACTTATATGCTTTATCATAATCTTTTATAGCTCCTGCATAGTCCTTTAAACTAAATTTTGCATAAGCCCTTAAAGAATACCATTCAGGCAATATCGGAAACGCAATTGACCCAACTGATGTTATTTTTATTGCATCATTATACTTTCCCTCTATTATATATTTATGCGCCAATTTTAACGGAGAACCTACAGAAATAAATAATCCAACACATAACAAAACAACCATAACCTTAGTTAGTTCAAACTTGAACAGATGATAATATTCGCTGTCAATAAGACCGGAGCTTTTAAACCTTGTTTTACGAAACTCACCAAAATTAGATTTCAAAACCCGTTCAAAAATTTTTGTACTGACAATTGTAATAATAAAATGTAAAAGAATGATTATTAATAAAACTCCGACGCAATTTAAAATTGGATTATTATTAACAAAATGCCAAAAATTAGGAAAAACCAATCCGTACAAAACACCAATGAAAGCTAAAAATATTAATACCGCACTAATTCGTTTATGGATTCTTATATAACGCCAAATTCGGTCAAGTTCGATAGTCTTTAACTTCACATCAAATTCATACCCCAAAGAGGTTTCATTTACCGACTTAATTATTGTTTTATTATCAGGTGTGTAACAATAAAAATCCATCGGTGAATTATTATATAGCATTTTAAAAAAATTAAAATTTGACATTAAATATTTCCCTATTTTTGATAATTTTAACATAAATTTTTGCATTGAAAAATTTATGAAAAAATCTTAATCTTTTGTTGAAGTTCACAACCTGCCAAACCTTTGTAATTTATACCACTAGAGGTTATTGGTTGAGAATATATTTGTGGATTTATTGAGTGGTCATCTGTAATTATTGCAGGTGGTAAAATTGACCATTTGTAATGCGAAGTTGACATTCTTTTATAAAATTTCTCAAGCCACTGTATTTTTTGTTCTTTAGAAATGTTTTCCTTGCTTTCATAAAGGAATTTCGAATTGAGCATTTGTTCATAAGTTTCATTATTATTTTCTATTCTAAAAATAATTTCATCCAAAAATTCATAAGGCATCAACGCATCTTCTGCATTTAGCGTTTTACCTGTATTTGGATCAATCGCAAGCTCAGCCCCGGGTTTTTTAAGAATAATTGATTCCGGAATTGCATTTTTTTGCGCACGATTTTTGTTAAGCCATCTTGCAAGTGCGAATAATTTGGTTTTGGTGACATCAGCAATCAAAGCAACCCCGCCTGACATATCACCGTTTATTGTCGCATATCCCATATAGCTTTCTGATTTATCAGATGTTGCAATCGGTAAACAACTTCCAAATTCATTACTTATCCCCCACAAATACATTGCTCTTGAACGGGCTTGTATATTGTCCATTGTGAAAGATTGCTTATATCTACAATCCCAATTTTTTTCGATATTACTAAACAGTTTTTGGAAATTATTATCACAAATATTTACCATATCTTTTATAGACGCTTGTGCAAAATTTATCTTCAAATTTTGTGCAAGTTCTTCAGCATCAGATTTACTTTCTTGACTTGTCAATTTCGAAGGCATACTTATACCATATACATTTTCAGGACCTAAAGCATCCGCCAATATAACCGCACAAACCGTTGAATCAAGCCCTCCGGACAACCCCAAAACAGCTCGTTTAAATCCTATTTTAGCAAAATAATCTTTAATACCTAAAACCAATGTTTTATAAGTTCGTTCCAAATCAGCCCCATAATCAAGTGAAAAACCTTTTTGAATTTGAGCTGAAGGTTTATTAATAACGGATTTTGCAGAATTAAACGGATCAAATATAACAAAATCTTCTTCAAAAAATTTTGCACAATCAATTAAATCCCCATTCTTATTAAAAACTCGACTTAACCCATCATAAACAAAACTATCAGTTGCCCCAACCAAATCAACATATATAACAGGTTTTGTAAAAGTTTTTGCAATATTGGATAAGTTATTATTTAGTAACGATTCTTTGTTTATTGAGGTATGTTTTGCACAAACATTGATTATAGCATCAAATTCATCGTCAAAATTATTTGCAAAAACTTCTCCGATAGTTATATAAAAATTTAGGCCTAAAATTTCAACTATTTGAGGTTTTGATTTATTTATAATTTGTTTAATTTCACCACAACTAATAATTGCAACCGAATTTTGGCAATCTTTATCATAAAACCCAATAATAGCTGTCGTATTTGTTGTCATTTTAGCGATTTCTTTCAACCAAATTAAATTTTGTTCAACTATTATCGGAAATCGTTTTACTGCATCATCAAGCCCAACACCCACCAGTGCCAACTCAGGAAACACTACCACCTCAATATTGTTTTCTTGAACCTCTTTTATTTTCTCGATTATTTTTTTTGCATTAAACTCAATATCACCGGATTTAGTATTAATTTGAGCGATTGCAAATTTATGATTTTTTGCCATAATTTCCTCTATCTGCATTTCTAGAATTAATTATATACAAAAATCCAAAATTATAATAGTGATTTTATATATAAAATTTCCTCTCCTGACAAATTAAATATTTGAAAAATTTTATCATCAGTTAAATCTTCTAACTCCTGAGCACTTAACTTAGGGAAAGGCAGTTCCATCAAATTATTTTTAAGTATTTTGAGCTCATTAAACCTTTTTGTGTAAATATATTGAAAAACTGTTGAATTCAAAAAAGTCATAACATTTTTTACTGAATAATTAGAGATTTTAGGTATCAAAACATTTGCACTGTTTAAAAACAAACGCTGCTTGTCATCATAAGCAAAAATAAGTTTTTTAGAAATAAACTTATAAACAAGTTTTTCTTTTGCATTATAAATACAATCCGGCGCAACCTGTTGAAAATTATCTCGTTGATAATCAATAAAAAGATCACTGTCTATAATCTCATTCTTTTTTATATTTTTCCCCGAATATATTTTTTTCGGATTTAGCATATTTTGCGAAATTTTTGATATATGTTTTTCATTATTTCCTGTTACAATTCCAAGTCCCCACTTACTGTTATCTTTTAAGGTAATATGCGGCACTGAATAAATTTTTTCTATGATTTCAACATCTTTATTATCCATTATAGAAAATTTATTATACGGATTTTTTTCATAATATTTTTGAGATAAAGTCATAATTTTATTTGCCGAAATTTTTATTTGATTATTTTGTGCTGATTGCTTTTTTAAATTAAGCGTAACGACATTAGTCAAAACACCACTAAAAGCCCTATTATGTAAAACAATTTCATTAACAGATAAATTATCCAAAATAAACTTTCTTATATCTTGGTGAGTTTTAACATTCAAAATTGATTCCGGCAGTATAAACGTTAATTGCCCTTCTTTTTTTACCAGAGTTGTTGATTGAACAATAAAATATGAAAATATTTCATCCGATTTAATTTGTGAAAATAAATTTTTATATTCTTGTTTTGTAATTGCTCCCCAAGGAGGATTTGTTGCAATAATGTCAAAAGTTATATCAAAAGGTTTATCAAGTAAAAAATCGCAATTGAAAATATTTGGACGGAATTTTTTGTTTTTAAATTGAATAATTAAATTAATTTTTGCAATAAAGCAAGCTGTTTTATCTAAATCACAACCAAAAATATTATTTGGATCGGTAATTTTTTCACAAACGGCTAACAAAAAACTTCCTGTCCCGCAACAAGGGTCCAAAAATTTATCGGTACATTTTATATTATGAGTGCTTTTTTTAACAATTTTGTATGGTGTATAATAAGACCCCTTTATGTTTTTACTACCTTCAAGCATCAGTGATTGGTATACAATCCCTAAAAAATCCCTTTCTTTTGGTATTTCAAGTTCTAATAAATTTTGATTAATATTTTTATTTGTATAATTGTTTAAAATTTCAATAATATACTCATTATCTGAAATAGGATTTTTTTCTAAATTTATAAGCTTGTACTGTGTGAGTAGATTAATTGCGAGGGTATAAATTGTAGAGTCTATATCTGTTGAGAGCTCTAATATTTTTTCAAGTGATTGTTCGGTATTTGGATTTGTATAATACTCAACCGGTAAAATTTTTTTTGTTGAATACCTTTTGTTCGCACGTTTAGACAGTTTAGAAAGCAGTTCTTTAGGTTCAACTCCTAATCTGTCCCAATTTTTTTTTGTTGCTTTTGAAATTAAAATACTTTCTTGCATAAAATTATCTTAGCATATTCTTTTATAAAAAGATATTTTGTTATATTATGTAAGAGTGTATTTAAGAAGGAGAAAATGTATGAAAAAAGTTTTATTAAGTGTTATTATGGCGTTTGCTGTTATAGCTCCAACTTATGCAGCTTATGATGCATCAGCTCAAGTGCAAACTGTTGGACCAAATTTGTTGACAAAAAACGGAATTGTGGCTACTGATGTAAAATTTGCGGTTGTTTCAGATGTAGCAGATAATTCTAATTATGCAACTACAAAAACTGTAAATGTTTCATCTGCGGATTTGGCGTTTGCGGGAAATGATAATGAAGTTGCTGCGGTTGTCGCAAATGAATTGGGGCATATTATTATCGGACATGGTACAAGATCTAAAGTTGTAAATTTGTTGCAAGTAACAACAAATACTCAAATAACAACTAATGAAACTGCTTCAACTTTGGTAAATAATTATAAGGTTACAAAAGAAGACAAAGAAGCTGATGTTGTTGCCGCAAATTTAATGGTTACAGCAGGTTACAATCCGCTTGCAATTATTGTTGTTCAAACAAAACAAACAGGCACATATTGGGAAACCCTACAAGGCAAACCTGCAAATGCCGATAGAGCTATGAGTGCGTACAATTATATCAGTTATGCATATCCGGAAAAGGTAAAAGCCGGTTATGGTTGCAATGAGTACAGAAATTTTGTAGCATACGCAGATCCTATTGTAAAAGAAAGACAAGCTAATACAAAACAAGAAAAAAAGAATACAAAAGAACAAGAAAAAGCAAAGAAAAATAGCACATCACAATTGACTAAATTCAGAAACCGTGGCGGTCAAAGTGGTTGGGATGCCGCATATAGCATACTTAATGCACAATAGGATAATTAAATAAAGTATAGTTGTAATATGAAATACAGAAACATCGGGAAATACATTAGGCAGAAGAGATTACTAGCGAACATTTCGCTTAATTCTTTTGCATTCAGCAATGATATCGACCCGGCTATACTTTCAAGAATTGAAACTCAACAACAAAATATAAAACTGAATATTCTTGAAAAAATTGCAAATGGATTTGAAATGACACCAGCACAATTTCTTACAGAATTTGAAGCAACAAATGGCGGAGCTTATGATTAAGCTCCGCCATTATTTAATTAAACCTTAATGATAAAGAATTTACTATCCTTTTTCGCCCAAACTTTATGTTGACAATCTTTTTTGAACATAATAATTTCACCTTTATCAAGTTTAAATTTTTCGGCGTCAAAATGGATTTCGATTTCGCCGTCTATCATATACAATGCTGCATCAGCTATCGCTGTATGTGTATCTATAATCTCATCTTTTTTCAAGGCTACAATATTAAAACTACTGTCTTCTTTTTGCAGTAGTGTTTCTTTTTTATATTTTTCTTCGCCTAGTTCAATGATATCTTTAGCTTTTAAAACATTATAAAACATATTACCTCCTTAAATTTGTACATAAATATTTAATCTAAAATTTATCCGAAATACATTCCCTTGCCGGTAATTTTTTGGAGAATATATAAGAAGATTAAGATTTGTAACGATAAATAAAGTATATATACGATTTATAGCAAATATACCTCAGGTTTATTTTTTATATATATAAGGGAATAATTTTAGGAGATTTTGAAATTGACAGGAATTTTAGGATCAATATCTGGATTAGAAGCACTTAATAACGGTATTTATGTATCCAGTATGGCATATAGAAACCGTGTTGATTCTCTTGGTGGTCCCGCAGAATATTTTAATTATAATACAATAATTAACACGCTTCCTGTATCTAATCATAAAACTCACTTGTTAGATATTGCGCAAGAATATTTAGGATATATTGAAGTTACGAAAAGAGAATATAGAAATTTAACACCTGAAGAAAGAAAGCATACTCAAGGATCAGTTATTCCTAAAGGATACTCTATCAATGACCAATTTTGCGCTCATACTGTTAGCACAATTTCAAAAAAAGCAGGTATGAATATTGGTGCTCATAAATATTCTGTATCCAGTTTTATTAATTGGGCTCAAGGCAGAGGTACTTGGAATTCATTACCAAATGATTTAGTTAATTGCACCAATCCTAATAATATTAAAGATTTTAGAAAAGATAGAAATGTCTATATTCATAAGCATTTAAAAGAAATGAAAGAAGGCGATTTTATCGTTTGGAAAAGTTCATCCTTTTATGTAAATACTCAAAACGGTTATGAAAAAACTTATAGTTCTCATATAGGAATTATTGAATCTATTAATTTAGAAAAGGGTACAGTTACCGTAATTGAAGGTAATGCGAATGATTATATCAGTGGTGAAGATTACGAATGTAAAAAAGTTACAAATAAAAAAGAAGGCAAAAACGGAGCTCAAGCGGTAGGCGAATTCCAAGAAGCCAATCGTCGTGATGGTATTATTCGCAAAGTTTACACAATAAGTGATTTGGCAAAATTCGGATATACCGGTTTCATTTCAAATCAAGATATTGTGCCTAAAAAAATAAATGTAGCTGCGTAGAATTATTCTTTTACTCCACCTTGCAGAATGTCGTTGATAAAGTATTTTTTACCAAGTAAAAAGACAGCAATTACGGGGATAGCACAAATTACTGAACAAGCTAACAAATCGCCCCATAGTGTTATTTCTCTAAAACTTCCTTTAAATATCGCCAGTCCTACAGGTAGGGTTCTCATAGATTCTGTATTTGTGACAATAAGTGGCCACATAAAACTATTCCAACTTGTTACAAAGGTAAATATTGCAAGGGTCGCAACAGCAGGTAGAGCAAGAGGTAATGCAATTTTAAAAAATGTGGTAAAGATATTGCACCCATCTATTTTTGCAGAGTCTTCCAAATCTTTAGGTAGCCCTAAAAAATATTGGCGCATCATAAATACTCCAAACCCTCCAAATAATGCCGGCAAAATTAGTGCTTGATATGTATTTATCCAACCAAATTGTCGCATTAGGAAAAATAAAGGTATAATGTTTACCTGTGGCGGAATTAACATTGTTATTAGGATTACGAGAAAAATTGCATCTCGAAATTTAAACTTCAACCTTGCAAAGGCATAACCAGCCATTGATGAAATAAAAACCTGCCCTATCGTTGTTATAATTGCAACAAACAGACTATTTATAAAATATTTCCACAACGGTATCTTATCAAAAACATTTGAATAATTTTCTAAAGTAATTGGTGTATAAATTAACTTACCACCCTGATTGAATATCTCTCCATTTGGTACGAGAGAAAGATTTATCATCGCAAAAAAGGGGTAAAGCATACTAATTGCTATTGCAATTAAACAAAAATATCCAAGCGTCTTTCTCCAATTAATCATAGAGAAATTATAACATATAAACACTTATAAAAAACACCAACAAAAATTAAATACTATTCTTTTATTATTCACTTCACAAAATACCCCCTATCCAAAACCACAAAACAAAAAGGGGCTCTTCGCCCCTTTTCATTCTTTTGAACAAAAATACAGTATTTTTAACTGATATTAATATTATAACGTGTATTGATACCGATTTCAACTGTTGTGGTAAAAATTTTTTTAGACATAACAAAAATTATTTTTAGGGGTTTTGATATTATAGGAGAAATTTCTAATGTCAATAAATTTAAATTTGTCATACATAACAAAACGCAGATCTTCTGAAGTTTTATCTATGTTTAACAGTATAAAAACTTCTGTTAAACAACTTCATGAAGTTCCTGTAAAAAAGTCAAAGACTAAGGCTTTTATCGAAATAAAAAAACACACCAATTTGGCAGATTTAGATTCTGATATTATATCTATAAAAAATGGAGACAAAAAATATTCTCTTATATCTGAATCCTTACATCACTTAAGAATTGTTGAAAGAGGTTTAAAATCAAAACATATTGAAAATGATGTGTCAATTAATAATGGTAATCTTGCTAGTGTTAATGTATTAAATCCCAAAAATAAAAATTTGGACGATTATTTAAATTCTGTTTTTGAACTTTTTGATAGTACTTTTTTAAAATTAAGAAGAAATTTTTCTAATCAAAAATTTGTTAGTTATATTAATTCGTTTCTCACCCCAAATTCGCTTGGTATCCATAATCAAAAACAAGTTGATGACATAATTGCGTTATTTAAATCTGTTGATAAAAAAATCCTTTCTGTTCAAAACCCTCAAACTCGCTCAGGTATAAAAAATGGATATGCAAACATTAAAAAAGGAATATTAGGTTCAAAGCAATTAGATTTTATTGATGTTAATGGAAAAAGTTATAGCGTGAATATTCTTGTTGATTCGAAAAAGAAATCGAATTTAGTAATTGGTGTAACCGAAAATGGCGAAACAAAACATATAATAGTAGAACCCGATGGAAAAGTTTTAAAATCAAAAAAAATAAATAAAAGACACGATACAGGTAAAGAATCCGTGTATTATATGGGTAATGAAGTTGACTCTCTGTTTATAACAGAATCATTGAGGAGCTTAAAAAGTGAACTTGTTGAATATGATAAATATGTAACTAAAAGATTAAATGCGTTAGATGCTTTTAGATATAAATATTCAACAGATAATATTGGCATAATAAAAAATACGGTAATGGATAAAATTATTGATATGCGAGAAAAACGTAAGCTTATCACGAATGCTATGAAATGGCTAAAAAAAGAACCGCGTCGTAAAGCTAATGAAAAATTAGGAATACAATTAGGTAATGGCAAAAATAGTGCTATTATTTTAAAAAGGGTTGGTCAGTACAAAGAGACAATTCATTTAAGTTTCCCCACTCTTGATAATACTCCTTGTACTAAAATTTTGATTTTAAATCGCAATAATGAAGTCGAAAAAACTTATTTAATAAAAGATCAAAATTTGGTAAAATTCGAAGCAAAAGATACATCAAACAGTAAATGGGCAAAAACAATATATAATTATCATTCACAAGATGAAGTTGATAATTCATCATTAAATATTTATGCTGATGAAATTCAAACCCGATTAGAAGAAATTTCTCAAATAATAAGCGTGAAAAATTGGTGGAAATAAATTATATTTTAGGAATTTCTTTACCTTGAGCAAGTAATTGTTTATATTCTGAAGTTGCGCTAAATACAACATCACTGGATGAATTTAACGCTGTCTCCATACTGTCTTGAATTACACCCACAACAAAACCAACACCAACGACTTGAATTGCAATATCATTAGAAATCCCAAATAGAGAACAAGCCATCGGGATTAATAACAATGAACCACCAGCCACACCGGAAGCGCCACAAGCTCCAAATGTCGCCAAAATACTTAGAAGAAATGCAGTAACAAGATGAACCTCGATACCTAAAGTCTGAACGGCAGCTAAAGCCATAATTGTTATTGTTACAGCAGCTCCGCTCATATTTATTGTCGCGCCAAGAGGAATTGAAACACTATAAACTTCTTTGTCTAAGCCCAAGTTTTTACATAATGTCAAATTCACCGGAATATTCGCAGCTGAACTTCTTGTAAAAAACGCGGTAATTCCACTTTCTTTTAAACATTTCAAAATTAACGGATAAGGATTCTTTTTTAATACAAAATATACAATTAAAGGATTTGTAATAAGAGCAACAAATAACATACACCCGACAAGCAAGACTAAAAGTTTTCCATAAGTAGTAAAAATATCAATCCCATTTGTTGAAACAGCACTATATACAAGCCCCATAATACCAAAAGGTGCAAAATTAATAATCCAAGATACTACTTGAGATACACCATTAGCAAAATCCTGTAACAAACTTTTTGTACTTTCAGCAGCAATATTTTTTAACGCTAACCCCGAAATTATTGACCAAAACAAGATCCCTAAATAATTTCCTTCTGTCAAAGATGATAATGGGTTAATCACTATTTTAACCAACATATTTTGTGTAACTTCATCAATACTTTGAGGGACCTGATAACCATTAGTGTTTACATCCAAAAGCAAGTCCTGAGGGAAAATATAACTAAATATTACCGCAGATATCGCCGCCAAAAATGTCGCAATCAAATACAGCACAACTACCGTTCTAAAACGCCCATCAGACTTTTTATTACCCTGAGCTAAAGAACTTATAACCAAAACAAACACCAAAATTGGTGCAATAGCTTTTAAAGAACCTACGAACAAGCTCCCGAAAATTTCAATCCAGGAAGAATTAGGCAAAATTACAGCCAAACAAGCACCTATAATAATACCTATAAAAATTCTTATTACCAAATTGGTATTATTGTAACTATTGATTATATTCTTAATATCCATAATGGTTTTATTATACACATTTTACCGAATAATGCAATAGAAAACATCCACAATAATATACAAACACAAGGGTAAAGACCTTATACTTTAAGATAACTCGTATATATATATTAGAAAAAATAATATAAATTCATTAAAAGGTTGATTTAATTTTCTTTCAAATTTGGAATAATAAAATAGTTATCACCCTAAAAGGAATCAGACGAGCTATGAATTTACACGAGCAATGTTTATTACGTTATTTAACTTATCCTGATGAGTTATCATATACAACAGAAATTTTAAAACTTAATAATAAAATATTAGAACAAAAATTTATCGTAAAAAACATTCTTGCCAATGTTTCTATATTAAACTATACTGAAGGGGTAAATGATATCGCAAGTTACTGATAATTTTGCAGACCATAACCAAAATATATGCAAATTTATTAAAAATTCACAATGGTTGGACTTATGTTAAAAAAATTTTTGTATACATTATGGATTATAATCTTATCATTATTTGTACTGCTAAGTATAAAAAATGGCAGCTTTTTCACATTTATTGAGGATATGGAAAATCGTACATTTGATATTAGACAAACAGCATTGGCTAATGCCGGTATCAAAAAGCATAATCCGAACATAGTAATTGTTGCAATTGACGATGCAAGCTATGAATACATACTGGACAACTACGGGGAATGGCCATTAAAACGCGACATCTATGCAAAAGTTACCGATTATATTCAACAAACAAACCCGCAAAGTATAGCCTTTGATTTGATGTTTGTTAATTCTATCAAAAACGATATCGGAGCAGATAAAGCATTAGTTGATATTTTCAAAAAATATGATAACGTATACACATCAATGAATTTAGATGATCAGTCAGAAGAACTAAGAATAGCAGAGAATTTACCGGACAAACTATCAATAAACTTTCAAAACAAATCAAAACAGATTGACTTAGGATACTTGGAATATACAAATTGCAGAGTTATATTATCCCAAATTATAGATGCAACATCTAATATAGGTATGATAAATGTATTACGAGGAGATGACGGAGTTTTAAGAAAGATGCCTCTAGCCTTGCAATACAAAGATAAATATTACCCTCAACTAGGTTTAAAGGTAGCATTAAATGCTATGGGGCTGGATTACAAAAAGAATTTTATTATAGAAAAAAACTCAAAAATGACATTAGGTAATAAAACTATCAGCATTGATACTGATGGAGGTGTTATCCTAAATTGGTACGGTCCGGCCGGAACATTTGAGAATATACCGTTATATAAGATTATTAAAGCCGCTGAAGGAAAATCAGATGAACACTTCGACTTTAATAACAAAATCATATACTTTGGAGCAACAGCAGCAAGTTTATTTGATATAAAAACAGTACCGGTAGATAAAGTATATCCGGGTGTTGAAGTTCAGGCAACTTATGTGAACAACTTACTGGACGGTAACCTAATCCACAAGACAAGCCCTTTTTCCAATATTATAATAGGTCTAATCTTAGCTTTGACAACAATCCTATGTGTTGTTAGAATCCCATCAATGCCTGTTGCATTAGGTCTATCTGTGACAATTTATGCCGGATACATAATGCTAACATATTATACAATGAAATTTTTTAACACATGGATAGAAATTGTTTCACCGCTAATGATGGCACTTGTAGCATTTATCTTTACGGTAATTATAAAATACCTGATAAAATCTCGTGACTTTGATCAACAATACAAACTTGCAACAACCGACGGATTAACTGAATTATATAACCATAGATACTTCCAAGAACAATTAAAACTACAAACTTCATACTCAAAACGCTACAACCAGCCATTATCATTAATAATAATCGACATTGACTATTTTAAAAAATTTAATGATACATACGGACACCAATCCGGAGATGCTGTATTAAAACAAGTTGCATCAGAATTAAAGAAAAATGTCCGCGCTGCTGACATAGTATGTAGATATGGTGGAGAAGAAATGAGCATCATACTACCAAACACTGGCTACGAAGAAGCTGTGAATATCGCAAATAAATTATGCACTATTATCGCATCTAAAAAATGTAAATTAAGTAATAATAGAGAAAGTAATGTAACAATCAGTTTGGGAGTTTCAGGATTTGGCGCTGACGGACAAACTCCAAAAGAGCTTATAGAATCCGCGGATAAAAGATTGTATAATGCAAAAGAAAACGGTAGAAATAGAGTGAATTAAAAGAATATGAGATTTGATTTTATTGAAAAACCCATTAACTTGAGAGAAATTCCTAAAGAATTTCCGGTTGAAATGTGTTTACTTGAAAATAACGAGTCTCAAATCATCCAAATTTGTGAATTTTTACAAGGAGAAAAAGATTTACTATTAGTAAATGGGTTTAAAGGTAGCGGGAAAACCCAAATTATCAACTTTACTACCACATATAATTTTAATCCGGCAGCCCTACAATTACGCTACACCTGTTTAGAAACAACAATATTAGATGATATGTTACTTAGTTTCTTTGACTCTTTTAGAAACTACACACTATCAGGACAAATTTCTCAACCCAAAATTAAAGTTGAAAACTTTACTCAAAAAATCAACTCCTATTTTAATACGATAAACAGGCCCATATTAATTATTCTTGATTCTTTTGATGCTATTGTAAAAGAAAACAAGCAAGATATAATCAATTTTATAAAACACTTAATCAACTACCCAAATATAAAAGTTATTATTATTTCAAAAAAACTTTTAGCCGATGATTTTAACGATATTGAATATGAGCAAGTAACAACCTTAGCTTTAAACGAAAAATTATTTGAAAAATACCTAAGAGAAAACGGTATAAAACAAATCGGGGTTTTATCAAATGAATTGTATAAACAAACAAAGGGGTATTATAACTATATACAATTGTCTGTAAATATTATGACTTTACAACAAATTTCACTTGCAAAATTTTTAGAAATGTTTTCAAAAAGTTATGTACCGTTTCCTGAATTCATTTTACGAGAAGCCGTCGCATTAATTGATCCTGTTAGCGCACATCTATTCAGACTTTTAGTAATAATGAGAATCCCGATTCACATAAATTTATTAAACTCTCTTCATCTTTTTGACGAAATGAAAGTATTATTTTTCATCCAAAATTCAATCCTATCAGTTGATGGGGAATGTTTATATTTAAAAGATTATATTAGAGATATTATAGATAACCAAATCCCGGATAATGTTAGAATAAAACTACACAGTGCATGTATTGATTTATATAATACTCAATTACCGCTAAAGCCACTCGATAGGGATTTAAAACTTTCTCGACAAACAATGAGAAATGAAATTGAATATCATAATATGTTCCTTCCTAAAAAGCCGATATTACCGACACAATCGACAATCCAAATCCCAACGGATGTATCTGCAAATGCGATTTTGGAACCGGAAACAAAATCGGAACAAAATAATGATATTAAAATCGAAGAAACCAAAGAAGAAAAACTTGAAAAAATAAGCTTTATTATAGAAGATGAAGCAGTTTTAGACGGAATTGCCGACACTATAAAAGATTTTGTAATTACAACTGTTGAAGATGCAAAACTTGAACAAGAAAGCAATTCAATGACATTGATAGAAATATTGAATTCGGCAAAACAAGCAGAAAGTCAATATAATTACAAACACGCAATTATGCTTTACCAAAGCGCACTTACAAAAACAGACGATGAAGAGTTTTACACATTCCTACCTTCAATTTATGTTAAACTTGCAAAAGCTTATCAAAACTCATCTGATTTATATGAAGCATTAGAATACTACAATCAGGCACTCGATTTTTATTATAACGCATCAAATTTAGAAAAAGTTTACGAAATAAAACTGGAAATTTCTAATGTATATTATGCAATGTACAAACACGAAAACGCAAAATTTATATTATCAGAGCTTGAAAAAGTACAAAATATGCCAAATGAATTAGCAATAAAAATCAATTTAGCTTGCGCAAAATTAATTGACAACTCTGATAAAGAATTTAACTACTACCAAAAATCAATAGAATTAATTGAAACAGGAACCGACAAATCTATAGTTGCTGAACTTTATTATAAATATGCCTCAGCCTGTGATGAACGTGATGATGTGCGTACTGCTGCCGAATTTTATAAAAAATGTATTGAACTGGACCAAAATCCTAATAACAATACATATTTATCAATGTCACTTGCAAACCTCGCAGAATTATATGACTCAGTGGGACAAACAAAATTTGCTATAAAATACTATAACGAGAGTATTAAAGTTGACACAATTATTAAAAACTATAACGGCTTATATAATTCAGCGATCCATTTATCTGAAATTTATTCCACAACAGAGACAGAAAAAGCTCTAGAATACATGAATAAAGCTTATGAATACGCCAAAATCATAAATGAACCATTTTATATAGTCGGTGCAACCTTAGAATTAGGAGATTTTTATTTCGTCCGTAAGGATTACGAAAACGCATATAAACATTTCATAAAAGCATATAATCTTGCCAAAACATCATTTACAAAAGATAATATAAACAAAATCATTTTACGTATTGAAGATTTACAAAATCAACTTCCGGAAATAGCATTTAATAATTTAGAGGAAAAATATGGTAAATAAAGATTTTTACAATGATTATATGAAAGTATTTTTAGAAGAAAATTCTAAAGTTAATTTAATATCCAAAAATGACGAGAAATTTTTATGGGAAAAACACGTGTTTGACTCACTAGGAATAAAGCATTTTTTCGATAAATACAAAACCGGCAAAACTCTTCTTGATATAGGAACCGGAGGAGGTTTTCCATCTGTCCCGATAGCTTTAACTTATAAAGATATTCAAGTAACTGCACTGGATAGTATCGGAAAAAAAATACGTGCAATCCAAAACATCAAAGATAAATTAAATATTGAAAACCTCAACCCTATATGCTCACGAGTGGAAAATATCGATGGGAAATATGATATAATTACATCACGTGCAGTTTCATCTTTGAAAAACATTTGTGAATACGCACTGCCAAAACTAAAAAAAGACGGTTATTTTGTAGCTTATAAATCGAGAAAAACCCCTGAAGAAATCGAAGACTCAACAATAGTATTAAAAAAATACAACGCTAGAATTATTGATATTATTGAATATGAGCTCCCTCTAGAAGAAAATCACACAAGAAATTTAATTATAATTACAAAAAAATAATAAAATATACCCTCATTGAATTTTTATTTTTTTCTTTATAAAATTATACAAAAGGGGTATATGTTTTATCATGACAATAATTAATGATTCTTTCACGATTCATACAAAGGGAAACACAGACATAATTGATATTACGCCGCAAATTCGCAATGTCGTATATAATCACGAATTACAAAATGCGGTTGTATTTGTCTATGCAAAAGGAAGTACGGTATCAATTACAAACATAGAATTTGAACCCGGCCTATTAGTTGATTTACCGGAAGCTTTAGAAAAAATCGCACCGGTCAATGCAGATTATCACCACGATGAAATGTGGCACGATGGCAATGGCTATGCGCACGTAAGGGCAGCCATCGTAGGAAATTCGACTCACATTCCATTAATTGATGGGGTTTTACAAATGGGTCAGTGGCAACAAGTAATATTAGTAGATTTTGATAATAAAGCAAGAGCTCGACAAGTTAATGTTCAAATTATGTATTAGATTTTGAGTTGAGTCCATAGCCAAACAAAGCAAAGTCATATTTTACAGGGTCCTGCGGACAATATTTTTTTAGATTTTCCGTTAACTCAATGACAGCTTTAAAGTCATTTGCTTTACGCGTTAAAAGGCCCATTTGTCGAGAAATTCTGGCAACATGTACATCTAATGGAATGTACAATTCTGAAGGTTTCATAAACTCCCAAATTCCAATATCAACATCACTTTTTCTCACCATCCATCGCAAATACATACACATACGTTTCATTGCTCCACCATTTTTAGGGTTTGGTATCATGTGATAAAACCCTTGTCCTACACAATTTTCATTTACTCGGGAGTAAAAATAATCAACCGGAACATTGAATAATTCTCCTTGATTATAACCGTGTTCAAATAATTCACTTAAACCTTCTGATGTATTGTATAGTTCTTTTAAGATATTAAAAATTTCAACAAAATCATTCGGTTTTCCAAAACGATAATTAAAATCTCCAATAATTTCGGGCTCAAAATTTTGAACAAAATTCAGCGGTTCATTTTGCGCAATTACAAATAAATTATCTAACTTTTTAATAAATTGCTTACGACTACCATAAGCCAACAGCGAAGCGATAAACCCGGCAATTTCAATATCTTTTTTACCTTTGAATTTATGAACAAATTGGACCGGATCATCATTAATGAAATCAGGAGTTTCATACTTTTCAACCAATATATCAAGTTCAGTTTTTGTAATCATATTCACATTTTACACAAGTATATGAAAGTTTGCAAAGATGTATTCTTTTTAGTAAAATTAATACGTTATGGCACAAGGTCAAATTTATAAAATCCATTCTGATTTTTACTATGTTCAAAAAGATAACCAAACTTTTGAATGTAAAATTCGTGAGGTTTTAAAAAAGCAACAAATAAAAATTGTTGTTGGTGATTTTGTAGAATTTGATAACGGAGCAATCACCAAAATTTTACCTAAAAAATCATATATTTTACGTCCAGCAGTTGCAAATGTGGACCAAGTTGTTGTAGTTTCGGCTCTAAAACACCCTGATTTAGATTTTCATCAACTTAACCGATATATTTCATTAGCAAAATATTATAAAATTCCGGTTGTTTTATGTTTCAACAAAGAAGATTTAGGTTTAGAACAAGAAGCTCAAGATAAAATAATTTCAATATACGGCACACTAGGTTATGAAATTGTTTTCACATCTGCAATAGAAAAAAAAGGAATTAAAGCGTTTAAAAAACTTCTAAGCGGGAAAATCTCAGCATTATGCGGAAATTCCGGAGTTGGGAAATCCAGTTTAATCAACGCCCTCAACCCAAACGTAAACCTACGGACCAAAGAAATCAGCGAAAAACTAAACAGAGGTACTCATACAACAAGACACTGTGAAATAATAAAACTGGATGAAGAAACAGCAATCGTTGATACTCCGGGATTTAGTAACGTAAAATTTGACTTTTTAATGCCTCAAGACGTTGATCAGCTTTTTGATGAATTGGCAAAATATTCAGGATTATGCAAGTATGGAGATTGTCTACATATAAATGAAGATGGTTGCGAAGTACTAAAACATTTAGAAGAAATTGATGAAACGCGTTACGAAAGTTATGCCGAATTTGTATCAGAAGCCATAGAATACAAAGAACACATCAAATATAACGGCAAAAAAAGAGAAACCTCACAAAAATTCAAAAACAATAAAATCCAAGCAAAAATTAGTGACAAAAAACGCCAAGCATCCAGAAACACAAGAAAACAGCTTATCTATAAGGAAATTGATAACAATGAAAATGAATGATTATATTGAACTTATTAACGATAAATTAGACCAGTTTATAAAAATTGAATATCCGGAAAACATTTTTAAATCAATGAAATACACAGTATTACTTCCGGGCAAAAGATTAAGGCCGATAATGTGTCTTGAGACCTGTAGAATGTTTGGAGGAGAAGTAGAAAAAGCAATTCCGACAGCCTGTGCAATAGAAATGCTACACGCCCAAACCCTTATCCACGATGATTTACCGTGTATGGACAATGATGATTTCAGACGAGGGAAACCGACAAATCATAAAGTTTTCGGAGAGGCAATTGCAGTTTTGGCAGGTGATGCATTATTAACATACGCACCACAAATTATTACCAAACATTCAACAGATTTAACCTCAGATACAATAATCAGGATCCTAAACGAATATTTTGAATATGCAGGAGCTCGCGGGGTTATTGCAGGGCAAGTTGTCGATATCGAATCTGAAAATAATGAATATGCCCAAGAAGAACGAGAAAAAATCCTAGAATATTTACATACACACAAAACATCTGATCTGTTCCAATTAGCAATGCGCACAGGTGCTATTATTGCAGGAGTAAACGAAAATCAACTTACCGCAATTACAAATTTTGCAAAAACATTTGGATTGGCATTTCAGATTGCAGATGATATTTTGGATGAAATTTCAACATTTGAACAGATGGGTAAAACATTAGGTAAAGATAAAACAAGTGGAAAATTAACTTATGTATCGTTATACGAACTTGAAGAAGCGAAATGTAAATTATCTTGCATGCTTGATGATTGCTATGCTATAATGAAACAACAAAATATTCAGTCCGAAATATTTGAGGATATAATCGAGAAAATTAAGCAGAGAGTAGGTATTTAAATGTATTTAGAAATATTCCGTCAAACAGTTGCAAACAACGGCTATGAAGTTATTTCTTGCGGCATAGCTTCAGCATTTTTTGCACAAGTTATAAAATTCATATTGTTTACCCTTAAAACCAGAAGAATAAATTTCAAAATATTCACAACAACAGGCGGAATGCCAAGCTCTCACTCAGCGGGTGTAATGGGTTTATCTACAATGGTAGGTATTTTAGCAGGTTTTGAATCAATAGAATTTGCTATATCTTTAGGATTTTCACTTATTATTATGTACGATGCAGCCGGATTAAGACGCGCCGCAGGTAAAACCGCAGCAAGCCTAAACAAGATGATGGAAGATTTCTATCACCACGACCTACAAGCTGTTGGCGGAAAATTAAAAGAACTTCTAGGCCACACACCTTTAGAAGTTTTTGTAGGCGCAATTTTTGGCATATGTTTTGCTTACCTATTCCATAGCTTTATTTTAGGAATATAATTATTTGTTAAAATTCTTATACTTATAACTCAAAATACTGTAACTTGACACATCGGTGGAAGAATCTTCACTACCATAAAAGATTGAAGTTTGAGTTGCTTTTTTATAATTTTCTTCGTCGATTTTTTCTTGTTTGCTACAAGAATGAGTAAAGGCAGAGATTTCTGCACTGGTAACTCGACCATCATGGTTTGTATCAATTTGATCGAAATTATCTAAGATTTTACTAATCATTTCACTTGAATAAGAACCTGATGCCGCAAGCTGAGATAATTCAGTTCTTGATACACCTGAAGATGAAATCGTATTAGTCAAAGTATTCATTTCATCGGCACCAATTATACCGTCACCATCTTTATCAATAGAATTAAAATTATTTTGTAAATACGATGCAAATGACTGGTTTAATGTCAAATAATTTGTAGAGTCATTTCGTGCTGCTGTAATATTCTTCATTGTCACACCATCTTCTGGATATAAAGAAGCCAAATAAGAATACGTACTTGATAAATTTGATGAAATATTTGCTATAATTGATGAACCTGCCATAATGTAAAACCTTTTTATTTAATCTACCTATACTAATAATAACGATGATTAAAAAAAAGTCAATAATTGAAAGCAAAATATCCTATTATTGACCCAAAGATTCCACAATTGGAGGGAATGGAGTTAAAATCATTTTTTCTAAATACATATCATTGATTTTTTGAACTTCTTTTGCAATTTCGACAATCTCATTATTTGTGTTAAAAACATATTTTTTGGAAAATCGCAAAACCAGTATTCCTTTATCAGGATGCTTCGCATATTTATAAACATTATAGACAAAGAAATTTTTATCATTTTGCGAACCATTTTCCAAATAACTAATAACAGCAACATCCTGTTTTTTATTTTGAACAAACTTCAACAATACACATTTATCATTAGCCTCAATTTTACTATCAATTTGTGCTGCGTATTTTAAAGGATTTGAGATATCAAGATAATGATACACTCCAAACATACTCATCCAATATTCTTTAGACTCATCATCTTTATAATATTCATTTTCAACAAGTTTTTTATCTTCTACACGTTGGCTTACTTGTAATTTATAAATATCATTGTTAAATTGTATATTTTCGGCAGTTACAGACTGTCCTATTAAAAAAAACACACCAAGCAAAACAATATAAAACAACCATAATTTTCGCATAATAAACCTCATTTTAGATGCATTAAAACACAAATATAAAGCTATTTAATCCGTCAATAGGACAAACAATCTTATACTAATACTTACCAAAACGTTTTACTATATAATCATAAGAACGATTATACGCATCAACCTCTATCGCATTTTTATTATACTCCGGAGAATCAACCGGCGGATAATATCTTACGGCCTCAAGCCAAACATGAGCCAATTGACCAAGTTGAGAATCCTCAGCAATTAATCTTGAAGTCGGTGGTTGTGTACCCCAGAAAGTTTTTTTAATATGTTCTTTTGCGCTATTATCAAACTTTTCAGCATCAGATTGAGTATTTGGGATATAATGGCTCCAAGCTTTTAATACTTCAAGTTCTCCGATATCAGAAGTTTGGCGCATAATCATGTGTTGCTGAGCATGTATAACCTCATGGACTATACGTTGCAATATAAATTTTCTTTGCTCATCTTTTGAAATTGGTACAACTTCAAACTTATCAAAAAACATTTTGTACGGGTTATTTGGCATATTCAAAAAACTATTACACAAATCTTTTGATGCAAACATTGGCAAATTTATCTTTGGTGACATAATAGTAAATTTTTTACCATCTTTAATTCCAACAACTTTATGATCATTTTCAATAAATTCCTGCATACTCATACCAATTTCATTCTTGCTATAAGTATACCCGCCTGCTTGAACACCATCACTTGTTCCGTATAACTTTAATTTAGCAGGAATATCTATACCAAACTCTTTATTCATTGCAGCATAAATTTTATCCAAACTACCATTTGGAAATAACTCATTCATCTTTTTTACATAAATTTCATCTGAATTTGATGATTTTACAAATGTATCTTCACCTGTAAAACTAGGTGCGCTAAGCTGAGTTCTTGAAGCATTATACGATTTTGCAGCAAAAACATTCACCGAAGATAAATTATTAAAACAGTTAAAATTCACATTCATATATTATATAAAACACAATCTAAAAATTTTTTGCTAGTCAATTAATATCTATTTATAAATTTGTCAATATATACTAAAGTGATTTTCTTTCGACTTCTTCTTTTGTTGAAACTTCAATAATATCACCCTCTTGGATGTCATTAAATTTCGAGAATGAAATACCGCATTCAAAACCTTGTGCTACTTCTTTAACGTCATCTTTAAAACGTTTCAACTGATCAATTGCACCACGGAAGATTTCTTCACCGTTTCTTATTAGAACTGCATCTTTAGAACGAACGATTTTACCTTCTAATACATAACAACCGGCAATTTTGTTAGTTTTACCAATTGTAAATACTTGACGAACCTCAGCCTTACCTAGCTCAACTTCCTTAATTTCTGGTTCAAGAAGCGAAATCAATGTTCTTTCGATATCTTCAAGCAATTGATAAATAATATCATACTTCTTAATTGTTACACCTTCACGCTCAGCAGATGCTAATGCATTTGAATCTTCTTTAACTGTAAAACCTAAGATTAATGCATTCGATGCAGATGCTAACATAACATCGGCCTCAGAAATATCACCAACACCAACGTGAATGATTTTAGTTGTAATTTCTTTAGATTCAACTTGCGCAATAGACTGAGCCACCGCTTCTGCTGCACCGTGAGTATTAGCTTTAATAATCAAATTCAACTGCGGAATAGCCTCATCACCCGCAACAGATTCACGACGAATATGCGCAGGAAGCATAGCCTCTAATCGTTTATCGCGTTCCTTTTCTTTTCTTTCGGTGATAATTGCTTTCATTTCTTTTTCATTTTTAACAACTTCAAAATAATCACCGGCCTGAGGAACTTCAGACAAACCTAAAACCTCTACAGGAGTTGAAGGTTCAGCTTTTGAAATCCTTTCACCGCTATCAGATAATAACGCACGAACTCGACCGCAAGCAGTACCTACAACAATACAATTTCCGGCATGCAATGTACCGTTTTGAACCAATAATGTCGCAACAGGACCTTTACCTTTATCCAAATTAGCCTCAACAACAACACCTGACGCTTGAGCTTTAGGGTTTGCTTTTAAATCTTGAACATCAGCAACCAACAAAATATATTCTAACAATTCATCAATACCTGTACCTTGAAGAGCAGAAACTCTCACCGTAATTGTATCACCACCCCAATCTTCCGGCACAAGACCATGCTCAGTCAATTGTTGCAATACTTTATCCGGATTTGCACCTGGTTTATCAATTTTGTTAACTGCAACAATAATCGGGATTTCAGCGGCTTTCGCGTGATTTATCGCTTCGATTGTTTGAGGCATTATACCGTCATCTGCCGCAACGACAAGAATTGCGATATCAGTAGCCTTTGCACCACGAGCTCTCATTTCTGTAAACGCTTCGTGACCAGGAGTATCTAAAAATACGATTTTCTTTTCGTCTTTATCACCTAAATAAACGGTATACGCACCGATAGATTGTGTAATACCACCAACCTCAGTTGCTACAATTTTGTGTTTTGACGCACGAATACTATCTAATAATGTAGTTTTACCATGGTCAACGTGACCCATAATACTAATTACAGGAGCACGTTTTTTCAATAATTTTTTATCAACTTCAGATAAAGCTTTCGCCTTTTCTTCTTTTTCTAATTCTTGTTCTATAAATGCATCCAAATCTTCTTCAAGAACTTCTAAATCATATTCTGCACAAACTTTTTTAATAACATCAACATCAATAAGTTGGTTAACTGTTGCCATAACACCGTTTAACATTAAAAATTTAACGATTTCGGCAGGAGTTTTTTTAATTTTTTCAGACAACTCAGAGATTGTCATTGCTTGGTTTACAACAATCTGTTTAACTTCTTCTATCTCTTCTGTTCTTTGAACACGTTTTTTATGGTGCTGAGCAGCTGCCTTTTCTAAAGAAATTCTTTCTTGTTCTTCTTTTTTAGAAAATTCTTTATCTTTCTTTTTACCATCTGTTCTACGCTTAGAATTCGAAGGTACGCCGGGTTTATTTTCATAAATTTCTTGAGGAATTATACGACGCTCAATTGGCTTTTTATCGCCTTTATCAGATGTAGTAACCGGTCTTTGTGCAGGTTTATCACCATTGCGCAAAAGACGATCCGGACGCTGAGGCCTATCACCTTTTTGGAAAGGTTTGTCTCCTCGAGCAGGACGAGGACCACGCTCAAAACGTTCACCCTTATTTGCAGACTCACCTGATAACTCAACTTTAGGAGCTCTACGAACGATTTCTAAACGATTAACTGGCTGTACTTTTTCAATTTTAGGACGTTCAACTTTTTCAATTCTTACTGGGGATTCCGATTTAACAGGTTTTTCAACAGTTTCTTTTGTGTCTTCTTCAATTACAGGTTCTTCAACGGGTTTAGCTTTTTTGACGACGAATGCCTTTGGCTTAGCAGCTTTTTTTACACCGCCATTTGCGATAAAATCTTTTAACCTATTAATCTGATCTATAGTGACAGTACTTGAATGAGTTTTCCCGGTTATACCCATTTGCACAAGCTTTTCAATAACATCTTTGCTTGAAAGCCCTAGTTCTTTTGCTATTTCACTTATTCTAACTGTTTCGTAACTCATTTAGTAATTGTCCTTTCAATTCGTCCGGCACATGCCTTTTAAGCACTCTGCCTAATTTATTTTTTTTAAAAGCAGCTTCTATACAACTTTTATTATAGCAAAGATATACAGATCTGCCAAATATTAACGAATCCGGCTGTATGACAAGCTTTCCATCATTGTGAGCAGAAGTAATCTTAATCAATTCAGCTCTATCTTTAACTTGCCAACAACTTGCACATCTTCTTTCTGTCACCGATACCTCTTAACCTACTTCAGCCAACTTTTCAAGCTTAAGCTTTTGGTCATACTCAACCAATAAATTAATCAAATCATCTAATTCACCATCGATTACGGTCCAAACGTTTAGATTTTGATTTAATCTATGATCTGTCAAACGACCTTGTGGGAAATTATAAGTTCTAATACGTTCAGATCTGTCACCGGTACCAACTTGAGAGCGACGCAAATCGGTAACTTCCTTCATCTGTTTTTGAACTTCCATATCATAAAGCTTTGCTTTCAATATCTGTAAGGCTCTTTCTTTATTTTGAAGTTGTGAACGTTCTTCCGTACAAAAAATCATAATACCAGTAGGCTTGTGAAATACACGTGCAGCAGTTTCAACTTTGTTAACATTTTGACCACCAGCACCGCCGGAACGAGCCGTAGTAATTTCGATATCATTCATATTCAATTCAACTTCAACATCGTCAACCTCAGGCATAACAGCAACAGTCGCCGTTGAGGTATGAACACGACCCTGAGATTCAGTCGCAGGAACCCTTTGAACTCGATGAACACCTGATTCATATTTCAATCTGGAATATATACTATCACCTTTCATTGAAATAATAACCTCAGAAACTCCACCGGCCTCGCAATCAGTCCTACTAAGGATTTGAGTTTGCCAACCCATTTTGTCAGCATATCTTAAATACATACGCATCAAATCACCGGCAAAAATATTCGCTTCATCACCACCTGCACTACCACGAATTTCAAGCATAATATCTTTATCATCCATAGGATCACGTGGTAATAACAACACTTTCATACGTTCTTCATACGCAGGAATTTTTGATTCATTTTCTTCCATCTCAGCTTTTAAAAACTGACGCATCTCTTCGTCTTTTTCTTCAAAAAGCATTTGTTTAGCATCTTCAATTGCATCAGTTGTTTCTTTCCATTTATAATACAATTCAACAGTTTCTTCCATAGATTTTCTTTGTTTTGAAAGGTCTCTGAATTTATTATAATCCTGAATTACTGCCGGATCAGAAAGAGTTTCACCCAATTCCTGATAACGTTTTTCTATTTGTAAAATTTTATCTAACATATCTTTCATACCCGTATCGTAACAAGAACAGGCGCAAATGTAAATAGGGTAACAATTTTATTAAAAATTTAATCTCTGTTAAAAAAATTTTAATTACACTCTTGACAAAATTTTATACTTGGATTTATACTGACAGAAAAGAAGGAAATTATGATTAAATTATTCGCTAAATTGAATAACTCCTCATCCTCCAAGTCATCGAAATCGGGACTTGGCGGTTTTAGCGTGTAATATTTTAAATATTTTCATAATTATACCTAAATTATAATAGCAGTCCCGATATGACGGGGCTTTTTTCGTATGTAGTTATTTTTCGTGGAGACAAAATGAATTTAACAGTAAACAACTTTGATGTAAAAACCAGACAACCTCAATTTAAAGGAGCACTAGACGGAGCACTTACAGGAGTATTAAGAACATTAGACACAAATGATATGGCTAATGCAGTATTAATAGATTTAGGCGCAATGGTATTGCCAAGAACATATTATGATGCCAAAAACAGAAATAAGGACGCAGGATTTGAAACTTTTTTCAGAGAAATCAGCGGAACTTTTATCAACTGTTTATCTGCAGGTATTTTTGCCGCAGGAATATCACACTTTTTATCAAATAAAATCATACCTGAAACAAAATTACGAGCAAACACCTGGTACAGTGATGACTCTGTAAACGTTTTAACAAAGGCATGGAATAACTCAGACAACAATACAGAAAAATACATTCAAACCATACTGAAAAATATAACCGGTCAAAACGGAGATCAAAAAACCAAATTTGAGAATATCAATTGGGAACAAGTTAATTGGGTTGATGAAAAATCTTGGAATAAAATTAAATGGAGAAACAGACAATACCAACATATTACAGAGACTTTAAAAACGGAAAATGGAATTATAGATACATTCAAAACAATTTTAAACGACAAAAATCTTGCTCAAAAAGATAAGAAAAACATATTAAAAATAATGGAAGCAAGAATTACAAACGCATTAGGAGCAAACCGCGATTTAACGGTAGAAATTAACGGAGCAAAATGGAACGATAAACTGGAATATATTTTACGTGACACCTATGATATGGGAAAAGATATATTTACAAATAAAAATATAAATATTGATTCTGCAATAAAAAAAGTTACGAAACTGAACAAAATAAAAATATTCGGAGCATTAACAGCAGCTTCAGCATTGGGACTTACAAACCAAGCGATAAACAGAAAATTGACAGAAAAACGTACCGGTAAAAAAGGATTTGTTGGTGATGTGGATTACACTACAAAGGCTAAAAATCAAGAAATAAACAAAAGCAAATACCTTACAGCAAAAAAAGTTGCGGCAAGTTTGGGTATGATAGGAATGGTTTTAGGTGTAATGAAAGTCAAAAACCCAAAAGATTTTGTAAAAAAACTACAATTTACAGGTCCGGTAACAAGCGGAAACGCAATCAAAACCGTTTATGCCGCAAACATTGTGGGAAGATTTATGGCAGCCGATAATGATACCGAACTAAGAGAATCAGTAGTTCGCGATTATTTTGGATTTTTAAATTGGCTTGTATTTGGAGGATTCGCAGCAAAAGGGGTTGCAAACTTACTTGATAAAAATCGCGAAAACTTATTTAACACGACAAAAAAAGGAAAAGGTCTAAAACACTGGCTTAACAACGTAAACCTAAAAACTCACGCAGAAATTGCCGCTAAAGGACAAGCATTTGCAAAGAAAAACATCTGGAAATTAAACGTTGCACACGCATCAGGATTGTTATATTCTGCAATTACGCTTGGTTATTTACTACCTATGCTTAACGACAAAATGACTAAAAATCAAAGTAAAACTCAAACATTAGCATAATATACAAATTCTCTAAAATGTTATATTATTACATACAAGGAGTCTAATATGAATAATAAAATTTTAGAGAATTTATCATACGGCGTTTACGTTATTTCTACAAACTGTAAAGACAATAAAACCACAGGTTGCATTGCAAACAGTTTAATGCAAATAACTTATGACACAATTGCAGTAAGCATTCATCATAACAATTACACAAACAAATGTATCAAAGAGTCTAAAAAGTTTGCTATATCAGTACTCGGTGTGGATGTTGATGATAATGTAATCCCAACCTTCGGATTCCAATCAGGCGAACATATAGATAAATTCGAGCAAGTAGCGCATCTTGAAATTAACGGAATTGATATCATTGAAAATTCAGTCGGATACATAGTATGTGAAGTTATCAATCAAATGGAAACAGATACCCACACCGTATTTTTAGGTAAAATCACAGAAGGAGAATTTCTCCACCCTCAAATACCTATGACTTATGCATACTATCACGCGGTTAAAAAAGGTAAAAGTCCAAAAAACGCACCTACATACATTGAAGAAACTCAAAACAGTAAAATTGCTTACAAATGTAAAATTTGCGGATATATCTACAACGGAGATATCACAAAAGAACCAGATACCTATACATGTCCGATTTGCAAAAAAGGAAAAGATTTTTTTGAAAAATTATAATCTATAAAACAACGGCTTTAATTGCAAGAAGTAACAAAATAACACCGCCAGCAACTTCTAAAAATTTCGGACGAATATTTTTAATATAATTTCCACTCCAAAAACCGACAAACGACATAATAAAAGATACTAAACCAATAACAATACAAGATAACAACAGACTTGTATTTGTTAGTTTTAAACTTATGCCGGAAACTAATGCGTCAATACTTGTTGCAATACCAAGACCAATTAAACACTTAATCCCAATACAACAAACCTCCTCTTCTTTAGGTTGAAATGCCTCATATATAAATTTTGAACCCAAAATAAAAAAGATAGCAAATACAATCCATTTACTATACGGTACTAAATATTCATACAATGAATTTATACCCATATAACCAATTACCGGCATCACACCTTGAAAAAGTCCCATTATAAAAGCTAAACTTAAAGAGTTTTTTAATTTACAACAATTGAATATTAGCCCTTGTGAAAAAGAAACCACTAAACAATCTATACCTAATGCAATCGCCAATAATACAATATCAATTAAATTCAATTTCTACCTCAAACAATCTATTCCAAGGGTAAAGATAATTCACATTTACCTTCGTCCCCAAGAAATTTTCCACAACACTTTCAAACTTTTGCATTTTTATCTTCAAATCGTCTAAATCCGGCCTATCAAGTTCTTGACGTACATTTGCCTGATAAGCCCAATCATCCAAAAATCTTGTTATTTGCAATTTGTCAAAATTTTCCTTGCTGTATTTTTGCGTAAAATATTTAATCTTTGCCGCACAAATCAAACTACCTAAAGAATTTGCCGAAGTATTCCAAGCCGAATATCCATAAAAATTATTTTCTTCTATTTTATTCTTAAAAAATTCAGTTATAAACGAATTATCCGAACCATTTGCAAACCTTACATCCGCAATCATATAAGGTCTATTTGGCACTACAAATTCTTTACAAAACATCTCCGTATCAACCTTCATTACAATTTCACCTTGATGTTTTCTAAAGTTATTAACATATAACAAAATATCAGCATTGTCATAAGCGGATATCTCACATCCTGCAAGCTGTATTTGACCTTTTACCGAATTTTCTATAGAAACATCTTCATAATTAGAAATCAAATGAACAGAATCTGGCTCTAAAAAAACAGGACAAATCTTTAAAGATTTAGGTATAGCTCTAGCTAATAAACTTAAAGGAATTTCATCGGCACCGGTTTTTGTCACTCCTCCAAGAGCCTCTAATTGCTGTGCCTCAAATACATTTAACCCAAATTCAGCACAATCATCTTTTGAAAACACTAAAACCTCAAACAAACCCTCTTTTTGCCAATTTAAATAAAGTTTATTAATTTCGAAATTTCTTCTTCTAGTTGCCAAATAATCGGCTAAAATATCTTGTGGCACATCGCAATCTTCAACATTACCCAATTTGTGGGAATTATATGAATATTTAAATATTTTTTCACCCCAATCAGACCAATACTCTTTTTCTTCTTGATTAATATTATTATTGGAAATCCGCATTATACTAGAGAATGCAAATACCTTACATTGCTTTTGCTCTAAAATCATTTTTAGTTTAAAAATTCTATCTTTTATCTGTTCGAAACTATCAGAGCACCTGCGCGAAGGAATCAAACCTCCATAAGCCAATGTGTCCAACGATAGAACAATAGCATCTAATTGCGGAAGTTCTGTTAACCAATTAAACAAACCCTCCACATCTGCTTGTTTTGTTAAATCACCTAACAAAGACCTCTCAGGAATATGAAATTCAAGACTCTCATCAATATTTGCAATACATTTAGCCAATGTATAACAAACCGGTCTATTATCTATCGGAACAAAAGCAATTCTCATATTTATAATTGTATGCTAAAATAGAATTTAATCAATGGAGTTTACATTATGAAATGCGACAAAAACCCACAAAAAATACAAAAAATGTTTGATGAAATATCATCATACTATGACAAAATGAACAATTTAATATCTTTCGGCACACATTATATTATCAAATACCTTGCAATAAAAAAACTTTATATTTTACCAAGAACAATGATTCTTGATTTATGTTGCGGAACCGGAGATTTTACAAAAATCATCTCAAAAACATTTCCTCGAACAAAAATAATTGGACTTGATTTTTCAAAAGAAATGTTAAAGTTAGCAAAAATCAAAAATCCGACCGGAGTTTTTATGCAAGGAGATTGCACGGATTTACCATTTACCGATGAAGAGTTTGATTATATAACAATGGGATTTGGATTAAGAAATATAAGCAACAGAAGCAAAGCTATTTCTGAAGCTTACAGAGTACTCAATAACGGAGGAAAATTTCTACATTTGGACTTTGGAGAACATAACAAGATAAGTAAAATTTTTGATTTTATTGTTCCTGCCATTGCAAAACTTTTCAAAAAAAATTCAAATCATTACAAATATTTATTAGCTTCAAAAACAACCTTTCCAAATCCTAAAAACTTAATTAAAGAATTTGAACAGGCCGGATTTAAACTTGAAAAACAATATGATTATTTATTTGGAACAATTTCAGCACAGATTATGATAAAAGCAAGCAACTAACCTTGTTCAACTTCTTGCTTATAAACTTCTATCAAATTACCGGTCATACCTAAACCAACCATTGCACCCAAATAAGATTGCATTAGTGCCATAAATAAAGTACCCGCAACAACTGTTACTAACAATATAGGCGAACTATAAATTGTCGCATCTTCAGGTAGTGAACTTGCAAAAATTATAAAAAATACAAGAATAGCAACAAAACCAATGCCACAAACTATCGACGTTATAAATCCAACAACTATATTTATCAAAATATATTTTAAAGCAACCATAACACTGCTTTTGAATGACTTTTTAATAAAATCAACAATTATTAACGGATTAAAAAGTCTACTTGTATATTCAAAATCTTTTGCATAAGTTATTGAAACATAAGAGAAAAACGGAGTAAGTAAATATAGGCCAATACAAGATAACAAAAACAACATAATACCGACAAAAAAGGATAAAACAAGCCCTAAACCGTTAGAGTCATTGAACCCACCGACAAGAGCCGAAATTATAAACGGACTAAAACATAATGCTAATATTACAGATATAAAAATCAGCATATACACACCCCAAACCAAATATAGAGGAAATACCTTTAATCCGGTTTTAAATATATCCTTATTTACCATAGGTATACCTTCTTGTTTTTGATGGTACCTATCGTGCATAAAAGATAATCCAACTCCCCACAAACCTAATGTGGGAACGACTGAAAGCAACAATAATATTAAAACCAGCCCTAATAAAGGTAATAAAAGTTTATCAGGAGTTTCTTTATCTACTATACTTGCACAAACACCCGTTAATACCGGCAATATCATTAACAACAAATATAAAAAATGTTTTTTAACTACACTTTCGCCTTTATATAAACTTTTAAGCATATTTACGACATTATCCATAAAATTACCCTCTCATTAACTATAAATCTCGAAATTTATTCTACCAAATTTTTACAACAATTTCAAATTTTGTACTAAAATATTTATATGGAATACAGAGAGTTTAGAATAAATTCAAAATACAAACCTGCAGGTGATCAACCAAAAGCAATTCAAGAATTAACAGAAGGGATTGTGAAAGGTTACGATACACAGACTTTACTTGGTATAACCGGTTCGGGGAAAACCTTTACGATTGCTAATGTAATAGAAAAGATTCAAAAACCAACGCTTATTATTGCGCATAATAAAACTTTGGCGGCACAATTGTATAATGAATTTAAAGAGCTTTTTCCTGATAACGCGGTTGAATATTTTATAAGCTATTACGATTACTACCAACCGGAAGCATATATCCCAAGAACAGACACATACATTGAAAAATCATCATCAATCAACGAAGAAATCGACAGATTACGCCATAACACAACCAGAAGCCTATATGAAAGAAATGACGTAATTGTTATCTCCTCAGTAAGCTGTATTTATGGTCTTGGACTGCCCGAAAACTATTTTAAAGGCTCAACCGAAATCAATGTCGGAGACCAAATTGATAGAGATGAATTATTAAAATATTTTGTAAGTGTCCGCTACGAGCGTAACGACTTAGAACTAAAATGTTCTACATTTAGAGTTCGAGGCGATATTGTAGAATTAATGCCGGCTTACGAAAAAATCATAACAAGATTTTACTTTTTTGGTGACGAAGTAGAAAAAATAGTAAGGATTGATAATGTTTCAGGTGAAATAATAGACACACCTCAATCAGTTGTCATATACCCTGCCGTTCATTACCTCTCAGATGACGATAATGTAGAAGAAACTATTGATTTAATTAGACAAGAACTTCAACAACGACTAATTGAATTAAATAATGAAAACAAACTCATTGAAGCTCAAAGATTAGAACAACGGGTAAAATACGATATCGAAATGATTAAAGAAATGGGATATTGCACAGGTATAGAAAACTATTCAAGAATTATCGAACGCAGACCGGCAGGTTCTGCTCCGGCAACACTATTGGACTATTTCCCAAAAGACTTTTTAACGGTTATAGATGAATCTCACGTAACATTACCTCAAATTAAAGGGATGAGTCACGGAGATGCCGCAAGAAAAAAAGTACTCGTTGATTATGGATTTAGACTACCGTGCGCAAAAGATAACAGACCTTTAACAAACAAAGAATTTTATCAAAAAGTAGGACAAAAAATCTACATTTCAGCAACCCCCGCGGATTTCGAAAAAGAGACCTCCGCTCAACTTGTAGAACAAATCATTAGACCAACAGGACTTTTAGACCCTAAAGTTTCGGTTAGACCTATAGATACACAAATAGAAGATTTAAAAACTGAAATCAAAAAACGTGCAGAAAAAGACGAGCGTATATTGATTACAACATTAACAAAACGAATGGCAGAAGATTTGACAGATTATTTTGTCCAAGAAGGAATAAGAGTAAGATATTTACACAGCGAAATCAAATCAATTGAACGGGTTGAAATTTTACGAGATTTACGACTTGGAGAATTTGACGTGCTTATCGGTGTAAACCTATTAAGAGAAGGGCTTGATATTCCTGAAGTTTCATTAGTTGCTATTATGGATGCTGATAAAGAAGGATTTTTACGTTCAGATACAAGCTTAATCCAAACCATTGGTCGAGCAGCCCGCAACAGTTGTGGTGAAGTTATTATGTATGCCGACAAAATCACAGACTCAATGGATAGGGCAATAAAAGAAACTGAAAGACGTAGAAAAATTCAAATTGAACATAACAAAAAATACGGTATTATCCCACAAACTATCAAAAAGCCTATCGAAAACAATTTATTATCTCTTGTCGCAAGTTATAGAGACCTTGAAGATATCGTAGCCGAAGAAATGGTAGATTTGGGCATTGAGAAAAAAGATTTACCAAAACTTATAGACAAACTGGAAAAAGATATGCACAAAGCCGCAAAACTACTTGATTTTGAAAGGGCTGCAGAAATTAGGGATCAATTAAAAAAATTAAGAGAAATGCGTTAATTTATGATATGATATAAAATAAGGGAGAGAGAAATGTTAGATAATATACTATTACCACTAATAAATTGGATAGAAAATATTGTAACTGCAATGGGACCTGCAGGTGTTGCCTTACTTATGGCAATAGAATCTTGCAATATCCCGTTACCGAGTGAAGCGATTTTACCATTTGCAGGATATTTAGTTTCTAAAGGAGAAATGAATTTTCACGTCGCATCATTTGCTGGCGCAATCGGTTGTGTTTTAGGTTCACTTCCGTCTTATTACATCGGTTACTTTGGAGGAAGAACTTTTGTAGAAAAATACGGTAAATACTTCTTAGTTTCAAAAAAAGACTTAGAAGAGGCTGACAAATGGGTTGAAAAATACGGAGATTGGGCATTTTTTATTTGCAGAATGTTACCTGTTGTAAGAACATTTATTTCACTTCCGGCAGGTATTCTTAAAGCAAAAAAAAGAACTTTCTTCACCTTTACTTTCTTCGGTTCATTAATTTGGAGTTATTTATTAGTATATGTTGGAGTAAAATTAGGGCAAAATATGGATAAAATGAAAGCTCTATGGCACAAATTCGACATACTAATTGTTATAATTTGCTTGATTCTCGGTGGAATATACATCTACAAACACATTAAACATTTAAAAGAAAGTTAAAGTTTTAACGAAAAAATGAACTTTCATAACTTAGTATCGTTATATAGATATAACAAAAAGGTTAAGGAGGTTCATTATGAAAAAGATTATTGCGACATTATTATGTTTAACTATTACAACTCCGTGCTTTGCAATTGATAGAAGACATGCTGGCCCTCGTCCAATACCAATGATAATGCATTCAGCTCCTCATTCTCAAATGCATAGACCTCCACATCACCCACCAGTATACAGACACCACAGAGTCTCTACAGGAGCTAAAGTCGCTGGTGCTGTTGTCGGAGTTGCGGGGTTAGCATTACTTGTAGCAGCAATTGCAGATTAAAATTTTATTCACCTATTCCTAACTTTACAGTTAAAATCTTAACCCTATAAGCACTCTGATAAAGAGTGCTTTTGTTTTTTAATAAATTTGTAACAAATTCTTAATATTTTCATCAAAAAATTAAAGTTTTCAAAAATTATGCCGATATATATAATACGAAATAAAACAAAACTAATTTTCCTCCTTTTCCCCTACTATATAACTAACCTACTTAATCGGAACCACAAGGTTCCTTTTTTATTGCTTTATATAAGATATAAACAAAAAATAATTATAGAAAAATTTTTATTTGTGTGGTTATATAAAATGTATCAGGAGCAAAAAAATGAACATAAACTGTACAAAATATTTACCGGTAATTCCCCCAAATACATACAAACAAATTGCCAGAAATGCAGCTACGGCATTAGATAACTCATTATCACCAAAATACACATTAGCAAGAGCTAAGTATACAAAGCTACTTGAACATACAACATACCATCCTACATTAGGAATGATTGCTCAACATGAAGTTTTTAAAACAAAAACAAAGGATTTTCCTTTGAATTTCGAATTAAATTTAAATAAACTAAAACAAATGCCTAGCATAAAATATTTACAAAAAATATTAGATAACAGAATACAAGAGCTTTACCCCAAAACTGCAAAAATAAGACAATACATTATAACAAACGATAGAATACAACTAGATAAAGTAACAAAATCAAAAGGCTATAGTATATTTGACAAGTTAAAAATACTTATAAAATAACAAAAAGAACGGCGGGATAAAATCCCGCCGTTCTTTTTCAAAACAAAATCAACCTGCCATACTAGCCCCAATAAATGTACCTATCAACGCAAAAACAGCCGCTGAATATAATAAAGTTGTTAATAAACCTAATACCACAACTGCAATATACATATACCCAAGAACGGGTAGTCTTTCGTATAAATCACTACCGTCAGCATGCTGGAACTGACCAACCGCAATTCTAATTCCATCAACAACAGTCCAAATTAATGCAATCGGAGAAAATACACCGGTTATAGTTAAAATAGCAATAGCCCAAGCCGTGCCGGATTTACCTGTATAAAATCTGTGAGCACCAAAAACACCTAAAGCCCAGCACAAAGCCATCGTTGCTACCCAATTTTTTCCCTTCAAATTATCTAAACTATCCATTGTTTTAACTCCTTATTATACAATTCAACTACTTGCCGGTAGAACCAAATCCACCTGCACCTCTCACAGTTTCAGTTAATTCAGTAACAACTTCAATTTTTGCTTGTTCATATTTTGCAATAACCATTTGCGCAATTCTTTCTTGAGGTTGAATAGTATAAGCTTCATTTGAAATATTTACAACAGGTACACAAACTTCACCTCTATAATCCTCATCAATTGTACCCACACAATTAATCAAAGTTATACCGTGTTTTATTGACATACCTGAACGAGGTCTTATTTGTGCTTCATAACCGTGTTCCAATTCAATCTTTAAACCTGTCGGAATCAAAGTCCTTTCTAAAGGTTTCAACTCAATCGGCTCTGATATTGCCGCGCACAAATCCATACCTGCGGCTCCTTCAGTCTTATACTCCGGCAAAATCTCATTATGAGCCAATCTTTCAATCTTTAATACTGTCATATTTCTCCCTTTCATAAAGTAACTCTCCACAATTATAATAAATCATAGAGAGTTATTTGTAAATTTATTAAGTTTTCTATTATGCTTTCAATTCAGTTTCAATTTGAGTTAAAATCTCATCCAATTTGGAAGCATCTTTCACACCGCCTTGAGCGAAGTTTGGTCTACCGCCTCCGTTAGCACCTGTTGCTCGAGCTATATCTCCAACAATTTTACCGGCATTAACACCTTTTTTAACAAAAGTATCAGAGACTTTCACCGCAACTGATGTTGGGCCAGCTAATACAATAATGCTATCGCCTAATTTTTGTGATAAGAATTCCAAACCGATTTTAATTGCAATAGGTTTTACGTCAACTTTTGAAATAAATAATTTGCCGCCATCAATATCTTGAGCTTTCGACGCAAATGATGCAAATTTGCTTCTTGCATTTTCTTCTTCAAGTTTTTCGATTTGTTTTTGGAATTCTTTATTTTCTTCTGTAATTTTTTCAACTCTATCTACAACTTCATTAAATTGAGATTTAAATTTTGTTGAAAGCTTATCTATTTCTGCCGATTTTGCATTTAAGAATTCTATAGCAGCGTCTGCGACAAACAATTCTATACGTCTTGTGCCTGCAGCAATCGCGCTTTCTGAAACGATTTTTACCAAACGTAAATCTTTCAATTCACGCGCATGAGTACCTGCACAAAATTCTTTTGAAATACATTCTCCGTCTTTTTCGATAGAAACAACGCGAACTTCATCGCCGTATTTTTCACCAAATAATGCAGTAGCTCCAGTTAGTTCGGCTTCTTTAATACCCATAACTTTTGTATTAACGCTATAACCTTCGCCAACCCATTTGTTCATTATTGCTTCAACTTTTTTAATTTCGTCAGGAGTCATCGCTCTTGAGAATGTAAAGTCAAATCTCATACGACCTTCTTCAACTTGAGAACCGGCTTGTTTAACTTCATTACCTAACACCTTAATCAATGCTGATTGAAGTAAGTGAGCAGATGTATGGTGAACTCTTATTTTTTCGCGGCGTTCAATATCAATAGTTGCTTTTACTCTATCGCCAATAACAACATCTCCGTTTAGTAAATTACATCTATGTACATACAATTCATTAACTTTAAAGGTTGTTAAGACTTCAGCTTTTATGTTATCGCTTTCAATAATCCCACTATCTCCGGTTTGCCCACCACATTCTGCGTAGAATGGAGTTTTATCAAGAACAATATCTACACAATTTTCATCTTCAACTTCAACAAGTGCTAAAATTTTAGCATCAGAACATTCATTTTCGCTATATCCGATGAAGTTTGTTGAGCCAACTTCTTGTTCGATTTTTGCATATTTAATATCGCCGGTTACACTGATTTTAGCTGTTGCAGCTTTTGCGCGTTCTTTTTGTTCAAGCATAGCTTTTTTATAACCATCTTCATCAACTTTTAACCCGTTTTCTTCTGCGATTTCACGAGTTAATTCAAATGGGAATCCAAAAGTATCATACAATTTGAATGCGCTTTCTCCATCGATATCTTTTTTTGCATCGATGAATTCATCCAACATTTTATAACCTCTATCAAGTGTTTTACCAAATCTTTCTTCTTCTTTCTTTATTGTCTCGATTACTTTTTGTTTGTTCGCTACTAGCTCTGGATAAGCTTCTCCGTAGTTTTCAACAATAACATCAACCAATTTGTACAAGAAAGGTAATTCCATACCTAAAATTTTGCCGTGGCGAAGTGCACGACGTAGAATCATACGTAGTACATAACTTCTACCTTCATTGCCAGGAATTACTCCATCAGTAATCAAGAAAGAAACACATCTTGCGTGGTCAGTAATTATACGCAATGAAATATCTGTTTTTTCAGATTTTTTATAAGGGACACCGCTCATTTCTGAAACTTTATCCATAATAGGTTTTAGCAAATCAGTTTCAAAAGTTGATGCGACACCTTGGCAAACCATAGTGATACGCTCTAACCCCATGCCAGTATCAACATTTTTCTTGTTTAATGGTGATTGGTTACCTTCTTCATCTTGATATAATTCAGTAAACACTAGGTTCCAAATCTCAACCCATCTATCACATTCACAAGTATCGATACCACAGTCATCAGAACATTTGAATTGCTCACCTAAATCATAGTGAATTTCAGAACAAGGGCCACAAGAACCTGAAGCTCCAGGAGGCCCCCAGAAGTTATCTTTTTTACCTTTGCGTTTAATTCTATCAGCAGGAACACCAACTTCGCGCCAAATATCATAAGCTTCATCATCAGTTTCAAAAATAGTGATCCAAAGTCTATCTTTGTCTAATTTTAAAACCTCAGTAACGAATTCCCACGCCCAAGGAATAATTTCTTTTTTGTAATAATCTCCAAAAGAGAAGTTTCCTAACATTTCAAAGAATGTGTGGTGGCGAGGTGTACGACCAACGTTTTCTATATCTGAATCTTTCCCGCCGGCACGAGCACACTTTTGGCAAGAAGTTGCACGAGCAGGTTCATAAGGACAAGGTTGAATTTCTAAAAACATTGGTAAAAATTGTAACATACCAGCTGTTGTTAATAAAACTGTTGGATTATCAGGTACAAGACTTGAACTTTCAACAACTGTATGTTGACGTTTATTTTTAAAATAATCTAGATATAATTTTCTAATTTCATTTCCGGTTAGCATAATTTCAAATTCCTTTTCATTATTCACATCTGACAGAATTATAACTTAAACATAAAAATATAAAAAGAATAAAATTATATAATTGGAGAGTAAATATTAGCTAAGTGGATAATTGTAATTAAGAGCTCGGTAGGATTAAATAAAGACAACAGATAAACATAATTATTTTTTTCATACTTCCAGCTATTCTTAATTCACAGGGTCAATAAATGGCCCTTTTTATTATTAAACAAAAAAATTATCATATAAAAGAGATTAACCACTTGCAAGAAAAAATTTTCGTGCTAGTATAAGGAATGTAAGCCCTGGTAGCTCAGCTGGATAGAGCAACCGCCTTCTAAGCGGTAGGTCATTGGTTCGAATCCAATCCAGGGTGAATAAAAGTCCACCTTAACGGGTGGATTTTTTTATTGGATGAGAACCTACCAAACAAAGTTTGGTCTGGTTCGAGCGAGGAGCGAGCAGAGGCTGGAAGGCGGGGCGTTGAGACCCGACTGTAACGCCGTTGTATTTTAATGAGAAGTTTGGTCGGAAACGTTTTAACCGTCATTCTGAGGGCAAAGCCCGAAGAATCTCCATATATTGAGACTCTTCGCTTCGCTCAGAGTGACGAACATGATCGGGAATTTACATTTTCAAACTACTCCAAGCGGATTTTGCACTCTGCCGAAAGAAAGGTGACTAAATGTCACGTTTCTTGAGAGGGAGCTGACTGAACTAAGTGAAGAAACGCCGAAGTAGCACGGAGCAAAACGAACGACAATTTTGCGAAAGCAAAATGTAGTGTGACTGCGAAGTGTGAAGCAATAATCCAAGACAATGTGACTTTTGTTGCTCACCGAAATCTATATCACCCCATCCGCCTTCGGCAGAGTCCATCCAGGGAGGGGAGTAATCGGCAGAGTTCACCCAGGGAGGAAACCTCTGCAATTCTTATATTTACCCCCAAGTCCGTAAAAAGGCACTTTTGGGAATTTTGAGGGTTAAATGAATAATTTAAAAGGTGGGTATATTTCATTTTGCTCTACCTACAACTGGAAGTGAAAATAATCACTTTCTGCTTTATATATACTACTGCAAGTTTCTGTACTTGTACGATATTTCCTTTTTCTACTTTTATCCCTAATGATATTTTTTCAGAACTGTTTTTATAAACTTAAACAAATCAGGATCTCTGTCCATAAGTTCATAAATCGTATGTCCCAAACCAAGTAAGTTTTTGTCATTTGATACTAATAATTTATGTGGTTTATACTTTGATGCGAACGCATCACAGCCCTGTGCAAAGTATTCATACTGATTTGCCGCAGCATAATAATCAAGAACTCTATCCTCTCTTTTTGCTTTTTTATAAAGCCGAGAAAGTGTCTGCATATCTTTTTTTATTAAACATTTTGTGGATAGAATGTCCGATTTCGTGTGCCATTTGATTTTGGTGTGAAGATGATTGAACTCTGTAAAGATTCATCATATTGTATTTAACTGCACTAATTCCATCAAAGGCATCATAATAATCTCCTGAATTATAGATTCCTGCGTTAATATAGAAATATCTCTTTGCAACATTATCGGGAGCTTGCTTTGTATAGGTATCATTCTGAATGAAGTAATGTCTGCCTTTGCTTACAAAACTGCCGAGTTGTTTTCTAAACGGAACAACAGCCAAATCGCAAGAATTTTTGAATCTCGGAGTAAGTTTAACATCTCTTACAAAATAGCGGTCAAACAGACTATTGAATCTTTGGATATGTTTCTTTGTATAACCTGCATATTTAAGTTCTCTGCTTTCTTGTCCATGATAGTTTCCTGTTACTTTATCAAGCAATACTCTGCCTAATGGTGAGAACTCGGATTTTTCTCTTGAAACTGTTTGTAAAACTTCTTTAACTTCTTCCGGCTTATCTTTTATGTATAAAGCCGTAGATTGTATTGCAAATTCTCTCTTTCTTATATCTTTTTCAGTTTTATCAACTGCAATGTTTTTAATTATTTCAAAGTTCTCATCACTTCTGAATTTACCACCACCGAGAATTGCAGTTCTTTTTATATTCAAATCTGCTTTTTCATCTTTTAATACTTCTGTTATAAAATCTCTTGTTTCAGCATTATTATAATCACTTTTTGCTATCAGAGTTCTTAAACGAAAATCATTATCGGGTTTTTCTCTCAATTCTTTAATGGTCGACAGAGCATCAAAATTTGCATCTTTTGAAGTTAAACTTTCAATTAATTCTTTACCCTGAGTCACATTAAGCAATTCTTTGTATGTGTCTTGTATCAACGGTTTTAAATCAGAATTTCTTTCTTCAATAGATGACAAAGCAGAAATTACCAAATTTCTTCCACGATTTCCTGACGTTGTTGTTTCATCAAACAAGTTATAAGCCTGTTTTAGAATTTCAACATGTTCTTTTGGAGTTGTATGTTTGTATGCTCCTGCAAGTCGTTCAATTCTTGCTATACCAGTTATATTAAATAGTCGCAAAGTATTATCAATCTCTTGCGGTGTAAGTTCTTTCGGCATTATTTTAGAGATATCTTCATAGTTTCTTGCTAATGTCAGTTCAGGTTTTAAGAGTTCTTCATAGAGCAGTTGCCTTTCTTTATTCAGAATTCCGACCTTTTTATCAATTGACATTGATTGTTTGTATTGTCCTGCAAGAGTATCCAATTCTTCTTTTAATACATCATCTTTATTCTGAAATTCAGGTCTTTCACCTTTTTTAAATTTTTCTAATAACTGAATTGGTGTAATATTTGTCGGCAAAGCTGAATTAATTTCTGTAATAGACATCTGCATTTCTCCTTTTCTATATGCAAGTTATAAAACCTGTAAAAAAAAATAATTTGCTATCCAATTTAAAGTAGCCTGTAGGTTGTGTTTAGCAATTGTCATTGAACACGACAAATATATTTAATAAATGTCGTGTTGGATTAAACTGTCCAACACGACCTACTTAATGCTAAAATCCCCAAACTCTTTGTTCTTTCTTCTCAAATCGAGTATTTAAATACAACGACGTCGTGAGTCAACAAACGGGTAAGCCTACTGTATTTTAATGTCAAACAATGCTTGACCTACAACTCTTTTCTTGCATCTTTTTACTCATTTTTTCCACGAAATTGCACAAATTAACTCTTTATTGTTGGGTTTCACCCAACCTTTTTAAAAAATTATGCAAATTCAAATAGGTAACAAATATATTTAGTTGTTACCTCGAATTTATGAATTATTTAAAAAGTTATTAAATAAATTTTTTATCTAAAGCTATGAATACCGCTTGAGCTTGTGTTTTGGCCCCGAGCTTGCGCATAATAGCCAAAGTGTGCGCTCTGACAGTGGAAAAAGTTATCACAAGCTCCCTCGCGATTTTTGGGCCTTGGTAACCCTTGCAAATGTATTCAAGAACTTGCATTTCACGTTCGGTAAGTATCATAAATTCTCCTTTGTTTTCGGTTCTATATTAATTAAATCAAGTCAAAAGAGAAAAAGTGTAATAATAATTCCCTATGTGAGTCAAAACCCAATCGGGATGAATGTTTTAGCGGGTTAAAAATAAATTTTAATCACCTTTACATTTTGTAATAATTGACACAAAGAGGCATTGTACACGCTTTTCAGCCCCTAAACTAAGATAGATTCTGATTCACTTTACTGGATGGATTCTGCCGATTACACCCCTCACTGGATGGGAATTTGCCGAGAGGTTTGGTTAGGTGATATTATTATTTCCTTCCCTGGATGGGGAAGGAAATAATCGTGTCACCATACACTTGTTTTTTATTCAAACAGCATAACTTTAACCGTTTCAGTTATTATACTAGTAATGTTATTATTTAGTTCTTGTTTAATTTATTTATTATAACGTAGTTAATTTAAGGAGTAAAAAATGGAATTTGTAGAACCAATAAGAGATAAAAACAAAATAAAACAGGTTAAGCTAATTTTAAAAAATAATGGACTCAGAGATTACTTACTATTTTTAATGGGCATAAACAGCGGATTAAGGATTTCCGATATCTTGAAACTGCGAGTTAAAGATGTTCTTAACAAGGAGCATATTGAAATTAAAGAACAAAAAACCGGGAAATATAAAAAATTTCCTATTACTAAATCTTTTGAAAAAACTTTATTTGAATATATTATCGAAAAAAATCCAAACGAATGGTTATTCCCGAGTCAAAAAGGTGAAAAACCGATTTCAAGAGTTCAAGCTTATAGAATCATTAGCAAAGCTTGCAATAAAGCAGGAATTACAACCAGAATAGGAACCCACACTCTTAGAAAAACTTTTGGTTACCATTTTTATCAAGAAAAAAAAGATATTGCACTACTACAGAGTATATTAAACCATTCCGCACCATCAGTAACTTTAAGATATATAGGAATTAATCAAGACATTATTGACGAAAATCTAAAAGACTTTCAATTATAAATCAACACATACCACAACCCAAAATATGAATTTAATACATTATGTTACATTAAATGTAACACAATTCTCATTGTGTTACCTATAAATTGACGACATTTTTTGAATAAACTTTAATTTTTTGGGGATTTTAACGATTAATTGTTACAAATTTTAATAATAATACTTTATCATGTCTTAAATAAATTTTATTTTAAGATTTTTGGTACAAAAATTGCGCATTTTATCCAATAAGTTACGTATTAAGTAACACAATGAGAATTATGTTACATAAGTAATTCATAGGAAAAGAATAAAATGGCAGAATTCAACGAAATCAAATTTAAAGGACAAATAAGTAATTATACAACACTTAAAGCAGGATTGAAGCGTTCTGATTTAAGTGGTGATGCGAAATTACAATCAATTTTTGATGCAATTGACTCTGCCGACACTAACGGAGTAAAAGATGGTATCCTTAACCAAAACGAAATCAATACATTTATGCAAAAAGTAGTTGAATTTGCAAAAGGCGGTCGAGATAAAGACCTTTCTACTAAAGATACCAACAAGCTGTTACAGTCATTAGGTCTTACAAATGTAGATGAAACAAATTTATTCAGTCTCTTAAATGCATTTTCAACTCAATCTAAAGACATCGTGCGAACAACCGTAAACCCTGAATATAACTCTCAAATTATTGAATATGTTGACGGACATACTGAGGAGATTTACACAGACGGATCAAAAACAATAACAACAAAACATGACAACACCACTACGATTACTAACCAAGACGCCAATGGAAATAGCACCTCAAGAACAGAAATAACGACAAGAAATGGAATTGAAACAGTCATTAGATACGAAGGAGAGAGACCTGTATCTAAAATAGTTACTGACACCCGTAACAATACAATTTCAACCTACGTCTATGATGACAATAATACAGAAATTCTCACAAAAGAAGAAAATGCAAACACTGGAGATGTTACAACGTATGAAAACGGACAAAAAACTATCACAAAAGAAGATGGAACAATTATTACAGAAAAAGACGGAATTATTACTACAACAACTCCTGATGGTAACCAAACAATTCAAGATACAAACACAGGTAGCAACACAACTATTGTAACTAATTCTGAAAACAATACCACTACTCAAACAACTATTGATGCTCAAGGCCGCCAAACAGTATTAACTTCAATTGATGGCAAAAATCAATCACAAACAGTTACAGTAGACGGTACAACTTATACTGTAGAATACGATGGTAATGGCAATACAAAAGGTGTTACCGTTCAAAACGGAGAAAGCCCAGCTTTAGTTGCAAAAAGATTTGGTTGCAGCCTTGAAGATTTAATTGCGGCAAACCCAGAAGCAATTAAAGGTAAAGCTCCTAATCAATACTTCTTAGTTGGTTCAGATATCGTTATTCCAGGTGAAATCGATGCAGACAAATTTGCTCAACTTACAGCAGGAAGACAAACAAAAGAACAAGCCATTAGCGGTTATGAAAATTATATGGCACAAGTTGAACGTGAAAACCAAGAAGTTGAAAACAGAAAGCAATATAGAAGAACATTTACAGAACAAAAATGTAACACATTTGAAGAATGTGCTAGAGAATATTTCAGAATTGAAGGGGTTACAAACCCTACAAGAAGACAAGTACAGTTAAGAATTGAAGAATTAGAATATTTAAACCCTAACCTAAAAGATGGTGAAATTAAAGGCCAAAAAATCATTGTAACATTCAATGCACAAACAGACGCTGCTATCGGTAGCAGACAACAAGCTAGGGAAGAAGCAAGAATCCAAGCAAGTCGCCAAGCTGAAGTTCGCACAGGTAGCTCTATGGCAAAAACAATGCATAGTGCTGTAGATGATCATATTGGTGGCGTAACAGAATCTGATTTCAAAAACACATTAAACAAAGTTAGTGCGGATAACGTTGTTGGATTAATCGAACAATACAACGAGATTTCTCCTGATGAAACTTTGATTGAAGCAATTATGGACGAAACTTGGAATACATTAGAAGAAAGAAAAAATGCTATCAATAAAATTGTAAATGCGTTAATCGAACGTGCTAATAATTTAGATATTTCTGATGAAAGACAACGTCAAGCTATCAATGCCATTAAACAAGAATTAAATTCTTACTGGTCAATGGGTATCGGATACTGCCAAACATCAAAATTAGACGGTTTGGTTAATAATTTAATTGGTCAAATTAAAGCAGCAGAAGCTGTAACAAACGAAGAAAGAACTAGAGGTTTAGATAATGGTATTAATGACGCACTAGCATTAATGGGTTCTCAATATACAGAAAACAATGAGGCTTTTAACGCTCAACTAGCAGAAGATGGTTGGTGTGCAGATTTATACGAAGGTTGGAAATGGACATTTGGTTCTGACAACTTGGATGAAAACGTAAGAGCTGACTTAGAAACATACAAAGGTTATATGGCTCAATTAGAAGAAGCCGGAAAAACAGGTGGAGAAGAAGGCTTTAAAGCTAAATTTAAAGAAATTTTCGGAGTTGATTATAACCCAGTATTGATAAAAGGTTATAACAAATTACAAACAAACTTTGCAATGGCTCAAGGTTTGACAATGCAAAAAGATGAATTTGCAAGACAATTTGGAACTTGTATAGCCGGTACTGAAAGTTACAATTCAATGCGTTCAAAATATGGCGACTACCTAGTTTCACTAGCTCAAGCCGAAAGCCAAACTATTAACGCTGATCAAGCGGTTGACGAGGCAATAAAAATCCAACTAAGTAAAGAAGGTATTGATTTTTCAAACGCTACAGATGATCAAAAACAAAAAGCTTTAAAAACAGTTATTACAAATACATACAAAGCAATAGAAAGCGAATTAAACAAATATACCAATGGACAATCTTTAACAGCAATGCAAAAAGACCTTAAAGCAGCAGGTTCAGGTGTATTTGGTAACAAAAACGATATCGCATTTAGAGTAAACGATTATATCGCATCACAACAACAAGGTGGAGCTGCAGTAAATATGGCAGTTAAAACTATAGGAGCTCTTGCTATTGGGGTAGCGACAGGTGGCTATGGTTTAGTTGCCATAACAACAGCGGCTGTTGCAACTACCGGACTAAACGCAGCAATCGACTTATCAGACAGAGCATCTTCCGACGTTGGCCTAAAAGATGGAGAAATTACAGAAATACTTAAAAATGCAACTATTGACGGTGCTACTGTGTTTGCCGGGGCTAAGCTTGGTAAATACGCTATGATGTTCAAACATGCAAGCACATTTATCCAAGCTGGTGGACGATTTGCAATAATGGTAGCCGGCGATATTGCGACAGGTACGGCAACCGAATATCTACGAACAGGTACAATCACCTTAGAAGGTGTAGCATTCCAGGCTGTATTCTCAGCTAGCGGTAACTTAGTAGGCTTAAAAGCACTTGGCAAAGCTGATATTCCACCAACAGCCACAACTGGCAACCCACAACCAAGTAGAGTATCAAGAGGTGTTAGCGGTGACGTTAACAACCATAGAGATATTGTTACAGATGGTCAAGTAGCTAGAGGCGCAGACCAATCTCACCTAAGCAGCAGCGAAAGAGCAATCGTAGAAGAAGGATTAGAAGATGTACCAACTTCTGCTGAACTCTCTCAATACCAAATAGAAAATGGTTACCAACCAGTACCGGAGGCAGATCAAGCCGTTTATGCAAGTCACCAAAACCAAGTGGCAACAGATTACTCAAATGCTCACACATTAGAAAACAACGCGGTAATTTCAGAAGCAAGAACACCAGTAACTGCACAACCTGATGCGGTTGCACAATTAAACAACCAAATAAATGCAGTAGATGGACAAATAGCACAAATTGAACGACAAATCGCCGGTGCAAAACGTATGGGCAAAAACACAGATAGATTAGAAGCTCAACTTGCTAATTTACAAAGCAAAAAGACACAATTAACATCTGAACTTGAGCAAATACAAAACCCTGTTGTTAATACTCCAGAAACTCCTGTAGTTGATGACGTGAACGCAAGACCAGTTGATGAAACTCCTGCAACTCCAGTAGTTGAAGATGTAAAACCAGAAATAACTCCTGATGACCTAAACAAAGCTGTAAATAGTATTCCTGATGCAGAAATTCCTGTTGCAAACAAGAGCTTATGGGAAAGCTGCAAAAACAGGCTTTCAGAAATAACAGCAGAACTTAAAGATTTCAAAGGTGATATTGATGCAATGCTTGCAAAATGTGAAAACTTGATTAGAGATTTAAAAACTATTGCAAACAACGCAAGTGCGGCAGTAAAAAATAAAATCAACCAACTTATTGAAGATTTACGTTCAATGTTAAGTTCAAAAAGATCAGTTAGGGAAAATTTTACCCCAACACCAGAACAAAGAATGGCGATGAATGATATTAGTACAGGCATAAATAGGGCAAAAACCATTGACGATATCGCAGCATTACAAGCTCAACTTGATGATATGCCAAATTGTCCACAAAAACAAAGGTTACAAGACCAATTAAATAGCAAAATGTGCAAATTAACAAACACAAACAACACAATACAAACAGGCCAAGATATTAGACTTAAAGATGGAATAAAACAACAAGTATCTCCAGATCAAACAATTAGACTTGGAGACGCTGTTGATATCAATCTTGCAGATCTTCAAAACAGATTCAACGCGATGAGCGATGGAGATTCGTTCATTATTGGTCGCGAAGCTACCGGAATAAATGACATCAAAATAAATAGTGGCTATATATCAGCTCAACATTTAAAAGTAGAAAAAATCAATGGTAAAATTTATATCACTGATTTATCATCAACGCACGGAACTATATTAAATTGTTCAAAACCAAATTATGCGGCAAGATGGACACCGGAATTAAAAGATAAATTTACAAATGCAGACGGAAGTGATTTCGCCACAATGATAGAGAACAACTATGATGAATTAAGAGGAGCAAATTATTCAATTGAGGAAAGCGTTCGGGGCAACATCACAGACGCTGATTTAATAAATCATCGAAACAATAAAGATATGGGACTATATGGTAGTAATGGTTGGTATTTTAGATCTCCAAGAAACAGAACCCCCGTTGATGTTTCAAATTGTGTAGATAGAATTAGCCTTAATGTTGTTGCAGATAAAAGACTACTTAGTGAATTAGATAGATTATGTACCACAGGGGTTTATGTAAACGCACAAGGACAAACAGTAAAAATCAACATGCCAGATTGCACTTACAAAACCCCTGCAACAATAGAAAGCTTCACGACTAGACACGATCCAATTACAATGTATTTCTCAGAAAATATATCTAGCGAAGTTGAAACCGCAATAGCAGAAATTGCAAGCAAATACGCAAGGAGATCATCAAATGGAAAAGCATTAATGAACGCATTAGATGGGAAACCATATATCGCACATGAAGCCTACGTTTCGGTTGGGGAGGCTCAGTCGCTATATAATGAAGCATTACAATTAAACCCAGAATTAGCAGATGCAGTTAAATATAAACTTGGTGGATATAAAGATTGGAACACATCAACTGGTATGTACGCTGCGTGCAAAAGATTAGTTAAAGAATATAGAATGGCACAGGGCTAATATTGAGCCTTATCAATAATAGTTAAAACGCCGATATAAAACTCTAATCTTAACTTGCTGAAAATAAGAATTTATTGTAGAATAAATACACACAGCGAATTTGTGAGAGGGCTGAAAAGCCCTATGGCTTCGTAGCTCAGTAGGATAGAGCGGCGGTTTCCTAAACCGCGTCTTGCGCGCGTTCGAATCGCGCCGGGGCCATTTTTCATTTTGTACAATTAACTCAACCACTCAAGCGATGAGAACGCACAAGGCGACAGCCTTGTTTGTCGTTCGAACGGATTTTGATAAGTGTGCCGTGGTTGCGTATGCAACCCCAACACGTTCAGGCGAGAGCTGCGTTGAGCCGGTCGAGCCATCAAAATCCAAGACATATCGCGCCGGGGCCATTTTTCATTTTGTACAATTAAC
>SUTS01000009.1:77690-90814 GCA_015152555.1 Cyanobacteria bacterium SIG26
TTGATAAGTGTGCCGTGGTTGCGTATGCAACCCCAACACGTTCAGGCGAGAGCTGCGTTGAGCCGGTCGAGCCATCAAAATCCAAGACATATCGCGCCGGGGCCATTTTTCATTTTGTACAATTAACATAACCACTCAAGCGATGGGAACGCACAAGGCGACAGCCTTGTTTGTCGTTCGAACGGATTTTGATAAGTGTGCCGTGGTTGCGTATGCAACCCCAACACGTTCAGGCGAGAGCTGCGTTGAGCCGGTCGAGCCATCAAAATCCAAGACATATCGCGCCGGGGCCATTTTTCATTTTGTACAATTAACTCAACCACTCAAGCGATGAGAACGCACAGGGCGACAGCCTTGTTTGTCGTTCGAACGGATTTTGATAAGTGTTAATCTTATTTTTTCAAAATTTTCCTTGGTTGTTCTTCCAAACGTTTTTGATGGTATCCATACAACGCATAAATCAAGAACCCAATAATTAACCACAATAAGAAATATAATGACGAAGTTTTTAAAGTGTTCAATGAATACACAATTAAAACTCCACAAATCAATATTCCTGCAATAGGAAACCAAGGACATAGAGGAACTTTAAATGGTCTATGTCTATCCGGTGCCGTTTTTCTCAAAATCAAAACAGCCAAACAGATTATAACAAAAGAAGTAAATGTTCCAAAATTACACAACGCAGCTGATATATTTAAATCCATAAACAAACCACAAAGTATTACAATCAAACCAGAAATCCACGTCATAACATGTGGCGTTCTATATTTTCTATGAATCAATCTCCAAGATTTTGGCAAAAATCTATCACGACTGATTGCATACAAAATTCTTGTTGTACCTAATTGATAAATCAAAAGAACTGATGTTAGCGCACATAAAGCACCTACAGAAATCAATCCTGCAAACCAATCCTTTCCGATATAACTCATTGCATGTGCAATCGGAGCTTGGACATCTATATTACCCACAGGAACCAAACCGGTTAAAACTAATGCAACAGAAACATATAAAATCGTACAGATAACTAATGTTCCTAAAATCGCAATTGGTAAATCTCTTTGAGGATTTGCAGTTTCTTCTGCAGTAGTTGAAATCGCATCAAACCCAATATATGCAAAGAATATCAAAAATGCACCCATTATAACCCCTGAAGGATCGGCCGGAAAAAACGGTGTCCAATTTTCAGGTTTTACATAAAATGCACCCACAATTACGAATGACAAAATCATAAACATATTTACGCCAACCATAATACTTGCAACTCGAGTAGATTCCTTAACTCCACGAACAAGTAATACCGTCAAAATTAAAACTATAGCAACAGCCGGCAAATTTATTGCGACAGGAATATGACCAAATAAATAAGGTATTTTATCGTGAAGATCCCACCCCTGAGCGTCACATAACGAATTCATCGTCCTATAATCATATCTTAACCATAGCGGAAAATTTACAACAAAATCAGGTAAACAATGTTTAAACCCTTTTAAAAATTGGATAAAATAACCTGTCCAAGCACTTGCAACCGTAATGTTACCTATCGCATATTCAAGCATTAATATCCAACCAACCATCCAAGCCATGAATTCGCCCATTGTTGCATAAGTATATGTATAGGCACTACCTGCAACAGGAATCATTGCCGCAATCTCAGAATAACATAATGCTGAAAAAACGCACGCAATAGCAGCCAAAACCATAGAAATCACGATAGCAGGCCCCGCACCGGCACTTTCTGCGCTACCTGTAATTGCAGTACCAATAATTGTAAAAATACCTGTACCGACAACTGCCCCAATACCAATAACAATCAAATCAAATACATTCAATGTTTTTTTTAAGTCTGAACGTTTGCTTGTGGCAATCAATTCGTCCATACTTCTTTTTTTAAATATATTTCGGCAAATTTGTTTTATACTCATTTATTAAATTTCATCCTGTTTTTCAAACATGTGTACCATTTCTTTATGAACTCTATTTTCATTAATACGATTTTTTATATACCCGTATAATAAATAAATAATAGCACCTACCCCCAACCAAACAGGGAATAACAAAGCGGAACTACCTGCTTCTAAAGATTTGTATACCATTAAACCGCCACAAGAAACAATCCCCATAATAGGAATCCACGGAGAAAATGGGACCTTGAAAGGTCTTGGTCTGTTTGGGTCAGTATGACGTAAAATCAATACAGCAACACAAACGATTATAAAAGATGTAAATGTACCATAATTACAAAGCTCAGCCGCAACATCTAAATTTAATGTTAAAATACCAACAACAGCTAACAACCCAACAGTCCAAGTTAATAGCGCAGGAGTTTTATATTTTTTGTCTAGTTGTTGAAATTTTTGTGAAATAAAATGATCACGACTCATTGCAAACAAAATTCTTGTAGCTGCCATTTCCAACACCAATAAAACAGATGTTAAACCGGCTAATGAACCGATTGAAATAAAATATGATGCATAAGTTGCCCAACTTTTACCGGTCATAGCCATACAATATGCCATCGGAGCTTTTAAAAAGTCCAAAGAAACAGGAGCTGAAGTATCTTGCATACCTGTAAGAACAAGAGCTACAAGTACATATACAACTGTGGTTATCAATAACGAACCAATAATACCAATCGGCAAATCTTTTTGCGGATTTTTACATTCTTCGGCAGCAGTCGCCAACGCATCAAAACCGATATATGCAAAAAATATCAAAAACGCACCTGCAAAAATTCCCGCCCCACCATTTGGAGCAAAAGGTGTCCAATTTTCAGGAGTAACAAAGAACGCTCCGGCTATAACAAACAACGCAATTACCGCAAGTTTTATAACAACCATCAATCCCGCCATTTTAGCAGAATCTTTTGTACCTTTAACCAATATCGCAGTCATTAAAAGTACAATAACTATAGCCGGTAAATTTATGGCTACAGGAACAATCCCAAACAATTTTGGAACATATATACTTGCATCGTTAGCTGCCAAATTTCCCAATGTAAATACATCATTTGTTAACCAAGCAGGAGGGTTTGCAAGCCAAGCAGGTAATACATTTGAAAAGCCTGATAAAAATTGAACAAAATGGTTTGACCAAGCACAAGCAACAGCAATAAAACCAATCGCATACTCAAGCATCAAAACCCAACCGACCATCCAAGCGGCAAATTCACCCAATGTTGCAAAAGTGTACGTATAAGCACCACCTGCTACAGGAATCATTGTCGCAAATTCTGAATAACATAATGCTGAAAAAATACAAGCAATTGCAGCAATTATCATAGATACAACAAGCGCTGGACCTGCACCTAAACTTGAACCATCAGCACTTCCTGCAGCCGCAATACCTACAACCGCAAATATGCCGGAACCAATAATTGCCCCAACTCCTAAAATAATTAAATCCCAAACCCCAAGAGTTTTTTCTAACCCTTGTTCTTTCGCTTCTGCCAACATTTCATCGGGAGCTTTTATTTTAGTAATACTTTTTAAAAAGCTTCTTGAGAAAGTCGCTCTGGTAAATTTTTCAGCCATTTATTTTCCTTATTTTACATGTGTCGGGCAAAACCCCAACCTATCACAATATTTAAAATTTTCGTTATTTATTTTCAGTTTTACAAAGAGGGAATCCCATTGCTTCACGCTGTTCAACATAAAGTTTTGCAACACCTGATGCCATAGTACGTACTCTACCAATAAAGTTATTTCTTTCATCCTTACTGATAACCCCGTGCGCATCAAGCAAATTGAATGTATGAGAACATTTTAAAACATAATCATAAGCAGGCAAAACTAATTTTGCTGCCAAACAATTATCAACCTCTTTTTGATACAAGTCAAACATCGTAAATAAACTATCAGTGTCCGAAACTTCGAAATTATATTTAGATTGTTCAATCTCGTTTTGAAGGTATATATCACCGTATTTTAAAGTATCATTCCACATAATATCATATACGGATTCTTTATTTTGAAGATACATCGCAATACGCTCTAAACCATAAGTCAACTCAAGAGCAACCGGCTTAATTTCAAGCCCGCCAACTTGTTGGAAATAAGTAAATTGAGTAATCTCCATACCATCAAGCCACACTTCCCAACCAACACCGGCAGCACCCAAAGTAGGTGATTCCCAGTTGTCCTCAACAAAACGAACATCATGTTTTGTCAAATCAATCCCCATTGCCTCTAAACTTTTTAAATAAAGTTCTTGAGCATTATCAGGAGACGGTTTTAAGATAACTTGGAATTGAAAATAATGACCAAGCCTGTTAGGGTTTTCACCATAACGAGCATCGGTTGGTCTTCTGCAAGGTTCAATCATTGCAGTATTCCAAGGCTCTGGACCCAATGAACGCAAAAAAGTTGCTGGGTTCATTGTAGATGCGCCTTTTTCTATATCGTACGGTTGCTGAATAATACAACCATAATCTGACCAAAATTTTTGTAAATTAAAAACTAGTTCTTGAAAATTTAATGCCATAACATAATTCCAATATTGTACTAACTACACTCTTTATTATCTTATTACCGACATAGTAAGATTGCAAGACATTTGAAAAAATATTAAAAATTATTCACAAAATTATATTTTATTAGGGTAATCATCAGCTATTCGCCAGCCATCATATTGTATCAACGCAGCACAATATGCCTTTGATGCATTTGCACATCCATATCCGCTACCTGCAGTTTCGTTAATTAATTTATCTCGCAAATTTTTAACTGTTTGTCGATTCGGCTGTGAATAATATGTCTCAAAATTATTATCCCTTAATATAAATAAAAATATTGATTTCCCATCAATATCCGTTCCACCAACACGACCACCTATTTTAGCTCGTTTTTTATCACAAACAGCTTTAGAAGTACAAAATACGAAATGGGCACACATACGCCCTTCTTTACAAGGATTGTATATATGAAAAGCAGAACCATTACCCATATCAACGGCTACGCCATTATTAGCTCTATAAGAATTTTTATTTTGAAAATATTTATCTAAATATGTCATCCACCAATTATAAGTGGTTTCTCCATCTTGGAAATTGGCACCTTCCCAATTTGCAACATCACCATTTTCAATTATAGACATTTTTACAGCACTATTCATTGTTGAATAAAAATGTTTTAATTTATTCACGACACTAACTTTTTTATAATGCGAAATCAAATTAGGAACAGTCATCGCAGCAACAATTCCGATTACACCAATCGTAATCAAAACTTCAGCCAAGGTAAAAGCATTCTTTTTACACATTTATATAAACCTCCATCCATAATAATTATAACAAACTATAGATTTATAAGCAAATTTATTGATTTTTTCAATTGAAATATATATAATTTTCTAAAAGGAGTTTATATGGCTAATAAGATTATAATATTTTCAGGAAAACAATATTCGGGAAAAGATACCGCTGCAAAAATTATGCTTGATAAAATGCCTGATTACAAGCGCTGCGCAATGGGTGATATAATTAAACTAACTTACGGAAAAGAAAAAGGGTTAACCTACGAACAAATAGAGGCTAACAAGGCTCAATACAGACCAGATTTGATAGAACTTGGAAACTGGGGACGAGCTCAAGATCCAGATTATTGGTTAAAAAAAATACTGGAACAAGATGGAAATATTATCGTGACAGATGTTAGAGTGCCACACGAATACGAAATTTTTAAAAATGCAGGCGCGATAACCATTAGGGTGGAAGCATCACGACAAATAAGAGAAATGCGTGGTGGCAAACTTGTCGGGGAAGATGATATTACTGAAGTTGGTTTAGATAATGTAACAGATTGGGATTTCGTAATTAACAACAATTTTGACTACGCAACACTCGAAAAAAATGTTACAGAAATTATCAACCAATTAATCTCATAAAATAACACTCATTATGGACAAAGAGATTCCCAATCGGGTTCTTCTTCCCATTCATCAGGTTCCACTATATGTTCCCCGCATTCTAACATAACCTGTAAGGATAATTTTAATTGTCTTTTATAATTTTCACGAGCTCTTGCTAAAGTTTTCGCACAAAATGTAAAACTCGGAATTTCTTTAATTTCAATATAATAATACGGATTACCTTCAAAATCCAAATCCTGCCCCTCGATTAGGGTCCAATTTAAGTTCAAATAATAATCTAAATCTTTTACTTCTGCCATACCTAAACTAATTTTCCAAAGATGAATTACTCAACGGTTGAGAAAGCATAATACCTTCACCACCGACAACGTCAGCACGTTGCCCGTCAATATATAAATAAACAGGCAAATCCGAATTAAGCCTAACAGTTTTTATCAACTGATACAAGCGTTTATACAGACTTTCTGTTCCGCCTCCATTTACAAAATCCGAACTTAAATTGACAATAACCTTATCCGCGCGTTCTGAAATATTTAAGACATGCGCGTTTGATGGAATTTCGGTATAAACTCCATAAGTTTTTTCTTCTTGTTTTGGACCTCTCACAAGAGAATTCACCGCAAACTTTATTTTTGAACCGTCAATATCAGCATTATACTCTCGTTTAACTGCCTTATACACTTCTTCATTGTGTTCATTTTTACCAATAAAATAAATATTTACATATTCTTTTGCCACTACATCCGGTTGCTCTTCCTCTATTATTTCTTCCTGCAGAGTACGTTCTGATACATTTACATCATCAGCTTTAATCTCCGGCTTTGGCATAACTACATTAAACGCAACCAATGCAATCACAACCATCATACAAAAACTAATAAACAATAAAAGAATTTTTTGACTTTTATTCATAAAATTTATCCTTAACTTTTAGGTATTATAATAATCCCTTTGGCTACAATCTTATTATTGATAATTTCAACATCTTGAACAGAAACTTTTGCATCTTGGTTTTCCAAAATATTTACAGAAAAATTAAGCGGGTTCAAACGTTTAACCATATAATCAACTTTACTTAAATTCAATTTCAAGTTCCCTGACACAATTCTTGTATTAGTTAAATCAATATCACCATTCTTAATATTCAAATCAGATTGAACAACTATTTTTTGTTCATTTCTAACCATAGGAAGATTAAAGCCTATAATCATATAAAATTTGTTAGCTTTTACCGCAACTTTTGTAGATGAAATACCAAAACCTTTTACATATTTCGCAATTGTAGCATTCAAATCCGCAACTAATAATTGGTATCTATCGTGAAGAATAGTCTTATTAAAATCATCTTGAGTAAACGTCATATCAAAAGACATTGGTAGTTCTTCATGAAAAACAACCTTATCTTGAGTTTCTTCAATATAATTAAAATCGCATAATGTTTCCAATTTAAGATTAGACAAATGCACATCATTCATAACCAAATTTGTCCCATTCATTTTCAAAGACTTAAAAATACCTCTTTTCAAATCTCGAGGACTATATGATTGCAAAGACACATCCAACTTTTCAGCAGAAGAAATTTTTAAAACTTCTTTTTTAATAATTGACTCAACTTTACGTTCTACAAGTGAATTAAACCCTGTAGCTGCAGCAGATAGTGTTCTGAATTTATTATTCAAATTATACGCCGGAACACATTTATATTCACATGCCGCGTTTACAACCGACCCAAACATCAACATAATAGCTGATAATAAAATAACCTTTTTCATAAGACCTCAAACACTTTCTTTGTAATAATTTTATTTTGCTCTACTCTACCTATAGCATATATTTTACCACTATAAACTAAAAATACAATATCTTTTGCATCTATTCTTTTTCCATACAAAGCCATACCGTGAGAAACTTTTTCCTTATCTTCATCATTTAAATAAAAACAAGGATAATCCATTACATCAAGCGGATTAATTAATGAAATTTCTACATCATTTATCTCTTTTAAACTTTCCAAACTAATAGAATTTTCTACACAAAACCTACCGGCCTTTGTTCGCTCTAAAGCTATCAAATAACCGCCACAAGCCATATTTTTGCCCAAGTCATAAGCAATTGAGCGGATATATGTACCTTTCGAACAGGCAACCAGAATTTTTGCAATCTGCTTTTCATAATCAAATTCTTTCAACTCAATTTTGAAAATATTTACCTGACGAGGCTTTATTTCAACCTCTTGTCCTGCTCTGGCATAATCATATAACTTTTTACCGTTAACTTTTATTGCAGAATATATTGGCGGGATTTGCGAAATTTCACCCTCAAACAACTTTAACTGAAACAAAATTTCTTCCCTAGTTACTTTTTTATCAAACTTTTCAGTAACTTCACCTTCTAAATCATAAGTATCAGTATTGGCTCCAAATTGAATAGTGGCAATATATTCTTTATCATCCTCCAAATACTCAATTAACTTGGTAGCCTTGCCGATACATATAGGCAAAACACCTGTAGCAAAAGGATCGAGAGTACCCGTATGCCCCACCTGCTTAATTTTTGCCACACGACGAATTCGGGCAACAACATCATGAGATGTCATACCTCTGGGTTTATATATATTTAACATCCCTAGGGGTAAATTGTACTTCCCACAACCTGTCATAAATCCCCCTTTTGGTAATTAAATTTCACCACGCGAGATTTTATTAATAAGTTCTGTAACTCTTGACCCTTCCTCAAGGCCGTTCGAATAAACGAATCTCAACTCAGGTGTCAAGCGTAAACGAAGCCTTTTACCAACTTCATAACGAATTTTTGAAGTACTTTTTTCTATAACTTCTTTGGATTTTTCTATTTGTTCTTCAGAACCTAAAACACTATAAATAACTTTTGCAAAAGAATTATCGTGCGAAACTTCTACATCAACGATAGAAACGACACCTTCCAGACCTCTGATTTCTTTTCTCAAAATATCTGAAATATCACGCATTAATTCTTTTCTTACTCTTTCGTTACGTAATGACATAATTATCTCCTTGATACGATAATTATAACATAAAATTTTTTACAATAAATCCCTTATATAAGAATTATTAATAGCCTATTGAGATAATTTTGTATTAGTTATTTTTGATTTTGCAACTTTAAACAAATTCCGATATTCTATGTCTAATATAGGAAACAACTCAGTTAATACGTTTTTTAACCTTGATGCAAAACTTTCTTTTTCAACTTTCTTAATAGCAGAGTCTGAAACACTTAAAGCTTTTATCGAATTAGAAACTTTACTCACCGGATTAGCATTAAAAGATACGTTATAAGTTACAGATTGAACGGTATACGGAACAACGCCTCTAATCATAGTGAACCCCTTTCATACTTTTACAAACTCATTCTAAACAAGAAAAACCTTTTTTGCAACAAATTTTTATAAATTTTTACACCTGAATTATAAATTAGCAAGTTTAAAACTTAAAGATTTGAAAAACGGTAATTTTTCCTCGCATACAATTCCTGAAACCACAGGAAAGGTTACAACAGCCTCTTTAGGATTTTCTACAAATAAATATTCTTCATCTTGTTCAATATTTTCTACATATTCCGGAATTTCTAAAACAAATTTTGTTTCCGGCACATCTGTCATTTCGGCTACGAAAACACTATCATTCGGGTATTCAGTCAATAATGAGCCGGCAAGAACCTCATCAACCTCAGAGTCAACGGCACAATCTATCGACTTTGATTGATAAAAATTACTAAAAGGTGATGTTTTTTGTCTCATCTTTAAACTCTTAATATCTTTCAAATTATTTTTTACAGCCTGTGCCAACATAATCTCTCCCCTTCTATACCTTTAGTATATAAACCAAATCAATTATTGACATACTCCAAAAGATGGAACTTTTTACACAAAAAGAAAAACTTGACAAAGTGTTAGGCTTGCCTTACAATTAAACATGTTAATGCTACAAGGAGGCTTTATGCAAGGAACAAAACAATTAACATCCGGCTTAGAAGATTATTTAGAAGAAATTTATATTTCACATCTTAATCAGACACCGTTAAAAGGCGCAGAATTAGCCAGAAAGTTAAACATTTCAAGAGCCTCTGTATCCGAAGCATTATCCAGGCTTGTTGGTAAAAATTTGATTAAATACAATAGCTATGAAGCAATCTCATTGACACCTACCGGTATCGAACAAGCAAAAAAAGTTTACGAAAAACACTCAATTATAAAGAAATTTTTTGAAAACATTTTATGCATACAATCTGCCGAAGCCGGTGAAAACGCTTGCAAAATTGAACATATCATTTCACAAAATATCCTTGACAGAATGACCGACTTCACAAATTTTTGCCAAGCAAATCCGATTATTATAGAAAATTTTAAAAAGGAAACCCTAAAATAAAATGATTAAAATATCTTCAATCGGTAAATACTTAGATCAACCGATTTTAACAGCAAAATTAAATAAAAACATACCTATGCTAATGTGTGCAGGAGGAGCAACACTACTTGGGAATAATATTAACCAAGCACCTAAAGGGGAAAAAGCAAAAACAGGATTAAAATCAACAATAATACTTGGAACTACTATTGTTTCAGCAATAAAAGCGCCAAAAATTGCCGCATTAATAACTAAAAGAGAATGTGCCAAACCGTTAAAAACAATTATTAAAGAAAATTCTGAATTAATAACAAATTACTTAAAAGAAAACAAAGTTTCTGATGGGCTGGAAACAATATTAAACAAAGCAAAAACAAAAATTTTATCATTACGCGAAATCGACAAACTAAAAAAAGAAGGAAACAAAGATTTCTTCAATAAATTAATTCCACCACCTGAAAACATAAAAGCTAAAGACATTTTTAAAGAGATCGGATGGCTCTCAACGTACGGTGCAATACCGGTTGCCGGCGGGATTACAGGTGGTGTGATTGCAGACAGATTAACAGAAAAAGACTGGAAAAATCAAATCCCAAATAAAATCAATGAAGGGATTTATCAATATCTTGCCAACATATTTTTATGTAACATTGGAGCAGGTGCCGCATTAGGCATATTGGAAAAAATGAACATCAAATCAAAAGCTGCAAGATGCGTAGGTATGGTTAGCGGAATTATATTAACGGGAATAGTTGGAGGAAGCGCAATGGCTAACTATATCGGTAAAAAAGTTATCAACCCAATGATGGGCAAACAAAATTCCGAAACTCGAACACCTGAACTCCTTGATATCGGTTTACACGCAGATGATATCGCAACAGTTTCACTATTGTCCGGTTTAAAATGGATTGAACCATCACTACCTATACTATATTCAGTATCCGGTTACCGCGCAGGAATTGGCTACAGAAACAACAATCCTCCTAAAACAAAAGGCTAAAATTTTTTACGACCAAAGTGTTAGGTTAGACTAACACATCACCTTATATTACAGACAACGAATGTTGAAAACCCAACTACTGTACACTAAGAGATAGAAAATCTATCTCTTTTTTTTATTGAAAAAAAATTTTACACATGTAATCACTACTTTTTCGGACAACTTCTATTACCATCCCACGATAAATCATCTTTGCAACGCAAATAGTCCATATTCCTGTTATATAATGCCCAAGCCGCACAAGATTCACCATTATTTTTCATACAATCATCATGAAAGGTTTGAGTCCAGACATTTTCTTGTTTAGAACCACCCGGTACAATCCCGTCACGAACCAAATAAAATCTAAAAAAATCTTTACCCTGCATATTTGGACCCTTTTTACCATTTACATCAACATAAAAAGCTCCACAACCATTAAAATAAGTAGCATTAAAACCTAATTTTGTAATTGTGCTTCCACATTGATTATATGTTGTGCCAATCTCAACAGATGGGTGAAAAATTATTGTCGCTCCATTTGCAAGTACATATGTTCTATAATTTGGAGCTGACGAGTTATAAACTTTATTCCCGTATTTCTTATAACTCTTTCCATTACACACACCCTGAGCTTTCATATAAGGGCAGGAAAGCATTACCTTCGTATACCTCGGCAATAATTCCTTCCACGTGTTATAAGCATTTGTCATATCTGCACTTAATAACCTTACATCCATTACCCCTACTTCTTCTGCTAGCATTTGACGAGTTGCGTTATGAACAATATTATATGTTTGCCACAACTGCTCAATTAAAACTTTTTCTTCAATTTTAGTCATTAATGACGGAATAGTCATCACAGCAACAATACCAATTACACCGATTGTTATCAAAACCTCCGGCAACGTAAACGCAGCTTTTTTGACAAAAGAACTATCAAACCCTCTACTGTCACTGCGTGACATCCTCTCCATTGGAGAGGTAGGATGACAGAATTTATCAATTTTTACACCACGAAATATAGCCAAAAACCTTACCACAAGACTATTAGAGGTTACCCCCCCCCCTAAACTGTTGCTATATCTGCGTTTCACCATTCTTAACCCTCCGTATTATTACTTTATTATTATATCAGGGGGGAAATATTATGGCAATAGTGAAATTTTCTCAACCAATGTTTACAATAATAACAATATTTCTTCCCTGGATGGGACTCTGCCGAAGGAAAACAATTAAGTATTGTTTTGCTGAGAGGTATGGGTAGGGGTTGAGTGACATCATTGTTCCTTCCCCGGATGGTGCAAAATGAACAGGCAAAAAGATCTCTTAATATCTACCCTTTAAAAACGAAACTGAAAAATTTAGGATGCCATAAAAAACAAATACCTAAAACATTTGCAGAACTACTTATCTAATTTCTATTTTTGCGCCAACAAACTCCAACGCTTTTTTAGTTAAGTCAGCTTCTTTATCTGAAATATTTGCCAAAAATTGAGACGGAACTGTATCAACGATTTGCTTAGCAGTACGATAATCGATTCCTGTTATCTGACGCAATGTAGCCATTACAGTCGCTTTATTTTCTCCCGCATCAACCATTATCAAATTATTTTTACCTGATGTTCGTTTAATTACCATCGATTTATTTATCGGTTTAAATCTATGAAAAAAAGCTCCGATATCAAACTTATCCGAATCAAATCCATAACGTTTTTTTATAAATTCTTTACAGATAATAATCAACATCAATGCTATTGCTGCATAGAAAAAATGCATATTCATATACAAAGCTCCTAACGGCTACTAACAAAAAAATAGTATCACGCAATCAAAAAAAAATCAAACAAAAACAGGTAACCTAAACGATTACCTGTTTTTAGACAATT
>SUTS01000010.1 GCA_015152555.1 Cyanobacteria bacterium SIG26
CATGTATATCGTTTTCATTACGACATTGATGTAAATAAATTACCGGAACCGGATAGAACTAATTTTAAAAGAGCACAAGCAGCGGTTGAAGAAATTGAAAGAAATAATTCGGCGTTAGTTGATGATGCAGGTCCTATAATTATGGATATTACGTTCTAAAATGATGTAAATAAAGCAGGGCGGGGTGAAACCCCGCCCTGCTTTTGTATGAATTTATATATTCATAGCTTTTAGAATATCGTTTAATTCGGATGATGTTTTCTTAACATCCGCATTTCCGTATTTAATAGCGTTATCAAGGTCTTTTAGTCCGTTTCCTGTTAATATACAAACGATTTTTGAGCCTGCTTTAATTTGGTCTTTAACTTTAATAAGTCCTGCAACTGATGCTGCTGAAGCCGGTTCTGCTAAAACACCTTCTGAAGATGCTAATAATTTGTATGCTGCAACTATCTGTTCATCTGTTACAGAATTTATCATGCCGTTACTTTCATCACGAGCGGCTTCTGCTTGTTTCCAACTAGCCGGATTGCCGATACGGATTGCTGTTGCAAGTGTTTCAGGGTACATAATTCTTTCACCTCGAACAATTGCCGCTGCTCCTTCTGCTTCAAATCCCATCATCTTAGGTAGTGCAGGGATTTTGCCTAGTTTATGCCATTCGGTGTAACCTTTCCAATATGCTGTAATATTGCCTGCGTTTCCTACAGGGATAAAGTGATAATCAGGTGCTGAACCCAGAGCTTCACAGATTTCAAACGCGCCTGTTTTTTGACCTTCTATACGGTATGGATTCACTGAGTTAACCAGTGTAATCGGATGTTCTTCTGAAATTTTGCGTACCATTTCAAGTGCTTTATCAAAATTACCTTCAATTGCGATAATTTCTGCACCGTACATCATTGCTTGTGAGAGTTTACCTAATGCGATGTAGCCATCTGGGATTAAGACATAGGTTTTTAATCCTGCTTTAGCTCCGTATGCCGCAGCAGATGCTGAAGTGTTACCGGTAGATGCGCAAATTATTGCACCTGAGCCGCTTTCTTTAGCTTTTGTAACTGCCATTGTCATACCACGATCTTTGAAACTTCCCGTAGGGTTACAACCTTCAAATTTTAAATAAATCTCAGCATCTACTCCGATTTTTTTTGCTAAATTATCAGCTTTTATTAATGGTGTGTTACCTTCGTTAAGTGTGACAATCGGAGTTGTATCTGTTACGGGTAAATATTGTTTATATTTGTTAATCAATCCTTGATAATACATAGTTTGTGTCCTTTTTATACTACAGCTTCAGAGCAATTATACTACAAATTCACAATTCGGGAAAGTTTTTGGCTAAATATCTCCATGTATTTTTATAAGTTGATGGAGATGAATTTTTAGTGGCAGATGTTTTATTTACTATTTTTTACAAACTCAAATAATAATCTTTTAATAATTTTGCGTCAGTTTCAATATTTGGGCTTTCGCAAACAAGTGCACCTTTAACCCCGAATTCTTTTAACGCTTTTAGCAAATCTTTATAGTTCATATCAGAATCTTCAAGGTTAAGGTGGCATTTTTCACCTTTTTTAGTATATTCTATTCCGGCTAAGTGTGCGTGGAAATTATTAAGAGCGAATTCGCCAAGTTCTGTACCGATTCTATCTAATACTTTGCAAAATTCGTCATAAGTGTTGTATTCACCTGCGGTTCTTGCGTGAATATGTGAAAAATCGATACAAGGTAATACTTGATCAAATTCTTTTGAAAGTCTGATTATTTCTTCATAATCTCCCCACTGAGAAGCTTTTCCGGTTGTTTCAGGTCTAATCCAAACTTTGATATTGTTCTCATTTAATGTTGTAAGAATCTTTTGTGTTTGTGTTTTAACTTGGTTGTATGCTGTTTCAGCATCAGAGCCCATGTAAAATGCCGCATGATATGTTATACTGTAGCCGTTAAAATCGTGTGTAGCTTTTGCTGTTTCGATAATTCTTTGTACGCTTGCTTCAACTTTTTCTTCTTCTTTTGAATTAAGGTTTACATAAAATGGCGCATGCGCTGTTAAGATAAACCCTTTTTCTTTTTGTAAATTGTTTAAAAATGCGCGGGTATCATCTGACATTCTAACTCCGTGTACAAATTCAACTTCCATACCGTCCAAATTCATATTTTCAATGATTTCAAACGCTTTTGGGTATCCTCCTTTGCCGGTAGATAAAGGCATTCCGGCTGTTAGAAAATTTAGTTTATTCATTTTATCAGTATTTTGCACACTTCCTCCAGTAAATTAAACTTTTACACTAAGTAAATTTTCTAAGATTTCGCAAGCATCAGCAACAAGTTTTGTGCAATGTTCTTTTCTCGCACTTCCAACAAGACCTGCGCTAAGTACTTTGCAACAGGTAACTTTGTTTCTGTTTTTGAATTCTTCAACTAATGCGGCAGCTTTTTCTCTTGCAAAAACTTGGTTATTAAATTTGTTATTTCTTCCGAAGTGATATCCTAAAACCATTTGTGCTGCAGCAATTGCGCCACACAAGCATCCTGATGACATTCCTGCTGAAAATGTTGTGGCACAAGGTAATAATTCTTTATCGCAAATATCTGCTTCAACACAAGCTTGTATAATACTTTCAGAACAAGAATAACCGTTTTTAAATAACTCTAATGCTCTATTTTTTAACATACTTTAATTCCTTTTTTTTAATTTTTTACATAAAAATTCGCACTTGTCAAAATTTTTGTTGGGTAGTCTCTTGAATATACTTTCATTACAAATACACCATTTTGGTTAATTACAATATAATCAGTATAAAAATTATGTTGCTGTGTTTTTAGTTTAACTCTTTTTCCCCAAACAATCTCATGACCAAACCTTTCGTCTTTATCGCCTCCAACTTTAAATATTTGTATAAGAAGTGATTTTTTGTATAATTTTTCCGGGAATCCAATCAGGTAATAAATTCTTTCTCCGGAATTAAATTCGTTGGTATTACTCGTTGATGTAATTGTTTCGTTTGTGATTGGATGTTTGTTAAACAAAATAAAAGTTTTTTCTTTTGCTTGTGCGCTATTAAAACAAAAAATCAATACTGTTACTAAAAACAAAATAAGTTTTTTCATAGTTATTGTAATTCTTTTATTTTATTTTGTACCGTGTTTATCATTTCTTTATCATTACTATGTTTTGTAAAAAGTTTATAGTTTTTAATAGCATCTGCGGTTTTACCTTGATGCTCTAATGTATTTGCAAGCGCATAGTATGCATACCCGTAATTGTAGTCGGTATCCAAAGAAATGACGCGTTCGAAACTTTTTTGAGCTTCGATTAAATTGTTTTCATTGATATATGCAATACCTAAATTAAACCAACCGTCAGTATAATCAGGATTTACGATTATTGATTTTTGATAATAATTAACAGCTTTGGTATGATCCTGTTTTAATTGATAAATATTACCGATTTTTAGTAAAGTTGTTGCATCATTTGGTACTAATTGTAATGCATCTTGGTATTTTTTTACCGCGGCATCGTAATTGTTGTTTTTGAAGTTTTTGTCACCTTCGAGAATTAAATCTTCGTTTTGTTTTATTGTAATATTTGAGGTTGTTTTTACAAGTGGTTGAACTATTACTTCTTCTTGTTTTTTTACAACGGTTGTTGGTTTTTCATTTTCATCAATAGTAATGTTTATTTCCGGTAATTTTTCTACTTGTTCGTTTGTTTGAGTTGTAGTTTTCGGTTTGTATAATGAGGAAATAAAGTCACTGTATTCTGCAGAATATACGGTTTTATCCGGATCAATAGAAATAGCTTTTTCATAGTTTTCAGAAGCTTTTGTATTATCACCTGTCGCCCTATAAACTTTAGCAAGACCGTAATATGCATAACCATCGTTATAACCGTTTTTTATTGCATTTTTAAAATTAGTAATCGCATCACCGTAATTCTGTACAGCAATCAATTCGTGTCCTCTTGAAACTAATGCGTCATTTAAATTTGCCTTGATTGTAGAATCACTTTTTTCTGCTAATAATTCTTGATATAAAATTATAGCATCTTGATATTTTTCTAGTGCGTGTAAAGCAAGAGCTTTGTTATATTTTACGCTGTAGTCATTAGGATTATTTGCCAAAATTTCATCATAATATTTCAATGCTTCATCATAGTTTTTTTTGTTATGATAACAAAAAGCGATTTCTTTTTTTATGTTTATATCATTGTTGTCTTTGTTTAACACAATTAAATAATTCTCTAAAGCCTTGTCATAGTTATTTAATTTTTTGTACACAGATGCAATATTCTTGTATCCAACAATATCATTTGGAAAAGCTTTGATATACATGTTGTACTGTGCAATTGCTTCAGTATTTTTATTCATATCTGCAAGTAGATTTGCATAATCAAGTCTTACTGTGTTAAGGTTTGGAATTTTAGCCAAAACTACTTGATATTCTTCGTAAGACATTTCATTTTTGCCCAAATCTTGATAAGCTTGTGCTAAGCCCAAATGTGCAGAAGTATTATCCGGATTTATTTCAACTGCTGTTTCTAACATTTCAACGGCTTTTTCTGCATCGTTTGTGTTTAGTAGAGCTAAACCATATTCTGTGAAATTTTTAAAATTATCAGGATTTCTGTCGTAAATTCTTTTATATTGTCTTGCTGCATTTTTGTAATCTTTTATTGCTGAATATGATGCCGCTAAATTTTCTCTGGAATCTATATGTTGAGAATAAGTTTCTAAAAAAGTATTATAATTTTTTATCGCGTTGTTGTAATCGTGTAATTGATATTGAACATTTGCGATATTGTAGTAATTATATTTGTATTCCGGAAAGATATCCAAAGCTTTTTCATAAGAAGCAAGAGCTTCTTTGTATTTGCCTTGAGTTTCATAAATGCTACCGATACTGATATAAACAAATGCATCGTCAGGTTTTAATTCAATAACTTTTTTGTAAGTCGCCAAAGCTTTATCGGTTTCGTCAATTTCTGTGTAAAGTCCTGCAAGTTTTGTGTATAACATAGCTTCAGAACTTGATATTTGAATGGCTTGTTCAAGTTTTGTGATAGCTTCTTTCAAATCTTGTTGATGTTCCGCACTACAAGCTTCTTGATATAATCTGCTGGCATCAGGTGACATTTGGGCCGGTGCAGGTGCTATATTTAATGCTAATGTTGAAATCAAGATAGTTGATAATAAATGTTTTTTTATGTTCATTACTCCTCAATCCTTTCTTGCATTTTATCACAAAATTTACACTTGTGTAAAGCTATCAGAGTATACTTTTTTGTTTAATAAAATCATTGCTGTTTTTATAATATTTTGTTCTTCTTGATTGTTTTTGTCAAATTCTATATCATCAATATCTCCAAAGTTTTTAATCATTTGAGCAAGTTTTAAATATAAATAATCAATATTCGTTTTTGGTGAATTAGTATCGAGCATTTTAAAGATTCTTACTAATTCCAAATCCATTGCGTCCATAATGACAGCGTCTAACCCTGCGCCGTAGGCCATTGCACCGAAAACACGATTGATCAGTGGTTTGATGTTTTTGGGCGCTCCGTTTGAAATATTTGAAAGCCCAATGACGGTATTTACTTTTGGTTCAAAGCTTTCTTTGATCATTTGAATGGTGTTTAAAGCTTCTGTTGCTTGGCTTTGATCAACATTAATCGGTAAAACTAATGGGTCAAAATAAATTTTGCTACTTTCGATTTCTTTTTCCTTACATTTTTCATAGATTTCGAATACGATTTCTAAACGTCCGTCAGCGGTTTTTGGAATTCCTGTTTCTTTTGATAATGCGAGGGCGATTAAATTACAGTTCGTTTCTGCGGTTAAATCTGTTAGAGTTTCTAATCTTTCGGCATCTTTTGATGTGCTATTAATAAAACATTGAGAGGGGTTATGTACTGTTAAAATTCCGTTTTTGATAGCGTTTGTATTTGTTGAATCAAATGAGATAGGTTTATTTGATAGTGAAATTAGCCACTCAAAAATATTTTCAAGATTATTTTTTGCCGGTCCGATATTAAAATCAAGGCAATCCATATTTTCTTGAATTTTTATCAAATTTTTGACAAAATTTTCGTCTTTTTTTTCAAGAGCTTCCCTTACCGTTTTTGAAATTATATGTATATTTTCGCCTATTAGTATCATACGAAAATTTTATCATAAAAATCGCAAAAATATATCAAAATTTTTGTTTGTGTGCAAAATGTTATAAAAACAAAACTGCTTAATAAAAATTTACAATAAAAAAGCCCGTAATTCTAACAAAAAATATTTTGTTTCCGGTTTGTAGCTAGTAAAACCATGAGGAATATGTTATAATGAGGAATAAGGTTCTCACGGTTAAATTAAAGGAGTACGTTTATGACAGTAACTATTTCTGAAAAGGAAACTAAAAAAGTAAAACCTAAATTCAATGATGAATTTGAAAACTACTTAAAAAGTCAATGTACAAAAACAACATTTAATGGCTCTGAATTAGAATCTTTTTCTTGGTATAAGAAAGCGTTAGGTCTAATTTAGACAAAGAAGTATTGAAGATATCAAAACCGGCGGTAATAGCCGGTTTTTTTGTTGTTAAAAATTGTTTTTGTAGTAAAATATAGTTTGTAAACACGGATACAAAAGGAAAGGATATTGAAATGACAAAACTTTCACCATTACAAATTGAAAGATTAAAGTACCAACCAAAACTTCCTTCAAGCTTACGTTCCGGCGTAAATTTTTTGGAATTGGTTGAGGGATCTGCAACTGAATCAGTTAGAGATCAAGAGCAAATTAAAGAATTATTTGCAAATACTTACGGTAAACCGACTGTAACTTTTAGTTCTACATCATCATCTTCAACATCAGAAGTAAAAAATGTTGGTGTAATTTTATCAGGTGGTCAGGCTCCTGGTGGTCATAACGTTATTGCTGGTTTATATGATGCGTTGAAAAATGCAAACTCATCAAACAAATTATATGGTTTCTTAGGTGGTCCATCTGGTATTATTGATGGCAAATATATTGAGTTCACGGATGAATTTATTGATGAATACAGAAACACAGGTGGTTTTGATATTATTGGTTCAGGTAGAACTAAATTAGAAACTGAAGAACAGTTCCAAAAATCATTAGCTGTTTGCCAAAAATTAAACATTTCTGCGGTTGTAATTATCGGTGGAGATGATTCAAATACAAATGCTGCATTATTGGCTGAGTGGTTTGTGAAAAATAATACTGGTATTCAAGTTATTGGTTGTCCAAAAACCATTGATGGCGATTTGAAAAATGAACAAATCGAAATTTCTTTTGGTTTTGATACAGCTACAAAAACTTATGCTGAATTGATTGGTAACATTCAAAGAGACGCAAATTCAGCTAAAAAATATTGGCACTTTATTAAAATTATGGGTAGAAGTGCATCACACGTTGCGTTAGAAGCTGCTTTGCAAACTCAACCAAATATCACATTGATTTCTGAAGAAGTACAAGAAAAGAAAATGTCACTTTCTTCAATTATAGATTATATGTCTGATATTATTGTTAAACGTTCAAATAATGGTAAAAACTTCGGGATTGCTGTTATTCCTGAAGGTTTGATAGAGTTTATTCCTGAAATGGGTTCAATGATTTCTAATTTGAATGATATTATGGCAACATTAGAAACTGATCCAAGTTTTGTTAATGCAACAACAATAAGAGAAAAATTTGATATTGTTGAAAATAGATTAGATTCAGCAAATGCTGCTGTATATTCATCACTTCCTGCATTAATTAAAGAACAATTATTAGCAGATAGAGATCCACATGGTAATGTACAGGTTTCAAAAATTGAAACAGAAAAATTGTTAATCGAAATGATTTCAACAAAACTTGATGAATTAAAATCACAAGGTGATTTTATTGGTAAATTCTCAGCACAATCACATTTCTTTGGTTATGAAGGTCGTTGTGCATTCCCATCAAATTTTGACGCTGATTATTGTTATTCACTAGGTTATAATGCTTTTGCGTTGATTAATTTTGGTTTAACAGGTTATTTATCATCAGTTAGAAACTTGACACAGCCAGCAGACCAATGGATTGCAGGTGGTGTACCTCTTACAATGATGATGAATATGGAAAAACGTCACGGTGAAATGAAACCGGTTATTCAAAAAGCATTAGTAAGATTGGATGGACCTGTATTCAAACAGTTGGCTGATAACAGACAAGACTGGGCTTTAAATGATAGATATTTATTCCCTGGTGCGGTTCAATATTTTGGACCAAGCTCTGTTTGTGATATTACAACAGTAACTTTACAACTAGAAAGAAGTAAAGAATTAGCTTCTGTATAAGTTGAATAATGAGGAATAAAACAAGGCGGCGAGTTTTCTCGCCGCCTTGTTTGTAATATAAGAAAATCGTAAAAAGTGTGAGAAACACTTATGTGGTTCTCGTCCTACTGACAGCATTAAAAAAGGACAGGTATGAACCTATCCTTCTTTAATCTGGGCCGCAGTGGACTCGAACCACCGACCTCACCCTTATCAGGGGTGCGCTCTAACCACCTGAGCTAGCAGCCCTTATATCGCGTATCAAATGCGTTTACATCTGATATAGAAATCTTCAATTGTCACTTGAGCATTTGAGACCCTTATCAGGCCTCTCGAAAAACAATTATTAATTGTTTTTCTCGGCAGAGTGCTCTAACCACCTGAGCTAGCAGCCCATACATCGTGCTAGTGCTTCTGCATGTACAAATGTACTATAAACATTTTTTAAAGTCAAATGTTTCTTTAAAAAAAAGAAACTGCTGAAATATTCAACAGTTTCCCTTCCTTTTCTTTAAATAAAAAACTATATTTTATATTATCCCGAACTGCTTGTAAGATAATATTTTTGTCTGGATTTATAAATTGATTTTTTGTTCAAAATTCTTTCTAATTTTTGTTTTTGCTTTTTCTAAATTTTTAATTCTTTTTTCTGCTTGTTTGATTTTTTTCTTTGCAGCTTTTCTTTCTTCTTTTGTTGTTTTTAATCTGCCGTCGATTTCAGTGTAATTTGCTCTGTAATCTAACAATTGGTTTCTAACTTCAACTTGTGCGTTATCTAATTGTAAAATAGCGCTTTGCATTTTCATGCCACCTGTAACTTGGCTTGGATCTAGCATTACATTGCTATTTTCATCAACAGTTGCCGTAATTTTTTTTGTAGTATTTGTTTTTACTGCGCTGCTATCGTCGAAATTTAATGGCGTAAATGTTGTTGCCGCTAATGTTGCGCTACCTGTTAAAATCATAATACTTAGTGCTGTTGCCATAGCTTTAGATATTTTTTTCATATTTCTTCCTCCATAAGTATAGTCGTAACCATTAATCTAATTTTAATCTATTTTTTTTCTTATAAAAAGAAATTTACATATTTTAATACAAAATTATTTTTGAATTATCATAAATGATTTAAGCATTCTTCCGGCTCCATCACCTTTTTTTGAGATAACTTCAAGTTTATTTTTATAGTTCATTGAAGTTGAGCTTCCTCCGTCAAATGCCATTGCTCTGTCCAATCCAAGTTTTTTACATAATTCGTGAACTTCGTACATATCCATAGGGTTTTCATCTGTGATGATAAGAATATGACATTCGTTTGTTCCTTTTATACCGATAATTGTTCTGGAGGTTTTGTGTAGAACTGATGCGGATTCTCTTATAACTTTTCCGTCTTTGTCTTTTACAATAAAACCTTCTTCTTCTAATTTTAAGTCTGGATAAATCAGTGGTCCGCCTTGTGCTGATGTTTCTAATGAGCAACTGAAAGGCACTTCTGCTGAATGAGGGCTGATACTATACTCAAATTTATTCCCGCATTGCATAATTCTAAACTCCGAACGGTTTAATATAGTTTTCATGTTTTTTCTAAAAAAAGGGTTTGCCAAAAGTGCGCTGTTAAACATTGGGTCTGCTGCGGTCATTCTGTCTGTAATAATATAGGATATTGTTTTGCCGTTTTTTGGATCAAAAAATCCGGCATTAATTGTAAGAATTGAGCGACCTTTTATATGTGCTTCTCTGTTAGTAATCAAGTCTTCTGATGCGACAAATTTGATTTTCTTCTTTATTTTTTCGCCTTTTAAAACAATATGATAAATTCCGTCATTTTTTTCGATGGAGATATCTTTTGCTATGCAAGTGTTTGGTATGCATAAAATAGTAAAAAGAATTGAACAAAGTATATATTTCAACAGTTTCATATTATAAATCCTTTGATTTGTAGAACGCGCAAATAGCTATAATAAATGCTATAGTCGGGAATGTTGATGTGATATATGGCGATAAAATCCCTTTTTCTGCTAATAAATCAAAAAATGGTAATGTTATGTAGTAAACAAATATACATCCTATTGCAATTGTAAAACCAATGAGTCTTTGTTCTCTTGGTTTGCTAAAGCCAAGTAGTGAACCTAATATAGCAAGTATTATACAAATAAGCGGATGGAAAAACCTTTGCAAATATTTGTTTAGTGTTCCGTTGTATTCTTCTGACAGATTTTCTTTCTTGAGAAGTTGTACGTAATTTTTTAAATCTTTGTTATTAATATCTCGTTCTTTAACATTTGAATAATTCATCAATGTGAATGCATTTTTGGCAGATTCTCCATTAAGTACGTTCATTTTATCGATATGTTGTATATCAAAATAAATACCATCATTAGATATTTTATAGTTAGTAATATCTTCAAGTGTCCATTTGTCATCGTAAGCAATACCGCGTTTTGCGGAATAAATATTAGATAACTGATGGACATCTTGGTATACTTGGCTTGAAAAGTCTAAAACGATTACATCTTGAAGTTTTCTATCCATAGATTTTGAAACGACAACTGCTATCAAAGGATGCCCTGTACTATCTTTTTGAGTATAAATATACTGTGCTGTTCTGATAGAACCTTTTATAGCTCTTGTTTTTTCGGCTGCCATTGGAGTTCCTTTATCTCCGGTAATAAAGCACAAGAATGTAAAAATGATACTTAAAACAATTACAGGTGCAACAATTCTTGGAAATGACATTCCAACAGCTCTGAATATAGTTAGTTCAGAATCTTTACTCATTTTATCGAATGTAAATAAAGTTCCTAATAATAAACCTACAGGAAATGCTTTATCCAAGATTTTTGGTAATTCATAAAAAAGTAATAATAGTGCGGTTTTAAATCCATATTCACCTGATAGTGCCGCTTTAATTGTGTTTAGTAATGTTTCCGGCGCAATCCAAACAATTGTAAATAACAAAATTGCAACACAAGAAGCCAGTGCTACTTGTTTAAACATGTATTTATCATATATTGTGATTTTAGGAAATTTGAATTTCATTATAATGTGAAATCCTTTCCTAAATAAAATTCTTTAGCTACAGGGTTAATTGCAACTTCTTCACTTTTTCCTTGGATTTTGATTTTACCGTCAAAAATGACATAAGCTCTATCTGTAATAGACAAAGTAGCTTTAGGGTTGTGGTCTGTAATAAGTACACCTAAACCTTTTTCTTCTGACAGTTTTCTGATGTTATCTTTAATCTCACCGATTGCAATAGGGTCAATACCTGTAAACGGTTCGTCAAGTAAGATAAAGTCAGGACTTGCAGCCAATGCCCTAGCTAATTCCACACGACGTCTTTCACCGCCGGATAGAGAAATAGCTGATGCACTTCTTAATCTTGTTACACCGAATTCGGCCAATAATTCTTCAAGTTTCTTTTTCTTTTCACATTCAGTTAATTTGTCGTTCATTTCAAGAACAAGTTTGATGTTATCTTCGACAGATAAACTTCTGAAACTGGAAGCTTCTTGAGGTAAATATCCGATACCGGCTTTTGCTCTGACGTGCATAGGCCAAGATGAAATTTCTTGTCCGTCAAGAGTTATGCTACCTTTGTTTGGTTTTACTAAACCGACAACCATATAAAATGTGGTAGTTTTACCCGCACCATTTGGTCCTAACAAACCTACGACTTCACCTTTATTTATGCTGAAAGACACATCATTAACAACGCTTCTGTCACCATATATTTTAATTAGATTTTTAGCCTCAATTCTCATTTTATCCCCTTAATTTCTTAACAGTATTTTAACCGGAAAAAAGTGAGAATGCAAATTTATAAAGACACTAATTAAACATTAGTTGTTAAAGATGGTGCAATAGAAATGAATTGTCTTACTAAATGGCTATCCCATTGTATTCCTGCGCCTTCTTTTAATATTGCGCAAGCTTTTTCAATTGGCATACCTTTACGATAAGGTCTGTCACTTACAAGTGCGTGATATGCGTCTGCCACAGATACAATTCTTGCGGCAAGCGGAATTTCGTCACCTTTTAATTGTTCAGGATAACCTTTGCCATCTAATCTTTCGTGGTGATATTTAACTATAGGAATTAAATCTCTCAAAGCTTCGTTTGGAGCTAAGACTTTTTCAGCACCGATTGTTGGGTGTTGTTTCATAATTTCCCATTCTTCATCGGTTAATTTTCCGGGTTTTTTCAACACAGATTCAGGAATTCCGATTTTACCAACATCGTGCAATAAAGCTCCGATTTTTATTCGTTCAACTTCGGTTTCAGGGAGATTAACTGCGCGAGCTAGTGCTTCTGCGTATCTTGAGACAGAAGTTGAGTGACCTTTTGTATATGGATCTTTTGCATCAATTGCACCCGCGATTGATGTAACCATTTCCATCAGGTGATTATGGTTTATAATTTCTTCTTGGTTAAATTTGTGTACAAGTTCTTCTTCGAAGTTTATACCGATTTGAGAGTGGCGTTTTGCAAGAACTTCCGCGAATGAGTCTAATGCTACATCATCCCAGAAGTTGAAGTCAGAAGAACTAATGATTGCAGACATTCCTTCTTTATAGCCTTTTGCTTGAGAAATAAACATTGCTTGTTCAGCTAAAATTAATAGTTTTTCTTGATCAATCGTACATTCAGGATAAGTTGAAACCCCTACAGATACTTTGATTGGGCCAACATCGTCAACAAAGCAACAAGATAAGCAGTATGTAATATATTCTGCTAAATATTTTGCATCTTTGGTGTTTGTGTTTGGCATTATAATTGCAATTTCATCACCGCCGTACCTTCCTGCCGAATCGTTTGCTCGGATATTTTGTTTGATTTTTTCCGCAATTGTTTTAATTACTTCGTCACCTTTTGCGTGTCCAAGTTCTCTGTTGATTTTAGAGATATTATTGACATCAAACATAACAACAGAAAGTGGTGTTTCTGTTTCTTTTGCTTTAGTAATTTCTTTTGCAAGAATTTCTTGAAATCCCCTGTGGTTATATAAAGATGTTAATGTATCCGTATTTGCATATTTATTTGTTTGTTCCAGTAGCTGTGCATTATGAATGAACATTCCCATATAATTTGAGAAGAATGTTGTTAATGCCATATTAAGAGAAGTAATACTTTTACCTACAAGCATTATACCTATACATTTGTTTACTGATATCATCGGAACAATTACTGAACTTGTTTTTGCCAAATAAGGAATGTTCAAATAATTAATATTATCTTTGCTAATAATAGATTTTGTATTAAAGCATTCAATAATAGGGTTTGTTTCGTCTGATAAAAATACTTTTGATGAGTATGTATTACCTGTTTTACTGTATAGTTTAAGATTAATACACTTAGATTTTTCGTGTAACATACCAAATGCAACAAAATTCCATTTTAGTTTGTTTACAAAAATGTCATTTAATTGTGTAACAAGGTTAATCATATTTTTACTGTTTTGAAAAATATCTGAAAGGTTTTTCAAAACATCAAAATAATTAACATTAGGATTTGAATAAGAAGAACTATCCACAAAGTTTTGAGCATAAGATTTCGGCTTTGATTTTGTGGTGTTGAAATTGTTAATAGTTTCAACAATACTATCTAATGTAGCATCTTCTACTATAGAAATAGGTGTAATAAGTTTATCTAGGCTCTTTCTTTTTTGAGTTAAATCTTGTGGTATTGTTGCATTTGTTTTGGCGGGAGGTATTTCATCATTTTGAGGTACAGAAATCATTTGAATTCCATCTATCGGACTTTTTACCTTTTTAATAGGATTAGAATTCAAAGCTTTTTTTCTACCTTTGGTATTTTTATTTGTTTCTTTGTTATCTATTTTTTCCAAAACAATACTACCTACAATTTTTTTTAATAACTGTGCTGATAAAATTTTTTTGACAATTTTGCCATATTATTTTACATTACTCAACAATTCTACCTCATATTATTTTGAAATCAATCCTACATACAGACGGAAAAATTCCAACCAAATGAATCCTACTCACAGTTTATTTAAAAAACTACTACACATATAGTATAAACTATGAGGAATTCTTTTTCTAGTGCATGTTCGGCAAATATTAATATATGTAACAAAAGTTTTATTATTCTTAAAGTTTTCTATGGATTTTGCCGATATATAGTTTGTGATAAACAATGAAATTTTAAGGAGTGTAGAAATGTCTGAAAGAAAAATTATGGATGTAGAAGATTTAATGATTGATTATGCAGAAATGACAAGTTTTGATTTTGGGTCATTAAATGATGAAGAAATGGATACTTTGAATAGAATTACGCATAGCGAATATTCAAGAAAACCTTATGCGTTTAAATATGGAAATTTCAAATTAGTGGATTATTTTCATTCACTAATTGCAGAAAGAAGCTAATAGCTGTAGATTTTGGAGATATGTATCATGGATGAAAAACAATTATTTGACTCAGGATGTTTTTTACCTTGTTGGACCGAAGATGTTGCAGAGCAACAATCTCCGATAGCAACGGTTTATACAAGAGGTAACAAAGACCTACAAACGCTGTTGTCTGAACTTGAACAAATTAAAGGTCAAATCCAAGATATTCAAGAAAGACAATGGAATCTTGCAAGATTAATTCATTTTCATGAAAATAATCTTGTTAAAGATTAGAATGACTACCAGACATACACACATAATAAAAAGCCATAAACGTTGATTTATGGCATTTTTTTGTGAAATTTAAGTTCGAGGTTGTTATAAATTAAGCTGTCTTGAGTTTTTCTTCCGGTTCCCCGATTGTTTGAAGGAGTATGTCGATTACTTTTGGCATTTGGCATATAAAAGAATAATGTCCGTGGCGTAATGAACATTTTTTGCAATCACAATTAATGTAGTAACACTCTAGGGCTTGTTCTGTCCAATTTTGGGTTATGGAATCTGACATACATTCATTTTCCGGAGTGTAAAATTCTACATTCTCAGTGATAATCCTGTTCATATAGCCTCCCAATTCTTAATAAACACCTATTAATATTTTGAACGATTGGGGTTTAATTTTAATCCTCTATTTGTATGAGAAATTAAGATAAAGAAATTTGTTTAAAGGTTTGCCCTTATTGCTTTCTATGGTATTATAAATTAATAATAGGACTTGGGAAAATGAGAAAAGAATGGGTTTTAGATAGTAACATTTCAAAAGAAAAATCTTTAGTAAAAAGGTTATTAATCTCACGAGGAATAAAAACAGAAGAAGAAATTCATGAATTTTTAAATCCGCTTGAGATGGATATTACATCTCCGATTGTTTTTACTGATATGGAAAAAGCCATCGAAAGATTAAGTCGTGCTATTGATAGTGAAGAAGTCATAATTATTTATGGCGATTTTGATGCTGATGGTGTTACTTCAACTTCTGTTTTATACAAAACATTAAAATATTTAGGTGCGAATGTTCATTATTTTATTCCAGATAGAGAAAATGAAGGACATGGTTTTGATAAGAAAGCGCTTATCAAATTAATGACAACAGTAAAACCAAAAGTTATTATTTCGGTTGATTGTGGGATTTCAGATGTAGATGCGGTTAATTTTATTAATACATTTAAAACAATAGATGTTATTATTACAGATCACCACGAAGCTCCGGAAGAATTACCGAAGGCTTATGCAATAATTAATCCAAAGGCCCCAAATGCTTTAGATGAAAATTTATCATCAAAGCAAATTGAATATTTAACATATCTTGCTGGTTGTGGGGTTGCGTTTAAAGTTGCTCAAGCTCTTTTAATAAAATATGAAAAAACGGAATTTGTATATGAGATTTTACCTTTTGTTGCAGTTGGAACAGTTGCTGATGTGGTTCCATTATTGGGAGAAAATAGATACTTTGTTACTAAAGGGTTGGAGTTGATTTCTCGAGGAAAACATTATGGCTTGAAAAGACTTTTGGAAAGTGCCGGATTTGATATTACAAAAGGTATAACTTCAGAAAATATTGCCTTTGGTGTTGCTCCAAGAATTAATGCATCAGGCCGCTTGGACACTGTGGATGCGGCGCTAAAAGTGTTGATTTCTGAGAACCCTCAAGAAATTGAAATGGCTGTAACTACTTTAAATGAATTAAATAAAGTACGTCAAACACTTTGTCAAGAAATTTTTGAACAAGCTGATAGAATGGTACAAAAAGAGGGTAATAGAAATCCTGCGATAGTTTTATATAGTGAAGAATGGCACATTGGCATTATTGGGATTGTGGCATCAAAGCTTGTTGAAAAATATTATAAACCGGTTTTTTTGATGGCTTATGTTAAAGAAAAAGATCAGTTTAGGTGCTCTGCAAGAAGTATAGAAGGAGTACCATTATATGATGTTATTGATGCAAATTCAGAATTGTTTGATGGTTTTGGCGGGCATAAATTGGCGGCAGGTTTGAGTTTTACCGGTGAAAAAACCCCGTTTGAGACTGTAAAAAAGGCTTTGAATGAAACAGTAAAAGAATATGTGGCAAATAAAGATTTAAAGCCGTTTGTCAAAATTGACTTATTATTGGAAGAACAAGACATTTCCGCAGATTTAGTGGAAGAAATTTCTCAACTAGAGCCGTTTGGAGCTTCAAATCCGAGTCCGATTTTTGCTATGAAAAATTTAAAAATTATGCAAAAAAGAACTATGGGGTCTGATAATTCTCATTTGAGGTTGGTTGTGACAGGTGGGGTGCAAGAATTAACGGCTATTTGGTGGAAAAATGGTCATGCCCCGTTATCGTCAGGTGATAATCTTGATATTGCTTTTCATCCGCAGATAAATGAATTTAATGGTAATATTTCTGTCCAATTAATAATCGATGATGTGCATTCAGATGCGATTGTGGATGAGCCAATTGTGATACCATCTGCATATAAAATTTATGATAATCGAGAAAAGACAGGAATTTTACCTAATGTTAATGATTATATTAAAAATTCTAAATTAAACATTCGAGTTTTTGCTGAAAGTAGGTATATTTTAGATACTATAAAATCTTATGCTGAAATAAGTGCTAGAACCTTTACCAGACAAGATATTCCACGATGTGATGTTGTGATGTTTTTCGATTATCCGTCAGATAAACAAACTTTGGATTTAATTTTAGAAAAAGCGCAACCAAAAGGATTGCATTTTATGAATTATGAACCAAAGATTCTTGATGAACAGGAGTTTTTAAAAACATTTACAGGCATGTTAAAGTTTGCTGCTCATAATAATGACGGAAAAGTTGAATTGATACGTTGCTCCAGCTTTTTAGGCAAGTCTGTTAAAATTTTTGAGATGTTACTTGCATTATATGAACAAGTTGGATTTATTAAAATTTTAGATAAAAATAGTGCATTTTATACAATAGAGTTTATTGGTGTTGATGATATTTCCAAAATTTTGCACACGGAAAAATATACTCAAATTTTTGAATTGATAATTGAATGTGAACAATTCCAAAAAAGTTTGTTGGAAGATGATTTAACGCAAATAGTGTTGTAATTTGTTAGTATAAAATGCATTTATTGCGGCCGGTGTTTTTGGCTTCGTATAATGCTTGGTCTGTTTTTTGTAAATAATCTTCTTTTGTAAGGAATTCATTACGGAATTGGCAAGCTCCGACGCTCACTGTTACGCTAATTTCTTGATTTTGATATTTTAATCCAAGAGTTTCAATGGTTTTTCTAAATCTTTCAAGTGGAATAATAGATTGTTGTATATCGGTTTCTGTCAAAATAACAACAAATTCTTCGCCACCAAATCTAAATACGGTATCAGTTTTTCTGAATGTTTGTAGAGCTGCATTAGAAACTTGTTGTAGTACATAGTCTCCACAAGGGTGGCCGTATGTGTCATTTATTTGTTTAAAATGGTCAATGTCAAACATAACAAGAGTTAATTTGTTAGAATATCTTGCGGCACGTAAAAATTCTTTTTCAAATGTATTTTCAAAACTTCTACGGTTAAACAATCCGGTTAATTCATCTGTCATGGACAAATATTTTGTACGAGTGTACATAAAATTTATTTGTTGTATGATTTCCAGTTTATTTTCTTCCGGAACGTCAAAATTTCTTATAATATCTTGAATGTTTTGTTGAATATCATCTAAAACACTATCCGGAATATTAAATGCCATTTGTTCAATATCTTCAACCATAAAGCTCCTCTTGTGTATGATTTTAGCACAAATACTTCTTTAAAGTACTCTCATTTTGTAATATATTATTCGGCATTTTTATTGAAAACTTTAATAATTAATAATTTTATTTACAAAACTAAATAATATAAAATTTTTTAGCAATTTAATAGTAAAAAATTTTTTTATAACAATATAGTAGGTCAGTAGTAGGATTATTCATGCATAATATTTCGTTGTTGAACAATTTTAATGTTTCAACCGTAAATACAGCAAAAGATAATAATGTAAATTCCCGTGTTACTAATCCGATAAAGACGGTAACAGATGGGGATAAACAGCTATTGCATACTTTAGATGTTTTATCAATTTTAAATCGTGCAAATATTGCAGATTATAGATTAAGAATTTCATCTTGTGATGGTGCTATTGGCGAATTTAAGCAAGGTGGAATGGGTGATTGTTGGTTATTATCAGGGTTGAGAGCATTATCGACAACGCCTATTGGTTCAGATATTATAAATAATTCTATTACTAAAAATGAGGATGGTTCTGTAAGTGTTAATTTCAAAGGATTAAATACTTCTTATGCAGTAACAGAGGAAGAATTTAACCGTGCAACTCAAAAATTTGTGACTAGTCCTGATGGTGTGAAAGAACGTGTGTATTCAAACGGAGATGCGGATGTTTTGGTATTTGAATTGGCTGTAGAAAAACTACGAACTGACATTAGTGATGGAAAATTCGATGAAATAAAAGTGCCAAATTATGCCAAAACAATTTTAAATCCTAAAAAACCGCTTAATGATGGTAGCCCTGCTCAACTATTCTATTTGTTAACCGGTAATGAAGTGTGCGGTATTAATGGGCAAAACATTCAGACTCCTGATGGTAAAGTTCTTTGTAAAAATAATAGAGAAAAATTATCCGAATTTTTTGATAGGTATTTAATGGATAATAAAAAATATGCTGCAACATTTAATGTTGCTGACGGATTAACTGTTGTTGATGTTTCGGGCAGAGAAATCCAATTGAGGCCAAAACATGAATATGCTATTGAGGGCTCTGTTGGGTCTAATTTGATTGTTACAAATCCGCACAATTCAGCAAGAAAATTAGTTATTCCTCTTGTAAACATTATAGATAATATCGGTGGGTTGAATTATCAAAATTTAAAAGATAATTACGATTTCTTTGATGATGGATTAAAGAAACATTTAATAAAATCTACCGCAGCAAATAATTATGTTAATAAGAATTATTAATATTATTTGGCTTTAATGTTTGTTCCGAACATTTGATTATATCTGTTTGTAATTTTTTGTCGAATAGCTTTTCCGATTTTATTGTTTCCTTCAATTAAGCACATTGAACAAGTAGCATAATCATATCCATTAATTTTCCCGTTTAAATTTCCGTTTTCACAATCTTTATCAAACACAGATAATACTGCGGCCATTTCTTTTTCATCAATTATTGTATTCCCGTCAACATTGATGTTGTTTGCGATATTTCGTGCTGCTTGTATGAACTCCGGATCATTTTTGTATTCAAGTGGTAATTTTGCTAATTCGGATTTTATATATTCTTGTAATGTTAAATTCCCTTTGCCATCACCGTATGTTTTATCTAAATGAGTTATATATGTTTTGCCCAAATTTATAAAACCATTGCGATAAGCCTTATCAAGTTCTGATGCAGAAGCTCCGCTTTTTACAAGGTTATCCCAAGCGCTGCCTAAAACATTAAAAGTTTTGTTTCGTAATGTTTTTTCGTCAAAGCTTGTTGCTGCAGTATTAAACCAATTTTCTAATTTTATCCCAATATTATTTCCTGTACTCATATATCTCCTTTCTATTATTTACTTGTTTTTTGGGGATATGTTCCAAATAATTCTTCGTAAACCATTTTCATTTGTTGTAAAAATTCTTTTGCTTTTGTTGTTCCTTTTTCTACAAAACCGTATCCATGGCGGGTATAATCGGCACCATTAATTTCGCCATCTTTATCCTCATCAATATCACCGTCAATTGTAGCTAAGAATGTCGCCATTTCTTTGACATTAATTGTATTTCCGCCCTCGATATTGATATTATTGTAGGTATTTACAAACGGTTTGCTTGCGATTTCTTTTTCACGTATACTCATTTCTGACATATCACCATAAATAGTTTGTTGTCTGTATTTGACGAACTCACTACGAGTTAATTCCCCATCACCATTTCCATATTTTTCATCAAGATGTTTTATAAAATAGTTCGCCATATTAATAAAGCCGTTACGGTATGAGTTTTGTTCTTTTTTGCTAAGATTTTCCCAGTTTTCAATCCCATCAAATGCACTACCTGCGATAGAAAAATACATATTTTCAAGCTTTTGTGTGCTATATGTACTTTCTGCTTTAGCTAAAAAATTTTCTAATTTTATAGCAGCTTTTTTTGCAGCAATAGGCTGCGCATTGCTTCGAGTGTTAACCTTTGTCATAATAATATCCCTTTTAATTTTATCCCTGTACTTTAATAAAGTTTTTTGAGTATAAAATATTGACAAAATATATATACTTTATTTACAAAGATTTACAATGGGGTTATTTTATTCTTGTTACTAATATTTGGTAAACGTCTTTTAGCCACTCGTTTAAAGGTTTTTGGTAAAAAACTCCTGCCTGTTGAGGGTCGCTAAATGAAACTTCATCTGTTTTCGGATTATATGCTCTTAATGAAAGTGCGTGTCCTGTGTTATCATTTGTTCTTTTTGTTCCATAAGTCATAATATATTTTGGATTATTTATGAAATTAGTAATAATTTCTTTGTATTTATCTTTTTCTTTGCTTAAGAATATGCGTGTTGTCGTTTTACCTTGTTGTCTTTGTTCGCATAAAAAATCATTAATAACATCTTTAAAGTAACCTGTTCTTATTCTTTGATTTAATTTATCAAGATTATTTGTTGTGAGCGGGTTTTCATCTATGAAGCCATCTGATTTTCTTCTTAAACTTGTTCTTTCATAAGTTCTTTCAAGCATTTGAATATGTTTTGGTGCATCAGCACTATGTTGCCCAAGTTCAATTTCACCTTTTGGAAATACAATGGTGCCATGATAATCTTTATATGCTGGAATTGTGACGAGAATATCGTCGCCTTTTTGTTCAAAGCATTTGTAATAAATTCCACGAGTTTTAGGGTTTTTATATAAAGATGTAAGTGATGTAATTAAATAACAATCATCTCTACCCTGCGATGTTGAAAATCTATTAACTAGTGGGAATAATTCGTTAAACTTTTCTTCGGTCATATTCCACCGTTCAAGTTTTCCGTCGTTGTTAATATACATTTTTCCTTTAACAGAAATGACGCTACCAGGTTTTGTTTGTTTAAGAACATCTTTTGTCGAGTTAAATTTTTTGATTATGCTTTGTCCTTTGTTTAAAGCTTGTAAATCTTCCAAGATTTCTGGCATAATATTCGATTGTTCGTTTATACAATTTAAAATTCTTGCATTCACTTTTCCATCATCAATGTGTTTGAAAAGTTTTGAATCTATCAATTGTTGCCACTTTTCAGGTTGTGTTCTTTTTATATTTAATAATGTAAGAGCAAGATATGGAGCTTCTTGCTTGTTTTTGTAATGTTTTTCAAGAAAATCACAAATTGGTTTGTAATGTTTGTTATACATAGTATCCAAATTTTTCCAAGTTGAAGGATTTTTGAATTGTGGCATTGAATCTAATAATAGAAGTTTTTTTAATGACTCTGAATTTATGTTGTTGTTTTTTAAACACATTTTTAGATATGGGAGATTGGTTTCTGAAATATTAAAAAGATAAGGTGAAATTGAAACGGAATCTTTTTGTTTTAGAATTTCGCCAATGAATTTTTTTAACATTTTTTCGTTAGTGCCTTTGATGTTTAAAAAATCATTCATACTTAGTAAACAGTATTCAGGAAAATCTTGCGGATGTTTTTCTGTCAATTTTATATAATAATCAAATAATTCATCTGTTATTTTAAGTTGAGTTTTATTGTTAAAAATATCAGCTATTTTTTGCATCCCAGCGGGTAAAATCGGGGTTTTAATTCTTAGAATTTTTTTCATTAAATCTGGATTTTCAATAGTTTCTTCCAGTAATGCTCTAAAACTGTTGATGTTTTTTTCTGTGAAATTTTCATCAAAATTAAAACTTTTCAAAAATTTATTCGCTAATTCAGGGTCATTAATATTTTTTAGCTCTTCTATAAACCTGTCTATAAATTTTGAGTCTTTACAAACTTCATCGTCGCAAATCTTGAGGTATTTGTTGACAGCTTCTTTGTCGATGCCTAGTTTTGTTAGTTTTTCGTTGGTGTTTTTCTCTAAATCGTCAAATAGTTTATATAAAAAATCTTCATCAATTTTATCAGATATTTTTATATTTTTTAAATAGTTTATGTCAATTTTTCCAGAGAGTATTTCAGTTGAAGCTTTGGATTTTACAAATGCACTAAAATTTTCCGGATGAAAGATTGACATTAGTGCAAATTTTGAAGTCAAATGAGATTTATCAGACGGGTTTGTTGAGGTGACATGTTTAAAACTTTTGTTGAGATTATTTATTATCTTGCAAAATTTTGCGTAATTTTTAGTGTTGTGCAAAATATGAATTATATGAGTTTCATCAGGACAGTATTTGATTATATTTTCAATTAACTCTTCGTGTTTGGCAAAAGATTGTAATTTATTTTCTTTTTTCAAATTTTGCCAAATTTTTTCTTTGATGTCTATAATTTGTTTTTTTGTGTTTTCAGATAATTTATGAAAATTAGATTCAGGACTAACGCGTTCAAAAAAATCAGGCATTTGTTCAAATGACTTTTTTATTGCAGATGAAATATTATCAGTGACTTTTGAGACCTCTTTGCTTGATTGGCATTCGTTAATTATGGATTTTGCGCCACATAATATTGTGCGTTGTAAACTCATTAATGTCCCCTTATAACTATTTAAAAAGTTTTATACTCAAAATATTGCTTTTATGTAATAAAATAGTATATACAATCTTTACATATTTTAATTTATTTACAACAAAGTGTAGTGCTTGTATTATTATGTATAGAGAAGATATGAATGAGAATTTCTTTCGGAGGCTAAATTGGTAGAAAGATTTTATATAAAAGGTGGGACCCCTTTAAAAGGTGAAGTATCTATAGGCGGGGCGAAAAATTCAGTGTTAAAGCTTATGGCTGCTGCAATCTTAGCAAAAGGCGAATCAAAAATATACAACGTACCTGAATTGACAGATGTTGAGATTATGCTTAATGTGATTGCTCAGTTAGGTGCAAAAACAAGCTATAATAGAGAAGAAAAATCATTAACAATTGATGCTACAGATATTACAAATGTTACTGCTAGTTATGAATTAGTAAGTAAAATGCGTGCATCTTTTATTGTTTTAGGTGCGTTAGTTTCTCGATGCAAAGAGGCAAGAGTTGCACTACCGGGTGGTTGTGCAATCGGTGAAAGACGTGTGGATTTTCATATTCGCGGTTTGGAAGCCTTGGGTGCTAAAATTAAAATTGAAAACGGCTATGTTCATGCTAAAACTAATAAGCTTGTCGGTACAGATATTTATTTAGATATTCCTTCTGTTGGAGCGACAGAAAATATTATGTTGGCATCTGTTTTAGCAGAAGGTTCAACAAGAATTCAAAATGCAGCGCAAGAACCAGAAATTGTTGATTTGGCAAACTTCTTAAATACTATGGGGGCGGATATTATTGGTGCAGGTACTTCTGAAGTTATTATCAATGGGGTAAAACAATCTGATTTGCATCCGATAGAATACACAACAATTCCTGATAGAATTGAAGCCGGAACTTTTATGACTGCTATTATTGCGACAAAAGGTAAAGGTATTATTAAAAATATTTATCCTGCACATTTGACATTCTTCACTGACAAATTGTTGAAAATGGGTGCAAATATTAAACTTTTGGATCCTACATCGATGGAAGTTAGTTGCAAAAATAGACTAAATTCTATTAACTTTGTAACCCAACCATATCCAGGATTTCCAACCGATTTGCAATCAATGGCGATGACTTTGTTAACAACAGCGAACGGTGTTGGGATAATCACAGAAAGTCTATATGAAAATCGCTTTATGCAAGTTCCTGATTTAAATAGAATGGGTGCTGATATTCATCAGGACAGAAACCACGCTATTATTAAAGGTGTGAAAAAACTTTCCGGAGCAACACTTACAGCAAGTGATTTAAGAGCGGGAGCGTCTCTTGTAGTTGCTGCCTTAATGGCTGATGGTAATTCTATTGTCGAAAAACTACATCATATAGATAGAGGATACGAAAATTTTGAGAATAAGATAAGATTGTTAGGAGGGAAAATTGAAAGAAAGAGCGAAGATTCCCAAATTAACCTAACGGAGGGTACACATAATGAGTCCTACTTATAAACGTTGGTATGATCATGACCCATTATTATTAGAAGTAATTGAGCTTTTAAGAAATTATCAAAATGAACTAAGAGCTCAAGCAGAGATATTTTTGCAAAAAATAGAAGAAAAAGTTTCTAAAGAAACAATCGATAAATTTTATGCAATGGTAAAACCTGTGAATGCAAACAACCGTTGGTATGATAAAGATCCGGTTATTTCAAGAACAGTTGAAATTCTTAGAATTGTGCCACCTGAGGCTCAAAGAATTTGTGCACAAAATTTCATTAAAACGCTTAAAGAAATGGGAATTGAGTACGAAAGCAAAAACGTACAAATTTAGGTAACGAAAAGTAGAAAGTTAGTAGTAGGTGAAAAGGGTTTCATTTTAGGAAACCCTATTTCTATGATGTGAAAGAGTTGTATTTTTATAAAAACATTAAGAATTGTAAAAAATTATGCAAAATATGTTATTAGGGTGTGATAAATGGGAATATATTACATGTACACAAACCTTTTTCTTTTTCTTTATTTTCTCCTACACAATAACCTTTTAAGAAAGCCGTCCCCTCGGCTATTTTTCTTTTTTGGGGGAGTAGAGTGGGGTAAATGTAGTTACCAACCGTGGTTTAGTTTGTAATGCCAATGAGCAACGGGTAAATGTGTGTATTTTTGTGTTATTTGCCAAGTTTCACATCATCTTCGGAGGTAAATGAGGCTATATGTATTTGTTAAATTTCATTTTTATTGATTCTTTTATGAGGTTTGGGAGTCTGTGAAATTTATTTGTTCGCTCTTTTTTTATAATACATAATTCATCAAATATTGTTTTTTCTAAAATATGTAAATCCTTTTTATTATCACAATATAGATGACCTAGTGAAATGATTTTTACGTTATTAGTTAATAGGAGTATCTTGTTAGTGATTTCAATTATTTCTGAATTGGTGAAATCATATAGTATATATTCAATTTTTAATTTTTTGTAAAACACAGTAAATTTCATAGTTACCTCTGAAAGTGTACAGAACTATAATTAATTTACCAAGTATTATGCATGTATGCAAGAGTCTAAAGAGAAAATTTTTATTTAAATAAGCTTTTGGGTAAAGTGTTTCGTGAAACGCGTGAATTGAATACTAAATTGTCTTGCAATAAGGCGGAAGAAGAGTTTGGTATTTCTCGTGGTGGGTTAAACAGATTGGAAAATGGAAAAGTTGATCCTACGTTTTCAACAATATGGAAAGCTTCTGAGGCGACTGGCAAAAAATTATCTGAAATAATATATGCTGTTGAGCAATTATTAGATGAAGATTTTAGTTTAACTGATTAGTTTAAATGATATGTATAAATAATTGGATTTATGATGGTATTGTCATTTTGAGTTGGGGAAATGTAGTTACCAACCGTTGTTTAATTAGTAATACTAAAGGGGGGTAAATATATTGGTATCTTTCCGCCTCGTTCGATTCATGTCATTCTGAGGGGGGTAAATATATGGGCATTTTTCCATTTCGTTCGACTCTCGTCATTCTGAGGGCTTTGGCCCGAAGAATCTCGTAAAATTGTATAGAAATAATAATAAAAGATTCTTCGCTCCTTCGGTGTTCGCAATAAACGGCACCGCTTACACTTGCAACGAAAACTCAACGTTTCCGTTGGCGCGTGTTCGTCTCTCACTACGTTCGTGCCTCTGCTCTCACCGGCTTAGAATGACGATGGTAGGGAAGGTTATTAACATCAATACATTTACCCCCGCTCAGAATGACGTTGTTTTCCCTCCCTGGATGGTGCAAAATGAACAGGCGAGGTACGAGCCTTGTGAACTTGTATACCGAGGCGCAGCCGAGTGTTGGAGGGTTAGGGGTCTATCTTAAAAATGCAATCAATTTATTTACATCTTGAAAAACCTTATACAATTTGTTATACTTGTATATGGAAGTTTATATGAATACAAAAGGAGGTATTATGTTGAAATCCAGTTGCAGAAAGAATTTTGGAGAGCTAACCTCTAGAGGGTCTAAAAAACAAGCGTTTACACTAGCGGAAGTTTTGATAACATTAGGTATAATAGGTGTTGTTGCGGCAATGACAATTCCGACATTGATAGCAAACACAAAAAGTCAACAATTCCGCTCACAATTTAAAAAGACGTTATCTACACTAAACCAAGCAGCTTTAATGTCGAAAGCTCAGTATGGTTTTGATTACAGTGGACTAAATGCAGATTGTGGTGGTGCATCTGATGATCCGACAGTGACTAGATCAATGTGTGCATTGTTAAATGGTACATTGTCGGGGTACACTTATATAGGAAAACCAACGGTTGAAAATTTTAAGATGTCAAATGGTTTAGCATATAATTATGAGGAAATAATGGGAGCGGTGTTATTTGCACCTAATGCAATTATTTATTCATTATCTGATGGGTCTATTGTCGGCTTTTATCCGGTAATGCAAGATTGTACTTCTCCACCAGGAAATGTTTTTGATCCAGATTATTGGGTTTTTGATAAAACTGCTTGTGTAGGTTTTATCGATGTTAATGGTCTTGCTGGACCTAATAAAGAAGTTGATTGTGATAATCCAAATGAAAATGGATGGGGTAACGAACCTTGTAAAGTTTCAAATGGTAAAGGTATGGGAGATGTGTTTCATGTAGTTTTCCATGGAGCAACTATAGAGCCGGCGACAAAAGCAGGGCGAGCTGTTCTAAATTCAACAAAATAGTTTTAAATAAAAGAGGATGAGTATATTTTACTTGGTAGATATAATATATCCCCTCACCTAGGGGAGAGGGTTAGGGTGAGGGGTTTATTCGGGGTAGGTACTCATCCTTTTTTATGTGGATTTTAATAAAATTATAGTCATAACCCCAAAAAAAGAAACCGGTAATTAAATACCGGCTTTAGTAAGTAAAAATATGATTAAGATTTTTTGAGTTAGCTTTTTGATATTTATAATTGACTTCCCGTTGCTTTGTATAGTCCGATATAATTGATTAAACAATTCACTTTATCGTTAACAACAGCTTTGTCTGTATATAGTACATTTTCTTTAACTTGTGTCAAATCAAGTTTAGAAATAATACCTTCTTCGTATCTGTTTGTACTATATCCAAAATCTTCTCTTTCGAGTTCAGATTGTTTTTTGGTATCTTGGTATTTTTCTTCATCAAGTTTGATTGTCACAAGTGCGTCATTAACTTCTTGAATAGCTGTCAAATTTGTTTTGTAGTAATTATTTAAAATTCTTTCATAAGTTGATTTTTTAAGCTTAAGATTAGCAATTCTTCTTCCGCCTGTGAATAAAGGTAGATTTAAACCACCTGCAAGAGCAGCCAGTGCGTTTTTTGTTGTCCAAAGACTTCCGATATCTCCTGCTAAAAATAGTGCAACACCTGTTAAATTTATTGTTGGCAAGAATTCTTTTTTTGCGACTTTAACATCAATCCCTGCTCGTTCTACCATTTTTTCAGCTTTGATATAATCAGGTCTTGTCGAGATTACATCGGATGAAATTTCTGTTGGAATATTGCCTGAAAAATTCAAATTATCGTAACTGATTCTAGTTAATTGTTCAGAATTATTTGGATTTTCTCCGAGCAATACAGCTAATTGATTTAGTAGCATTGTTCTATTTTTTTTGTAATCAATTAAATTGGTATTACCAGCGATATATGCTTTATTGGCTTTAACAGTGTCTGCAGTTGAAGTTAAACCTTCTTTGTTTCTTGCAAGCATTAAATCGTAAATAACTTTTCTATCTTGAACGATTTGTTCTTGAAGTTCGATCATTTTATCTAATTTTACGATATTAAGATAAGTTGTACCCACAGCAGAAGCAATACCGATGTATGCAGCACGTTCGTCTTGTAATGATGCTTCGTAATTTTTCTTAGACATATCTGTTTTATTTTTGTTTTTTAGGAACAAATCAAGTTCATAATTTGCAAAAGCCGGTGTTACAAATTGGAAATCAGATGAAGTAGTATTTGGCATTTTTGTATAGGCCGTAGAAACACCTACACTTGCCATCGGTAATTGGTTAGCAAATTGGATTTTTACGGCTTGATAATATTCATCAACTGCATTTGTAGCCATTTTTAGATCAAAATTATTTTTGATTGCTCTATCAATGTACCCTGTTAAAATTGGGTCATTAAAATTATCCCACCAAGCATAATTTATATATTCATATTTAAAATTGTCGCTTTTTGCTCTTTGTTTGTAACTTTTTGTAATAGAAACTTTTTTTGGTTGGTCGTTTTTATCGCCTAGTGCAAAACTTGCAACAGGAGTTATGTTTGTTAATACAAAACTAGCTAATAATACTGTTATGATACCCTTTTTCAATGTTTTATTCCCTCTTAAAAATACACTTGCTTTTTGTATAACAGTATGATAACATAATATTGTTGCAAATGCAACACATAATTTTTACAACACAAAATAAAAATTTGAATTATAATATTAGTATGTATAAAAGCGAACATTTCACAGATTCATTATTTTATCAAATAGAACTTACTGCAAAATACTGTAGGTCATTAGGTATGCAGATTTTTCCAAAGCTAAATATGCCATTAACTGTTGATGAGTATAGTGCAATGGATGTTATAATGTTGCATGATGGGATTTGTCAAAGGGAACTTGCAAAGATTATCTTAAAAGATAGGCCAAATACTGGTAGGATTTTGAATGCTTTAGAAGAAAAAGGTTATATTGAAAGATTTGCCGATACAAAGAATAACAGACTTGTAAGGAAAATGATTATAACTGAGGAAGGTAGAAAGGTCTTTGAATATACATCAGAATTATTGAGAGAACATTTGAGTAAAATTCCAAAAATAATTTCAGATGAAGAAAAAACTTTTGTAAAGATTATATGTAAAAAACTAAGAGATGGTTTAAAAAACGAAGTAGAAATGAAGATATAAGAGGTTATTAAATATGGAAGAAAAAGAAGTTCAAGAGCAAAAAGTTGAGCAAACAGAAAAACAAAAACCAAAAGGGGTAAAAAGAACAATAGCGGCAGTAGTTATTATAATTTTATTGATTTTGGCAGGTATTTACATTGCACATGAGATGCAATACGAATCAACAGATGATGCATATGTAGAAACTACAACAGTAAACGTATCACCGCGTGTAGCAGGACAAATCGAAGAAGTTTATGTGAAAGACAATCAATTTGTAAACGAAGGTGATTTAGTTGCGGTTATTGATGATGAAGATTACAAAATCAGATTGGAACAAGCAGATTCTACCTATGAAAGAATCAGACTTGATCAATCTAATGCAAAAGCAAATTTGGTTGCGGCAGAATCAAATATTGCGTTAGCTAAAAAAGATTTAGACAGATATAGTAATTTATATGAGCAAGGTGCGGTTTCAAAACAAGTTTATGATGCTGCAAAAGTTAAGTATGATGGTGCGAAAGCGAATTTAACACAAGCAAAACAAGCATTATTTTCTGATGAAAACGGAAAAACTGTTGCAGATGCTAATTTAAGAACTGCCAAAGCTTCAAAAGACAAAGCTGCATTAGACTTATCATATACAAAAGTTTATGCCCCACAATCAGGAACAGTAACTTCAAGACGTGTTGAAAAAGGTATGTTTGTTACTCCTGGTGCTCCATTGTTTACATTGGTGCCTGAAGAAGTTTGGGTTGTTGCAAACTTTAAAGAAAATCAATTGAAAGGTATGAAGCCAGGTCAGCCAGTTGATATTAAAATTGATACATATCCAAATAAAATTTTCAAAGGAAAAATTGATTCAATTCAAAGGGCGTCAGGTGCAAAATCAAGTTTATTTCCGCCTGAAAATGCGGTTGGGTCATTTGTAAAAATTGTACAAAGAATTCCTGTAAAAATCGTGTTTACGGAAGAAATTGACTCAAGTGAATATACTATTGTTCCTGGAATGTCAGTAGTTCCAAAAGTTAAAGTTAAGTAGTTTTTAAAAAGTTTATAGGTGTCGAGATTATCCGGCACCTATTTTAAAAAGGGTAATATGTCAGAAGAAGTAATAAAAGAGAATGCTATCCAAATGGAAGATGAAGACGCGAAATATCTTCCAAAAAATCCTTGGATTTCGGTTATGCCGACATTGTTGGCTGTATTTATTTATGTAATTGACGGTACGATTGCAAATGTTGCTTTACCGCACATGGCGGGTAGTTTTTCAGCTACACGTGATGAAAGTATGTGGATTTTGACAAGTTATTTGATTGCAAGTGGTATTGTAATTCCGTCTGTTGGATTTTTTAGTAAATTCTTTGGCAGAAAAAACTTTTACATAATCAGTATTTTATTGTTTACTATAGCTTCAATGCTTTGTGGTATGGCGCAAAATTTGGGGCAAATGGTTGTGTTTAGGATATTGCAAGGTGCAGGTGGTGGCGGGATTGTTCCGATTTCGCAAGCTATTATGATGGAGAGTTTTCCTAAAGAAAAACGTGGAACTGCGATGGCTGTGTTTGGGATGGGAATTATTCTAGCCCCGATTATTGGACCTGTTTTGGGCGGTTGGATTACTGATAATTGGTCTTGGCCTTGGATATTTTATATTAATGTTCCGTTTGGTTGTATTGCGGCAGCATTGTGTCAAAAACTTTTGTATAATCCTCCATATTCTCACCGTCAAAAAGGTGTCAAAATGGATGGTTTAGGCTTTTTGTTTTTGGCAATTTGGTTATTAACTTTACAGGTGTTTTTCGACAAAGGTAATAATGCGGATTGGTTTAATGCACCTTGGATTTGTTGGGTGTTTGGGGTATCTTGTGTTGCGGCGATTTGTTTTTTTGTATCTCAAATTGTACGCAAAGATACACTTATAGATTTAAGTGTTTTTAAGGATAAGAATTTTGTTATCGGTACGTTTATTCAGGTGGTAATGCAAGCTGTATTGTATGCATCATTGGCGATTTTACCGCAATTTTTGCAAAGTATGATGGGGTATACAGCGTTTTTAAGCGGATATTCTATGATGCCTCGCGGTTTGGGTAGTTTAACGGCGATGGTAATTTGTGCTTTTATTGCGGATAAAGTAGATAAAAGATTAATGGTATGTGTAGGATTATGCTTGTTGGGCACTGCGGGTTTATCTTTTGGATTTTTAAATTTGCAAATTTCAAGTATAAATATTATGATTCCAAATTATATTATGGGAATGGGAATGGGGCTATCGATGATTCCTATCATAAACTTGTCGCTTGAGACTTTGACTAACCAACAAATGACAAATGCATCAGGGATTCAAAACTTGTTAAAAAATATTGGCGGTGCGATTGGTACATCTTTAGTTGCAACAATGCTTACAAGATTTGCGCAAATGCATCAATATATGATGGTAGGTAATTTGAGTGAATTAAATCAAGCGTTTGTTGATAGAGTATCATCAATTACGGCAATGCTTTCTCAATATACGCATGTTTCTGTTGCAAATCACATGGCCCAGTATTTGCAATATGGCACTTTGGTAAAACAATCTACTCTTTGGGCATTTATGGATGCGTTTAGAATATTTGGTTTGTTGTGCTTTATGTTAATTCCGTTGTTGTTTTTATTCAGAAAGCCAAAACTTGATAAGTAGTCAGTTCCACTTGAAAAATCATAAAAAAAGTTGTATAATTTGTATATACGCGTACAGAATTTAGGATGTTAAGAGTATGAAAAAAGCCCTTACGATGGCTGAGTTATTGGTAACAATGACTATAATCGGAGCAATTGCTGTTTTAGTTTTACCCGGCTTTTTGAAAGATTATCATAATCAGTTATATGTAACAAAATTGAAAAAAGTATATGAAATGTTTGATAATGCAGTAAATCAAGCGTGTTTAGATCATAACGTATCTAAATTTAAATATACTCCATATCGGTATCAGGGTACAAATTCTGAAACTGAAAAATCATACTATCAAGAGTTTTTAGAAAAGTATTTTAAGACTTCAAATAATGGAGATGAGAATCCATTTGCAGCGATTAGATATAAGAAAATAGGTGTAACCAGTTCTACAGGATCGCTTTTGTCACTCGGATCTTATGCTAAGGTTCGTTTGGCAGATGGTGCGATTGTTGCATTTATGTGTTCAGCAACAACACTTTCATATTGTAGGTTAATTGTTGATGTGAATGGTGCAGATGGACCGAATATTGGTGGAAGAGACTTATTTTCGATGTATGTAAATGTTGAGACTAATGAAATTTACGATCATCAAGCGGCGAATAATTATTGTGGTAATGGCAGTGGGACTCCTAAATTTGCGCTCCAAGGAAATGGTTGCTTTGGTCGTATACTAAAAGATAATTGGAAAATGAATTATTAATGGAAGGAATTATATGAAACGAGGATTTACTTTATCAGAGGTTTTAATAACATTAGGTATTGTCGGAGTTGTTGCGGTTTTGACAGTTCCTTCGGTTATGAAAAATTATAGAAACAGATTGTATGTATCACAATTGCAGAAAGTTTATTCTCAAATTTCTGAGGCGACAGTTGCAATTATGCGCGATGAAAATGTGGATAATTTTTTTGAGACTTCTGCAATTTTAGAGCAAGTTTATGGTGTAGATCCAAATACCAATAAAGGTGTTGGTGGGTTTATGAAATTTATGTCAAATTATTTTAAAGTAAATAAATATAATTGTTTAAATTCTTCCCCGCCATGTGTTTTAGTTGAGGGTGAAACAACAGAAGTTTATAGGTCAATTTCAGGTAATAATCTAGGAGCATTTACAGTAGATGACGAGTCATATTGTGTTCAAACAGTGAATGGCGCTTCTATATGTGGCGTTGGATTAGGTTCGCCGCAAGGAGGTCTTATGTGGTTTTTTGTTGATGTTAACGGGATATCCGGACCAAATATTGCAGGCAGAGACCTGTTTTTGATGTCAGTGCAATCGGATGGATCGGTAGTAGATGGTTTTGTTGCTTCAGGAGATCCATCAACCCCTGCTTCTGAATGTAATAGTGGAACAAGTATTGATACAGCTGCAGCCGGATGTTTAAATGCGATTATTGATGCCGGTTGGAAGATGGAATACTAAGAGGTGTTGAAGATGAAAAAAGCATTCACTTTAGCAGAAGTTTTGATTTGTCTTGGTATTATCGGTGTTGTTGCGGCATTAACTATACCGTCTGTTGTAACTAATTACAAATATAAGGTATACGGTGCTCAACTTGAAAAAGTTTATTCTCAAATAACCGAAGCGGCTCGTTCAATAATGAATGATGAAATGTCGGATTCATTTAGTACAACTTCTGCGGGTGTTAGACAAGATAATACTACCGAATCCTGCAAAACAGGAGGATGTTATTTTTTAAGAAATTATTTTAAGGTGGCAAAACACAATTGTCTTAGCGCAGATGCAACTACAAACACAGAAAGTTGTGTTGCAGATGAGTATTATTACTACAACAAAACCTCCGGACAAAGCGGTTCTGCGGGGGTTTTTGCAGGTGATTTTTGTGCTCAGACTGTTAGTGGTGCTGCGATTTGTACTGTTTTAAATAATTCAAACGGAAGATTTACTGTTTTTCTTGATGTGAATGGCAGGGATGAACCAAATATGGTTGGGTTAGACGCATTTATTATGGATATATTATCTGACGGAACTGTTAAAGATTGGCAAGAGGACGCTACACTATGTGCTACTAAGGTTAATAGTTGGGGGCATATCGGTGATTATGCTCAAGGCTGTTTATCCAAAGCAATGCAAAATAATTGGAAAATTACGGATTAATCTTGCGTAAGGTTTTTGTTTAATATAAAATTTTCCTTGTAAACACGGTACTTATAAAGGAGATTTTATTATGTCAAGAAAACCTATTATTGCAGGAAACTGGAAAATGAACCTTCTTCAAAGTGAAGCTAAATCACTATATGAAGGTATTAAATCATTTGTTTCTAATTACAATGCAAGTCAACTTCCTACAGTTGTTATTGCTCCTGTATTCACTTCATTAAGCCAAGTTTCACCTATTGCTTGTGATTGCGGTTGTAAAGGTTATAAACTTTCTATCGCAGGTCAAAATTGTCATTGGGAATCATCTGGTGCTTATACAGGTGAAATTTCTGTAGAAATGTTAGCTGATGCAGGATGTTCTTATGTAATTATCGGTCACTCAGAAAGAAGACAATATTTTTCTGAATCTGATGAAATGATTAATAAAAAAGCTAAAGCAATTTTGGCAGGTGGTTTGATTCCAATTATTTGTTGTGGTGAATCTTTAGAACAAAGAGAATCAGGTATTACTGATTCTTGGATTGCGAGCCAAATCAGAGCTGCATTAGACGGTATTTCTTCAGAAGATGTTGCTAAATCAGTTATCGCTTATGAGCCAATTTGGGCTATCGGTACAGGTAAATCTTGTGATGCTGAAGAAGCTAACAGAGTTATTAAAATGATTAGAAGCGTTGTTTCAGAAGTTGCAGGTTCATCTGCTGCTGAATCAATCAGAATTCTTTATGGTGGTTCTGTAAAACCTTCTACAATCGAAGAACAAATGGCTAAATCAGATATCGACGGAGCTTTAATTGGTGGCGCTAGTTTAAGTGCTGAAAGCTTTAATGATATTATTGAAAAAACAATGAAAGTTGCTGTATAGTAAATTTCAGATGTATTTATAATAACGGCGGGGTGTTAATATTAACACCCCGCCGTTTCAATTAATTTATAAAATATTAAACCCTTCCATAAATATCTTCATAACGAACAATATCATCTTCTGATAAAATATCGCCTTTTTGGATTTCGATAATTTCTAAATCTTGTTCATAAGGGTTTTGTAAAGAGTGGATTGCTTTAACACCAATATCTATACTATGTCCTGGTGATAATATGTGGTCTTTTCCTTCCAGAACAACTTTTGCCATACCTGATAAAACAACCCAATGTTCGCTTCGATGATTGTGTGATTGAACAGAAAGTTTTTGTCCTACATTTACGTGGATTAATTTTGTTTGGAACCCTTTACCTTCTGCGATTACTGTATAAAATCCCCAAGGACGGTAGACAGTTTTATGAACCATTTGAGTTCCGTCTTGCTGTTCTTTTAAGGTTTCGTAGATTTGTTTAACCTCTTGAGTTTTATCTTTTTTGCAAGCTAATATAGCATCTTCAGTCTCAACAATAACAGTATCTTCAAGTCCAATTGTTGCAACAAGCTTTGATGAAGAGTAAACAAAAGAGTTTTTAGAGCTTTTATCTAAAACGTGTCCGACAAAAACATTACCGTTTTCGTCTTTCGGGCTAACTTCATAGATTGATTGCCAAGACCCTAAGTCTTTCCAATCTGATTGTAATTCAACCATAGCGATTTTTTGACTTTTTTCCATAACAGCATAATCAATTGAAATATTAGGCATTTTATCAAATTCGTTGAATGGGATTGATTCTGAGCATTTGATGTTGCGGATAAGGCTTGAAATTTCAGGGCAGTAATGTTCGAGTTCCTCAATAAGAGTAGAGACTTTAAACATAAAAATCCCGCTATTCCAATAATAATCCTTTTCTTGTAAGTATTTTTCTGCGGTTTGATTATCGGGTTTTTCGGTAAACCCTTGAACTTTTCCATCGATGCAACGAATGTATCCAAAACCTGTTTCAGGATAATTTGGTTTAATGCCGAAAGTTACAATATAACCATCTTCAACGTATTTTTGCGCATCATGAATTGATTGAATAAATTTTTCGTCATTTTCTATAAGTAAATCTGATGGCACAACTAAAACGGTTTCGTCATCTTCTGTTGTTTCTATAATGTATTTAACGCTTAATGCAATTGCAGGAGCTGTATTTTTTGAAACGGGTTCGGATAAAATAATTGAATTCTCGCCGGCTTGGCCGAGTTGCATTTTAACGTTTGCATGGTGTTTTGTGTTGGTTACACTAATAATATTTTCTGACGGAATAAATTTGTTTAACCTTTCAAAAGTTGATTGGATTAAACTTTTTTCTGTATTGAAGTTGATAAGTTGTTTTGGGTATAACTCTCTTGATAACGGCCATAAACGACTTCCTGATCCGCCTGCTAATATTACTCCAAACATTTTTGCTCCTTCTTCATTACTTTCCCTTGAGATTATTATACTATAAATACTGCGGATGTAAAATTACGGATAATAAATATTTACCCAACTGTCTAGGTTGACGGGATTGGGCAAAAAATGGTATAATAGCTTGTTAATTTCGTTAGATACTTGTCCTTCTTGAGAAAGAAGAGGGTTTGGTATGAAAAATAAAAATATACAATAATATCTGCAATTTTAATTGTTTGCAAAATGTATAACAAGAGCGATTGCAATGTACAAAATGGTAGATAAAATAGGGAATATTATTGTCAATTTTTTTTGGAATTTAGTAATTTCTTTTTTTAATAATATTTTCAGCATTGCCCAAGTAGATAACCCTGAAAATATTACAAATACTTGCATTGCAACTAGTAACATTGCAGATATTAAAATATAAAGTCCAGTGTCTTGATTAGTATGCCTATAATCTCCTGTTAATCCATAAAATAACAGAGTTGATATTGCAAGAAAATAAAATAATGCAAAATTAGTAACTGTTATAAGACATTGGAAACAAAAATATAAGTTTTTCAAAATTCTTATAAAAAGGTTAGACATAACAGTATTATATCAGAAAAAGGAAAAATAATATGGATAAATTTAAAAAAAGAAAAGAATTTTTAGATTTTTGTGATGCAACACAACACAACAAAGATGTTGCAGGCTGGGAAACATTATCAGAATTTGATAGAACAATTTCTAATAAAAATTTCAATGCAAAAGCATATAAACAAAATAACAGGATTGTTATAGCCGTAGCTGGTTCTAAAGGTATACCAGATTATTTTAATGATGTACAAATATATGGAGGGTTTATACCTAATCAATTTAGAGATTTAGAAAAGTTCTATGACCAAATAAAAACAAAGTATCCAAATGCACAAATAGAATCTGTCGGTTATTCGTTGGGCGGTACATTATCTAATTTGTTATCACATCGTACGGGAATAAAATCTACTGCATTAGCTCCAATTGGAAGTTTGAATATTGTTAAAAATAATAAAAAATATTTTCCGTATGATGATAGAAATATTACAACTTATGGCAGAAAAAATGACGGTTTATTTAAAAACGTAATAAAAACTCAGTCAGGTACAATATATACGATTCCAGATGTTCCTAAAGATATGCAATCCGGTATGACACCAAACCATTATTTGCATAATTTCAATCCTGCAGATTTAATGAATGTTCAACCTGTAAATTCAAATGGCAAGGCGACAGGTTATGCTGCACCGGTTGAAAATACAATAAATCAAAACAATTTCAAATCGCATGCAACATTTACCCCCGAGTCGTTGGTTGGGGGAAATAACTCAAGGTCGTATACCTCATTTACCCCCGAGGAGATTGGAAAGATGAGCCCTCAAGAGTTTGCGCGTAATGAAAAAGCGATTATGCAACAACTTAAAAACGGCCAGATTAAACCATCATCTGCGCCAAATGTGGATTTTGAGTCGTTCAAAAACCTCAAAACTTTTAGTCAACTGGCTAGGTTGACGGAATTGGGCAAAAAATGGTATAATAGCTTGTTAATTTCATTAGATACTTGTCCTTCTTATAAAAAATAAGAAGGAGGCTGGTTATGATTTATTTATAAATTATTTAACAGAGGATGATTTGTTTTATGAAAAATATTATTTTTATATTGATTTTATTTATATTAAACATACCTTGTGCTTTTGGAATAGACTATAACAAATATGATATATATGATATTAATTCATTGCGTAATATTACAAATGATTATAAAAATGAGTTCAAAAATAAACAAGAAATAGTTGACGCTGAAAATTCTTTTAATGAATTTATAAAATATTATGAAAAGTTTGTTTCTATCCAAAATGAAAAAAATCTTCTTAGTTATAATTATTTTAATCCATCGAAATTGTTAAAAGAATATACAAATAAGTATTATAAGTATGGTTTAATTGTGCAAATAGATGAAGGAGAGTTCTTTTTTGTATCAAGTAAACGTTATATGTATAAAAATTTTGCTAAATATTTGTCTAAGCCACATCGTAAATTACTAAAATTCGAAACGCGTTTTGACAATCGCATAATAAATGATTGTAGATATATCATTTCGCAATCAGAGCTTAAGAAAATATTAGAATTTTATGAGAAATTTGAAAAAGAATATCCTGAATATAGCAAGCAAAATAAAATCGACAATATAATAAAAAAATATAAAAAAGACATAGAACATTATCCTTATTTGATTTATTGATATGTACTCAGTACTAAAACATTTACTTGTTTTAGTAGAAAATAAGGAGAAAATTAAATGAATAAAAAAAAATGGACACCAATAGAGGTGGAGAAATATTTAAAAAATCTAAATCCAAGAGATAAAAAAATTTTGCCTGATGATGCTTATTGTACTGATAATTTTACTTGGAATGAAGTATTAAGAACAAAAAATAGAAATATTAGTATTCCAACAATTGATATTTTAGAAAATTTACAATATAGTGCAGAAAATTTACAAAAATACAGAACAGAAATTAAACGACCAATAGTTATAACTTCTAGTTGGAGAACTCCATTAGAACAAAATATATTAATTGAAAAATTTAACAAAGGAGAATTAAAAAATAAACCCTCAAATACAAGTTTACATCTTGAAGGGTTAGCATTAGATTTTGTTGTTCCAAACTCGTCTCAAAAAGAAATCCAAAATTTACTTGATAGAAATCATTTAGGAGAATTGGAAATGGGCGAAGAATATACACATGCAGGTTTGCCAACTTTTTCAAAACAGTATTTGGAACGAAATAAAATATATAGTGATAAAATATATAGAAAATTAAACGGTTCAGAGGCAAATATAACAGATTTAGAAAGACAAAAAATTATAAAACGCCTAAATCCAAAAACTTGGCAAAATATTGAATCAAAATATAACCCAAGTAGTAATGCTCAAATGTTTAAAAATACAAATTTTGGTCAAGCGACAGGTTATGCGGCACCGGTTGAAGATACAATAAATCAAAACAATTTCAAATCGCATGCAACATTTACCCCTAAGTCGTTGGTCGGGGGTGGTAACCAAAGAATAAATACTTCATTTACCCCAGAGTCGTTTGTTGGGGGAAATAGCTCAAGGTCGTATACAACATTTACCCCCGAGTCGTTGGTTGGGGGAAATAACTCAAGGTCGTATACCTCATTTACCCCCTAGTCGTTGGTTGGGGGAAATAACTCAAGGTCGTATACCTCATTTACCCCCGAGGAGATTGGAAAGATGAGCCCTCAAGAGTTTGCGCGTAATGAAAAAGCGATTATGCAACAACTTAAAAACGGCCAGATTAAACCATCATCTGCGCCAAATGTGGATTTTGAGTCGTTCAAAAACCCAGAGAATGGCAAATCTACTATTTTCACTCGTGAAGATATAGAAAAGATGAGCACAAAAGAGTTTACTAAAAACGAAAAAGCAATTAATGCTCAAATGAAAAGTGTTGGAATTCCATATAAAAAAGAAGTTCCTGCAGGTACCACAACCTATGCCAAAGAAAAAGCGAAAACTGCCGCCAGCTCTAGCTCTGGTTCTTCAACCGATGGAAATGGACGTTGGGTGACAATCAACGGCAATCATGTGTTTTTAGAAAAAGAGGGTAAGTAGTTAATATATAATCTATAATAAAAATTAGGCGGAGGTTTGAAAAACCTCCGCCTATATCATTTATATATTTTTCAAAGTTAAATTTTGTTTAAATTTTTAACAAAAACTTATAAGTTTTTGAAGGAATAATTATTTGGAAATTTCATAGGATTTGATTTTTAGTGTTTTTTTAGTAAAATAGTTTTGTGTAGAAAAAAGGAGAAATTTATGGCACAACAATTCAATCCACAAGGTATGAGCGCACAAAATGTTAAAGTACGTTATGCGGTTTTGGTATTTATTAAAGGTTCTACTGCCCCATTAGTATTGTATGTCGCGGATTATCAAGAGTTATATGAAGAGTTGTTGACAAAAATGCAATCTCCGACCGCTTCAATTATAGAAAAAGAAACAGAAGGCCCATTAAAAAGAGTTTGTTTCATTTCTAATCAAATTGCCGCATTAGCAATACAAGAAGAACAATATATTCAATAATTATGGAAAAAGTTTTATTACTAGAAGATTTAGACAATGCCGAAAACAAAACACTATATTGTACCTTTGATGAAAAAATTGAAGGAATAGATTGTGTTACCCCTATCCATGCTGAACTTTGTGCAAAATCTTTAGGTGATTTTATACAAATTACAGGTCAGGTGAAAGGGATTGTTACATTAGAATGTGATTTGTGTTTAGATAAATTTGAGCACGAATTAGATTTTGAAATTGATGAGTTATTTTCAAAAGGCTCATTATTAGGGGATTATAGCGAATCAGGGCTTGAATTTGAAATATCAGACGGACAATTTGTTACTGATTTGAACGGCGAAAAAGAAATCGATATTTATGACTTATTGTATCAATCTGTAATATTAAACCTTCCAAATAAAAAAGTTTGTGGTATTAATTGTAAAGGGAAGGATTTTCTTTCTGAAGAAAATATGCCTGACCCAAGACTGGAAGTCTTTAAAAATATCCATATTAACCCAAAAAATTAGTAAGTACAGAAAAATAAAGGAAAGACGAAAATGGCAGTACCTAAGAAAAGAACAGGACATTCGGCTCAAGGTAGCAGACGTGCAAATTGGAAAGCTACAAAACCGGAAACAACAAAATGTCCTAACTGTGGCGAAACAGTATTAACACACACAGTATGTACAGCATGTGGCACTTATAAAGGCCAACCTGTAAAATTAGCAGACAAAGCTGCAGCAGCTGCAACAGCTCCAGCTAAAAAAGCAACTAAAAAATCTACTAAAAAAGAAGAAGCTCCTAAAGCGGAAGAAGTAAAAGTAGAAGAAGTTGTTGAAGAAACTAAAACAGAAGAAGTTGTTGAAGAAGTTAAAACTGAAGAAGCTGAATCAACAGAAGAATAATTAACAATCAATCAGAGGCGACAATAACAATTGCCGCTTCTGATTTATTACCAAACTTTTGGAGAGAGAAGGATATGTCAAGAATAGCAATAGATGCAATGGGCGGGGATTACGCACCTAAGGCGATAGTAGAAGGTTCTTTATGGGCGGCACAAGAATATGGTGTGGCTTTGGAGCTTGTGGGTAAGCAAGATGAAATTCAAAAAGAAATCGATAAAATAAAATCAAGAGGTTATATTTTATCTGATTGCGGAACTCACGGGCATAAAAGAAGAGTTAAAATTGATGTAGATAAGATTGATTATACGATTACTCACGCTTCAGAAGTTATTGGAATGGGAGAGGCTGTAGGTCAGTCTATTCGTAAGAAGAAAGATTCATCAATTGTAGCTGCAGTTAAAGCTGTTGCAGAAGGAAGATGTGAAGCGGTTGTTTCTGCAGGCTCAACAGGTGCAGCTATGGCGGCAAGTTTATTCGGTTTAGGTCGTATTCACGGTGTTTCAAGACCGGCTATTGCGGTTACTTTGCCGACAATGAAAGAGCCATTGGTATTGATTGATGGTGGTGCAAATAGTGATTGTACTGCTGATATGCTTGCTCAATTTGCTCAAATGGGTACAGCGTTTGCACAGTGCGCTGTTGGTATTGAAAATCCAACTGTCGGAATTTTAAGTATCGGAGAAGAAGAAGGCAAAGGTAATGCTCTTGTTAAAGACACTTACCCATTATTAAAAGATTTACATGAACAAGGAAAAATTGATTTTGTTGGTAATATCGAAGGTAAAGAGTTATTTAAAAATAAAGCTAATGTAATAGTATGTGATGGGTTTGCCGGTAATGTTGCGTTAAAAGTTACAGAAGGGACGGCATCAATGCTTTTAAAAATGATTGCAACAGAATTTAAATCAGATTTTATCGGTTGCATTATCGGACTTATGGCAAAACCATTTTTAAGAAGGATTTTAAAACGCATAAATTGGGAAGTATTTGGCGGGATGTTATTGTTGGGTGTTAAAGGTATTTCTGTAATTGCTCACGGTCGCAGTTCAGCTTATGCTATGCGTAATGCGGTAGGTGCTGCTGTTCGTGTTCTTAACAAAGATATCAATTCAAAAATTGCAGAAAGTGTAAACAAGTAGGATAAAAATATGACGCAAAATGTGAAACCTATTAGAATTGCGGGAATTGGTTATGGTGTACCAGAGACAGTTATAACCAATGATGATTTGACGAAATTATATGATACGTCTGATGAATGGATTTATACAAGAACAGGTATAAAAGAGCGTAGAGTGGTTTCAGGTAATGAGAATGCAGTTGATTTAGGTTTTGCTGCTGCAAAGATGGCTGTTGAAAACTCAGGAATTAACGTTGAAGATATTAACTGTGTTATAGCAGCATCATCTGCTCCACCTCAATTGTATCCGGCATTATCTTGTAATGTTCAATCAAGATTAGGTATTCCGAATTATGTTCCGTCATTTGATTTGACTGCGGCTTGTACAGGTTTAATTTATGCGTTGCAGGTTGCGCGTGGTTTGATCGGTGCAGGAATTTATAAAAATATTTTGTTAGTTGCGGCTGATAATAATTCTCGCCTTGTGGATTGGGAAGACAGAAGTATTTCTATATTATTTGGTGATGGTGCGGGTGCTATGGTTGTGACAGAAGCCGAGGACGGTGTAGATGATATTTTATCATTGGATGTCAGGGCAGATGGTTCAATTGGAAAGTATATATATATGAATATTCCAGGCAATAATTGTCCATTAGTTGAGCCTTGTGAGCAAGTTGATGCAAAAATCCACATGTCCGGTCGTGATGTGTATAAATTTGTTGTAACAACTTTGCCAAAATATATCGATAAATGTATTGAAGATGCCGGTATGGTTGCTTCTGATATAGATTATTTAATACCGCATCAAGCTAATCAAAGAATTATTGAAGCATTGCAACAAAGATTAGAATATCCGGATGAAAAAGTGGTTTCTAATATTAAATACTATGGAAATACATCTGCGGCGTCTATTCCGATTGCGCTTGTGGAAGGTGTTCAGCAAGGTAAAATTAAACTGGGTTCTACTGCAATCTTGTGCGGTTTTGGTGCCGGTATGACTTGGGGTGCTGCTGTTGTAAGGTTGCGTGAAGGAATTTGTTAATATATAACAAAACCGCCAGTTTTATAAATAAAACTGGCGGTTAAATTTTTGTTATGTGTTAGGTTCCTACGTTAGCAGAACCACCCGGGATATCGAATTTTGACCAATCTGCATCTGATCTAACATTACCGTTACTGTCAAAGATACTTGGGTTGTAGTATGTTAATTGATCTGCTGTAACGTTCTTTAATTTTAAGCCGTTAATAACATCTTGAGCTGTTTTGCCTGCTGGGTAGTTTGTACTAAGAGTGTTTGTATTGAATTTATTATCAATACCGCTTGCTCTCCAGTTGTGTGCACTATTTATGCGGATTCTTTGATTGTTACCCCAGTTTGCTTTACCTGCACCGGTTTCTGTATACCATTGGTTAAGGGCGTATGTGCCGTCAGATTTTTTCTCAAGTCTATATGTTTGTTCACCACTGCCACCATTTGCTTTGTACATTGCAACACCATCTTTTACTTCAGAGAAGGTGAACACTTTGCCACTGATTGTGATTGTTGATGGGTATCCTTGAGAGTTTTTCTCTCCCAATGTTGACTTACCTGTTATATCAGTACTATCTGTAGTTACATCGGCTTGCCCCATTACATTGTCTTGAGCAATAACTGTTACGCCGGTTGTAAGTCCTGTGTCGTCTTTGGCTACAGCAGACCAATCAGAGCCTCCCGGACTAGAATATGATGTTGCGCCTTGAGGTTCTTCGGTTTCTGTTGTTGATGTTGATTCAGCAGTCGATGTAGATGAGGTTTCTGTAGTCGATGTTGCATTACTATTGAGAATATGATTTTTAACAGTCTCATAATCTCCAGTGATAGATGGATATCCGTCACGTACTGCACAGAATTTATTATCGCCTTCTTGGATAATAGTCCATTTTGGACCGATAGTTTGTAAATTTTTTAATGGATTGTAGTTAGTTGGTGTAGGTTGAGCTCCTCCGCCACCGCCTACGCCGAACGCGTTTAAGATCCCGCCAAAATTGAGTGAACCAAGAAGTGCTCCTAAGCCTGTCCAAAAATTGTTACCGCTATCGTAGTTGTATTGCACAACATTTTGCATCGATGCCGGGAACAGCATTTGTTGCATAGGCGGACGTCCGTAATTGCCATAACCTTTAGCTGTACGTGGTGTACAGGTTGTTCTGGCGAAATTTAAGCTAAAAGCCTTACCGGCGCCATACATGCCCATTGCTCTGTCCTCTTGTTAGTATCTCTTGTATATATAAAGTATATAAAACCCTTATAATTGCATGGTTTCAGGGACTTTGTTACAAAAGTTTACAAAAGAATTGAAGTGAATTTACTTTTTTCTTGTCGTTTGTTGTATTTTAAGTATATGAGAAGGTTATTGGTTTTTTTAATAAAAATATATCAGTGGTTTTCAAAATTTACACCGAAGGTTTGTAGATTTTATCCGACGTGTTCAGAGTATACAAAAGAGGCTATTATTAAATACGGTGTATTAAAAGGATGTTGGTTAGGGATAAAACGTATTTGCAGATGTCATCCGGGTAATCCTGGCGGATATGATCCTGTACCTTAATTTTTTTATTGTAACTGAGGTGAGTTCTAAAAAATTTACACCAAAAATCTTTATGCTATAATTGAAATATTGATAAGAGGAAAATTTATTTGAGGGATATAAATATGGTGAAGAAGATAGCTTTTGTTTTCCCAGGACAGGGTTCACAGTCTGTTGGAATGGGAAAAGATTTGTATGACAACTTTGAGTCTGCAAAAAATGTATTTGATATTGCAGATGAAGTTTTAGGTAAAAGTATTACAACAATTTGTTTTGAAGGTCCTGAGGATGATTTAAAATTGACAGTTAATACTCAACCTTCAATTGTAACAATGTCAATTGCGGCATTGGAAGCTTTTAAATCAGAATTAGGTATTGCGCCAAGTGCTACTGCAGGGCATTCATTGGGTGAATATTGTGCGATGTATGCTTCAGGTGTAATGGATTTAGAAACTACATTAAAAGCAATTCAAAAAAGAGCTGATTTAATGGGTTCAACAAAGGGTGGTGCTATGGCTGCAGTTTTAAATGCTCCGGAAGGTAGTGTTGAAAAAGCTTTGAAAGAAGCATCAAACGTAGGCTATGTTGATGTTGCCAATTATAATTCGCCAGCTCAAGTAGTAATCACAGGTGATGAGTCTGCGGTTGCTAAAGCAGGTGAATTGTTATCTGCAGCAGGTGCAAGACGTGTAGTACCTTTGGCTGTTTCAGGTGCATTTCATTCAAAATTTATGGAAAATACAGGTAATGAATTTGCAAATTTTGTTTCAGAAATTAGTTTGAATGATTCAGTTATTCCGGTTTACACAAACGTTGATGCAACTGCAACAATTTCGGCATCTGATTTTCAATCAAAAATGCCACGTCAAATTTATTCATCAGTATATTGGACTCAAACTATTGAAAATATGATGGCTGAAGGGATTGACACGTTTGTTGAAATCGGTCCGGGTAAAGTCCTTTCAGGTTTGATTAAGAAAATTAATGTTGAAGCAAAGACATATAATATTTATGATAAAGCTTCATTAGAAACAACAATTGCGTCTTTAAAAGAAGAAATGGCAATTGCGTAATAGAAAATAATAGGTCTGATAATAAATTAGACAAAATAAGGAGAAAGATTATGACAGACAAAAAAGTTGCATTGGTAACAGGCGGTTCTCGCGGTATCGGCAAAGCTTGTGCGTTGGAATTAGCAAAAGCAGGTTGTGATGTTGTTATCAATTATGCAGGTAATGTAGATGCAGCAAATCAAACAGTTGAAGAATTAAAAGCTCTAGGTGTTAATGCAGAAGCTTGCAAATTCGACGTTTCTAATCAAGCAGAAGTTGATGAAGCTGTTGCTCAAATTATTGAAAAATATGGCAGAATTGATGTTTTAGTAAATAATGCCGGTATTACTCGTGATGATTTATTTATCAGAATGGGTGAAGATAAATGGAATGCGGTTATTAATACAAACTTGAATAGTGCATTTTATGTATCAAAACCTGTTGTTAAATTGATGATGAAACAACGTTCAGGTTCAATCATTAACACAACATCAGTTGTAGGTTTGTATGGTAATCCTGGTCAAGCAAACTATTCTGCAGCAAAAGCAGGCTTGGTCGGTTTTACTAAATCATTGGCAAAAGAATTGGGTTCTCGCGGTATTAGAGTTAATGCTGTGGCTCCAGGGTTTATTGCTACAGATATGACTAAAGACTTGGGTAATACAGATGAATATATGAAAATGATTCCATTGAAAAGAATGGGTGAAGCTGCCGATATTGCGAAAGCTGTTAAATTCTTAGCATTGGATGCCGATTATGTTACAGGTCAAGTGTTACAAGTTGATGGTGGTTTAATAATCTAAGTAAAGATTTATAACAAATCGACTTGTAAAATGTAAAATTCTTGCAAAAAAAATATGTGCAAGTTATAATGTAGCAAGAATAGTATTAGTAATACACAAATAATAAAAGAGGAAAAAGAAGATGAGTACATTAGAAACAGTAAAAAAAGTTGTAGTAGATCAATTGAGTGTTGATGAAAAATTAGTTACACCTGAAGCTCGTTTCACAGATGATTTAGGTGCAGATTCATTAGACACAGTTGAATTAGTTATGGCTTTAGAAGAAGAATTCAAATGCGAAATTCCTGATGAAGACGCAGAAAAAATTCAAACAGTTCAAGATGCAGTTTCATACATCGACAGCAAATTAGGTAAGTAATTATCTCACTGATTGAATTTTGTTGAATTATTCAAACTGATTTATTATATTTGCGAGAGTGGGATTTTATATCTTTCTCTCGCATTATTTATGTAAAGGAAAAGGGATATTTATATGACAAAAAGACGAGTAGTTATTACCGGTTTAGGTGCTGTTACACCTTATGGTGTAGGTGTTGAAAAATTTTGGGAAAGCCTAAAAGCAGGTAAAAGCGGTATTGCGACATCTGAATTAATAGATATTGAAAAACACGTTGTTCATATCTCGGGTGAAGTAAAAGGATTTAATCCTGAAGATTATATGGACGCAAAAGAAGCAAAGAAAATGGATAGATTTATCCAATTTGCGATGGTTGCGGCAGATGAAGCAGTAAAAGATGCTAAATTAGAAACATTAGATGGTATAGATCCGTATAAAGTTGGTGTTATTGTCAGTTCTGCTGCCGGTGGTTATAAAACTTTTGAGGAAAATCATATCAGAATTATTGAAAAAGGACCAAATAAATGTTCCCCGTTTACAATTCCTATGATGATTGTAAATATGCCATCAGGTCGTATTTCAATGAAGTATGGTTTTAAAGGTATTAATAAGGTTGTTGTTTCAGCTTGTGCAACAGGTTCACATTCAATCGGTGATGCATTCCGTTCAATTCAGTATGGTGATGCGGATATTATGGTTGCAGGTGGTGCTGAGGCTACAATTTGCGATGTTGGTATAGGAGCATTTTCTGCAGCGAGAACATTATCAAAACGTAATGATGAACCTCAAAAAGCATCAAGACCTTATGACAAAGATAGAGATGGCTTTGTTATGTCAGAAGGTGCTGGTATTTTGGTACTTGAAGAATACGAACATGCTAAAAAACGTGGTGCAAAGATTTATGCAGAAATTGTTGGTTACGGTCAAACCGGTGATGCATATGATGTTGTAGCTCCTGCTCCGGACGGTTCCGGTGCGATTAAGGCGATGGAATTTGCACTTAATGACGCAGGTTTAAAAGCTTCTGAGGTTCAGTATGTAAATACTCACGGTACAAGTACAGGATTGGGCGACAAAGCTGAATCTCACGCGGTTGCTACATTGTTTGGTGATAAAGATGCAAATCCTAATTTGTTCGTATCTTCAACAAAAAGTATGCACGGTCACATGTTAGGTGCAACAGGTGCTGCAGAAGCAATCGTTTGTATTAAAGCATTAAACGATAACGTTGTTCCTCCAACAATCAACCTTGATAACCAAGATGAAGAAGTAGCTAACTTGAATTACGTTCCACATAAAGCTGTTAATGCTGAATTGAAAGTGGCACTATCAAATTCGTTTGGTTTTGGTGGACAAAACGCATCTTTAGTATTTAAAGAAGTGTAGTAAAGATTTTGTTTAAAAGCCCTGTATTAATATATGGGGCTTTTTTGTTGCCAAATTTTATACAGTTGGTTACTGGCAAATTATTTTTTGTTAGGGTTTAATAAAGATATGAACTTGATTAAAACAAAAGTATATCAACAGAATTTGGCAAATTTAAATAATTGGGTTGATCAAACACCGGTAAATGAGATGATAGATACAGTAACTTATGATTTATATGAGAGCAATAACCCTTTTCGTCAAAAAAAATTTGATAAAGAACAGATAAATAATAGGGGTTTAAGGGTTGCGGCAAATACAACAAAAGCAATTGGAGCAGAAGTTTTTTCAGCGTTTGCAAATCCATTTTATTTATCTCATAAAGTAACTCAGGTTCCTGTGATTTATCATAGTGCAGTTGATGCGTATAGGAAAGTTCAAAATAAGAATTTGGGTGAAAATATAGAATAAAATTCCTTGTGGAAATTGATTTACAGATTTGTCAAGTCCGTATTTATACTTACGTATTAATACGGACTATTAAATTATTTAAAATTTTGTATAATAAAATTTGTAAAAATTATACAAAGGAGATATTATGAAAAATTTAAGAAATTTTGTAAATAACGTTTCGGGAACAAGAAGAGTTTTTTCACAAGAAGATATTGGTAATATGACAAGAGATGAGTTTGATAGAAATGAGGTTGCAATTTATGACCAATGGAGTAGGATCGGTATACCTTCTAATGGAGATTTAGCGTTTTCAAATGATGTTGTATATGTTGCAGAGTATTTGCGTTCAGATGGAACAAAAGTCAGTGCGCATTATCGTTCAAAACCGGATAAAGGAATAAGCCCAACATCAGAATCATTTGCTCCAACAGAAAAAAGTAACCCATTTATATTTCGTGATGATAGTTTAAATAAGAAATTAGAGGAAATATTTAAGAAAAATAATGAGGCCGTTCCGATGAATTTTAGAGGAGATGTTCCAAATATAGAAATGAATGCTTTTGGAGGTGAGTTATTCAATGGCGAAGGAAATATCTTTTCAAAGTTGTTTAAAATTTTAGTTGAAGTACCGCAATTGTTAATAGATGATTTAAAGGGAAAAACTTTTGAACAAGTTGAAGATATTATGAATAATAATACAATTTTAATGTCTGAAGCTTTGGAAATAAATAAAGGGTTGGATTCGCTTATAAATAGAGCAGCTTTTTTGATGCCTGAAGCATCATCTCTTTGGAATATTGCATCAAAAGGTTTTGATGTGAATACAAAATATATCAATCAAAACGGTCAAATTTTTAATAATGTAAAAGATTTGAATATTGAAAATAATTTAAAAGCAAAAATTATTGATAAACTGCAATCACAATTTGGATTGGATAATACAAAAGGGATTTTATTTCATGAAGACAGTAGTCTGTCTAAAAAAATAGAAAATTCAAAGGTTTTGAATAATTTTGTTATGAATAATTATTCTAAGTTATCAGAAGGGAAATGTGTTTCTGGGTCAATACCCTTTAATATTAGTACTCCAGATTTATATAATGCTCTAGGTAAAGTCGACATAATAAAAGCCCAACGAGATGATAATGGTTATATCAATATATTGATATTAGATACATATGATTTTAATAAAAATAGTTCTAATTTATTAGTAAGATTTGCTAGAAAAGTTCAAGATGCTGGTTTATTGGTTCCGTATTATAGTATTATTAAAGTTCGTAAAAAATGGTATTAATCGAAATTTTATTATATGATAATTTTATGGTTAAACCAAAGAATAAAATATTAAATATTGTTGTTGCTATTATATTATTTCAAATTCTTTTCAATGTTTTAGGAATAAGTTTTCCGTACGTGTTAATGTTATGGTTGACAATAGGAGAAGACTTACCGGTTTTTTATTATATAAGTTATTTTATTTGTGTATTTGGTTTTTTGATATTTAAAAATTCTGCGTTGATTTTTTTATATAAAATAAATCAGAAAATGTTTAAAATCAGCATGTTTAATATGTTTTTTAGATTAATTCGTTATCGGAGAAGTTTTTGTAAAAGTTTAATTATTTCAGCGTTTTTGACTGATTTATTGTTGGTATTAATATTGGTAATTTTGAGTAAAAATTTTATTAATTCTATTAAAATATATTATTTATTCACTTATGGAGGATTAGTTGGTTCATCTGCAATATTAGTTTTATTTTTTATGGATAAAAGCATACAACAATTTCGAACATTAAAAAATAATTTATATATGATGACAATTACATTATTGTCTTTGATTTCAATTATCATAAATTTATTGATGTTTGTTACTCTAATTCAATTAATTTGTTCTTTTTTAATTCTTATGATGTATAAATAGATTATTTGTTTTTTGTCAAGAATTATTACATATTCTCTTGAATGATTGGGAAAAAATATGCGAAATTTTAGAAAATATTAAAAATATTTATTTTTCAATTTATCTATAATAAACAAACATAATATATTCAAAATAACATATATGCATTGTATAACACCAGAGAGATAACGAATAGCTTCAGTTATTTTATTATATCCGATTAAATCCACTAAGCTACAATAATAATTAAATACACTGTTTGCTAGTAGTATTCCCATTGTGAAACAAAAAAATAATAAAATACGCAACACACGATTCTTAGAATATATTTTATTTTAAGGGGTTTGTATAATGAAATTGCTGCAATGATGGATAATATATCTAAAATCATTTTACATATTATCATAAAGATTGTCTTATTCTTTATTTTATTAACTTTTATGTTACAATACAAACTAAAGCGAAAATTTTTATTACAGAATTAAGAAAGGGAATAAGAAGCATGAAAAACGGTGTTGAAAACGGTTATTACCACGAAATTACTCCTGGCGGTTTTGGTATTTGTATAAAAGCAGGAAAAATTTTATTTTCTGATAATTCACCATTTCAAAAAGTTGAAGTTTTTGAAACAGAATCTGATTTAGGTAGAGTTTTAACTCTTGATGATTTGATGATGACAACAGAAGGTGATGAATATCATTACCATGAAATGATTGCACATATCCCTATGATGCAGCACCCAGAACCAAAATCTGTGTTGGTAATTGGTGGCGGTGACGGTGGCACTATCCGTGAAGTTATGAAACACAAAACTGTTGAACGAGCTGTATTATGTGAAATTGACGGTATGGTAATTGATGCTTGTAAACAATTTATGCCTACAATTTCTTGCGAATTAGACAATCCAAAAGTTGAAATTCTTGTACAAGATGCGATTGAATATATCAAAGATAAAAAAGATGAATTTGATATTGTATTAATTGATTCAACTGACCCAATGGGTCCTGGTGAAGGGTTATTTACTGATGAGTTTTATACCAATGTTAAAAATTCGTTGAAAAAAGGCGGTATTATGGTTGCTCAATCTGAATCACCATTCGCACAAAAAGAATCTGTACAAAAAATGTACAAACAACTAAAAAAAGTATTCCCAAATGTATCAACATACACTTCAAATATCCCAACATACCCAGGTGGATATTGGGCTTGGGCGTTTTGTTCAGTGGATGTTAAACCGCTTGAATATTACAATGATGAACGTGCAAATGAAATTATCCCAACTTGTAAGATTTATAATAAAGAATATCACAATGCACGTTTTGCATTACCGAATTATTTGAAAGAGCTTTTATAATAATTTAAATATAAAACAAGAGTCGAATTTGTTTTCGGCTCTTGTTTTTTTTAATTATTCATCTTCTGGCGAATCCAACAAAACATTAATTTCATCTGCTAATTCATTAAATACAGTCTCTGCATTTTGTCGGAGTTCATCTTTGCTTATTTCCGCATCATCACCGGATAGTTTTGTAAATCCTTTATCAATTATTGCTTGGATTTCCGGAGTAACTTCTTCCAAGTCTATTGCATCTTGTAAATAACCTGTCATAAAGGTTTGAAACTCTTCTTTATTAAGGCTTTGATTACCATCTGTATTATAGCCCATCATCATTTCGATTTCTTTTTCGGTATCGCCACCGCATTCTGTGATTTTATCAATTGTTTCGCCTTCAATTTGGTTTCCGTCTTCATCAAATATACAAATTTTACCGTTAATTATTTTGGCAGTGCAGCCTGTACCCTCAAGATCTGCAATTACTTGTTCTAAGTCGGCTTGTAATTCAGGCGAAATAGTTTCTGTTGTCGGTTGAGTAGGTTGAGTTGGTTGCGCGTTTACGTTATTCAATACTCCACCTAAAGCATTATTTAGTATTTGCATACCTGTTAATATATCATTGGTGTGCTGTTGGGGTTGTGTTTTTTGTGTAGTTGTTGTTTGTGGAGGTGTTACTGTTTTGTTTCGATTAGGACCACCTTGTATGGGTCTTCCTTTGTAGAAAAACTGATCTCCGCTGCCATTAATTCTGCCTGACATATCATCATCCTCATATAATCAAAGTAATTCATGATTATATACGGTATTTTTTGCAAAAAGTTTAAAAAAAATCGGTGTTTTTTAAGTTTTGTGAATTAAATTTTTCCCATTACATGAATATGTAAGTGGAAAACCTCTTGCCCAGCTTCTTTTCCGGTGTTGATTAATGTGTTATATGATTTCAATCCAACTTTTTTAGTAACATCTTTTACTGTTTGCAAAAGTTCTGCCATTAAATTTTTATCTTCAAGTTCGTTAAGAGATTCTATATGGATTTTAGGACAAACTAACATGTGAATAGGAGCTTTTGGATTAATATCATTAAATACTACTGTGTTTTCTGTCTCATAGACAAATTCTGTTCCGAATTCACCTCTGATTATTTTACAAAAAATACAATTTTCGCTCATATAAATCTCCTTTTTATCTTAATTTTTTAGCTAATGACAAACCTGCAGGCAATGGTAATATAACATTTTCGTAATCAAGGTTTGCGTTGATATCATCGATAAATGGTTTTACTTTACTCTCGTGTGATAAAACATTATCGCAAGCAATATATCCACCGACTTTTAAATGAGGTGCAATCAAGTGGAAAAATTTGATGTACTGAGCTTTGTTTGCGTCGATGAATGCGAAATCAATTTCAAAATCTTCAGGTAAGTATTCCAAAATAGTTGCGGCATCTCCTTTTTTTGTTTCGATAATATCTGCAACTCCACATATTGCAAAATTTTCTTTTGCAATATCGAGTCTTTTATCGTAAAACTCGATGGTTGTTAGTTTACCACCGGTTTTTTTTAGAGCTTTGCCAATCCAAATACCTGAATAACCGTTTGAAGTACCGACTTCGATTACACTTTGTGATTTTGAGTCAACTATCAAATTGTATAAAAATTCAGCAGTTGTGCGTGAAATGTTCCAAAACTCTTTTTGTGTTTTTTCGAGTTCTTTCAAAGTTTCTTGTGTTGTTAAATCAAAATTTTCTATCATTATTTTATTGTGCTAACCTTATTTGTGATAACTATATTTCTAACCGGTACATCAATCGGACTTGTTTTAATGATTTCTTTTGTTTCTGTATCAATTACAGAATACAATCCGGAACGAGCATTTGTAATCATAACAAGATTACTGTTTTCGATTGGTGTAATAGCTGTTGCAAAAGCATTTGTATTCAAGAATAATTTATCAGTGATTACATCATCTTCTGTGTTTAGGATTTCTACAATGTTTTCTTGAGCTCCTAATATATATAATTCTCCGTTATGTGCGTATAAATCAACCGGTTTTTCACAAACTTCAAGTTCTGATAAGAAGCCGTTTGTTTCGTAATCTACGATTGCAACTCTATTTTTTGTTCTGCTAATTATATATATTTTACCGTTTTCGTAGGCGATTTTAGATACATTTGGGAAACTCCCGATATTTTTTAATAAATAATTATTATCAAGTTCAATTGCCCAAATGTCATTATTATTCCTATCTACGTAAAATAATTTTGTAGCATCAGTTGATAATGTGAATTTTTCACATTGACCATTAATTTTTAATCGTTTTTTTAGTGTCATTGTTTCTAAACTGAATATATATATACTTGAATTTGAGCTTGAAGTGATATATGCGATCTTGTTATTTTTGTCGATAATAATTTGTTCAGGACAAATTTCAAATCGAACTTCTTTTATAACTTTTTCATCCATTAGAGAAATAATATTCATAACTTTTGAATCAAAATATGTTACAAGTAAAAATTCATTGTTATAGGCTTTCATATCTTTAATAACAGCGTTTTGTTCAAGTGCATATTCAGGATTTTTTGCATCTGTATGGATTACTTGGATATTTTTATTTGTACCGCTTGAAATATAAAAAGTTTTGCCGTCAAGAGGTTCTACCGGTGTGGTTGGTTTTTTACCTTGATATCTTGAATTATTTATTCTTAAACCTGTTTCTTGAGCTATATCAACGTCTAAGTTACCGATAATACCTTTCAAAGATGTTGGAATTACTAAACCTTTTGGTAATAAAATATCTTGTGGTAAAAGTCCGGATTGAAGTTCTTCCGGTGGTGCCACCATGTTAATCACGGTTTTTTTACCGTTTGTGTTGATAACTTTTAATAGTACAAAATTGTTATCCAGAATAATCATATCCGGTTTTTGTTTAAGTGTGGTATTAACAGGGTAACTTGATTTAATATTCAATTCCTCTGATTCGTTAGTTTTTGCCGGAAAAACCGGTAAATACATCGTTTTATCAGGAAGAATTATTGCTCCGTCAAAACGGAAATTAGTTTCCGGAAAATCTTTGTTAATAAAGTCTTGAACGGGTTGTGGAATTTGTTGTGCAATTGAGCTTCCACAAGTCATAATAAATAAGCATATTGCTGTTAATAATTTACGCATATTATTTAAATACTCCCTTAACTTTTGACATAATTGATTTTTGAGCTTTTTTACCGCCGTTAATCTCATATAGTCTTGTATATAAGTTTTTTTCTTCTTCTGTTAATTTTGTCGGAATTTTAATTTTTACAATAACAATATGATCTCCACGTTGTGATGGTTTTGTTAAAATAGGAACACCGGCTCCTTTAATTTTAACAATATTTTCGTGTTGAATGCCTGCAGGAATTTCGACATCCTTTTCCCCGTCAAGTGTTTTAATTGTTATTATATCTCCTAAAACGGCTTGAGCAGGCGAGATTTCACATTCCGTAAAGATATTAATGCCATCACGTTTGAAATATTCGGATGGTTCAACGTGAATTACTACAAACAAATCTCCGTTTGGTCCGCCATTTGTACCGCAATCACCTTCACCTGATACGCGGATTTTTGACATATTATCAACACCTGCAGGAATTTTTATTTCGATTTTCTTTTCGGCATTGATTAAACCTTGTCCTTGGCAAGTTTTACAAGGCTTGTCTATTACTTGTCCTGCGCCGTGGCAGTGTGGGCAAGTTGTAATTTGTGCAAAACTTCCTAAAGGTGTTCTTGCTACTGTTTTTACTTGACCTGAGCCTCCGCATTGAGGACAAGTTTTCTTTTCAGAACCATTTTCTGCGCCGGTTCCGTTACAATCTTGGCATACTTCTAAATGGTCAAAACAGATTTCTTTGTTTATACCAAATGCGGCATCTTCAAATTTTAATTGTAAATCATACCTTAAATCATCGCCACGTTGAGGTGCATTAGGGTCAGGTCTTCCGCCAAATCCAAATCCTCCGAAACCACCAAATCCGCCGAAAAACGATTCGAAAATATCATTTAAATCTCCAAAACCTCCGGCAAAAGGCCCACCGGTATCAAATCCGGCATTTTTCAATCCGTCTTCACCATATCTGTCATAAGTTGCTCTTTTATTATCGTCAGATAATGTTTCATAAGCTTTACCTAATTCTTTGAATTTTTCCTCAGCATCAGGGGCTTTATTAACATCGGGGTGTAGCTCACGAGCTTTCTTTCTGAAAGCTGATTTTATTTCATCTTTTGAGGCATCTTTTGATACCCCTAATATATCATAATAGTCTGTCATATCCTCTTTTTACTTCCTTTTAGTGCTATTTTATTCGGCAGTTGCGACATTTACAAGTGTTGGACGCAAGACTTTTTCTCCCAACTTATAACCCTTTTGTAATTCTGTTATGATAGTATTTTCAGGGTGTTCGCTTGTCGATGTTTGCATTACTGCTTCGTGGAAATTAGGATCGAATTCTTCTCCAATTGCTTTGATTTCTTCTAAACCTAATTTTGTTAAAGTTTCGCATACTTGTTTGTGAACAAGATTGAAACTCTCTTTAACCTTTTCACAGTCTTCAACTTTTTCTAATGCTTTATGACCACGTTCAAAATTGTCAAGAACTTCAAGCATTCCTTTTAGTGCGTTTTCCATACCATATTTGATTAGGTTTTCGCGTTCTTGTTCTTGGCGTTTTCTGTAATTATCAAAATCTGCTGCAAGTCGAATATACTGTTGGTTTAATTTATCATATTCTTCTTGTAATTTATTGTTATCTGTTGATTTTTGCTCGGGTTCTTGAGCAATATTTTCTTCAGAAGTATTCCCTTCTGTAATTTTAATTTCTTCGTCTTTTACGATTTCCTCGTTTTTAAACGGATTTGAATTTTCTTTTGTCATAAATATTTCCCTTCACAACATAATATAATTATATTATAAAGTATCAAACCGAATTAACAAGTTAAATTTATTATTTTTTAATATTTAGGGTTATGAATACATTTCTAATTGGCGCAATTTTGTATTAATTTCGTTCATCAAATTAACATTTTCGGTTTGTCTTGCGTGTTTTTGAGCTTTTGTTAAAAGGGAATAAGCTTTGTTCAAATTATTAAATTCCACCATAATATCAGCGGCAGCAAGGTATGTTTGAGCAGCTTTTATTGGGGATTCTGCAGTAGTATAATTTTGTGCTGCTTTAGAGTATGATTTTAATGCTTCTTCAGGTTTTTCAAATTTCATATAAGCACTGCCTTGGTTTGAAGCAACAAAACCTTTTAATTTGTTGTCATCAGTTTCGTTTGCTATATCTGTGGCGATATCATAATAATTGAAGGCTTCTTTTTCATACATTGCTGAGTAAATGTTTCCTAATTTGGTAAGTGAAGCGGTTTGAGCAGATAAGTTTTCAGCTTCTCCGGCATGAGAAACCGTGCTGAAATAATGATCCATAGCCGGCGTAATCTGGTTTATATCATCATAAATTTGTGCCATCGAATAATGAGCTTTTGTTTTAACATTCTCATCTGTGGAAAGTTTAAGTGATTGGTTATAGCTTTTTAGAGCTTGTGCTAAAAAGTCGTGATCGTCATAGATTTTTCCTACTTCATAATAGATTTTACCGGAAGTTTCGGTGTCATCAATTTCCATAGCACGATTTAGAGCTTGTTCAAATGATTTGATTGCTTGTTCGGGGTTGTTTGCATAGGCGAATTTCTTTGCTTGGATAAATAATAATTTGAGTTGTTTATCCTGTGGAATTTTCGTAGATGTAGTTTGGCCGGCAACACTTATTGGGATTACGTTTGAATCTCCTTGTTTTGCTTGTTGTGGGATTTGTTCGACTTGAGAAGTTTCCGTTAGTTCTTCTTGACGTTTTGTTTGGCTTGTTGAGCCATCTGGGAATTTAACCAAAAATCTTTCGTTAATTTCTTCTTCATTATAATGTAAATTGATTCGTTGCAAGAATAACGTATCAACCCAATTTTCTACAACTTGAGAGTCTTTGTTTAGTGTTTCTGATATGTGTCTGTCAAGAACAGAAGCTGCACTTTTTAGAGTTGTTTTTACAAGTTTAGAATCAGCTCCGCCTTTTTTTACTTGTTGTTCAACTGCAGATAAATAACTGTCGACTATTCCGCTTAAATCTTCCGGAGTCCCGATTGCAATTGCTGTATTTTTAAAATCTTTTAAGATTTGTGCAATATTAATCTTGTTTTGTATTGTTGAAGTTTGTTCATTTTCAGTGATATTTGCGGTTTGGTTTTGAGCTTGTACAGGGCGGTTTTGTGGGGTTGAAATATTTACATTATTATATGCGTTTTGTGCCGGTATTGAAAATTTTTGTTCATAGGCAGGAGTGTATGTCGGTTGTTTTTGTTCGACATATTGTAACCCTTTACTTTTTGAATTCTGGCCTGACTCACTTTCTTTTTGGGCGCTATTAGTAGAAGCATCTTGTTCACGGTTTTTTACAAGACGGCGTTCGTCTTGTTTTACGTAAGGTCGTTGATATATGTTATTTAGACTAAGACTCATGTCTTTTTTTCACCCATGTCTGCTTTCTTACCATTATATTTTTAACATAATTTTAGCTTTTGTGACTCATTCTTTTGAACGATTTATGTCATGAATAATTTAAGTTTTTTTCTTTAAATGTCAAGTTCATAAAAGCTTGTATACAAGTTATTTTTTGTGTTAGAATTTGATTATAAAGTTTAAAAATTTGCTTGTTAGTATGAAGAGGATTTAAAAATGAGTTACCCAAAGGTCAGTGTGATTGTTCCTATGTATAATGTGGAAGATTATTTAAGGCAAGCTTTGGATAGTCTTGTAAATCAAACACTGAAAGATATTGAAATTATTTGTGTTGATGACTGCTCAACTGACGGTTCTGTGGAAATTTTAAATGAGTATGCTAAAAAAGATAGCAGAATTAAAGTACATGTACAAAAAGAAAATCAAGGTCAAGGTGTAGCAAGAAATATAGCTATTGAAATGGCAACCGGTGAATATATTATGTTTCTTGATCCGGATGATTGGTTTGATACACGAGCGTGCGAAATTGCTTATAATCAAATAGAAAAAAATAAAAATGATGTTGTACTTTTTAATTACAGTTCCTATAAAGAAACCGAAATTACAATCATTATTAGAAAATCACAACATTTAAAAAGCTTTCAAGACTTTCAAGGTAATAGCTTTTGTTTAAAAGATGTTGAGGATTTGAGGTTTCGTGCGGCAACAGTTTGGTGTCAAATATATAATAGAGAATTTATAAACAGAATAAATGCCAAATTTTCGAATACAAGAACATGTGAAGATAATCCGTTTTATTTTAATGCTATAGCTAATGCTCGGACTGTTTCAGTTATACCGGAAGTATTATATTATTATAGGCTTCGTGTCGGGTCAGGTCAGCCATATTATATTAAACATTGGGAAGATGTGTTTGATAATAAAAATGTTGCTTATGAATTTGTCAAAAATTGTGAGTTTAGTGAGCAATTTTTACAAGCTTATATCCCATATTATTGGAATTCACTTGTTAATGGACATATATCAAGGGTTTTAAAATATGATAAATCTTTGAAAAAAGATATTTATAAAAAGCTTCACGAGTTAGCAGAAAAGTTGAACAAAGAATATCCGATGCGAACTTTGAAAGGAGAATTTAACTACATGAATTATAAGGCATTTTTGTATGCAAATAATCCTTTATGTTATAAGTTGATGAGAATACTGTTTAGGATATTCTCGATAGATATGTCGCGAACTCATGTTGTTTTAAATTTTATGGGGATTAAGTTGAAATTTAAAAGGAGAAGTGTAAATGACTGATACATATAATACTGTTCACTATATTATATCAATGCTAAAAGCTTACGGTATTAAGAATATTGTGGCAAGTCCCGGGACCCAAAATGCATATTTTAATTCTATCGTTCAAGAGGATTCATTTTTCAAATGTTTTTCTGTTGTTGATGAGCGAAGTGCAGCTTATGTTGCAACAGGAATTGCTTATGAAACTCAAGAACCGGTTGTTATTACCTGTACCGGAGCCACTGCAAGCAGGAATTATATGTCAGCATTGACTGAGGCTTATTATAAAAACTTACCGGTAATAGCTTTGACATTCTTTGACGAGGGTACAAACAAATTTGCGTTGTCACCTCAATTCGTTGATCGTAGTGTTAGTCAGAATGATATAAAAACTGTTGATGTTGAACTACCTTATGTCGATGGTGGGCTGAAACTTAAAAGTAAATGTTTGACTTATTTAAATTCTGCATTATTTACTGCGAAATATAAAAAAGAACCTGTTCATATCAATTGTGCGGCTAATATGGATTTTAAAAATACAGTATCTGGCCTGCCTGAAGATATATGGAGCAGTACAGGTTTAAGTTTGGATTTTGGGGATAAAGCAACTTTATTAAAGGGTAAAAATGTCGCAATTTTTATAGGTTCTCATAATAAATTTACAGAAGATGAAAAATGTGCAATTTCTGAATTCGCAAAATCTTGGGATATACCTGTACTTTGTGATCACACATCAAATTACCATGGCGCAAATAAAATTTTAATCTCGCAAATTGCATATAAAACAAAGGATATAACTACACCGGATTTAATTATAGATATGGGTGGGGTAACAGGTGAATATTCATGTAGTTTAGTGTTTTCAAAAGTGAAGAAAGTTTGGAGATTAGCTGAAAATGGCAAGTTTGCATGCAGGTCTAATATCCCTGTGGAATATGTATTTTTATGTAAAGAACAGTATTTCTTTGAATTAATGAAAAATCCATCTTCAGAAAATTCAGGGTATTATACATATTTAAAATCTGTATGTAATAGTAATATTGAAACTGATTTACCGTTATCAAACGGTTTGATTTGTCAAAAGTTAGCAAAATATATTCCTCAAAATTCGTCATTACACGTAGCAATTTTGAATTCATTGAGAAATATGAATTTCTTTGATTTAGATGAGAGTATAAATGTAACATGTAATGTCGGTGGTTTTGGTATTGACGGTGCTGTTTCAACGCTTTTGGGTCAATCTTTAGTTGATTCTGAAAGATTGTGCTTTGGTGTCGTTGGAGATTTGGCATTTTTGTATGATATGAATGCTATTGGAAATCGTCACGTTTCAAATAATTTACGTATTATTCTTGTTAATAATAGCAGAGGTGAGGAATTTAGGTTAAATCCTGCATTAGAAAAACCATTGGGTGAGAAAAATGATGTTCTAATTGCTGCTGCAGGTCATTTTAAAAATGGTGTTAAAGGTTGGGCACAATCTTGTGATTTTAAATATATGAAGGCTAATTCAAAGAGGAGTTTTGAAAAACGCATAAAAGATTTTTGTATAACAAAATCAAATAAACCTATTATATTAGAAGTGTATACATCAGATTTGAATGAAAAAATGGCATTGAGTGCTTTAAAAGCCGGTAAACTGGTACTTCCTGCAAAAAAACAAAAAGTAAAGTTGATAAGTAAGTTGGGGAAATTGGTATGTGGCAAAATAAAAAAATAGATAGAGAAAAAATAAAAACTTGGTTGGTAACAGGTGCATCAAGCGGTATTGGTTATGAATTATGCAAACAACTTCTTGATAGAGGGTATAATGTAGTCGCTCTGTCAAGACGGGTGCCTGAGATTGAGCATGAAAATGCATTATGTTTATCATGTGATGTAACTGATTTAGAAAGTGTGAAAAGTGTTATAGAACAAGGTATTTCTAAATTTGGTAAAATTGATGTTCTGTCAAATAATGCCGGTTTATCATCTTATAAAACTACAGAAGAAGAATCTCCGGAAAAAATGCGTCAAGTTATGGAAACCAATTTTTGGGGTTCATATAATACAATTTATGAATTATTGCCTCATTTTAGAGGGAACCACAACGGCACTATCGTGAATATGTCATCAGAATGCGGATTAATTTCTCGTTCATTTGGGGCTGCATATTGTTCTTCAAAGCACGCTTTAGAAGGCTTGTCTTCTACATTATGGTTAGAAACAAAAAGATTTTGTAGAGTTTTGACCGTAGAATTGAGTCATTTCCCGGGAACAGCACTTGGTGTTGGTGAAAAGAAGGGCGGAAGCCAATTTAAAGAGTATCGTGGAATTCCTTGGTTAGCGATAGATATTAAAAACAATCCTAATAATAATATTATAAAAGCTGTAAAATTTATTATTGATGAAGTAGAAAAAGAAAAACCTCAACGAAGATTAATGCTTGGAAAAGATATTATTCCAAAAATCGCTTATGAGATTAAATTGTTGTTAAAAGATTTAAAATCTTCTAAAAAAAGAGCTTCTGATTGTGCAAAAGTTTGATTATTAATTTTAACAAATGTAAAAAATTTGACCTGAAATCATGACAAAAGATTTATATTATTTTATTATTTTTTATATGTTTTGGAGGCCAAATGTTAGAACCAATGATTAAAAATAAATCGAAATTTGATCTTACTTCAAAGAGTGCTTTTTCCAGTGATAATGATACTTTCACATCACGCTCTTTTTCTGCGTTATTGGCAAAAAATAATGTTCCGATTTCACATAAAAGCATCGCGGATAATTATTTGATTGTTAATAAAGTTTTTAAATTTCAGGCATGTTTAAGCAGAATTTCTAATGTTGAAAAAGCATTGTTGGAAAGATATGATTTTAACACATTAGAATTTACGACAATGAAACAAATGTATGAAGAATTGTCGACATTACAAAAATGGGCTTGTTCTGACGATAAAGAAATGAAAAATCTTTCTGATAATATTTTGCTTATCAGAGTGAAAGAATTGAAATTTTTGGAAGCCAGCCGTTATGTTTCTGTTTCTAATGAAATTTATACAGGGCATATTGCGCTTTCACAATATTTGAAAGAAATTAGCAAATTTCAATCAGCAAACACTTGCAGAATTTAAATAAAACACATACACATACGATACACAAAAAGTCCGGCTACTGTCGGATTTTTGTTATTAATTTATAAATGTGCAAAATAATTCTTTTTATTGTAAAATTGTTTTATGAATTTTGATAGCCGGATTGACAGTTTTTTATCACCCGTTGCGAATAAAATTTCGGGGCTGATTTTTTCTCACGTTACGATTAGTGGTGTGCGTGTTGAATTCTTGATTGTTCTGTTGATGGTGGCTGCGTTGTATTTTACCTTCAGGACAAGATTTATTGGTTTGTGGGGATTTAAACATGCAATAAATTTAATAACAAAAAAGTATAAGCATGAAGATACTATCGTTAAAAAAAAGCAAGGAGAAGTATCTTCTTTCCAAGCTTTAACAGCTACAATTTCGGCATCTGCGGGGATGGGAAATGTTGTGGGTTCCGCTTTAGCTGTTTCTGTTGGCGGGCCGGGGGTAATTTTTTGGATGATTATTGCCGGAATTTTTTCTATGGCATTAAAATTTGCTGAAGTTTTATTGGGTATCAAATTCAGACAAATTAATAAAGACGGTTCTTCATCAGGTGGTCCGATGTATTATATAATCAATGGTTTGCGCGCATCTTGGATAAAACCGTACACTCCGTATTTAGCAAAAATTTATGCGGTTTGTTGTGTTTTTGCAATGATTGGTGGGTGGAATTTATTTCAAATCAATGCTATAACAACACAGATTTCTAATGTGACAGGTTTGTTTACAAATTGTCGTTGGGTATTTGGGTTAATAGTTGCTATTATAACTTATGTTACAGTAATCGGTGGTATTAAATCTATTGGTAAATTTACTTCAAAAGTAACGCCTGTAATGTGTACATTGTATGTTTTTTCAGCGTTTGTTATTTGTTTGTTGAATATTCATCATGTTCCTGAAACTATTTGCTTAATAATAAAAGAGGCATTCAAGCCGACAGCGGTTGGAGGTGGCGTTTTTGCATGTATGTTATGGGGATTTAGACGTGCTATGTTTGCAAATGAAGCGGGTCTTGGTACTGCACCGATTGCCTTTTCTGCCGTAAAAACAAGTAAACCTGTTGCGCAGGCCTTTATAGCTATGTTACAACCGTTTGTGGATACAGTAATTGTAGGTGCTGCAACGGCATTTATTATTGTTGTTACAGGGGCATATCTTGATACAAATGGAATTGTCGGGATTGAATTAACATCTAAAGCGTTTGAAACAGTTTGTCCGTTTTTCCCTATATTATTGACATTTATGGCAAGTTGTTTTGTTTTATCTACAATGTTGTGCGGATCATATTATGGTACTAAAAGTTGGACTTTTTTATTTGGGGAATCAAAATTAACCACAAGAAGTTTTCAAATATTATATTGTCTGTTCATAATAATTGGCTCAGCGATGAATCTTAAAAGTGTTGTAAATTTATCAGATGCATTTACTTTGTTTCTAGCTGTTCCAAATTTGATTGCAGTATTTTTATTATCTGATATAATAATGAAGGAATTAAAAAGATATTGTAAAAAATATAATATTGGATTTTTCAAAAACGAACAATAGTAAGAGGAGAAGATATATGATTAAAAAAGAATGTTTAGACATCGTTCAATCAAAATGTGAAAGTTGTCAAGATTGTGTTTTAGGAAAAACCCGTAATAATGTTGTTTTTTCTGATGGTAATCCTGAAACTGCAAGAATTGTTTTAATCGGCGAAGCCCCTGGTGAAACAGAAGATGAAACAGGTAAACCGTTTGTTGGTCGTGCCGGTAAATTATTAAACCAATTTTTAGAAGAAGCCGGGATTTCAAGACAAGAAGATTTGTATATTATTAACACTGTAAAATGCAGACCTCCTGAAAACAGAGTTCCGACTGATGTTGAAAAAGCATTGTGTGAAAGATATATGACTGCTCAAATTGATATTATGAATCCGAAAGCTATTATTTTCTGTGGTGCAACATCATTAAAATCTTTCTGGGGTGATAAAAAAGTCCAAATTTCTAAAGTTCGCGGAAATTGGTTTAGTGTAAATGTAAACGGTAAAGAATATAAAGCTATGGCAATATTCCATCCGTCATATTTGTTGAGAAATCATTCAATGGAAGAAGGGTCACCAAGAAGATTGATGCAACATGATCTATCTGTGATCAAAGCAGAAATCTTAGGTGATAAACAGGTGTGTTCCACCGGTTCTTTCAATCAGGAATTGGCTATGGTGTAACAAAAATAATTTATTAACTAAAGTAGGATCCAGATAATGGGTCCTATTTTTTTGCTGTTTATAAAATCTTTTGTATTATAATGTAGGAGGGAGAGATTTTTAAAGGAGAGCGAATATGAAAAAAAGAATCGGTATTGATGTAGGTGGTACTAATGTGAAAATAGCGTTGGTAGATGAAAATGGTAAAATTATTTATTCAAATAGTGTTCCAACTTATGCCAAAATGGGTTATGAATATACTGTAAATAATATAAAACAAGCGATTAGAGATTTGATGAAAGAAACTGAAACAGATTCAACAATGATTGATGCGATCGGGTTTGATTTTCCGGGTCAAGTTGATTACAAAACAGGTGTTGTAAAATTAGCTCCGAATATTCCGGGTTGGGTAAATGTGCCGATTGCACAAATGATTGAAGATGAATTTCATATTCCTACTCGTATAGATAATGATGTGCGATGCGCAGCTTTAGGTGAAATGAAATTTGGTGCCGGTAGAGGTTGTCAGAATTTTGTTTGTATTACTGTAGGTACAGGTATTGGGTCAGGGCTTGTTGTGAATGGTCAATTAGTTCGAGGTGCAGCAAACGCTGCAGGTGAACTTGGTCATATCAAATTACAGATGAAAGACGGTCCGATTTGTGGTTGTGGTGATACCGGTTGCTTGGAAGCGTTTGCGTCTGGTCCATCAATTGTTGCTATGGCTTATGAATATATCAAAGGTGGAAAAGCTACAAAATTTAGAGAAATGGCAGGTGCTGATGGTGAGATTACACCATATATTGTCGCAAAAGCTGCCGAAGAAGGAGATCCTGTTGCAAAAAGGATTTTTGAAATTGTGGGCGAATATATTGGTATTGGTTTAACCAGTGTCATCAATCTTTTGAATCCTGAAAAAGTTATTATAGGTGGTGGCGTTGCTGAAGCCGGTGATTTATTATTTGACCCAATCAGAAGAACAATAAAAGATAGGGCAATGACTGTTGCCGGAAGCTCTGTAGAGATTGTACCGGCGCAACTTGGTAATTCGGCAGGCGTAATCGGCGCAAGTATGTTGATAGACGGTTAATATTTTTTGAAATAATTAATTAAGAAGGCGGGCATTTTTATAAAATGCCCGCCTATATATTTAATTATTTTCTTCCGATTCTTCTTCAACCCATTTTTTTGCGTCGAATTTTAGGTCTGTTAATTTCATATCAAGAGATTCGACATAGGGTTTAAATTTTACTAAAAGTTGAGTTTTTCTTAGCATTAATTCTTGTGCTACAGTTGGTGTTTTGCAGGCTATGACCATTATTGAACCTTTCATCATTGAATAAGGTTTTGAGTTTTGTGCGAATTTTTCGCCTGCAACTTTTTTCCAAAATTTACACAAATTGGCACGAGTAATTGCTTTTCTAATTGCAGCATTTTTCATTAGGTCTGCAATTATATCTTCGATATTTTGAAATTTTGTGTATAGAATTTTTTTCATATTTTGAAACGATTATTTTTTGTGTTAAAATTGAGGAATGGTAGTTGGTCAATTAGATAGTAGCATAAAGAATTCAAAAAATATATTATTGGTTTCGCATATTAATCCTGATGGCGATACTTTGGGTTCGATGTGTGGGATGTATTCTTTAATTAAGGATAATTATAAGAAAAAATGTGATATGGTTGCGGTTTCGCCTATTCCTATAATGTATAAATTTTTACCATATATTGAGGAAGTTAAACACATTGATGAAGTTGATTTGTCCAGAGAATACGATTTGGTTATAACCCTTGATGTTGCTGCTATTGATAGGTGTTGCAATGCGAAAATTCTTTTTGATAAAGCAAAAAATACAATAAATATTGATCATCATGAAACAAATATAGGGTATGCCAAGATAAATATTATTGATTCTGAAGCTTCTGCAGTTTCGGAATTGATCGTTGATTTGGCTGAAAGCAGTGGATGGAAAATTTCTTTAGAAACCGCTATAAATTTATATGTCGGAATTCTTACAGATACAGGCAGTTTTAAGTTTTCTAATACAACGCCAAAAACATTAATTGCAGCGTCAAAAATGCTTGGTTGCGGTATTAATCCTGCAGAAATTTATCAAAAATGTTATGAATCCAATTCAAAAGATATGGTAATGTTCCAAAGCTATTGTGTTAATAAATCACAGTTTGTAAATAATGATAAAATTGCATACACTATTGTTTATAAAAAGGATTTAGAAAATTTCAATAATAATGGCGAAGATTTTACAGAAGGTTTAACTGAAAAGCTTAGAGCTATTTTGACAACGGAAATTGCATTTGTTGTAAAAGAATTAAATGCAACAACATCAAAAGTTTCTATGCGTAGTAAGCAGAAAGATATTGCTCAAGTTTGTTCAGCTTTTGGTGGTGGCGGACACAAACTAGCTGCCGGTGCTGTAATAAAGGCAACTCCAGAAAAAGCCGTAAAGTTGATTTTAGAAGAAATTAAGAAAAAAGGTTTATGTTAAAGAAATTACTCAGAAATAAATATATACGGGGACTAGTTCGTCTTGTGAAATCTATTATTAAAAATGATTTTTACGGAATGGCGGCAGAAATGGGCTTTATGTTAGTAGTCGGGATTTTCCCGTTTATGTTGTTTTTGATGGCCTTATTTGGTTGGATGGGTAATAAGGCTTATATGGGGCCGATTTTGGTTGCGTTGTCAAATATTATGCCTAAACAGGCTATGGCCTTGTTAAAATCTGTTCTTGAAGAAACGATGATTTTTAACCACGGTACATTACTTGCGGTTTTAGGTATTATTATGACAATAGTCCTTTCTACTAATGGTGTGGCCGTTGTTTTAAAAGGGTTAAATCGAGCATATAAAGTCGAAGAAACCAGAAGTTTTATTTATACAAGAATATTATCTTTCTTGATGGTTTTTGTAAATGTATTGGTGTTATTTTTAACAATAAACGTTATTATTTTTGGTAAAGTTATCATAATGTTTTGTGTTGAAAACTTTGGATTATCAAAAGCTGTTGCGATAACTATTTTGACACTTCGTTGGCCGGTGTCGTTTTTGGCATTGTATTTAATGGCGTTTTTAAGTTATTATATTTTGCCGGATTTACGTGGTAACGATGCGTTTAAAAGAAGAAGTGCGCTTCCGGGTACAATATTTTTTACAACATTTTGGTTAGTCGGTTCTTGGGGTTTTTCTGTGTATGTTAATAATTTGAGTACTTATAATATGGTATATGGCACAATCGGTGCGTTTTTTATTTTGATGGTTTGGCTGTATTATACTTCAATTTTACTTTTGATAGGTGGAGAAATAAATTCGCAGGTATATAATAGATTGTCTCAACGTTCAAATGAAATCCGTGAGGAAATCGCTCAGTTGCGTTTAAAAAATCAAGAGTTACGTAAATCTAAAGGGTAGTACTTATTAGTGGGGGTAAATGTTGCTACCAACTGAGGGTTAGTTTGTAATACCAATATTACCATCCTTGGATGTTCTTAACAAAATTATAAAAACTATTGGCAAAATATTATTTTTGTTGTACATTAGGGCTACATGCAGAAATATAAATACAAAGGAGAATTGTAAAATGCAAGTTATATTGAAAAAAGAAGTACAAAATTTAGGTGAAGTTGGCGATATCGTAAACGTTAAAGACGGTTATGCAAGAAACTTCTTATTACCTCAAGGTGTAGCAGAAGTTGCTACTGCTGGCGCTTTAGAAAACAGAGAAAAAAATATCGCTAGAATTAAAGCTAAACAAGAAAAATTACATCAAGAAGCTTTAGCAAAAGCTGAAGCAATTGAAAAATTCGGTAAATTAGAATTATCAGCTAAAGCTGGTGAATCTGGCAAATTGTTCGGTACAATTACAACTAAAAAATTAGCGGAAGAATTAGTTGCTCAAGCAGGTATCGAAGTTGACAGAAAAACTGTTTCTTTGAATGCTCCAATCAACAAAGTTGGCGAATACAAAATGTTAATCAAATTAACTTCTAAAGTTAAATGTGAATTAGCTATTTCTGTATCAGCATCAGAAGTGGTTAAAGAATCTATCGAAGAAACTGAAGAAGTTGCTGAATAGTTCGTATTAGCAAAGGGGGTGTGAATGAATCAGCTTGCGGATTTGAAATTAAAAGCGTTAGCTATTGGTTCATTACCACATAACAATCTTGATGATGCGATGAGTTTGGTGAAAAAGGATTTTTCAGAGATACCTTTTTTCCCACAACTGGCAAATATTAACAAAAACGAAGACATGATTATCCAAGTTTTGGAGGGATTGCCTTCGTTTTTGCCTTATAATCCTGAAAATTTTGTTCTTGATGTTGAGTCAGAAATTTTTATGGAAGGCTTGGAGGAATTTTTTACTGATTATGAGGAAATTGTATCAGGTGAAAATGTTGAAAAGCTTGAAAAATATGGATTTAGTAAAGATTTTTCATCATCGTTTCCTGTTTTTGAGAAGATTATAAGCGATACAAAACCAATCTATGCAAAAGGACAGATTGTAGGACCTTTTACATTAGCTACAACATTGACCGATAACAATGGTAAAGCAGTTGTTTATGATGAGACTTTGCGTGATATTATTGTTAAATTGTTATGTCTAAAGGCATTGTGGCAAATTAATCGTATAAAGGGTGCAAATTCTGATACTGTACCTATAATTTTTATGGATGAACCTTCAATTTCACAACTTGGCACATCGGCTTATTTAACAATTAACGAGTATGATGTTAGTAGTATGATAAGAGAAGTCAGCGATTTTATTAAAGACAATGGCGGGGTGAGTGCTATTCATTGTTGTGGCAAGTGTGATTGGGTTGTGCCGATTGCGGCGGAGGTAAATATTATAAATTTTGATGCGTATGCGTATTCTGAACATTTTGCATTGTTTAACTCAATAATAGATAAAAATTTTTTACAAAAAGGTGGTAAAATTGCTTGGGGGCTTGTGCCGACATTAGACAGTGATGCGTTAAATTCAATTACTATAGATGAATTGTTAATAAGATTTGATAATTGCGTAAAGAATTTGACTAAAAGAGGGATTGATGAGAAACTAATTATAGAAAATTCATTAGTAACATCATCTTGTGGAGCTGGTTCATTGACTATTGAGTTGGCTGAACGCGCAATGGATTTAGTAAATGAATTGTCACAGAGATTGAGAAAGAGGTTTTAATTTTGACGGTAAAACTGGCAATTACAGGTAAGGGCGGTAGCGGAAAAACAACAATAGTAAAAGCTTTTATGCAGATTTTTAAAGAAATGTTCCCCGAAAAATCTATTTTGTTGTTTGATAATGATTTATCAAGTGAATTAGGGCATACTTTTGGTTATGATATTAGAAATACAATTTATGGTATCAGAAGCGGGAAACACGAATATAAAACCGGGATTCCCGATGATATGACAAAACAAGAATTTATTGAGTGGGCTATGGAAGACATTGTAGTGTCACTTGATGATAATGTTGATATTGTTGTTTCTTGGTTTGTTGGTTCAAAAGATTGCAGATGTCCGATTACAAAGTTGATTGATGATGCTGTTAACAAATTGATTAATCGCTATGATATAGTTATTTTTGATTGTGAATTCGATTTGAAATATTTGAATCAACTTGTTGATACTGAGATTGATTCAACAATTATTGTGGCAAATCCGACTGAAGAATCTGCGCATTTGGCAAATCGTATTGAGGAGTTTAGTGCAAAATATGCCGCAGGTAATCAATTAGGGGTTGTGATAAATAAGGCTGATAATAAAAATCTTTCATCTGTATATGAATTATTGAGAAAGTATAATTTAGATGTTCTTGGGGTTATTCCTTATGATGAAGAATTAAAAAATAATTCAATTACTCGAGAATCTCAGGTTGTACGTGATGCGATTAAAGAGTTTTATTTTAGGTTAAATTTGCCGCAAATTAAACAGTAGAGGTATTATGGCACAAATATTAGACGGTAAAAGTTTAAAAGAAAAAATTTTAAAAGAGTTGAAACAAAAGGTAGATTGTTTTGAAGTAAAACCTACGCTTGTTGTTATATTGGTGGGTGATAATCCTGCAAGTAAAATTTACGTTAATAATAAGAAAAAAACAGCAGAACAACTTGGAATCAATTCTCAAGTAATAAATTACCCGTCTGAAATAACAGAAGCAGAACTTTTAACCAAAATCAATGAACTTAATAATGACCCATCGGTTACTGCGATATTAGTCCAATTGCCATTGCCTGAACATATTTCCAAAGAAAATGTAATGAATGCAATTGCACCGCAAAAAGATGTAGATGGGTTTACTCCTTATAATTTTGGCAAATTATTTTCAGGTGAGGAACCTACTGTTTATCCTTGTACGCCTAAAGGGATTTTATTACTACTTGATGAGTATAATATTGAATTGAAAGGCAAACATGTTGTAATTGTAGGACGTTCAAATATTGTAGGCAGACCTTTGTCGCAAATGATGTTAAATAAAAATGCGACAGTTACCGTGTGCCATAGTTATACTGAAAATCTTGAACAAATAACAAAAACTGCAGACATATTGGTCTCTGCAGTAGGGAAAAATATTATAGAAGGGAAAATGTTAAAAACTGGTTGTGTGGTAGTAGATGTAGGGATTTTCAAAGATGAGAACGGGAAAACCCGCGGAGACGTTGACTTTGAAAGTGCATTCCAAATCGCATCATACATATCACCTGTACCCGGTGGTGTTGGCCCAATGACTATAACTTCATTGATGCTTAACACCGTGGAACTTTTTGAACACCAAGTGTAGCTATTTATTAGCTTCCACCGGAAATATTTAATTGACAGCTTGATTTGATTGAGTTGTTTACAAGTGTTTTTAAACTCGAAATTTCATTATCAATTACTGTTAATTGTGAATCAATAGAATCTTTTTCTGTTTCTAATTGATTACTTAATTCTTCATAATAGATGTATGTAGGGTCCTCGGTGTAATCTCTACTATCATCGCCTGAATACTGTCTTTCAATAGCTGACATTTGCGCTAGTGCAGCTTGGCTTTGATTGGAGATGGAAGTGTATTGAAGTAATAAAAAGTTTTTTTGCAAGTTAAGTATACTCTTTTGACTTGCTAATGCTAAAAATGACATAGTCTCGTCTCCTTATTTATTTTTAAAGTTCTCTCGTATATATAAAGTTTTTAAATAAGTGCCAATTTCACAAAAGATGCTTTTTGTTACATTTGTTTACATTAGGTCTAGAAGTTTGTTATATGTGGCTTTTATATATTTTTTATATATATAAAAGAGGGAGGGAGAGCAATTTTTGATGGGGAAAATACTTTACATGAGTATAAAGCATGAGTGTGCTTATGGATATTAATATATAAGGAGATTCGATTATGACAGTGAATGGTGTTGATGGCGGCAATAGTCCGTTAAATGGTCAGAAACCAACAGAACCGAGGATTATCAAAGATAATGTTGAAAAGGGTTCTATTTTTAAAGAACAAATGAAAAATGATCAAGGACAGTTGGTTCGTGAGATTACTTATTGGGATAGAAACAAAGATGGACAAATATCATCTGATGAACTTTATGGTGTTGCACAATATATTTATGAGGAAAACGGAACTACCGTAAATCAATTGTATGATAGGAATAATGACGGTATGGCAGATGCAAAATTTAAGACTTATAAATATGATAAGTGTGGCAATTTACAAAGTTCAAATGAGGATGAATATGAAGGATATGAACAAATGCCATTGGAAGGTTTTATAGAACATAAAAAACCGGAAAAACCACAGGAGCCTGTTCAACCGGAAATTAAACCTTCACAACCAACTCAGCCTGAGCCACCTCAGCCTGTTGTTTCGCCACAAGGTGATGAAGAAGTTGAATTGACGGTGGTAAAAGAAGGCATTGAAAAAGGTGCGGTTTATAAAGAACAAATTAATGAGGAAGGCAAGCTTGTAGCCGAATTTATGTATAAAGATTATAACAATGATGGAACGATTGATACTTCAGAAATGATATCGGCTGCATTCTATGATTATGGTGCTGATGGAGTACATGTAGCTCAGTATGTTGATTTAGATAAAGATGAAAAAACCGATGGTGAGGTACGGTTATTTAAGTATGATAAAACCGGTAAACAAATTGAGCATACAGTTGAAAAGGATGATAAATATAAGGGTGTAAAAATGCATTCTTTACGTGATTCATTTATAGATCCGCTTGATGAGATTATTGATGAAATTATAGAAGAAGATAATAAATAAATATATATTATAAAAATAATAAAGGCGGACGGGTGTATAACACCCGTCCGCCTTTAAACTATGTAACAAACTTGATTGTTGTGTATAAATAATGTAGAATTGTTTTATAAGGTGGAGGGGATTTTTAGATAATGCCGAAATTAGCAAGACAGTACGAGCGAGATTATTACGGATACCGTAATACATCTGAATATTGGTCTAATCGTACATATAATTATTCTTCAAGCATTACATCCACTTATCGTCCTGCAAATCCTCAGACAAGACCTCAGCCTTTTGGTACTGTTGTTAGGCCGAAACGTAAAAAAGCTAAGAAAAAGAGTTTGTTAGGTTCATTGATTTGGTTTGCTCTTATAGGTGCTTTGATTTTTCCTGCAATGAATTATTCGTATGATAAGGTTTCTAAAGCTATTTTTACCCCAACACCGTATAAAAATATTCAAACAGATTTATATGAATTGGCCTTTCCTTTGAATAAATATTTATCAAATTCTTGGGTTATGGGTGATAGAATAATAAGTTATTCAGCGGATGAAAAACACGCTCAGATGGTGCCTTTGGTGGAAAATGTTAATATGCCGGCACTCAAACAAAGTTTGATGAATTTGATGGAACAGTATCAAACAGTAAAACCGGCAATTTATGTGTGGGATTATGATACTCAAAATTATATCGATATTAATGCCTCAAAAATTTATGCAACAGCAAGTATTATAAAAATTCCGGTATTGATAGAAGTTTTTAAATCAATTGAAGCGGGTCATTTTTCACTTGATGATACAATGCCTTTGACTGAATATTATAGAACAGAAGGCTCCGGCAGTTTACAGTTTAAGGCACACAATTCGCAATATACTATTGATAAGCTGGCAGAAATTATGATAACAGAATCTGATAATTCTGCAACAAATATGTTGATGGCAAAAGTCGGATCTATGGAAGATATTAACCGCGCAATGAGAGATTGGGGCTTGAAAAATACTAAAGTTAATACGTGGTTACCGGATTTGAGCGGAACAAATTATACAACTGCGCGTGATATGGCTCAAATGATTTACAATATTGATGAAAACGAAAAGTTTTTGTCAGAGGAATCAAGAGCAAAAATGTTGAATTATATGGGACATGTACATAATAATAGGCTGATAGGGGCAGGTTTAGGCGCAGGTTCCGTATTTTTACATAAAACAGGTGATATTGGCACAATGCTTGGTGATGCCGGTATTGTTATTGCTCCTAACGGTAAAAAGTATATTGCTGTCATTCTGGCAAATCGTCCGTATAATTCTTTTGCCGGCAAAGAGTTTATAGTTGAAGCATCAAAAATTATTTATAATCACTTGGTTAGGTAATTAAAGTATATAGGTTGGGATATGGAAGTTTTTTATCTTAACAAAATATCGTTTTTAAAGTCTGTAAATAGAGAAAGTTTATTGAAGTTTTCTGATAATCGAAATTACAAATCAGAAGAAAAATTTTTAGAACATTTGTGCGGTTTGTTTTTGGTTAAATTTCTTGCTAAAAATATTTATAAATTAGAAGATACCGAAATTGAATTGATTGATAAAAAGCCTTATTTTCAAAATCGTAAATTATATTTTAGTGTTTCTCATTCTAATGAATTTGTTTTAGTTGCATTTAATAAAACAGATATCGGTGCAGATATTGAATATATGCAGGATCGTGATTATGGCAGGGTTTTAAGTCGATATGGGCGGGGAATTGACTGTCAAACAAAACTGGATTTTTATAAATTTTGGACTAAACATGAAGCCCAAATAAAGCTTGGAAATCCTGCAAAATCTTGTGTAACGGCCTTTTTAAATGATGATTATGCAATTACTTGTGTTTGTAATGATGTTATGATTTCGGATTTAAAATTAAAAGAGGTTGTGCTTACTTCAGAAGATATTGATTTGACAAATGAATATAATAACCCGACAAACATAGGAGTATTATCGAGTTAAGCTCCCTTGCATTAGTTTTATATTTTTGAGATATTATTAGTGTTAGGAGTTATTTATAAAATTTAGATGGAGAGAAAATGGATATTAAAGCAGTAATTTTAGCGGCGGGTAAAGGTACTAGGATGAAGTCTGAAACAACTCCAAAAGTTTTGCATGAAATTATGGGGAAAACATTGTTAGGGTATGTACTTGATAATGTGAAAAACTTTTCATCAGAAGAATTTGTTATAGTCGGTCATCATGCCCAAGATGTAGAATCCTTCGTGCAAAAAAATTATGATAATGCAAAAACTGTTTTACAGTCTCCACAGTTAGGCACTGGGCATGCTGTTTCTATGGTTTGTCCTTCTCTTGAAAATTATGATGGATTAGTGCTCATTCTTTGCGGTGATACACCGTTAGTTCAGGAAAAAACATTAAAAGATTTTGTTGAATTTCATAAGTCGCAAAAATCCGATTTAACTGTTATGAGTACCCTTTTTGATGATCCTACAAATTACGGTAGAATTATAAGAGAGTCTGATAATTCTTTAAAATGTATTGTTGAAGAAAAAGATGCGACAATAGAACAAAAAGCTGTAAAAGAAGTTAATGCGGGTATTTATTGTTTGAATTGGGCTAAAATAAAACATGCATTTGGTCAATTAACCAGTAATAATGCTCAGGGTGAATATTACCTTACTGATATAATTTCTTGGGGTAAGGCACAAAATTTGAGTGTAAATGCTTATATTTTAGAAAATAGTGATGAAATTTATGGGATTAATTCAAGGGCAAATCTTGCACAAGCCACAAAAATGATGAATCGTCGTAACCTTGAAAAATATATGGAAAATGGTGTTACAATCGTTGATCCTGATTCTACATGGATAAGTGAAGATACCATAATTGGTCAAGATACGATTGTTTATCCTTCAACATATATCGAAGGTAAAAATATTATTGGCAAAAATTGTAAAATAGGGCCTTGTGCACATTTGCGTGGTGATGTTGAAGTCTGTAATAATGTAAAAATTGGTAATTTTGTTGAAGTTAAAAAAGCTAAAATTTGTTCAAATACCAATGTCGGACATTTGTCATATATTGGTGATGCGCAATTAGGAGAAAATGTAAATATTGGTGCTGGTACAATTACTGCAAATTACAACCCACTTACAAAAACTAAATCAAAAACAATTATTGAAGATGATGCAAAAATAGGATCAAATTCGGTTTTAGTTGCGCCTGTAACTGTTGAACAGGGAGCAAATGTTGGGGCTGGCGGAATTATTACAAAAGATGTTCAAGCTTGGTCGCTTGCGGTTACGCGATCACCGTTAAAAGTTTTAGAAAATTGGGTGAAAAAACAAATTCAAAAATAATTGCAACAAAAATTTAATATATTAGCAAAATAAAATATTTAGGAGTTTAAAGATAAAGTACAAACACAAAAGGGGAAATTTATGTTAACAGTCCAAAATTATCGTTTAGTGCCAAAGAGAATTTCTTTTAAAGCAAATGAAGCTAAAGAAAACACGCAGGAAAAAACAATTGAAAAAGCTCCGGTAACAGAAGTAAAAGCTGAAAAAACACCTTTCAAAACCCACGCAGGTTTGAAATTGGGTTTGTTGGGTTCAGGTTGTATTATTTTTAATGAGTTAATGTCAAAATTTGATATGGATTTAATGGCTAGTGCAAATAATGAAATGAAACGTATGGGTACTTTTAATTTGTGGAAAAGGTATCCTAAATTAAACATTGCAACTACTGTAGTGAGTATACTTTTGGTTCCGGCAATCGGCAATTATATTGACACCCGTGCAAATAAAAAACATGCACAATTAGCTAAAGATCTAGAAACAAAAAATAAAAAAGAAATTATGGAAAAAGATACTCGTATTAGACTAACAGATGCAGGAAATCCATACTACAAATCTAATAATGGTTTAAATGTACACACATTATATGGTGCAGCAGTTGGAACGTTAGTATCAATATTGGGCTTAGCGACCAAAACAGTAAGACCTCTAGCAGCTATATTATATCCGATCGTAATGGCAGGTCTTACTGCTGTAGACGGTTTGTTTCTTGACTGGTGTTCTAACCGTGCAGCTAAAAAACACGCTGACAGACAAGCTGCAATGGATAAAGTTGCATAGATTAAATTTAAAAATAAAATAAAACCTCTACTGTTTGTTTCAGTGGAGGTTTTTATTTTGCAAATTTATTTAAAATCTAAAATCTCTTTCGCCTCGTGAAATTTTCTCTAAATTTTGTTCAACAATATTTTCAATTTTTGGATTATTTAAAGTTTTTAATTCGCTTGCTATAACCTGTTCCCCTACTTTTTTAGTTTCGTCAGTTGCATAATCTTCTAAGTATTCCTTAAGTGTCATAATAGCATTTGGGTGGCAGAAATTATGGATTTGTTGTTCCTTACATAGTTCCATAAATCTATCCCCAACACGCCCTTCTCGATAACACGCGGTACAAAAGCTTGGCATATAACCAAGTTCCATAAGCCATTTTACAATTTCATCTAAAGTTCTTCTATCTGACACATCAAATTGTGCAGTATCTTCTTCGTTTTCATCTTCGGGGTGTGCGTAACCGCCAACAGAGGTTTTTGAACCTCCGCTGATTTGTGAAACACCTAATTTCAAAACTCTTTCACGGCATTTTTTTGATTCTCTTGTAGAAACAATCATTCCTGTGTATGGTACAGCGATTCTGATACAGGCAACAATTTTGGCAAAAGTATCATCATCAATGCCGTTATCAAATTGATTTGGGTCAATATCATCTGCACGACGGATACGAGGTACAGAAATTGTGTGCGGACCAACCCCATATACAGCTTCCAAATGTTCTGCGTGCATTAAAAGTGCTGAAAATTCATATCTATATAATTCTAAGCCAAACAATACACCTAAGCCAACATCATCTATTCCGCCTTGCATAGCCCTGTCCATAGCTTCTGTATGGTAATTATAGTTATGTTTTGGACCTGTTGGGTGTAATTTTTCGTATGTTTCTTTGTTGTAAGTTTCTTGGAACAGTATATATGTACCAATTCCTGCTTCTTTCAATTTGCGATAATTTTCTACGGTTGTTGCCGCAATATTAACATTTGCCCGACGTATTGCTCCATTTTTATGATGTATTGAATATATTGTTTTTAGTGATTCTAAAACATATTCAATCGGGTTATTAACAGGATCTTCGCCAGTTTCTATTGCTAGTCTCTTATGTCCCATATCCTGAAGCGCAATAACTTCTTGTTTTATTTCTTCCTGTGTCATTTTTTTGCGAGGGATAGTTTTGTTTTGTGCGTGATAAGGACAATAAACACAACCGTTTACACAATAATTAGATAAGTATAATGGCGCAAAAAGTACAATTCTATTACCATAATAATCTTCTTTAATTTTTTGAGCTAATTCAAAAATCTCTTGATTTTTTTCGGGAATTTCACAATCTAGTAAAACCGCAGCTTCTCTATGGTCTAAACCTTTACCAAGTCGTGCTTTTTTTAAAATTTCATCTATTAATTCAATATTATTTTTATTAGCTTGAGCGTATTCTAAAGATGCTAAAACTTCACTATGTGATATAAATTCTTCGGCTTTTGTTGATTTAGGATTGTACATAATTTCCCCTCTCCTTTTATTATCATAAACCTTTAAGATGAAATGTAAAGTCTAATATTAAAAAAGGTCGAGCGTATCGCTCGACCATTACAAATTATTTTAAATTATATGCGGTTTTCCCAAACCCCACCTTTTCTATCCATCAAAGCATCATAGCATGACCAAATTCTAAAAATACCTGTCAAACCAAGAACAGCGTGAGTTATATTTTTTTCTTTGTGATTCTTATTAACTGCTTGTCCTATACCAGGCCAAATTAACAAAGATAACGCAGCTGCACCAACTGATTTGCCGGTAATTTCGCCATCAGTACCATGAGTACCTGCAAACGCTGGTATACCTGCCGCTAACATTGCAACCACCATAACTGTTGATAATAATTTTTTCATACTTACCTCCTTAATTCTTAAACATCATTACATTTTGAATGCTTCTGCTATAGATTTTGTATAATCAGGTCTTAAAATACCTTTTTCTGTGATGATACCGGCGATTAATTCATGTGGAGTTACATCAAAACCTGGATTAATAACTTTTACTCCATCCGCACAAATAGATTTTCCATTAATATGTGTAACTTCATCATGCGAACGTTCTTCAATAACGATTTCATCCCCTGATTTGATACTTGTATCGATTGTTGACAAAGGCGCTGCCACATAAAACGGAATATTATGATATTTTGCAGCAATTGCAACCGTATATGTACCGATTTTATTTGCAGCATCACCATTTGCCGCAATTCTATCAGCTCCGACACAAACCATATCAATCATACCTTTTTTCATAAAATACGAACACATACCGTCAGTAATCAACGTAACTGGAATTCCATCCATCGTAAGTTCTAGGGTTGTAATTCTTGCTCCTTGTTGACGTGGTCTTGTTTCATCTGCAAAAACTTGTACCGTAGGATCATTCGCAAACGCTGAACGAACAACACCTAATGCAGTTCCATAACCAACTGTTGCTAATGCTCCTGCATTACAGTGTGTCAAAATCGTAGCACCTTTTGGCACAACTTCGGCACCGTAATCACCGATTTTTTTATTAATTTCTATATCTTCTAATTCTAATTTTTTACCATTTATTTTTAATTCTTCGATTATTCCAACAATATCAGATGTTGAATTTTTTATAATTTCTTTTTGTTTTTCAACAGCCCACATCAAATTCACAGCTGTTGGTCTTGCACTTGCCATATAATCAGCTTTTTTTAATAGCCAGGATATAAATTCTGCTTTGTCAGAGATAGTTTTTGCTCCTTCCTGAGCATATAAAACAACACCGTGCGCACCAGCAATACCAATCGCCGGTGCTCCTCTTACTATCATTGTTTTGATTGCATTAAACATGTCTTGACCATTTGTAATTTCGACGTATTCAAATGCGTATGGAAATTTGGTCTGGTCTACCATTCTTGAGTATGTGTCTATCCATTCGATTGTTTTAATTTTTGATTGAAATTCTGCCATTATATTTCCTTTTCTTTTTATAGTTTGTTAAAATCATTGTTTTTTGTTGTATTTTGTAGATGATTTTTCTCGTACATATCTCTTATAAAATTAATAATGTAAAATGTTGCAAAACCGGTAAAAGCATTGGTTGTTGCGCATAAAACACCGATAAAAATAATAAATGTTGCCAATAACCAAATTGGTGAGTCGGATATCATTGCGGTTAGAAATAAATTTGAGGAGTAGTGAAAAATTTTTGATAATATAACTATTATAATTGCATATACAATCGAAAAAGTTATATTTGAACAAAACCCGATTATTGCACCGTGGATAATACTGTCTGTTGTTGTCGATAAATCCATTTTCCCGTCCATAATAAGATATATCATAACAAGAGGTGCAGACATCACTAAAACCAGTGATAACATTATGGTTCCAACGTATGGAATCGGTGCTAGTAAACCTAGTATTGCCCCTAATATTAAACTTATAATAATTAGATTAAAAATTAATGTTTTATCTAGTTTAACCATAAATTTATTTTATCATTTATATGTAAAAAACTCAAATTTTATAGACATCTTTTGAAATTATTGATAAAATAGACTTATGAAGATTTTAGGTATAGATCCCGGAATGGCAATAGTAGGTTACAGTATTTTAGATTTTGATGGCAAAAATCTATCTCTATTAAATTCCGGTTCCATTAGAACTGAAAAAGGGCAGAGAGAATCAGCAAGATTGCTTGAAATATATAACGATATTACATGTATTGTGGATAAATATAAACCGGATGTTTGCGCTATAGAAAAGCTGTTCTTTTTTAGAAACCATACTACTGTAATGCCTGTTGCACACGCCAGAGGTGTGATTTTGACGGTATTGGAACAACATAAAATCCCGATCTATGAATATACTCCGATGGAAGTCAAACAAATTTTAACCGGTTATGGGCGTGCTGACAAAAAAGAAGTCGAACAAATGGTTAAACTTAGTTTGGGCGTTGATAGTTTACCTAAACTGGATGATACGGTTGATTCTATTGCTATTGGGATTTCGTATACAAGAAGTTCTGATGTGTTAGAAGATTTAAAAGTTTACAAATAATAAAAAACCCTCTTTGATTGAGGGTTTTTTATTATTAAAATGGTTTTGTTTGATTAAGTTTTAATCTTAAATCCCTAAATCTTGCAATATCTTCTTGCGCTTTACCCGAATCTTTAAATACTGCTTGAGATGTTGGGTGTACCATTAAAACATAATCCATGTGGATTTCTAAGAAATTATATCTTCTTGGTGATTGGTTCCCAACACGAGGATATATTTCAGCGTTAGTTACTGCTAGAAATCTTCTTTCTCTATCGTTTAACAAATCAGTAAGTTCGCGGTTGGTGTTTGTGTATTTAGAAACGTGAACAACCCCTTTTATATCGTGATCTGCTGTTAAAATAGTTACCTCTATAGGTACTGTATCACTGTGTTTTGCCATTCTATTACTCTTTCTTTTTTTTCTCTCTTATCTTATATTTCAGTATATTATATTTTCTGAAAATTGTCTATATATTAAATTTTATCAATTCTTTTTCTTCCTCGACCACCGTATGTTTCGTGGACATCAACCACAGACACAAATGCTCTTGGATCAATTTCTTTTATGATTTCAATCATTTTAGGCAATTCTAATCTTGAGATTACGCAATAAATTATATCTTTATCTTGACCTGAATATCCGCCTATGCCTTTTAAATAAGTGACACTGATATCAAGTCTTTCAATTAGTGCTTCACCTATAATTCCTGCATCGTCACTAATAATTCGCACGGATTTTGAGCTGTTTAAACCTTCCATAACAACATCAATAACTTTTGATGCGACAAAGTATGTTAGGATGGAGTACATTGCGCTTTCCCAGCTAAAAACTTTTCCGGCTGCAAGATATATAAATATGTTTAATCCCATAATAAATTCGCCGACAGAAAACCCGAATTTTTTTGACACCATTAAAGATAAAATTTCTGTTCCGTCAAGAGACCCTTCGTTTTTCAGGATTAATCCAACTCCAACACCTAATATAATCCCACCAAAAACTGTAGCTAATGTTACGTCACCGGTTACTTTGTATCCATAGAAAAAATTTAATGCCACGGCTAAAATGATACTTGCGTAAGCAGTTTGTGCGATAAACATTTTCCCCATTTTTGATAATGCCATCAAAATAAACGGAATGTTTAAAATTATTACCAATAGACCTAAATTCCATTTTGTCAAATGGCTTATAATCATTGATATACCAATAATTCCGCCGTCAATAATGTCGTTAGGTACTAAAAAAGCTTCCAGTGCGAAAGCTGCAATTATTGCACCAATGGTTATAAAAAATAAATGTCGGATTAATTTTTTTACAAAAATTCTTCGTGAAATTTTTTTAGCTTGAGCAGGTGACATAATTATTTCCTATCTTTTTTGATTGTAATAAAATTTTCGATATTAAAAATTGATTTCTTTTCAACTTCTTCAATTTTTTTATAACCTAAAATATTTTCTAAATCAGTTTTTAATGAAGGTATATCATCATATTTTTTTAATGTCCCGTCTAATGTAATTGAAACATCTCCGGTTTCTTCTGAAACAACAAGGCAGGCTGCATTACTGGTTTCTGTCATACCAATTGCCGCTCTATGACGAGTTCCATATTTCCAACTAAGTTTTGGGTCATCTGTTAATGGTAATAAGACCCCTGCTGAAATTATTTTAGTATCGTTGATTACAATCGCACCATCGTGAAGAGGTGTGTTTGTGTGAAAGATAGTTAATATTAATTCTGTTGAAACATCTGCGTTTAATATTGTGCCCACATCGTGATATGTGTTGCTCAAATCTTTTTGGAAAACAATTAATGCTCCGGTGTGTGATTTTGACAAATATTTAACAGCTTCGATGATTTCTTTTATGACATCAATCGATTTGCTTGTTTCTTTTTTCTTATCGTTTTCGAATAATCGTTTGAAAAAGTCAATTTGACCTAAATATCCTAAAAATCTTCTTAATTCAGGTTGGAAAATTACGATTAAACTTAGTGCAATCAAGCTTACTATTGAACGCAAAAATACGCCTAGGATGTTTAAATCAATTGCGATAAGTAATTCGCTCATAATCCATAAAAATACAAGTACAATTGCACCATTGACAAATTTTTCCGAATGAGAATTTTTGATAAATTTTTTATAGAAAATTATTACAATAGCTGCAATAATTAAAATTTCAAAGATGTTTTTCCAACCGAAAACATCTTGCACATATATGTGCCAATTACTCATTAAATTTTGAAATAAATTAAAAATTTTGTCTATCATTTTTTCAACCTATCAGGAATTATGTCGTGCGCAATTAAATCATCTAAAGTTTCTCTATTTATTATTATTTCTGAATTAGCATCATTTACAAGGACCATTGCCGGTTTTTGTACTCTATTATAGTTTGATGCCATTGAATAATTGTAAGCTCCTGTATTATAAACACAAATTATATCGCCTTGTTCTAATTGTGGTAATTCAATATCTTTTATCAAAATATCTCCGGATTCACAAAATCTACCTGCTAAAGTGATTTTTTCTTTAGGAGTATTTTCTTTGTTGTTAGCAACTTCGGCGATATATTTAGCTTGATACATTGAAGGTCTTGGATTATCTGCCATTCCACCGTCTATTGCTATATATTTTGTTCCTTGAGGAACTTGTTTTGTGCTACCTACAGTGTATAATGTGATTCCTGATGTAGAGATTATACTTCTACCCGGTTCTAAGAATATTGTTGGTGGTTCAATATTATATTTTTCAACAACTTCATTTAGTTTGTTGATTACCAATTCTCCAATTTGATATGTTGATGGAGGATTATCTAAATTTGTATATTTTACCCCTAAGCCACCACCTATATTCATTTCAGTTAAATGAAGCCCGAATTTTTCTTCAATTCTGGCAATTTCTTTTGCCATAATTTCTATTTCATCAGGGAATATGCTTGTTTCAAAAATCTGCGAACCTATATGAGCATGTAAACCTTTTAAATTAAGGTTTTTGTATTCATTTATAATTAAGTCAATCGCATTATCAATTTGAGTTAAGTCAAATCCGAACTTAGAATCCAAATGTCCTGTTTGTATGTATTCGTGAGTATGACATTCAATACCTGGTGTAATTCTTAGTAAAATTTCTGCTGTTTTGTTTTTTGATTGTGCTATTTCATTTAGTAATGCTAATTCAAAGAAATTATCTACGGATATCCTACCAACGCCGACTTCTAATGCTAAATTTAATTCATCATAAGATTTGTTATTTCCATTAAACAAAACTTTCTCCATATCAATACCGGCTTTGTATACGGTGTATATTTCACCGCCTGAAACGGTATCAAATCCAAAATCCTCTTCAGCTAGTATTGAGGCAATTGCACTTGTACAGAGGGCTTTTGATGCATACATCATTTTTGTTTTTGGATATTTTTCAAAAGCTTTTTTGTAATCAGAGCAAATTGAACGTAATGTTTTTTCATCAATTACATAAAGAGGGGTTCCGTATTTGTCAGCGAGCTCAACTAAATCACATCCGCCTATGCTTAAATTCCCATTTTCGTTAATTTGAGTTGTTAAAGGTTTTAGTGATTGATTTGTGCTAATTTGCATTTTGTTCCTTCTCTTTCGCTAACTATATCCATCATAGCATAATTAGTTCGATTTTTATATACATTGTTTTTTGTATTTAGTATGAAAAATATTTATCAAAATCTACGTCGTCAAAACTGCATAAAAGTCTAAAAATATCGTCATTTTCATCCATTCGTTGAAAATTGTATTCATTGAATTTCCAATATTTAGGATTTATGCCTTTGACGGTAACAATATCTTTGCTTTTTAAAATGTTGAGTTTCTTTTTTACGATTTCGGCTGGGATATTGACAAGTTTTGCCAGTTCTACAGCGGTAATGCCATCATTTGATGAGCATTTTTCCGGTGTTAAGAACATCAGTTCTAACCCTACCGCTTTTAATTGTAGATCTTCTTCGTTTTGCTCATAAATATCCATACTTTTATGATATCTAAAACCTTGATTTTAGATATCCTCCGGATATAGTAATTTGTCACATTTTATAAAGATTATACTTGCAAATCCAGTTTATTACCTTGATTTTTGTTCTTAATAGCAAGTGCTTGCATTTTTATTTGTCTTGCTTTATTTGCAACTTTATAATCTTGATCAGAAGGATCTCCGGGAGCCATTGCCGCTTTTATAACTGTGTTTGCGTGGTCAATTGTTTTTTGAGGGTTTTTTTTATCTAATGTCGGCATTTGAATTTGAACGTGACCTGCAAAAGGTATTCCATCAGCGTTTTTTTCAATAACTATTTGACCCGCATATTGTCCGCCGGCTTTTTGATGAGCAAGTTCGTGATTATAGATATGCTCATAGTTTTTAGCTATTAATGCTTGCTTTGTTAAACAATTACTTACCATACTTACACACTCCTGCTACTATTGTAGCAAAAGTGTGTTATTTTGTCAATCAGTGGTGTGTTTTTTTTAACATTTATTACAAAATTATTAAATAGATGAAAAGTGTCTTTTTTTGTATATAATATTATTAAAACGTAGGAGGTATAATGGAAAATATAGTATCTAGCTTTGATAATAATCAAAGATCGCACATAAATCCGGCAAGAATTAAAGTCGTAGGTGTAGGTGGTGGCGGCGGAAACGCTGTTAATAGAATGCTTAAGGCAAAACTTGCAGGTGTTGATTTTTGGTTAATGAATACAGATTTACAAGTTTTGACATTTAGTGATGTACAAAACAAATTGCAATTAGGTGTATCAACAACAAAGGGATTGGGTTCAGGTGGTGATCCTACAACCGGTGAGAAAGCAGCTTTAGAAGTTAAAGATGAAATAACAAGAGCTTTAGAAGGTGCGGATATGGTATTCATAACGGCCGGTATGGGTGGAGGAACAGGTACCGGTGCCGCTCCTGTTGTTGCTCAGATTGCAAAAGATTTAGGAATTTTAACAATTGCATTTGTAACTAAACCATTCTGTTGGGAAGGTAAAAAAAGAATGGCGCAAGCAGAAGCCGGTATTGAAAAATTAAGAAAATATGTAGATGCTATTTTGATTGTACCGAACGATAAATTATTACAAGTTGTAGAACGTCAGATTGGTTTGAGAGAAGCTTTCTGTGTAACTGATGAAGTTTTATATAGAGGTATTCAAGGTATTTCAGATATTATTACAATCCCTGGAATCATCAATACTGACTTTGCAGATGTGAAAAAAGTTGTAAAAGATTCAGGCACAGCATTAATGGGTATTGGTAGAGCTCAAGGTGAAGGCAGAGCAATGAAAGCCGCAGAAATGGCGATTAATTCTCAATTGTTAGAATCTTCTATTGATGGAGCAAGTGGTATTATCGTAAATATTACGGGCAGTTCAAATATGACATTGTATGAAATCAATGATGCCATCAACATTATTAACAATGTTGTAAAAGATGATGCGGATGTAATTATTGGTACTGCTATTAATGAAGCATTCCAAAATGAAATCCAAATAACTGTAATTGCTACCGGTTTTGCTGAAAAATCATCACAGGTAAGCCCTGCGCAAATGTCTGCAGCAGAATATTTCCAAGGTAAATCAACATCAACTTCAAATGGCATTGAATTTCCAAAAATGCCGTCTATGAATTTGGATGTTCCTGATTTCTTAAAAAGATAGAACAACTTTTGGGGAATTATTAGATTGGAGTCGGGAGCGCAATTGCGCTCCCGACTTTTATCAATCTAAACTATCTATCTGTTGTAACTTTTCTAATCCACTAATAAAATATAAAGCTTGTTCTATGTTTTTAGGGGTTAGAGTAGTTTTTGTCGCTAAAAATTCCCTTAATTCATCTTCTAAAGACTTTTGAGTTTGTTCAGGTATTTGGGTTTCAAATAAGATATTGGCCAAAATGAATAATTCATCGTTAAACCTCAAGGCTTGGCTAAGCTGTTTTATTGTTATAGCCTTTGGGAAATTAGCCATTTTCCCGTTTTCAAGCTTGGTAATTAGTGCGGCACTAACATTAGATAAGCTTTCGACATCGCGCAAACTCAATTTTAAAGCCTGGCGTCGACTTTTTAGTACAGTTCCAAATTTTAAAAGTTGTTCTTGTTTATTCATAATCTTTCTCCCAATTCAATATTATATCAAAATAAAATATAAATCAACAATGTTGACAAATATGTAGAATAATGATAATATAATACTTGTCAACAATTATTTATAAATACACTATCTTAATTCATTCTAGGAGAAATAAAAATGGCGAATTTAAAAGAACAAATTTTTACTGCATTGAAAAGCGAACAAAAGCTTACTGAATTAACAAAAGATATTGAACGGGCAAAAGAAAATTTATTAAAAAATCATTCTAATCCTGTGTTTAATATTTCTGATAAAAATAAGATATTAAAAGCATATATGGAATTAGATGATATAAATAGAGACATAGGGCGATTTGATAGGTTGCGCCAATATAAATATACAACAGAGGCTTTACAAGAAAGAAAAAGCATAGAAGATATATTAAAGGGCGGGATGTATAATTATAATTATATTTGGAAATCGGAGAATAGCTCGAACACATGCGAGGTTTGTAGGGCCTTGAACGGGCGGGAGTTTGATTTTTATGACGAAGTGCCGCAACGCCCCCACCCAAACTGCCGCTGTAAAGTCAAGATTGTGGAGGGGCAAGGTCGTAAAAAATATAATATTTCTCATAATGAAAATAATATTCAATTGAGCGACCTGTCGTCCCAAGAGCAAGTTATATATAAATTGGGAAAATTTGCTAGCCGGGTGATGAAAGTCTCTGGTTCTAATTTGCAAAATTCACTGAATGACTTTGAATATGCCAAAAAGAATGAACATGCACATATAATTGATTCTCGTGTAAAAATATCTAATCCGGGTTTGGTAAAATTAATGAATGAAGTAAATATACCTTTAGATTCAAGAGGTGTAATATATGACAGTGAATCTGATCAATCAAAATTATTATGGAGATCACCTGAGATACAAGGGTTTGTTAAGTCTAATTTAAAAAATTTAAAATCTGGGAAGATGCAAGATGTCTATGATATTGAGTTTATTAAAAAGAATTTTCCTTACGATAATTTTTTAGCTTTACAGCATTGTAAATTATATAATCCAAAAATAACTCCGGAAGGTAATTTTCATGGATTAATTGTTGATTATTATGATTTTAAATATCGAACTGGTAATGATATTATAACTGATATCAATAACTGGGGATATTCGATGCAAGAAAAAGGGAAACTCGAAAAACATTTTGTTATTTATATAATTTATGAAAAATTGTGATAGAATATGGATATGAATAAAGATAAAATAGGTTTGTTAAAATACATATCAGTATTTGTATTAGAAGCATTGATACCAGTAATTTGGGGCCGTCTATTTTTTATGATATTATATTACGACCAAAATAATACAATCATTTTCAAGTGTCTCACTGTATTTTTGATAGCAATCTTTTTTTTGTTGCCATTTGTATATCTATTATTACCAATAATATTTACTATAATAGCAATAAAACAGCATTGGAGCAGTTATTTAGACAAGTTTTTTAATCAATTAAAACTCCAAACAATAATTTTAATAATAGATTTTATTGTAATGATAATATGTATAGATTTAGATTTAATAAGTGCTTATGATTGGAGTCGTGCTTGTTTATTAATAACGCAAGGGATAATTATTCCTTATTGCTTGATATATCCAGTAATTTTAGTGCATAATTTTTTAAGAATATTAAAAAAATAATGAAAAGATAATTTATGAAAAATTGTGATAGAATATGGATATGAATAAAG
>SUTS01000011.1 GCA_015152555.1 Cyanobacteria bacterium SIG26
TGTTGGCAGATTTGAACGGACGGAAGGAGCCGAACGTTTTTGGTCGAGATTTGGTTGAGTTTGAACTTAATCCGTTTGTCAAACCTGACCGAATAGTTCGTCGTCAACGCACCCTTGATGATACGGTTGTGATTGATTTAAAACACTGTGATTATTCACGTGAGGGTTGGTCAGAAGACTGTTGTGAGGAAAATTGGAACGATGAGGCTTGTTGTAGTTTAGATAGATATAAAGAAACAGCTTCGTGTGATATATGTAAATCTGATGATCCTCCAATAGAGTGTTGTAATGAACCGGATTATTTTGCATCGAATAAAAGTTATTGTTGTAACAATAGTTCTGATTATATTGAATCTTGTTGTTTTAATTATACTAAGTATAAATATGGCGGGGCGTATTTTGATCAGTGTTGTGGTGATACCCCATCATATTATGGCTGTGATCCTTGTAATCAGCCGAATCCACCGGATAGTTGCTGTAGTAACAGTGATTGGTTTGGCCGTCATACAGATCAATGTTGTCCTTTAGATCCGTCTAATAGTTTATGTATATGTACATTTTTTCCAAAAATTACATTTTCTGATGATTATGCGTCCGGAGATTTTCATGACTATCAAATGAGAAGATATACTTTTACATATTCTACATACGGACTTTGTAGTACACAGTTAAAGTTGAAATATAGATGGAAAGTTGGGAGTTATAACTCAACTGGCAGTTACCATGGCGATTATGTAATATATCCGGATTATCAGTATGCAAAGAAAGGTCATGGTCTTGCGGTTAGTTATACGAATGTTAATAGTTGTAGTGGTGATATGGCAATAGTTGAAATTTGCGCTGATGGGTCAGAAAAATCTTTAGTAAATAAGACTAATTGTCCTGCAGGTTCTACATTTTGGGCTTATTCTACACCTTCTTCGGGAGAAGGTTTGAGATCAAAATGTGATGAATAGTCTTTGAAAAAAGAGTGGCGGGGATTTTGAAAAATCCCCGCCACTTTACTAAATAAATTTTAATCTACCCTGATGTCTGATTTATAAATTTTTAATAGATATTACTATATAAATAAATCAGAAAGGGTAAGGTATATTATGAAGAATAATTTTTGGTTTATAGTGGCTTGTGTTTTAGTATTTTTTGTCGGATATAACATGAACGATACGGCTTTATCTTTGTCAAAATATAAAGTTGCTGTTATTGATGTTCCTGAGATTTTGTCTCATTCTTCTGAGATGCAAGCTTTAAAGCGTGAACAGGATAAAAGCTTAGAGGAATTAAATGTTTTGATTTCCAAGGCGCAGAACGAATTATTAAATGAAAAAGATCGAACCAAGATTTTACAAAAAGAAGCGCAATATAGAAAACAAATCGCAGCAAAAAAAGAAAGTATTGATAAACAGTTTGGCGATAAAATCGCCAAAATAAATGACAATATTAGGATTGTTATTGACAAAGAAGCCAGAAAATCCAATTATAATCTGGTATTACCAACAGGAATGGTTATAAGTGGCGGTGAAGATATTACAGATTCTGTCATAAAAAAGATGAAATAAATTATAACAATTGTGCAGCGTTGTAAGAGCTTCTGACAAGAGGTCCGATTTGGTGGTGTTTAATCCCAACTTCCGATGCTAAAGTTTTTAAAATTTCATATTCTTCCGGTTTGTAATATTTTGCAACCGGAAGGTGTTCTTTTGAAGGTTGGATATATTGTCCGATTGTTAAAATGTCACAACCTACGTTATGTAAATCAGTCATTGTTTGTCTGATTTGTTCGTATGTTTCACTCAGTCCAATCATCAAGCCGGATTTTGTTATAATATCGCTGTTTTCTTTAATGTATTTTAAAACAGCTAAAGAATCATCATAATTACCCTGAGGACGAGCTGTTTTAAAGATTTCTTTTGTTGCTTCGATATTATGATTAAACACATCAGGATGAGCATCCAGAATTATATCAAGCGAATCTTTTTTGTTGCGAAAATCCGGTGTAAGGATTTCAATTTTAGTATCAGGACAGATTTCGCGGATTTCTTTTATGCATTGAGCGAAGTGTTCTGCACCGCCATCGGGTAAATCATCTCTTGTAACGGATGTGATTACTGCATATTTTAGACCTAAATCCTTGACAGCTTTAGCTATGTTTTTTGGCTCATTTGGATCTAAAGGTTCAGGTTTTGCGCAAGTTATATTACAGTATCTGCAGTTTCTTGTGCAATTATTTCCCATAATTAGAAATGTGGCCGTGTTTTTTGCATAGCATTCACCTTTGTTTGGACATCTTGCGTTTTCACAAACGGTGTTAAGACAGTTTGCTTTAAGGATTTTTCTCACTGTTCTGGTTTTTTCGGTGTCTATAATCGGTCGTTTTAAATATTCCGGTAATCTTTCGCGCATTTTTTCTCTCGTTTTTTACTTTATATTATTATATAACAAATTTTTTCATGTTTGCTTTTTATTAAATTACGTTATATAAATATATTATAAGATAAATAATAGGAGAATATTCAATGAGAAAAATAGTTTTATTATTAGCGATGATTTCATTTTCAATAGTAGCAACATCCGCGGCTGAACCGTTATTGTTAGAACCGTTAAGTCCTGCAGAATTATCAACACTTCCTGCGTCTGTACAAAGTACAACAGTAACTACACCGGATGGTGAAGTACAAGTTTCTGTACCTACTCAAAGTGGTACTTCAGCTACTTATGATTCAAATATGGTGCCTCAAAATGCTGCGGCAGAAGGTAAACCGGTTCCTCAAAAACGTCAACCAAGAGTTAGAATTCAAACAAAACAAAGAAGCCAAGGTAATTCATATTGGAATGCTGGCGGCAAAGGTACAAAATCATTCTTTTAATTAGAATAAATCGTTTTTTAAAAGCAGATACAATTTATGTATCTGTTTTTTTTGTAAAAAGTTATTAAAATTTTGTATATTTTGCAGCGAGTCTATTATTATTGTTGTATTATTAATCTTACGCTAGGGAGGATAAATAGCATGTCAAAACAAAAAGCAAATATCGCCATTTTAGGTGCAACCGGAGTTGTAGGTCGCGAAATTATTAAAATAGTTGACGAATTAAATGTAGAGTTTAATTCCATAAAGTTTTTATCAAGTGCCAAAAGTGCAGGTACAAAAATTGAATTTCAAGGTAAAGAATATACGGTAGAAGAAGCTACTCCTGAAAGTTTTGACGGTGTTAATATTGTTTTGGCTTCAGCAGGTGGATCAACTTCTCAAAAATTCGCTCCTGAAATTGTAAAAAGAGGCGGAGTATTAATTGATAATTCATCAGCGTTTAGAATGGACGATGATGTACCATTGGTTATCGCTTATGTAAATGATGAAGATTTGAGAAAACATAAAGGTATAATTGCAAACCCTAATTGTTCAACATCACAGTTGATGTTGGTTTTAAAGCCGTTACATGAAAAATTTAATATCAAAAGACTTTTGGTTTCAACTTATCAGGCTGTTTCAGGTGCTGGTTTGAAAGCAATAAATGAGTTGACTGAAAACACAAAAGCTACTTTAGCAGGAGAAGATTATGTGAATGATGCGTTTAAAAAACCGATTTCATTCAATGTTATTCCGCAAATCGATGTATTCTGCGAAAATGCTTATACAAAAGAAGAAATGAAAGTCGTTAAAGAAACTAAAAAAATCTTGCATCTTCCTCAAGATTTGCCGATTTCTTGTACCGCAGCCAGAGTTCCTGTATATAATGGGCATTCTGAAGCTGTTGATATCGAGTTTGAAAAGCCTGTTACCCCAGAAGAAGTTAGAGAGATTATGAAAAACTCTTTCGGTGTAGAAGTTATTGATAATCCTGAAAACTTTGAATATCCAACAACTCGTGATGCATCAGGTGTTGACCCTGTGTTTGTTGGCAGAATTAGAAAGAATTTGGCGTTTGATAATGGTATTTCATTGTGGTGTGTTGCTGATAATATCAGAATTGGTGCCGCACTAAATACTGTAAGAATTTGTAAAAAAGTTATTGAAATGGAGTTGTACTAATTGGTACAATTCCGTTTTTAAAGGATAGTCGAATATGAATGTAAATAAATTAACATTAACCTCAATAATTGGTGGTAAGTATAAAGTTATAATAGATAACCCTAATTCAGATATTGCGTCAACTTTGATAAAAGAGCGCTTGAGTGTGCGTAATGGGCTTTATAATGATGTCCCCAAAATTGTGAAAAAATTGCCGAGTCATTTGAAAGGGCTTGTAAATCCTGAATATAGGGTTAGCCATGTTAAAAAAATTGATATGAATGCTTAATGTTTTTTAATAAATGTCTTATTTTAAGCAATTATTTTTTTTAGCTAACTTTACATATACATCAAAGGAGTTAGTTATGAATATTTCAGAATTGTTAGTAGGTAATATCCAAGATGAAGAATTTGATGTTGATTGTGAAGCTTCGTCATTGTCAGGAGTGTGTACGGTTGCTGAATTTTTAGAAAAATATCAAAGCAAATGTACTTCTTTTGATGAAGAAGCGTTTAAAAAACAACTTGATTATCTTGATAAAGTTTTAAAAGTTTAATTAGTGAAAAGGATTATTGTAAATGCTAATTAAAAATTTAAGAATAACAGGAAAATCTCATCTTTCTGATAAAGTCTTAGGAAATTCAGAAGCTGTGAGTCGTATGATAAAACAAGCTATTGGTGTTGAGGATTCTTCTCAGTTGCCAAAATTTCCTAAACATGAACTTCGCCACAATAATGATAAGGTAGCTTATAAGCATTTGCAATCTGATAAATTTGATAAAAATGTTAAGGATGATTTTATTGAAGAGATTGTCGCAAAATCATCTAACGAAAATGAATATTTTATACCTAAAAATGATTCATCTTCCCTAATAGTTGATGTTAAACAAGCAGTAGATGATGATTTTAAAAGAATTGAGGATTTATTATAGTAAGTTAAGCAAGATATAATTTTATACAAAAGTCTTTATTACTTTTTGTTAATAAAGGCTTTTTTTTACTCTGTTTATTGTATAATGAGGGTGTTGAAGGGTATATTTATGGGACAAATTTTAAGAAGAGACAATGTAGCAAATTTTGTTCATAATCTGCAGAAAAGTGGAAAAACGGTTGTTGCGACAAATGGATGTTTCGATATTCTTCATGTTGGTCATGTTAGATATTTGCAGAAAACAAAATCGTTTGCGGATTATAGCATTGTTTTATTGAATTCTGATAAATCTGTTAAATCTATTAAGGGGCCTACTCGTCCGATAAACAATGAACAAGATAGAGCAGAAATTTTGTGTGCATTATCTTGTGTGGATTATGTGGTTATGTTTGATGAGGATAGTCCTAGAAATTTATTAGATGAAATTAAGCCTAATGTGTATACTAAAGGCGCTGATTATACTATGGAGACATTGCCTGAGGCTGATATTATGATAAAAAATAATACAAAAGTTGAGTTTATAACGTTTGTAGAAGGTAAATCGACAACTTCAACAATAGAAAAAATGAAAGATAATTAGTTATATAGGAGAGTGTGAAATGAGATCTTTTACAGTAGATGAGATTACACAAATTGTAGGTGGTATGCTAACGAAGGCTCAGAGCCCAGAAATTACAAATATTGCGCCACCATTATTGGCAGATGAAAATACTTTGGCGCTAGCTTTGGGTGAAGAAGAAATTGCTAATCTTGCTAATTCAAAAGCAAAAGCAGCTTTGGTTCCATTAGGTGTTCAAATTGACGGTTATACTACAATTGAGGTTGAACGTCCAAGACTTGCAATGATGAAGTTAATCAATTTATTCTACGTTCCTCCTGTAGTTAATAAAGATATTCATCCAACAGCCGTTGTAGATCCTAGTGCAAAATTAGGTCAAAATGTATGTATTGGGCCAAATGTTGTTGTTTCTCCAAATGCAGTAATTGGTGATAATACAAAGATTTTAGCTAATTCTTATGTAGGTAGTGGTGTTAAAATCGGAAACAATTGCTTTTTCCATCCGAATGTAAATATTGGTGATAGAGTTCAAATCGGTAATGATGTAATTTTACATCATGGTGTTTCTTTAGGTGCTGATGGCTTTAGTTTTGTAACAGAAAACCCTAACAATATTGAGACCGCAAGAAAAGATGGTGAAATTAAAGAAGGTGATGTTGAACAAGTTATCTTTAAAATACCTTCAATTGGTTCTGTTATTATCGGTAATAATGTAGAAATCGGTGCTAATACTGCGATTGACAGAGGTACAATCGAAAATACCGTAATTGGTGATAACACTAAAATTGATGATTTAGTTATGATTGGGCATAATTGTCGTGTTGGAAAAGGCTGTTTAATAGTTTCACAAGTTGGGATTGCCGGTAGTTGCGTAATTGGCGATAGGGTTGTTATTGCAGGACAAGCAGGCCTTGCTGATCACCTTGAAATTGGTGCGGACTCAATTATAGCGGCAAAGGCTGGAGTGTCTAAATCTTTCCCTGCAAAATCAATCGTTGTAGGTTCTCCTGCAGTTCCAAGAAAAGATTTCATTAAACAATTAAAAACAATGAAAGATGCTCAAGAAATTGTTGCTAAATTTAAAAAGTTTGAGCCAATGTTAAAGTCTTTTGAGGAAACTCAACAAGAAGCAGAGGTTTAATAATCAATGGTAACTCTAAAAAAAGAAATAAAAATTGTCGGTAACGGTTTGATGAAAAATAAACCGTGTGAAGTGACTTTGTTTCCTTCAAAATCCAGAAAAATTAGATATTTTGTTAAAGACAAAGATTCTTTTGTTGCCGATGTAGATAATGTTGTTTCAACTGACCATTGTGTTGTTTTGGGTTCTAAAAAAACTCGTGCAATGTTGACAGAGCATATTTCTGCTGCATTAGCTTTTTGCCATATTGATTCTGTTGATATTTGTATGTCAGAAGAAGAAGTTCCAATTTTAGATGGTAGTGCGGCAGGCTGGGTTAAGGCAATCAAGGACGTTGGAACAGATAAGCCGTTTTTCTCAAAAGAAAAATATTATACAGTTTCAGAACCTGTATATTATATAAATGGAAAGACGAGTTTGGTTATTTTGCCGAGTGATGAATTATTTATTTCATATGCCGTAAATTACGATCATGCGGAGTTGAGACGTAGATTTGTTAATTATAATCCTAAAAACAAGCAGGAAATTATTGAAGCTCGAACCTTTGGCTTTTATAAAGATTTGAAAAAATATCAAATGCTAGGCTTTGCGCAAGGTGTAACTCAAGAAAATACTGTTGGTTTTATGGAAGACGGTTCATATTCTGTAGATTTGCGTTCTGAAAATGAACCCATTAAGCATAAAATACTTGATTTGATTGGAGACTTATATTTAACAGGTGTGAATCCGTTAAATTTAAAATGTCAAATTTTGGCAAAAGAAGCAGGACATGCTGTTCATGTCAAAACTGCAAAAATGCTGAAAAATAAATTGATAGAAATATAAGGAGATAAAAATGTCAGAAGAAACAAAAGAAATTTTAAGTTTTGACTCAATACAAATAATGGAAATGCTTCCTCACAGATATCCATTTTTGTTAGTTGATAGAATTACAGAATGTGTTTCGGGTGAGTATTCAAAAGGTTATAAAAATTTGACAATGAATGAAGAATTTTTCCAAGGTCATTTTCCAGGCAATCCAATAATGCCGGGAGTTTTACAGTTGGAGGCAATGGCTCAGTGCGCAGCTCCAATTCTATTAACTATGGATCAGTTTGAAAACAAATTGGCTTTGTATGCTGGTGTTGAAAATGCAAGATTTAAAAATATTGTAAGACCAGGTGATAGATTTGATATGGAGATTGAATTGACCAAATTAAAAGGACCTGTTTGTAAAGCTCATGGTGTGGGTAAAGTCGATGGTAAAGTTTGTGTCGAAGCAGATATGACTTTTGCAATCAGATAAGATTTTGATTTTATCGCAAAAAAAAAGAGGAATAAACTATTCCTCTTTTTTGTCTTATTTTATGCTAATTAAAAATCATCATCTTCATTAAATTTAATAGCTAAATTAACGTAAGTCATTGCCGCCTGAAGTTTAGCATCTTTTTCATCCATACCAATAGTTTCGTAATCATCGGCGAATTCTAATACATCTTCATATAATTCCGGTCTTAATTTTACAAGATCTGTTTTGCCTTCTGCAATTTTTTCTATATCTTGTTCAGGCCTTTCGATTTCTTTATTAATAATTTTATTTAGATTATCTCTGATTTTATCAACAATATCAAAAGTTCCGGATGTTGAAACGTCATTTATTGTTAATCTGCTGTTTTTACCTTGTGATTTAATAAATGTGTCACTATATTTATCTAAGAATAAAACCTTAATACCATCTTTTTTTCTGTTATTTGGTAAAATATATACGTCAATATTAGCTTCTTTTGCTTTTTGGTATTCGTCTGAATAAGTCATTGCATCGTAAATTCGGTCGCTAAAATTAATTTGTTTTTGGTTCATTTTAGATTTTTGGATGTGAGTGCTTGTAAATGCCGGTGATGAAAAATTGTTATTAATTTTCATAGTTTCTCCTTGAGTCTAATATAACATTACGTAGTATCTTCTAAAACGTAAATATAACAAATTTTGCTAATATTTGTTAATTTGTTAAGTATTGTAACAATAAATATCAATATTGAAATATCTACTTGAGTATATACTTTATATATATGTAAACATTAAATAAACACGAGAGATATTAAAACAGAGAGAGAATTTAATAACCGTTTAAATAAAAGAGAGAGACAGTTTAATTCCTATTCCTAATTCCTAGAAAAGTTTTATCCCCGCACCAAGCGGGGTTTTTGTTTGCAAATAGGGGTTTTTGGATTTGATTATTAACTTTTGTAAATTTATTACTACTAATTTAGCAAATTTTTAATTTCAGAATACTTTATTATAGTATATAAAGCTCTCTCTTCTTATTTAAACGGATAGGCCTTGAATTAACAAGGTCTTTTTTTTGCTTAAAACTATATTTTAATTATTATTTTAAGTTAATTTTGAATTAACCGAATTACAGGGGTTGAGAGAATACAAATAAAAAAAAATCGAAAAAATAATAACTTTAGAGGTTAAATATGAAAAAACAAATTATCTCAATATTGTTATTGTTTTCAATTAGCGTGGCTGCACCGGCGTGTTATTGCGCATTAGCTCAGGATGAACAGATAAATATTAATGTATATGAACGAATTAGTCCGGCTATAGTGGCGATTGATGTTCAGGTAATTGACGGAGTATCTGCAGGAACAGGTTGCATAGTAAGTTCGGATGGACTTATATTAACAGGTTCGCATGTTGTTGAAAATCATAAAGATATTCAGGTTACAACTTATAACGGGCAAACTTATAAGGCGCAATTTATTGCAGAGATGGGTAAAAATAAAGATTTGGCATTGATTAAAATAAATCCAAAAACAAAATTGCAAACGGTTTCATTTGGGGATTCGGAGGCTGTAAGGGTTGGTCAAAAGGTTTTGAGTATAGGTAATCCTTTTGGATTTTCAAATACTTTAACTCAAGGTATTATATCCAGAATTGATTATGTGAAGAATCGATTTCAAACAGATGCTGCAATAAATCCGGGTTGTTCCGGCGGGCCGTTGATAAATACTACAGGTGAAGTTATTGGGATTAGTCAATCTATTTATAATCCGGATCATAATATTTCTAATATTGGGATTGGATTTGCTATCCCTTCAAATGAGGCGGTTAAATTTATATCCTCTGTTGATAAAAGTAAAATTTATGCCAAAAACAGATAGGCTGTTTTTTTGCAGAAATCTTTATGTTATACTATAACTTGTCAGTTTGAAGTTTACTCAAGTTAAGAATAGGTTGTAAAATTGATTAGATTTTTAGGTTTGTGTGTACAAAATTTCATAGAATGCTTGAAGTATGTTTTTGGAGGTAATTTAAAATTCAAAACTGTTCTGTCGCAAGCGGCAGCGATTAGTTATGATTCATTGCCAATATCTTTGATAATTGCATTCATTTCAGCAGCAGTAATTGCAATTCAGGTTTCAAAAGAGTTTCTAATGACCGGAGCTGAAACGTATATTGGTGGCACAATTGCAATTGTTATGATAAGAGAAATTGCTCCGGGGTTTGTTGCTTTGGCGATAGGGGCAAGGGCAGGTACTGCGATTTCTGCGGAGATTGCTAATATGCAAGTAACATCTCAAGTAGATGCTATAAAAACTTTAAAAATAAATCCGGTCGGGTATTATTTTACTCCAAGGATTTTGGCAGCAGCAATTACTGTACCAATGGTTGTTTTAATCGCTGAATATATTGGAATTTTAGGCGGAATGTTTGTATCTTGGGGAACAATAGACTTAAATCCTGCAAGATATACTGCCTCAGTTTGGGCTTGGCTATCCGTAAAAGATATTTATATAAGTTTATTAAAGGCTTGTATTTTTGGTGGGTTAATTGCTCTTGTATGTGCTACAAAAGGTTATGAAACAAGGGGTGGCGCAAAGGAGGTTGGAACTTCTACTACACAGGCTGCAATTTTGTCTACAATTTATATGTTGGTGGCGGATTTTTTAATCAATTTACTTTTTTACATCGCATAATCTACTTTTGTTATATAATATAACAAGGATTGGAAAGGAATGTATATGAAACAAACTATTGTATCGGGTATGAGGCCGACAGGGAAATTGCATTTAGGGCATTATCTTGGTGTTATTCAGAACTGGGTTCAATTGCAAGAAAATTATGATTGTTATTTTTTCGCTGCGGACTGGCATGCTTTGACTACAAAATATGATAAGACCGAAGATTTAAGACAAAATACGATTGATGTAATTATGGATTGGTTGGCCTGCGGGATTGATCCTGAAAAATCAACAATTTATGTTCAATCTTTAGTTCCGGAAATCGCAGAGTTGAATATTTATTTGGGTATGATTACCCCTCAAAATTGGGTTGAGCGAGATCCTTGTTTAAAAGATATGGCAAAAATTTTAAAATCAAAAGAGGGTCAAGCTTCACAGATAAATTTTGGTCTGATGGGGTATCCGGTATTAATGAGTTCGGATATTATGATGTTTAACGCTGATTGTGTTCCTGTTGGGATAGATCAAGTTGCGCATATTGAAATCACACGCGATATCACAAGACGATTCAACAATTTGTATGGTGAATTTTTCCATGAAGCAAAACCTTTATTAAATCATTGTTCTTTAATTTGTGGATTAGATGGTAATAAAATGGGTAAATCATTTAATAATGATATTAAAATTTCTGATACTGCAGAAGTTACATCTAAAAAAATTATGGGAGCTATTACTGATCGTTCAAGATTACGTAAAGATGATCCGGGACATCCGCAAGATTGCGAAGTAGCGTTTAAATATTGGGAAATTTTCGGTTCTGAACAAGAAATAGAAACAGTTAAATGTGAATGTGAAAAAGGTTTAAGAGGTTGTGCTCAGTGTAAACGTCAATTGGGTGATAAAATTAATGAAACTTTTGCTCCGATAAGAGAACGACGCAAGTATTATGAAGAACATCAAGATGAAGTGATTAAAATTATTGAAGAAGGTTCATCTAAAGCTCGTAAAAAAGCTCAGGAGGTTCTTGCTGATGTTAGAAAACTTGTTAAAATGTATTAATTTGAATTGAAAAAATTTATAGATTATAATAAAGAAAATTGAAAGGGTAATATAATGAACACAGTTACAATAGTTGGTAGAGTTGGCAGAGATGCATCAGAAGATTTTAAAGCGTTCGATTCAGGTAAAACAAAAGCTAGATTTTCTGTTGCTGTAAACAGATGGGATACAAAAACTAAATCAGAAGTTACTGATTGGTATAATATTGAAATTTGGGATAAACAAGCAGAATTTGCTGCTGAATATGTTAAAAAAGGTCGACTAGTAGTTATTGATGGCGCTATTGCTAATAACAGATGGGTTGATAAGACTACAAATACTGAAAAAGAATCTTATTTTATCAGAGCAAATACCATTAGATTGTTAGGTTCTAAAAAAGACGCAGAAGAAGCTGTATTATGATTATAAATTCAAACACTGTTTGTATTATAGCGGATGATTTAACAGGTGCTAATGATACAGCACTTCAGTTTAAGTTGAATAATGCTGATACAAATATTTTGTTAAATTGTGATAATGAACCAAAAGTTTCTGAACTTGCGCAGGCATGGGCAATTTCTACAGAATCACGTAATATTTTACCTCAGGAAGCTTTTGAAAAAGTAAAATTTGCAACAGAATTTTTTGTTGATAAAATTAATCCGGATTATTTTTATAAAAAAATTGATTCGACAGTCCGTGGGAATATTGCCGTTGAAGTTTTATCAATGATTGAAGTTTTACAGTGGGATGCTGCTGTTATTATACCGGCGTTTCCTCAAGAAGGTAGAACGACGGTGGGTGGTTATCATTTGTTAAAAGGCGTACCTATTGAAAGAACTGAAATGGCTAGAGATCCTCACTCTCCAATTTCGGAATCTCATTTACCTACATTATTAAAGCAGCAATTAGGAGAAAATTTAGAGTCTCTTGTTGCAAATATTGAGTTAAAAACAATTCTTGATGGTGCTGGTCCTATTTTAAAAGAAATAAATGAATTTATAGAACAAGGTGTAAAAATTATTGTTGCGGATGCGGTTTCTACGACGGATATTGAACAAATAGTTCTTGCTATGGGTAAATCAAATTATAAGATATTACCTGTTGGTACCGCTGCAACAGGTAAAATATTGAGTAATGTTTGGTTCCCTCCTGAATCAGAACAAGAAGTTCTACCTGTTAGAATTCAAAAATTACCAAAGTTTATAGTATCAGGAAGTGCTACTCAAATAACGGCGGTTCAGATTGATAAATTTGAGCAATCTGCTGAATATGAGGATTGTAGTCTTGTTATTGAGCTTGATATGAATATAATTTTGTTAGGAGTTCAAGATGATTTGGTAAATAGGATTGTATCAAATTTAGGCAGTAATAATATAGTTGTTGTTCATACTTCTAAATTGTTGACCAATTTTGATGGATTTTCTGAAGATACAATGAATGCAGATTTGACTAAATCCGGTTTAGCCAATGCGATTACAGATTTTCTTTCTGAGCTTACCGGACGTGTTTTAGAACAAAAGAAAGCAATTTTAATTACTTTGGGTGGTGAAACTTCTTATAAATGTTGTAATTCAATTAATGCCAATCAGTTACAATTAATAGACGAGGTTTTACCTGCAATTGCTCTAAGTAAAAATGCAAATTCTGATCAATGGATTGTTACAAAATCAGGTAATTTGGGTGGAGTAAATACTCTCATTGAAATTTTGAAATATTTTGAAAAACATGAAGAATAATATTATGGAAAAAATTGCGATAACAACAGGCGATCCTAATGGTATTGGCGCAGAAATTACTATTAAAGCATTAAATATGTTAGATATTCCATCTGACAAGGTTGTTTTGATTTCTAATAAAGCTGTACTTGATTATTACGGGAAATTGAATAAAAATTACGAAATTATTGAAATTCCGTATTGTATAGATTTTATTGAACCGGGTAAGGTTTCAAAGTTTTCCGGAGAGTTTTCTTTTCAATCATTACAAAAAGCGTGTGAGATTAAGCCTAGTGCTATTGTCACGGCACCTGTTGCAAAAAAAGCACTTCATTTAGCAGGACATTTTTTTAATGGGCAAACGGAAGTTTTAGAATATTTTTTAGCACATGATAATCAGTTGGCAGAAATGCTTTTTGTTGCGGATAATTTTAGAGTTTTACTTTTAACACGTCATTGTGCATTGAAAGATATTACTTTGACAAAAGAAATGGTAAAAACAAAGGTTAGGAATTTGGTTCAAACTTTTAGAACTCAGTTTTGTATTCATTCTCCAAAATTTGCATTATGTGGATTTAATCCGCATTCCGGCGAGGATGGTATTTTAGGAAATGAAGAAATTGAAATTCTTATTCCCGCAGTTAAAGAATTGCAAGATGAAGGTATAAATATTACTATGCCATTGCCTGCTGATACATTATTTGTTAAGGCCGCAAAAGCTTATTATGAATGCACAAATGATGAGTATGATTGTTATATTGCAAATTACCATGATCAAGGTCTAATTCCGATAAAAACAGTTGCAGGTGATAAAACAGTAAATATGACAATTGGTTTAGATATTCTCAGGACTTCGCCCGGTCATGGTACGGCTTTTGATATCGCAGGTAAAGATATAGCTGATCCGACTGCTATGATTAGTGCGATTGTTTCTGTGTTTAATCAATTATAATTTTATAATAATAAAAAATGCATAATTATATATATTTTTGTTAGTCAATTGTTGCAATTGGATAAATTGAACGATAATACTTGACTATTTCAATATCAATATCTGCATATACTGCACATTGGTCATTTTTTGCGTTGGCTAGAATTTCTGAAGTTGGGGCAATTATTACTGAATTGCCGATACCGGATACTCTGCCATTAATTTCTTTTGTTTGGTTACTTGAAACAAGGTAAACTCCGTTATCATAAGCTCGTGTTCTAAGCATTGCAAGGTATGTGCTTTGCGCGAACTTTAAGCCTTGTTCATCGTGATAAATTTCATCAGGCACAATCCACGCGCTTGGATGAACGATAATTTCAGCTCCTTGTTTTGCCAATTCTTTAAATTGCATTGGATATCTCAAATCAAAACAAGTTGCAAGCCCGATTTTTGCAAAATCTAAATCAAGAGTTACAATTTCGTTGCCTGCTGTAATTCTTTCATCTTCTGTACCGCCCATCACATTAAACAGGTGGATTTTGCGATATTTACCAACAGTTTTCCCGTCACGGTTTATTACAAAACTTGTATTATATGATTTATTGTCGACTTTTTCTATTACGGTTCCTGCTACAATATTGGTGTTATATTTTTTTGCAAGTTGTGCAACTTTTTTTATTGTTTCTCCACCAAATTCATCTTCCGGCGTTTCATCAAATGCTTTGTGGTTTACGCCAGTTGAAAAAAATTCCGGTAATACTACTAAATCTAATTTTTTATCGGAGTTGTTTTTTATGTAGTGTTCTACTTTTTTTAAATTAACTTCTTTATTGCCGATAGTGGATTTGAGTTGTATTGTTAAAATTCCTGCCATAAATTCTCCTTGTACATAATTTTAGCATGATTGCGTTAAAATTGACAGTAATTCATTTTCGCAATAAAATTATTTGTATACATTTAACACAAGGATATTAGGGATATGAATAGCACTATTAAAAAAGTTTATACAAAAGATGAATTATTGGATTTGTATAATTTGCCTTTAAATGATTTATTGGCTGAATCTTCAAAATATATGTCAGGTAATGTTGAATTTTGTTCACTTATCAATGCGCGTAATGGTAAATGTTCGCAAAATTGTAAGTATTGTGCTCAAAGTTCTCATTATAGAACCGATATTGAATCATATCCGATTGTGGAAGTGGATGAAGTTATAAAAGTTGCTAAGGAAGCTAAAGAAAATAAAGTTTCCAGATTTGCTATAGTCACAAGTGGTAAAACTCCTGATGAAGGTAGGGATTTTCAAATCGAACTTGATATGATAAAGGAAATTAATAAATTAGGTGGTTTAATGCCGTGTGCTTCTATCGGAATTTTGGATGAAGAACAGGCAAAACAACTCGCGCAAGCTGGGTTGAAAAGATTTCATCATAATATTAATACTTGTCGTTCTTATTATCCAGAAATTTGTACAACTCATACCTATGAAGATAGAATAAATACTTGTAAATTAGTCAAAAAATATGGTATGGAGCTATGTTGTGGCGTGATTTTAGGTATGGGTGAAAGTGTTGAACAACGAGTTGAAATGGCTTTAGAGCTTGCTGAAATTGAACCGGATTCTATTCCGATTAATATTTTGATGCCTATTCCTGAAACTCCGTTTGCAAATTATCATGATAAAATTGATGAAGAAAATATTTTAAGAACAATGGCGATATTTAAGATTGTTAATCCAAAAGCCGTTATTCGTTTTTGTGGTGGAAGAATGAAATTATCTCAAGAAAATCAAGAATTAGCATTAAAAACTTGCGTTGAAGGAATTTTAGTGGGAAATTATCTGACAACTGTTGGCAAAGAACCTTTAGAAGATATTAAAACAGTAGAAAAATTAGGTAAGAATTTATTATAAGTTTTCTAATGCTGCAATTTTCATATCTTTGAAATCCGGGGTTTTACCTGTCCATATTTGTTCGGCTGCAACAGCTTGGTGGATAAACATATCAACTCCATTGATTGTTTTATATCCATATTTTTCGGCAAGTTTTAATAAAATTGTTTTTTTAGGGTTATAAATTACGTCATAAACCAAAGCATTTGGTGGTAACGTTCTGAGTTCATTTTCTTCAACAGGTGTCATATCTGCAGCTCTACCTTGCATACCAATTGGAGTTGTATTTACTAGTATATTTATATCTGACAAATCTCTTATTCGCTCAATTTGGAATGCGTTAAATTCAACATTTGGAAATTTTGAACGTAAAAAATTTAATAATTCTATGATATTTGGGATATTTCTTGTATATATTTTAATTTCTTTGACTTGGTTTTGAGCTAGTGCTGTGATTGCTGCTCGAGCTGCTCCACCTGAACCTAAAACTCCTGCAACTTTTCCTGCGAGTGTTATATCTTGAGGAATAGCGTTTCTAAATCCGATTACATCTGTGTTATAACCTTTCATTGTTTTGTCGGGTCTAATAATAACAGTATTAACTGCGCCGACAATGTCTGCAGATGAATCAATTTCATCCAAAAATAATGTTACAGGCAGTTTTAATGGTATTGTCACGTTGAACCCTGCAAAATTGTTGTATTTCATATATTTAATTCTATCAACTAAATCTTCAGGCGGTGTTTCAAGAATTTCATATTGATAATCAAGGCCAAGGCTTTTAAACCCTGCATTATGAATATATGATGATAAAGAATGACCTAAAGGATAACCTATCAAACAAAATTTTGTTGGTGTATTCTCTGTTGCTATAGGTTGTTCTGAGCCTGTAGTCACTTGAGGCATAAAGCTTGAAAATGTAGGGATATTTTCTGTTTGCGGTTGTGGAGAAGCAGGTTGTGTTTGTGGTTCTGGTGACGTTTTCTCCCAAGAAAAATCCGCATTAAAATTGTTTGTATATGTACTATTATCAATGTTTTCAGTTGTATTAATATTGCCTGAGTATGTTTGTGATACAGTTTGTTGTTCATAAATCGGTGTACTTTGGCAATAACTTTCCAGAGATGATGTTTGTATACTGTTTGTTTGTATATTTGTTTGTGTTTCAAAATTATTTGAATAGCCGGTATAACTGTTTGATAAATAACTATTTGAATGAGTGTATGTTTCTACGTTTCGAACAGTTTGAGTTTCTGAGGGCTTGCTATAATAATTTGTTGTCCACGGTGATTGGGTTTTATTTTGGACTTCATATTCTGTTTGAGCCGGTTCAGGTGTATAAACTGTTTCGGTCGTAATTTCATTTGTTGAAGATTGAGTGTTTGTTTCTTCTGCTGCAAGTTGAGCTTTTAGTTCACTCAAGGTAACATTAATTCCTTGAGCTTTTAATTCTTTATAACGAGCTAATAATTCTTTACTTACAGCCATGTGTGTTTATTCCTATTCTTCTTGTTGCGATTCTTGTTCCGGCTCAATTTTATATGAACATTTTATGTTCGAGCAAGAAACAACGGTACCTTTTTTAAGTAATTTTTTTACAAGTAAATTTCCGCAAGTCGGACAAGTTTCTCCGGTTGGTTCATTCCAAAGTACAAAATCACAGTTCGGGTATTTATTGCAGCCGTAAAAAATGGTGCCACGTTTAGATTTGCGTTCAACTATTGTGCCTTGTGAACATTTAGGGCAAGTCACACCGGTTGATTTTCTATATGGTTTACGGTTTTTACACTCAGGGTTTGTGCATTCTGTATATTTGCCGTATGGCCCTGTTTTGAATACGGTATCAGCTCCGCACTTGTCGCATTTTTCCTCGCATATTTCTTGTTGTTGTGGTGTTGAGGTTTCGTCAATATCACCTGCATCTTCCATTTCTTGCATAACATTTATAGACATTGCGGTTTTACATTCAGGATAGCCTGAACAGCCTAAAAACTGCGATCCAGCTTTACTTGTTCTTAAAACCATTGGTTTTCCGCAGTTTGGGCAGTTGATTTTTGTTTGAATAGTTACCTTTTCTGCTGTTTTCATAACAGAATTAACTTCTTCCATAAATGGAGTATAGAAGTCTTGTAGAACTTTTACCCAAACAGCTTCTTTTTCTGCGATTTTATCCAGTTTTTCTTCCATTCCTGCCGTAAATTTGTAATCCATAATATCAGAAAATTGAGTGACAAGTTGTTTTGAAACTGTACGGCCAAGAAGAGTTGGACGCAAAGCTTTGTCTTTTTTCTCAACATATTTCCGAGTTTGTATAACTGTAATAATTGTTGCATAAGTTGATGGGCGACCAATACCATATTCTTCTAATGCCTTAACTAATGATGCTTCGTTGTATCTTGGTGGTGGTTGAGTGAAGTGTTGTTTAGGATTGATTTTTTTACAAACAACTTTATCACCTTTGTTTAAATCAGGAATTTTAGCATCTGATGCTTTTTCTTCTTCATCATCTTCCGCGTCGTTATATAGTGTTAAGAAACCGTCAAATGTAATCTTGCTTGTGCCTGCGCGTAGAGTGTAATCGCCTGATGTGATTTCTATTGTTTTATTTGCGATTTCTGCAGGTGCCATTTGAGATGATATGAATTTTTCCCAAATGAGTTTGTATAATTTGTATTGGTCATTATCTAAATATTTTTTTATACTTTCAGGAGTACGCTCAGGATATGAAGGACGGATGGCTTCGTGAGCATCTTGAACGTTTTGTTTACCTTTTACATAGTTATTTGGTTGTTCCGGATAATATTTTTCACCATAATTCTGCAAGATAAAGTCGTGTGCCATATTTTGAGCATCATCTGAAATACGAACACTATCTGTTCTCATATAGGTAATTAAACCGACAGGAGTGCCATCAATCTCAATACCTTCGTATAGTTTTTGAGCAACTTGCATTGTTTTTTGAACACCAAAACCAAGTTTTGACGATGCTGCACGTTGCATTGTTGATGTGATAAACGGTGCTGTAGGTTTACGTTTTGTAGATTTTTGAGTAACCTTGGAAATCTCATACTGGGTTTGAGGATTTGAAAGATAATCTACAATATTTTGAGCTTCGTCTTTATTTTTAATATTTTTATCAACAGTTTTACCTTTAATTTTAGATAATTCTGCTTCAAATTGTTTTCCGTCTTTATCTAAAAGAGCGTGGATTGACCAATATTCTTGAGGAATAAATTTTTCAATTTCTTCTTCCCTCTCGCAAATCATACGTAATGCAACCGATTGAACGCGACCTGCTGACAAATTGCGGTTTCCGATTTGTTTCCACAATACAGGTGATAATTTGAAACCTACAAGCTTATCCAAAATCTGTCGGGTTTGTTGTGCTTGAACCATATCCATATCAATTGTACGAGGGTTTGCAACTGAGTGCTTAACCGCTTTGGGTGTAATTTCGTTGAATACAATTCTATAAATCTTTTCATCTGGCACATTCAAAATTTGTCTAACATGCCATGCAATTGCTTCTCCTTCACGGTCGGGGTCGGATGCAAGATATATTTTATCAACTTTTTTGGCTAGTTCGTTTAATGTTTTTACAACTTTTTGTTTACCTGGGATAATTTCAAATTTTGGCTCAAATCCATTATTAACGTCGAAACCTAAATTATCTGTTGCAGCGTCTTTAGTTGGCAAGTTTCTAATATGCCCGTAACTTGCTTCAATTTGGAATTCGTTGCCTAAAATCTTTTTAATAGTTTTAGATTTTGCAGGCGACTCTACTATAACTAATGATTTTTCTTTTGTTTTTGCTTCTGCCATTTACTATTTACTTTCTTCTTATACTTTTGCGTATCTATCCGGACCACATTGTTTTATTATGCCTTTAAGCTCCATTGTTGTCAAGTTCATCAACAAATCGTCAAGTTTTAATTTGGTTATACCTAACAGTTCATCAACTCCCTTTGCTTCTATTTCAAGGTTTTTAAAAATGATTTCTTCTTTGCTTGTCAGCATTGGTAATGTGAGTTGTTCTGTTTGTATATTGCTTTTTATTTCCCAACCAAGAGCATTTAATATATCAGAACTTTCAGTGACAAGAGTTGCTCCATTTTTTAATAGTTTATATATTCCTTCGGTATTTGGATTTGAGATTAATCCTGGGATGCACATTAACTCTCGCCCTTGTTCAAGTGTTAGATTTGCCGTGATTAATGCTCCGCTTTTTAGTGAAGCCTCTGCAACTAATGTCCCATATGACAAACCTGAAACAATTCTGTTTCTTTGTGGAAATCTGAATTTTATGGGTTCAAAAGTCGGATAATATTCGCTGACTACAGCTCCATAACCATTTTCGATGTTTTGGTATAATGTTTTGTTACTAGTTGGATATACGTAATCAAAACCACTTGCAATAACACCAATGGTTTTTATATTGTTTTCGATTGCGGTTGTGTGTGCAACAGTATCTATTCCAGAAGCTAGGCCTGAAACTATACAAATATCAGTATTTGCAAGTCCTGTTAAGATTTTTCGTAAGTCTTCTCGACCATTGTAACTAGCTTTTCTTGAGCCAACTACAGCTAATGTTTTATCTAGATTGCATTCGAAAAACTTGCCCTTGTAGTACAATACTGCAGGTGGATTGTCGATATTTTTCAACATTTTAGGATAATTGTCATCTTCATAGGTTATATAATTAATCCCGCGAGTTTCAACTTCTGTAAATGCTCTGTCAATATCTACTTTATCTCTTAGCTTTATAAAATTTTCGGTTTTTTTAACGCTAAGTCCATCAATATTTTTTAACTCATTAAGTGATGAGTTAAATGCTTTTTCGATATCTCCAAAGTGTTCATATAATTTTAAAATAAAAGCGCTGTCAATTTGCTCAATAGAAGAAAACGCTATCCAATACTTGCTTTTCATAGATTAGCTATTTACCTTTGTTTTTATACTATCTATAAGTTTATTTACCCCATCTTTTTCTTCTTGTGGGATGTCAAAATTCAAATAATCTTCTAAATATTCAATAGCATCTTCATAATCACCACGCGCCATAAATAATATTGCTACTTTTTTATATGGCATTGGGAATTTGTTGTTCATTGCGATTGATTTTAAGAAATTTGATATAGCTTTATCTATTTCGTCATTAGCTTGGTATGCTTCTGCTAGATAATAATATATCCACTCGTTATCGTCTTTGTATTCCAAAACGTTTTCAAAGTTTTCGATTGCGCTATCATAGTTGCCAAACTCAAAATATACTTTTGCCAAGTCATAATACGCATCGTAATTTTCAGGCTGTATGTTTAAAATATATTCAAGTTCGTCGATTGCTAAATCTAATTTTGCATCTTCCATATAAAATCTTGCTAGATAATGTCTGAAGATTATATCATTCGGCAACATTTCAATTGCATAAGTTAAAATATTTATACCTTCTCCTAAACGCTTTTGTTTATAATATAAATCAGATATGTTTATATAGCATTGAGGGATTTGTGGGTTTAATTCAATAGATTTTAAATAATTTTTTTCAGCTTTCTCATATTCGCCTATATTTGAATAGCATAAACCTAAGTTGTTATAAATCTCAGAATTATCTGTGTCAATTTCTACAATTGATGTAAATACATCAATTGCGCCGTTCCAGTCTTGTTTTTTAAAACATTCTATAGCTTTATCTATTTTTTCTTTCATAATACTAATTTATAATCCTAATGTCATATTATCATCTGTTCCTGAACCGATATTTTTAATAACTGTTCTGGTGTTTCCTTTTGCATCGAAGCTTTTAGGGCTCATTGTCATTTTTATTTTATCAGCATATATAGTTCTTACACCTTGGGTTATGCTTGAGCGACCTGTAAAATATGCTTCGTTTGGTTTGTTAGAACCTGCACTTGGGTATAAGGTTACTTTCGGACCTGCTGCATAATAGTCTTGGTACCAAATTCTTACATTTCCGCTTGCGTTAAAGATACCCTTTTTTTGATTGTATTCTTGGTATGATGATTTTAAAACTAATTTTGCTCCGTCATCCATTAATGCGTTTGATGTGGTATTTCCGTATGCTGTTAAATTTCCGCTTGCAGCTTCATATACAAATTTATCCGCATAAGATTCGTTGTTTTCTTGTTTAACTCTTGCGTTACCGGTTAAAACAAGTTTTTTTAAATCTCCGCTTTTATCTGTTGTAATTTCTGCACTATTTGAAAATGTTTCAATATCTTTGTATAACATTGTAACTGCACCTGTTGCGGTCATTACGTTTGTTGATGTGTTATATTCTTGTACATCTGCGTTAATAACTACTATAGGGGTCTTGCCTTCAAATACGATTGATTGTGTGTCACCTTCAGCTCGTACTGTTTTATTTATCAATGAAACTTTTAAGATATTTGCTTTAACTTCTCTTTTTTTATTTTTTTTGATTTCAAAAGCGTAAGGTTTATCATAAAACGTTGCAGTATCTAATTTTTGATCTTTTGTCATATTTACATCTGCAGTATCACCAATAACCTTTAAATCATCAATCGTAACTTTAACGTCTCCGTCAAATTTAATCTTGTTGTCCGATTCGTGAAATGTTTGATTTTTAGATTCAATAATTAAATCGGATGCACTTACAGCTAATCCTGTTAATAATACTAATGATACCAATCCAACTAATAATTTTTTCATATTATTTTTTATCCTCATAAACTTTTGAAACCGTGTTGCCAACTATTTTGAAGCTGTCATAACTTGGACTTATAATAATTTTATCTGCGGTTGAAATAAGTTCTTTGCCTTTTTGTATTTCAACGTGCCCTTCTGCGATAATCGGTGATTTTGAATCAAACCAATGTAATTTATCAGCTTTTAGAGTGATACCGTCTTTTAATGCAATGAAGGTGTCTTCATGTAATATAATATCACCTTTTTTTTGATTATACGTACCTTTTGATGATTCAAAACTCATTGAAACTTCATTATCTTTATAAAAATTACCGATAACTTTGTTTAATTGCGCGTGACCTAATGTACTATCCCATTTGCCGGTCTCTCCATATATTTCCCAGAATTTTTGATCATCTTTTGTTTCAGTTAAAATTACACCGTTAACCAAAGCTTCTTGTTGATCACTTTGTATGGCAAGTTGTTTTCTGTTAAAATCGTGGGTTATTATTCCTGCGGTTATAAATGCCCAAGCCAATATTCCACCTAATGTCAATGCAATTATTAAATATAAACGTTTTTTCTTTGGTAATTCTTTTAAATTCATAACATAATTCTAGCACAAAAAGGGGTAAAATCAACGAATTTATCCCAAAATTGCAACAGCAAATATTGCGGCAGCAATTAATGCAATGTTATAATGTAAGAATGTTGGAATGCAGGTATCCCAAATGTGATTGTGTTGGTTATCCGCGTTCAAGCCGGCTGTTGGGCCAAGTGTTGTATCAGATGCCGGCGAACCAGCATCTCCAAGTGCAGCAGCCGCTGCCAAAACGATTATAATTGACGGTATGCTAAATCCTAGTTTTAAGCAAATTGGAACGTATAATACTGCCAAAATCGGAATTGTACCAAATGATGTTCCTATACCCATTGTTATAAAAAGTCCGATAAATAACATTAAAAATGTTGCAAGAATTTTACTGGACATCATATATGGAGTTATCGAATTGACAAGGGTATCAATTCCTCCGGTGGCTTTCATTACACTTGCAAATCCTGCAGCTACAAGCATTACAAATGCTACATAACCCATCATTCCGACACCTTCGTTAATTAATTTATCCATTTTTTTGTGGTCGATTGCTTTAAACCCAAAAATTACTGCCAAGCCGATTAGTGCACCTAAAGGCAATGAATTTGTCCATAATTGAACCCCTAAGGTTATTATTGCTGCTAATAAAGTGATATAATGATTTTTGTTTAGGGATAATTCAGTATTATTATCAATTTCTTTTATTTCATTGTTGTTATAAATTCTTGGCTTGCGATAGCTTATAAAAATTGCTATCAAAAATCCTATCAGCATTGCAAAACCTAATATCCAAGTGGATTTCCAGATATCGTTTTTTGCGACCTCAACCCCATTTGATAATAGGTTTTCTGCAATTAATCCCTGAAAAATCAAGCCAAAACCTGCAGGAATGACGATATACGGTGCTTTTAGACCAAAAGCTAACCCACATGCAACCGCACGTCTGTCAAGTTGCAATTTGTTCATAATTCCTAACAAAGGCGGTACAAGTATTGGAATAAATGCGATATGAACAGGAATTAGGTTTTGAGAAAGTATTGCAATTCCTGTAAGAATTAATATAAGTACAAATTTTTTTGATTGAATTGCTGTGGCAATTTTTTTTGCTAAGATTGGTGCCAATCCCGTATGCGTCATTGAAGCTGCAAAAGCTCCAAGTAAAATATAACTTAGTGCTGTTTCCGAATTATCTCCCATACCGTGTATAAATATGTTCATCACTTCAGATAGGTTTATTTGTCCTATTAGTCCTCCTACTACAGAACTTATAATTAATGCTAATAATACGTTTATTCTGCATAGACATAATATACAAAGTAAAATTACTGATATAACTATAGGGTTTGTTAATAATTCAATCATTTTTATTTCCTAATTTACTTAATTACAATATCAAAGCAAGGATAAGCTTTTGTGCAGCCCTCTAATCGTTGAAGTCTGATTTCAACGCTATCACTTACACTGAATTGGTTTGAGTATTGGCCAATTTGCATTTTTTTACTGTCGTTTGGAATAATATAATATTTGTAAAAATCTTCACCAATGTCATTTATCACTATAAATTTGTTTTGTTTTTTTGTCATTTTGTAGGTGTTATTGCCGTTTATTAAATCTGAAATTTTGATTATTTTGTAATTGTTGAATAAAGTTTCTATTTCACTAATTTCTAACTCTCTTGGTACAAATTTCACACCATTGAATATTAGTTCATAATATTCAAAGTTTTTTGGAAAGTATGAATACAGTTTAGTTCCTTTTAAAAATTCTTGACTTCCTTCACCTACCCAAACATCTTCTTTAGGTACTTGGGCATTTCCTGTTAATAGTTGATATGTTGTGTAGCCTCCGTTACCCTCAAATCCTTTGACCTGTAATATGATTTCTTCTTTAGATAATTCGTCATCATTTTTGTGGTAATTACGCCATTCGTGTTTATTCATGTTAAAGGTCCAAATTTTTTGACCGAATCTAGGATAAACTGAATACTGTTTTTTTAAACTGTTTTCATCCGGACTGATTAGTAAAATTACTAAAAATTGTATGATTAAAAGGATTACGACTGCGCCAAATATGTAACGTTTTTTCATACTGCCTACCTGTTATTTATCTTGATAAACATACAATATCACAAACGGATTTATCTTTCAGTAAAATTGGAATTTAATCTATTATGGGTAATCATTTTATTAAAAAAAAGAGCCTAAAAATAGGCTCGTTGGAATTAAGAATAGCTGGAAGTATGAAAAAGATTAATTATATTAAACGATTTACATATATTTAAATCTATTAGTTATCTGGGTAGTTTTTTTATAATATAATGTTGTTATGAAAGATGAAAAACGAATACTTGCAATTAATTTTGGTGGGATTGGTGATGAGATTTTCTTTTTGCCTACACTGATTTCGTTGAAAAAAGAGTATTCGAATTCTTTTATAACTTTAGCTTTAGAGCCACGTAGTAAGAGTGTAAAAGATTTAACAGACGTAATAGATGATTTATTGTTAATTGATGTAAAAGGTAAAAATAAGTATCTAGAATTATTGAAGCTTGTTTTCAAATCTCGTCAAGGTAAATATGATATTGTAATTTCATCCGGAGGGAACAAATTAATAAGTATTTTATTATTTATGACGGGTATAAAAGTTCGTTGTGGTTATAATACAGGAAAGTTAAGTCAAATGTTGCTTACACACGCAATGCCTCTTAATAAAAAACAATATGCTTGTGCAATGTATCATGACTTGATTAGAAATCTTACAAGATATAATACAGAACTGCCACAAATTAATATTCAACGGAAAGTAAAAACATCAAATTCTGTTTTGATTCATCCCGGGGTTAGTAAAATTAGTGTACAAAAGAAATGTATCAAAACTATTCCTGCACAAACTTGGGCAAAGGTAATTGATTTGTTGGTAGCAGAAGGAAAAAAAGTAATGCTTGTTGGCGGTCCGGATGATAAAGAGTGTATTGAAACTATTTTAAATACAGTGCGAACTCAAAATTTTGATAATTTGTACGGAACGACAAAAAGTTTGACTGATTTAGCCGAACTGATTTCATCGGCGGATAAATTTTTATGTTCTGATTCTGCACCACTTCATGTTGCAGTTGCTTTAGGTGTTAAAACGTACGTGATTTTTGGACCGACCGATGATAAAACACTTATACCGCAAAGTGAGGATATTGTTGCGATTAAGGCCGATGATAATTGTGCGTTAAAACCTTGTTTGTGGGCTAGTCGGCAAACGACTTGTGAACATTTAGAATGTTTAAAAATATCTGCTTCAAAAATAGTCAGTGTTGTGTTATCAGACTAATTTTAAGTTTTGTAACAATAATTGTAACTTACGCAAAAATGCCGAAAAAAAATACTTTATATACATGTAGGTATGTAGTGTGAAAGGCAATGCGTTTTTATGGCATTCAGCAATGTAGCAACAGTTGGTTTTGTTTTTAGAAATGGCGACAAAGTTTGTAATGGTGAAGTCGGCAGAACACCTGTTCTTGTCGGACAAGCTGTGAACGCTGTTAAAGCCGGTGCCGAGCTTAATAATGGCGTAGGACGTACTGCTCAGGTTGTTATTGATACGTGTGACAATGTTGCAAAAGCTGATAAATTATTTAATGGTTTAGGAAAAGTTGTTAAGTTTGCTAGTAATAATGTTAATACATTGATCTGTGCATCAAGCGGATTGAAAGTTTTTTTAGCAAAAGATGAGGATAAGCAAAGAACACTTATTACTGAGGGTGGAACATTGGGTGGAATGTTCCTTGCTGAAGGTTGGATGAAAAAGAACTTAAATGGGATTTTAACGAAATTATCAATAAGTGGGAAATGGGCTCCGATTGTAAAAGGTTTAATTTTTATAGCTGGTTCAATCGGTGCATCAACATTGGGTAATATCGTTGGTGAAAAAACTACAGATATTATTGAAATTCCTTTGGGTAAAGAACAAAGAGAAGCATATTATCTTAAAAAAGCGCAAAAAGAAATGAAAAACACAAAAAATCCAATGACTTATCAGCCATTGGATTACAAAGCTTAAAAAAATCTTAATATTTGCCCACAATATTGTATTTTGTAATATAATTTATATGTTAGATTAGGGAAATTAGAGGGTATAGTTATGGCTTTAAGATATGATTGCGGGGAAGTTATTACAGCGATGGTTACGCCAATGACTAAAGGTGGCGCAATTGATTATGATAAAGTTGAGTTTTTGGCAAGTCATTTGTTAGAAAATGGAAGTGATGCTATTTTGGTTGCGGGAACAACCGGTGAAACTCCGACTCTTACAAATGAAGAGGAAATAGAGTTATTGAGTTCTGTCAAAAGAGCCGTTGCAAATAAGGCGAAAATTATTTTAGGTGCCGGTTCAAATTCTACCGCGTCAGCGATTGAATATTCTAAATTTGCTCAAAAAGAGGGTGTAGATGCGATTTTATCTGTTGTACCTTATTATAACAAACCTAATCAAAAAGGTATGATTGAACATTTTTCGGTAATAGCGGAATCTACGGATTTGCCGATTATTTTATATAATATCCCTGGTAGAACAGGTGTTAATATGTTACCTGAAACGGTTGCTCATTTAGCTGAAAAATATGATAATATTGTTGGTTTAAAACAAAGTTTTGCGGATATGGATGCGGTTACCGAACTAAAAATAGCGTGTCCTGAAAACTTTGTTATTTATTCCGGGGATGATAGTTTAACTTTACCGATGTTATCATTAGGTGCACATGGTGTTATTTCTGTGGCATCTCATTTGTTTGGTAAAGAAATTAAATCTATGATTAGAAATTTCAAGTCAGGAGAATTGATTGCAGCAAGAAATATGCATAAAAAATTGTATCCTGTATTCAGACAATTATTTATGGCTCCAAATCCTGTACCTGTAAAAGCTGCGTTGGAGTATAAAGGTTTGATTGAAGCCGTGGTAAGAAAGCCTTTGGTTCAAATGAATGATGAGGAAAAGGCTACTTTATTTAAAGTTATTGATGAGGTAAAAGTTGAATTAAGTTAGTAAGGCTACTTATTTTAATTTGATTTTGACGTAGAATTATAAAAAAGAAAGTAATAGTTAATATTTATAAGAGGGTAGAAAATTGAAAAACAAATTGATTATGTTTTGGGCGATTATAGCAATTGTGATTGCGTGCGTAATCACAATTTATAAAGTGCCTACAAAACTTGGTTTGGATTTAGTTGGTGGTTCAAGGATTATGCTTGAAGCTCGCACAACTGATTCTGTCAGAAAAATCACACCTGAGGTGATGAGTAGATTGAAAGTTGCGATTGATAATCGTGTTAATAAGCTTGGTGTATCTGAAACAAGTGTTGCCCAAGTCGGTGAAAAAAGGTTATTGGTAGAAATTCCTAACGTTACTGATTTAAAAGAAGCAGAAGCGTTTTTAGGTAAAACCGCATTGTTGGAATTTAAACAACCTGTTTTAGATGACAATAAACAGCCTAAAAGGGATGAAAAAGGTTTGATGATTTGGGAGTCTACAGGTTTAACCGGTGAAGATTTAAAATCTGCGGCGATTGGTTCAGATCAAACCGGTCAATGGACTGTATCGTTAGAATTTAATGGCAATGGCGCTAACAAATTTGCTGAATTAACCCAAAAATTAGTTGGTCAACAGATGGCTATTTTCTTTGATGGTGAAGAAATATCAGCACCGGTAATTCGAGAAGCTATTTTTGGTGGTCGTGCAGAAATTTCGGGTGGTAGCAGTGGTTTTGCTTATGAAGAAGCAGAAAAAATGGTTAATTTATTAAATGCCGGTGCGTTACCTGTTCCATCTGAAATTATCCAAGAAAATACAGTAGGACCTACTTTAGGTGCAGATAGTATTGAGAAATCAAAATTCGCAGGTATTTTAGGTGTTGGGTTAGTAATGTTATTTATGTTGCTATACTATAGATTGCCTGGTTTGATTGCGGATTTGGCATTAGTTGTTTATGCTTTAATTTTATTTGCTTTATTCAAAATTATTCCTGTTACATTAACATTGGCAGGTATTGCAGGTTTCATTTTATCAGTCGGTATGGCTGTAGATGCTAATATTTTGATTTTTGAAAGAACAAAAGAAGAATTAAGAGCCGGTAGAAATTTATTTACTGCAATTAATTCAGGGTTTGATAGAGCGTTTACAAGTATTTTCGATTCAAATATGACAACAGTTTTGGCTTGTGTAATTTTGTATTACCTAGGCACAAGTGTTGTAAAAGGTTTTGCATTAACTCTTGCAATCGGTGTAATTGTGTCAATGTTTACGGCAATTGCGGTTACTAAAAACTTTATGCACTTAGTATTTGGTACAGGTGAATTGAAATATCCTGCTTTGTTCGGACTTAAGAAAGATGAACTTGGCAAGGCTTATGAAGTTACAGAAACAAAACGTGAAAAAGCTCGTTTTGGGGTATTAGACTAAGGGAAAGTAAAGAGGTAAATAAAAATGTTTAATTTAAATAAGAGTATACATGTAGTTAAATATAGAGTTGTTTGGATGTGTTTGTCTGCACTGTTATTAATCCCTGGGATTATTGCAATGGTGTATTCAATGATTACATATCCTACACACTCTCCGGTAAAAGTGGGTATTGATTATACCGGTGGTACTATATTGCAATATGGTGTATCTGAGGCTATTAGTAATGAAGATGTTGCAAAAACAAGAGAAGGTTTATCTGAAATTGGTGTTCAAAACCCTTATATTCAGATTTTAAATGTAAATCCGACTGAAGAAAATAAAAATATTAAATCAATTATTTCAATCAGAACTAAGTTTATTGATGAAACTTCAAATGAAGCGGATGATATTACTGCAGTTGTTCAAAAAGATTATAATGGTGCGGAATTAATTCAAGTAAGTTCTGTTGGGGCAACTTTGGGTAATGAATTGTTTAAAATGTCAATTATTGCTTTAGCTTTGGCAATTATAGGTATGATTGTATATATTTCATTTCGTTTCAAGCTTGAATATGCATTGGCAGCAATTTTAGGTTTGGTGCACGACGTATTATTTGTAGTGGGTATATTTTCAATTTTGGGTATTTTTTGCGATGTACAAATTGACGGCTTATTCTTGACTGCAATTTTGACAGTTATTGGTTTTTCTATTAACGATACGATTGTAACTTTTGATAGAATTCGAGAAAACTTAAGATATTACGGTAAGAAAATGTCTTTTGGTGAAATTGTTGATGCTTCTGTAAATCAAACATTGACAAGAAGTATTAATACTTCATTGACTGTATTTATAACATTAGCAGCATTGTATTTCTTTGGTGGTGTAACTACAAAAGATTTTGTGTTAGCAATGATGTTAGGTGTATTAGTGGGTGTTTATTCAAGTATCTTCTTCTGCAGCATGTTAGTTGATATGTGGGAAGAAAATAAAATGAAAAAAGCTGCACAAAAAGCATCATAAATCCTGTTAAAAAGGCGGCTCGGGATTATTCCCGAGCCGCCTTTTTTTATATTTTGCTTAAATTATTCTTCGTCTTCGTCGGCTTCACTTTTTTTGATTTGTTTAACAACCATTTGAGCCATTTCTTTTGCAATAACTTTTTGGGTATCTGCAGGACAGTTTTGAAGCATATTCATTGCGGTTCTAAGTGTTGTGTCAATGTCGTACCAACGGCCTCTTCTGTTGTCGTCCAGTCCTGATCCAACTGCGCTTATAATATCATCTACTGCTTCAAATTTTTCATCCTCAATATTATGTTCAATTATAATTTTTATTAGATTTAGCGCAACGCGAATTTGTGTTTGATCATCTGATTCCTCTAAGGTTTTAACTGCTTCTGATAAAACAGGATCTTTATCATACCAACGTCTGTATTGATTTGAATATTCTTCTTTCATACTCGTATCTCCTTTACTATAATGCTATTATAGCAATTTTTTTCGATTGTGCAAGGGGGGTAAATTATAATAACGGGGTAATATAAATTATCTTTTATTGTAAATTAAATCAAATTAGAGCATCGTTATAGATGTAGATTTACCCCTGTTTGAAGGTGACGCCTTTTGTTCCTTTTGGGTAGCGCCAATTTATGGCTTTTTTTTCACAAGCGACTCTACAAGCCCCGCATTCTAAGCAGTTTTCATAATTTACTATTAATTCTTGTTTTTCTTCGTTCCATTCATAAACTTGAGCAGGGCAAATGTATGTACAGTTTTTTGATTTGCAAGTTTTACATTTTTCAATATCCGGAATTAGATGAGAGTCTGTGTCCGGTGAGTATTTAAGTGTGTATAATTTTTTGTCTATGTTCATATTAAAATACTCCAAATAAGTTTAATTATTGCGCCGATATCTTTGAATAATTCGCTAATTTTTCTGTCAGTAAAAATGCTTTTTATAAAATTCCAATAATTTTGGCGTTTAGGAATACTGTTCACTGAGGTGAACATTTCGAAAAAAGCATTGATTTTGCAAAGATAATAGCTTAAAAAAGCTTTTTTTCTTGTTTCAATCACGCTGAATAAATCTTTGTATGTTTTCATATCCTTTAGTACAAATGATTTTTGTAATTTTTTTTCATATTCAGATAATTTTTCTTTAGAATAATCTCCGATATTTATAGCATTAATGATTGTTTCGGCAGCAAGTTTACCACTGATGAGAGCAAGGTTGGTGCCTTCCCAATGCAAGTTATTTACCAGCATTGCAGCATCTCCGACAACAAGAACTCCATTATCCGTGAGTTGAGGTATTTTTTTATAGCCACCTTCTGGTATCATGTGCGCGGAATATTCTTTTAATTCTCCGCCTTGAATAAGGGGTGCGATTGTCGGATGTTGTTTTAGTCTTTCCAGTAAGTCGAATGGACGTAATCCTTTTTCTACGAGCTCATTAATTGTTATACCAAGTCCGATAGTTATAGAATCTTTGTTAGTATACATAAATCCAAGCCCGAGCATTCCAAGCATTGGACCTCCAAAAATTTCAATGATAGCTCCCTCATCATCTTTGAGTCTAAATCTTTGGTTAATGGTTTCTTTGTTTAATTTAATAACTTCTTTAACGCTGAGAGCTAAATCGTGCGTTGAAAAATCTTTTCTTAAACCTATTTGTTTTGCCAAAAGAGAATTTACTCCGTCAGCTAAAACAACAATGTTTGCATAAAAATCCTCTAATTCGGTTTTAATTCCTATAATTTTGTTGTTTTCTTTAATTAGTTCACGGACGACTGTTTCTTCAACCAAATAAACACCGGCTTTTCTGGCTTCATCAGCCGCCCATCTGTCGAATTTGCCGCGGATTACGGAATAACTTGTGTTATCGTCTTTACGATATGTTATTGTGGTTGAATCTTCTTCGCCCAAAATTGCAAAATTATGCTCTACTGTACGTCTTTCTATAGGTGCCTCGGTTTCAAAGTTAGGGAATATTTCTTTTGTAGGTTGAGTATATATTGCTCCTCCAAAAACATTTTTACTTCCCGCAAAAAGTCCTCGTTCAATTAGGACCACTTCTTTACCGGCTCTAGCAAGTGTAATTGCACAGGCAATTCCTGCAGGTCCTGCTCCTACAACTATAACGTCTGTTTGGTTTTCTTTTTTAAGCATAAAATCTCTCTCCAATGATTATTATACCTTAAAATAAAGACGTTGTGAAGAGCCATTATGCTGTTATGTTAGGGTTATATATTTGAATTTACGCAAAAAAAAAGCTTCTAAAGAAGAAGCTTCCTTGGAATCTGTTACAATTCCTCGTGTAAAGATTAGTAGGTAGAAAGTAGAAGGTAGTAATTTTATATAAATGATAATTTATATATCGTTCTTATATACTAATAAAGTATTTTTGATATAGATAATTGCTCAAATCGTCTAAATTGTTTACAAAACTTAATATAGTAAAACCCTCATGTAGTCATGATTTAGGCTAGATGTGGGGTTTAAAATGTTGTTAGTTGAAAAAAAACTTTTACCAAATTATAATTAAGACAAACAAGGGGAATTTTATGAAAATTGCGATATATCCGGGGAGTTTTGATCCTATCACTAAAGGTCATTTGGATATTTTGAAAAATGCGGCCGGAATTTTTGATAAAGTAATCATTGCTGTTGCTCATAATGGTGAAAAAAAAGGTTTTTTGTCGGTCAACGAGCGTGTTGAGTTGATCAAACAAAGTGTTAATGGTCTTGAAAATGTTGAAGTTGATGCATTTGAAGGGTTAACAATTGAGTATGCAAAAAAGCACGGTGCGGAGATTTTAATTAGAGGATTGCGAGCTGTTTCAGATTTTGAATTTGAAATGCAATTATCTCAGACAAATAGTGCATTATGTGAAGATATTAAGACAGTGTTTCTTACAACAAAACCAAAATACAATTTTATTTCATCAAGTACAATTCGAGAAATTTTAAATAATAATGGTGATATTTCAAAATTTGTTCCGGAACCTGTATTTGAATATTTAAAAAATAAAGGGAGAGAATAATGGAGTTTGATACACCGAAAATTATTAAAGACTTAGAATTTAAAATAGAAACGAGTTACTCTCTACCGATTTTTAGAGGATATAAAGCCGTTGACAAACGTGGAGTTGAGCAGATAATTGATACTATTTATGCGACATTACCGGAAGATGTTAAAAAAGCAAGAGAATATCTTCAGACTGTTAATTATGAAATAAAAAATACTGAACAAAGAAGTAAAGTGTATGATTTTTTAAATAAATTTGAGTTATTTATTGAAAGAGCTGTGCCATTTGCAAATTTTGTAATCATAAATATCAAAGAAACTGAAAATTTAATTAAAGAAATCACAAATAATCTACCTGAAGAATTAACAAAAGTAAATGTCATAAAAAAACAATAAAACATGTTAAAATATGTAATTACATGGTGAAATATTATTTGACAATTATTTTTTGCTTATGTAATATATATAATATAAAATGTGAAAGGGATAAGGGATTAGCATGCCACAAAACGGAGTGTATGATTTACTAAAGATGTTAGAAATAGCCTTGGATGAAGGTTATTCTGTTTTAAAATACACTATAGTAGACAAAAAGGAAATTGAAACATTAATTGACGGTATTTACTCAGCGTTACCGCCTGAAGTTCAAGAAGCGAGATTGTTTTTGAAACGTAAAGAAGAAAGAATAAACGAAGTTCAACAACAAGCTGCAAAGATTTTGCAAGACGCTCAAGCAGAAGCAGACAGAAAATTGTCAGAATCTGATCAGTTGAAGGCGATTGAACGTGAAGGTATCAGAATTAAAAATGAAGTTGTTGAAGATTGTGAAAAGATTAAACATATAGCTTTGCAGGATGCTGAAAATATAAGACTTCAAGCAACAGAAGAAGCTATGAAAATCAGAGAAGGTGCAGAATTATACGCAGAACAAGTTTTAACAAGCTTGGAAGGCAATTTAGCACAACTTCAACAAGTTGTTAAAAATGGTCAAATTTATATGGAACAGTTGAGAGCAGATTCAAATAATAGATATGCTTCTCATCGTTAATTAGAAGTCGATAAAAAATACAAAAGCGGGGCCAAGAATAGCTCCGCTTTTTGTTTAAAAAGTTTACAATTGGATTGCAATTTATTTTGTTTGCGTTAAAATCATGATATAAGCCGAAGGAGAATGTGTTAATCACATTCTTTTTAAATAGCAAAGAAATAAGTAAAAGATAAAGGAAATAAAACAATGGGTATCAAAGGAAAAAATGACAGAATGGTAGTTTTAGCATGTGAAGAATGCAAAGAAAGAAACTACACAACAACAAAAAACAAAAAGAACCACAAAGAAAGAATGGAACTTAATAAATATTGTCCAAAATGCAAAAAAACAACTGCACACAAGGAAACCAAGTAACCAATTTTTCTAAAAAGTGTACTGGGGAGAAATTCCCCACTATGCGTCCTTAGTTCAGTTGGTAGAACGTCGGTCTCCAAAACCGGATGTCGAGGGTTCGAGTCCTTCAGGGCGCGAGTTTTATAAAATAAAAGGATTATAAAATGAGTCAAGCAGTAGAAGCAATTAAAACGTATTTTAAAGGTGTAAAAACAGAATGGGGCAAAGTAAGTTGGCCGGAAAGAAGACAAGTTCTTTTTGAAACAGTGTTTGTCGTATTTATTGTAATTGTGTTCACTGCTGCGATTTATTTAATGGATTTAATATTCAAAGGTATACTTAGCCTAATTAAGTAGAAATTAAGCATAAATGATGAAGGTGGCTTATGACTAAAAAAGAAAAAACAATGGAAGAACAATTGAACGAAGATATTTTAGCAGAACAAGCTCAGGCTGAGGCTGAAGAAATAGCTGCGGCAGAAGCAAAAGAAGCTAAGAAAAACCAAAAAAGATGGTACATTGTTCACACATATTCAGGATACGAAAATAAAGTTAAGGTAAACTTAGAAAAACGTATTGAATATATGAATATGGGCGATAAGATTTTTAGAATAGAAGTTCCGCAAAAAACCGTAACTCAAATGAAGTCCGGTAAAAAACAGGAAAAAGAAGAAAAAATCTTCCCAGGCTACGTTCTAGTAGAAATGATTATGGACGAAGATAGCTGGTATGTAGTAAGACACACTTCAGGTGTAACAAAATTTGTAGGTTCAGCTAAAAAACCTATTCCAGCGCGTGAAAGTGAAATCAAAAAGATTCTTCACAGATCAACATCACAAGTTGAAAAGATTGAACTTGATGTTAAAGCAGGTGATAAAGTTAGAATTATTTCAGGTCCATTTGCAGACTTTGATGCGGATATTATTGAAGTTTATCCTGATAAATCTAAACTTAGAGCAAATGTTTCAATTTTTGGTCGTGAAACGCCAGTTGAATTGGAATACAAACAAATCAACAAATTATAATAGTGTTAACCCTTCGGGAAAACTGAGGGAATTAACAATAAGTTAGTACAAATAATGTGGAAGGGACGCCCCCGTTTGAACCACAAAAGGAGAAAAAAATGGCAAAAAAAGTAGTAGGAAAAATCAAGCTTCAAATCGAAGCAGGTAAAGCAAATCCATCACCACCAGTTGGTCCTGCATTAGGTCAACACGGTGTAAACATCATGGATTTTTGCAAACAGTTTAACGCTAGAACTGAATCACAAGCTGGATATATCATTCCGGTAGTTATCGATGTATATGAAGACAAGAGTTTCACATTCATCGTAAAATCACCACCAGCTCCTGTATTGATTAAAAAAGCATTAAATATCAGTAAAGGTTCAGCAACACCAAACAAAGATAAAGTTGCTGAAATTACAAGAGCACAATTAGAAGAAATCGCAAAAATCAAAATGAACGATTTAAATGCAACAACAATGGAAGCAGCAGTAAAAATGATTGCTGGTTCATGCAGAGCGATGGGTGTTACAGTTGTAGACTAATAAGATGGAAGGACGCAAGTCCGTTACTACCACGAAAGGAAAATAAAAAATGGCAAAAGTTACAAAAAAACAAAGAAAAATGCAAGAAATGCTAGAAGGTTTCGCACAACCATCTACAGCAGTTGATGCAATAAAAAAATTACAAGAAATTTCAAAAGAAGTTTCAAAATTCAATGAAACAGTTGAATGCCACATGCGTTTAGGTATTGACGTACGTCAAGCAGATCAACAAATCAGATCAACAGTAGTATTACCAGCAGGCTTAGGAAAAGAAGTAAGAGTTTGTGTAATTGCGAAAGGTGCAAAAGCAACCGAAGCAACAGAAGCAGGCGCAGAATTTGCTGGAGCAGAAGAAATTATTGATAAAATTTCTGGCGGTTGGTTTGAATTTGATACATTGATTGCTACACCGGATTGTATGGGTATGTTAGGTAAATTAGGTAGAGTATTAGGTCCAAAAGGCTTAATGCCAAACCCAAAAACCGGTACTGTTACGATGGATATTGCAAAAGCAGTTAAAGATGCAAAAGCTGGTAAAGTAGAATACAGAGCAGACAAACAAGGTATGATTCACTGTCCAATTGGTAAAATTCAATTCTCAGAAGAAGATCTTGTTAAAAACTATGCTACATTAGCAGATGCTGTATTGAAATCAAAACCATCTTCAGCAAAAGGTACATTCGTTAAATCAGTTTACTTATCAACTACAATGGGTCCTGGTATCAAATTAGATCCAAAAACATTTGCAGCTGAAGTAAAAGAATTAGTGTAATTACCTAATTAAAAGCATTAAAAAAGACCTTGAGAATTTCTCAAGGTCTTTTTATTTACAATTATATTATAAGGGCACGAAATATATAATTGTCAAAAACCTAATACTTATGTGTATAGCTAGAATTAAGCTATATAGCAAACATGAGGTTTTGGAAGTTTGTCTTTATAAACCATTTCACCTGTACGCCAATCATATACTGCAGGGCGTTCTTCTTTGGCTATCGGATGAGGTTTATCATTTTTACCAACTTTCATATTTCCACTAATTCCACCTTGTTCTGGTAAATCACAACCTACTGCTGGAACTAATTTTTTCAAGAAATCAGGTCTTTTATCTGAAGTTCCATCATTTCTTGGGGCAAAACTTGTTGATATTGGCATAATTCCTAAAGACATAACTACCTACCTTTCTTTTTTTTCTTTTCGGGGATAAACTTGACTTTTAGTATTCGTATTAAATCATTTTTTTTAGAGATTTTGCTATTAAGCTTTACAAATTCATTTTATTTGTTACAATAATTAACATAAGGGTAGGCGATAATCACCCACAGAAACGACAGTTTCTAACTAACATAAATAAGGGCGATTGGCACTCTGCCGAACGAGAACAATTAAGTATTGTTCGAGTGAGAGGGGTAGCGCACCTGTTAGAAACGACAGTTTCTGGCATATAGTGTACGGGCGATTGGCGCAGTTGGTAGCGCACCACATCGACATTGTGGGGGTCACGTGTTCGAGTCACGTATCGCCCAAATAAGGAGGAAGTTAAAACTTCCTCTTTTTTTATACGTGACGAGAACACACAAGGCGTGAGCCTTGTCTTGTTCGAACGAGGAGCGAGCAGAGGGCGAAAGGCGGGGCGTTGAGACCCGACTGCAGACCCGTTTATTGCGAGCGACTCAAGACAGTCACGTATCGCCCAAATAAGGAGGAAGTTAAAACTTCCTCTTTTTTTATACGTGACGAAAACACACAAGGCGTGAATATTGTTAATATTCATACATAATAAAAAAAAGAACCTTAAAGGTTCTTTTTTTACTATATATAACTAAAATTTGCATCTAAATTTTGTGCATATTATCAACAATCTCTTTTTTCTGAACCCAGATTTCCATACCTAATTTTTGTCCAGTTGAAGTAAGCGCCTCTTTAATATCCTTAAAAGAATATTGAGAGTTTGCGATATTACACAACATGAACATTACAAAATGTCCTTGCATAAGTGTTTGTTTGATATCTTCGATATTAACGTCATATTTAGCCATAACTGTAGTTACTTCAGCAACGATACCTACTTTATCTACACCTGAAACTGTAACAATAATTTGGTTAGCAATTGTCATTAGTTACCTCCGTTTAAAATACCTTTATCATCAACGGTAGCAGTTTCTGCAACCGGAGTTGGCTCAACTATTTCTAAGGATTCGGAATGCCACTTTTTATAAATCAATTTACCTAGATTGTGTCTTTGGCAATAAGCTTTAAGTTCTTTTTTAACTTCAGGAGCTAAGATATAAAGAACAATAACGTTTGGCACACACATAGCAACCATCATCGCATCAGTGATATTGATAATAGAATCAACATTCATCGCAGAACCAATAATGATAAATAAACAATAAATAATATTAAATGTTAATACACGTTTTTTACCTTCACCGAGTAAGAAAGTCCACGCTTTTTGACCGTAATAAGCCCAAGAAATCAAAGTAGACATCGCAAATAAAACAGCGATAATAGATAGAATGATTGGGAAGAAAGATATTACGGATTGGAAAGCTGCAGATGCAAGTTCAATTCCATTAGGGTTAGGAGTTATACCAGCATGTCGAGCGGCTTCAACCGTAGCGACAGCAGGTTTCCATGCTCCGGTTACAACAATTACAACAGAAGTAAACAAGCATAATACCCCGGTTAAGAAAGTTTCCAATAAAGCAACAAACCCTTGAGAAACAGTTTCTTTAGTTTGAGCAGCCGCATAAACAATAGCCGCAGCCCCAGTACCAGCTTCGTTAGATTGAACAGAGCGTCTTAAGCCTAAAATCAAAACTCCCAAAAATCCAACAGAAACTGCTTTAGGAGAAAAAGCTTCTTGTAAAATTAAGCCTAAAGCTGCAGGAATACCTTTTATATTAACTAACATAACTATTAATCCGGAGATAATATACAATAAACACATTGCAGGAGTCAAAATTGTAGTAACTCTTGCGATACCTTTAATACCACCCATTACAACCAAACCAATAAGAATAGCAGCGATAGTACCGACAATCCACGCATAACCGTGTAAAATACTACTTTCACCACCTGTAATAAAAATTAATTGATGAGCAGTTTGATTGATTTGAATCATATTACCACCAGTAATACCGCCACCAATACAAAGTATAGCGAAAAGTACGGATAAAGGTTGACCTAATTTTCTCAACCCTTTTCTTGTTAAACCGTGAGCGATATAGTGCATTGGTCCGCCCGAAACTGAACCATCGAGGTTAAATCTTCTATATTTAACAGCCAAAGTAGCTTCAACGAATTTAATTGACATACCTAAAATTGCACCTGCGAAAATCCAAAATGCAGCACCAGGTCCACCGAGCGAAATAGAAATTGCAACCCCTGCAATTGACCCAATACCAATAGTTCCTGATAAAGCAGTAGCCAAAGCTTGGAATGAAGAAACTTCACCACAATCATCACCTTTTTCACCAGGTTTAATAATTAAATCAATAGCGTGTTTGAAACCCCAAGCTGCAATACCTCTGTAATAGAACGTGAAGAAAATCCCTGCAATAAGAATCCATAATACGATAATAGGAATTTCCATATTAAAGATTTTAATTGGGAAAAATATAAATTTAGCGATGGCATCTGTAACAGGCGCAATATTTTTATCGATAAATTGGTCAACGTTCATTGCCCAAACACTTTGCATACTGCACAGTAGCATCATTAAAAAAGTTAAAAATTTCTTCATCTTCTATCAATCCTTTCAAGTTCATAAAAAGGCTACTTACCTTAGGGTAAACCAACCATAATTACTAAAATTATAGCAGAAACATGCCGGCAAAGCCGTTAGATAGAACATGTTGTTACTATCTGTTACATAAAACCAAAGCGGCGGGCTGATTACACAGCCCGCCGCAAAAATATTTAATTCTCAAATATAATTAGTAATTGATTTTCCAACCATCATATTTAAGTTTTATGTTTTTTATCATACTAGCGCTTTATAGTTATGCTGATAAAGTAAATATTTCGTAAATTTCTTCATCAGTAAGCTCTGTAATAATTTTTTCACCTTCGTAAACTGCTAAATCTGCCAACTCTTTTTTAGATTTAAGCATTTCATCAATTTTTTCTTCAAAAGTACCCAGAGTTATCATACGGTGAACCATTACATTTTTGTCTTGACCAATACGGTATGTACGGTCAGTTGCCTGATCTTCAACGGCCGGATTCCACCATAGGTCATAGTGTATCACGTTAGTTGCACTTGTTAAGTTCAACCCTGTACCGCCTGCTTTTAATGATAAAATCATAACTTTGCAATTCTCATCAGTCTGGAATTTTTCAATTAATTCTTCACGTTGAGGGACTGTCAAACTACCGTGGAAAAATAGCGGTTCGGTGTTGCATTCTTGAGAGATTACATTACATAAAATGTCGCCCATCTCTTTGTATTGTGTAAAGATAAGTGTTTTTTCACCGTTATCAATAATACTTTGCACTAAATCAATACATTTTTCCATTTTGCCGGAAAGTTCTCTACCCATTTCACCAGATTTCAAGAACTGATATGGGTGGTTACAAATTTGTTTTAATGCCGTAATAAGTTTAAAGATATTACCACGTCTATTAACACCGGTAAATCCGCTGATTTTTGTCATCATTTCATTAAGTGTTTTTTCATATAAAACAGCCTGAGCTTTTGACAAGTAGCAATATTCATTAAGTACCATTTTTTCAGGTAAGTCTGAAATAACATTTTTATCAGTTTTTAAACGTCTTAAAACAAATGGAGAAATTGACATCCTCAATTTGCTCGCTCTAGTATGCTCTTTGAATCTTTCAATAGGAATTGCATAACTTTTTTGGAATTCCCTTAAAGAACCTAAATAACCTTTATTAATGAAATCAAATATACTCCACAATTCAGTTAATCTATTTTCAACAGGAGTACCGGTCATTGCAATTTTTACATCAGATTTCAACATCTTAATTGCAAGAGTTTGTGCCGTATCAGGGTTTTTGATATTTTGAGCTTCGTCAACAATAATTACGTTCCAAGTGTGTTTTTTTAATTCTTCAACATCAATTCTCATAATGGCATAAGTTGTTAGAATTACGTCGTGATTTATATCAAGCTGTCTATCCGCACCGTGATAAATTGTTGCATCAAGATTTGGAGCAAATAATTGTAATTCTTTCATCCAGTTACCCATCAACGTTGTAGGGCAAATTACAAGAACCGGTTTTTTAAGTTTGCCTTCTTCTTTCATTTTTAAAAGTAAACTTATAACTTGAATTGTTTTACCTAACCCCATATCATCGGCCATACATGCACCAAAGCCTTTTGATACGTTTGTCCATAACCATTTTAAACCAATTTCTTGGTATGGTCTTAATTCCCCATTAAGATCTTTTGGTATAGTCATATCAACCGGTTTTGTAAAATCAGAAAGAACTCTTGCAAATGCTGCATCGTAATCAAAATCATATTGATCTATTTGACCTGATAATGACGCGTGGATAAGTTCCATTCTGGACATGGACTTGAAGTTTGCTTTTGCAATTTGTTCAAAAATCTTTTTGCTTTCATCTTGGTCAATCAATACATATTTATTTTTGTATTTAATTAATCCGTTATTGTTTTCAAGTAGTTTTTGGTATTCTTCCATAGAAATTTTTTCGTTGCCGATAGCAATTTCGTACGTGAAGTCTAATATATCGTCTAATGATAGTTTTGAAGATGATGTTTGGTTATTGATTAAATCTGACAAATCACCTGAACGAGACTCTTTAACTTTTGCATTGATTGAAGCTCTTGGTATAACGATATTAGCTAATTCTTTAGGTAAGACTACTTCAATTTGTGCTTTTTGTAAATAATATGCTGTTTGAGTAATGATTTTATAAACTTCGTTTAAGTTAAAATCAAGATACAATTTATCTTCATCTTCAAACAAATCTTCCAGTTCAGGCATATAACGCAATGCGTAATTTAATTGTTTTTCAATGATTCGAGAAATATCTGATGCTTTTGCGCCAAAAACTTCTTCATCAGTATAAAGCTTATCAATCAATACACTTTCATCAGTTTTTCTATTCTTAATATGTACTTTCAATCTAAATATTTCGTCTTCTTGTTTTTCTATTTTGAAAAATGGGATAACATCATATTTGCCAAGATACAATTCATCAAACCACTGAGCAAAGCTTTCTGCTAAATCCTTACCCTTCAATACTGCACGTTGTTCCAAATCTTTTAACAAATATGTGCCAGATTTTACATCTTTAAATCTGTACATTTTTATACCCAAGAATTTGTATATTACGTAATTTAGATACGTATAAATGAATTCGTATACAAAATCTTTAGGTTTTTCACCTTCGATAAACAAATCTTCTGGCATACATTCTTCAAATTGATTGATAATACGTGCCATTTTTTGATTGTTAATAATTGGCTCATAAACGATTCTAAACATTTGATTGTAACGTTTTACAGTTGGTATAAAATATAATTTCTCAATTAATTTCATTACAAAATATGTTAATTTATTCAGATAAATAAACGTTGGACTTAAATCATCCAAGTCCACAACATTCCCAAATCCACCAAAATAATCCATCACCAAATCCCAAGCCATAAAATATCCAACCTTATCGCCTAAGACTTCTGACTTAAATCTAAACAAAGAGCCTTTTGATTTCAAATAATATTGAAAATTGTTTGTTGGAGTAACAAAGAAAGATAATTTTCCAGCTTTATTGATTAAATGAAAATGAGTATTTCTTGTTGGAGGATTTGGACTCAAAAATATTCCTGCAAATTCATCTTCTATGATTTGATAAATCATACTCAAAGTATAACGAAAATCCTTATTTTTAAAATTTTCCGGATTTTCACTCAAATTAAAAAACAACTCATCTACATTATTCTTTTTAAACGAAAAATCAATATCTAAATTTTCAATTTTATTTGTCATATTTTTACCTTTTTTAAAACTCATCCAGCAATTGCTTGAAAGACGTTAAGCAAAAGCTTAACGTCTTTTCGAATATTATTTATTTAATTAACGATTGACCAGTCATTTCTTTTGGTTGATCAATACCAAACAACTGCAACACAGTTGGCGCAACATCACACAAAGCACCAGTTTCTCTCAACTCTAATTCTTCTGGAGCATTAATCATCACAAATGGAACTTCATTTGTCGTATGCGCAGTTTGAGGTTTGCCTGTAGATTCATCAACCATAGTTTCTGAATTACCGTGATCAGCAGTTAGTAACATAACAATATCTTTTTCTTTACAAGCTTTTGCGATTTTGCCAACACATTTATCAACTACCTGACAAGCTTTTGCAGCAGCTTCGATATCGCCAGTATGTCCTACCATATCAGGGTTTGCAAAATTTACCAAAATAAACTGATATTTGCTATCATCAATTGCTTTTAATACATTTTCGCAAACTTCAAAAGCGCTCATTTCAGGTTGCAAATCGTATGTCGCAACTTTTGGAGACGCAACTAAGACTCGGGTTTCGTGAGGCTGAGGTTCATCAATTCCTCCGTTAAAGAAAAATGTTACGTGTGCGTATTTTTCAGTTTCTGCTGTTCTGAATTGATTTATTCCATTCGCTTCCAAAACATCACCTAAAATATTCACTAATTTTTCTTTAGGGAACGCTACAGGGTATGTAAATGTCGCTTCGTAACTTGTCATTGTTGTGTATAAAATGTTTTTCAAAACTTTTTTTCTGTCAAAGCCATCAAAATCAACAAAATTCATTGCTTTAGTAATTTCTCTTGCTCTATCAGGTCTATAATTAAAGAAAATTATCGAATCATTATCTTTGATTCTAGATTCTTCACCACCTATTACTGTTGGTAACACAAATTCGTCATTTTCGCCTTTAGCGTATGAATTTTTAACACCTTCAATAGCAGTTGCTGCGTGCTCGCCTTCACCTAACAATAGCGCGTTATAACCCTTTTCAACTCTATCCCAACGATTGTCTCGGTCCATTATGTAGTAACGGCCGATTACTGTTGCAATTGGAGGCAAGTCGTATTTTTTAAGCTCGTTTTCCACTATTTCTAAATATTCGCAAGCACTCGCTGGTGGCGTATCACGACCATCTAAAAATGCGTGTACATACACTTTTGTTAATCCACTTTCTGATGCCATTTTGATTAATGCCAATAAATGATCCAATGATGAGTGAACTCCACCTGTTGAAACCAAACCATAAATATGTAAGCTTGAATCATTTTTCTTTGCATGTTCAATTGCTGCCAAAAATCTTTCATTTTTGAAAAAGCTACCATCTTTAATAGCATTATTTATCTTTGATAAATCTTGATATACAATTCTACCTGCACCTAAATTCAAATGGCCAACTTCGGAATTCCCCATTTGGCCTTCTGGCAAACCAACGTTTTCACCATCAGCTTTAATTTTAATAAACTTTTCTTCTTTTTCTAATTGTGGAACATAAATTGGGTGTGCCAATTTTGTCGCATCATATTTTTCTGAACCGGTTGAAATACCCCAACCATCCATAATACATAGCAATACTCTTTCTGCCATTTTTAATCCCTTCTTTTTCTCTGCACGTTAGAAAAATTTTATCAAGAACATATCCCAAAAACAAGAGGGTGAGGGGTGAATATTCTTATTGTTTTTTGGTTCATTTTTAATCTCTTGTATTTATGTTAAAATTAGATGAAAAAGTATGAGGGAAATTATGAATAACACAATTAAAGTTACAAAAATGCAGGGTTGCGGAAATGATTTTGTAGTATTAGATTATGAGGAATTTGAAAAAGCTAATCTACCGATGGATGAACTTGCAAAAAAGTTATGTGACAGAAATTTTGGTATTGGAGCAGACGGGATGATAATTCCTGATAAAACTCCAAATGGCTTAACAGATATTGCTTGGCATTTTTATAATTCAGATGGAACCACTGCGCAAATGTGTGGAAATGGTATGAGATGCTTTGCAAAATACGTATATGATAAAAAACTTGTTAATAAAAAAGAGTTCAGCGTTGAGACCTTAGCAGGAATTATTAAACCTCAAATACTTGAGGATGGTAATGTCAAAGTAAATATGGGTACTCCAATTCTTCAAGATGAAAAAATCCCGTTTAATGGTGAAAAAGTAATTAAAATTAAAGACAAGGAATTTGAAATTACACCGGTTTCTATGGGGAATCCGCATTGCATAATTTTTACTGACGAAGATCCTATGTATTTGGCGCAAAATTATGGTCCAGATATTGAAAAACACCCATATTTCCCTGAAAAAACCAATACGGAATTTGTAAAAATAATTTCTCGTCGAGAAATTGATATGCGAGTTTATGAACGCGGTTGCGGCATCACACTAGCTTGCGGTACTGGAGCATGCGCAAGTGTAGTTGCTTCTGTTTTAAATAACTTAACAGAACAAAACGTAAAAGTTAATTTACTTGGTGGGGCTGTAAACATTGAGTGGAGCGGAACTCGCGAAAACCCAAGTGAAGATATTTTTTTAATAGGTCCTGCAAATTATACTTTTACTGCAGATTACATGTTGTAAATATTTGTTTTTTCATGATATGATTGAAACATACACTAGAGAAATAGTAAAAGGAGAAAGATAAAATGAAAAATTACGAATTATTAGCTATATTCAAACCTAATTTGGATGCAGAAGAAGTTGATAAAGCTATCGAAAAATTGAACGCACAAATCACTGAATTCGGTGGAAATGTTGTTTCTACTGATAAAACTGGTAGAAAAAAACTTGCTTATGAAGTTCAAAGCTTCAGAGATGGTTTCTTTACTACAACTATTTTAACATTACCTGCAGATAAAGTTGCTGAATTCAAAAGACAATTGAGATTAAACGACAGCGTTCTTAGAACAATGTTTATGGAAGCATCTGAAAAAGCTTCTGTTTAATTAAGTCAATAGATTATCCGTTAGAATAAAGGAAGTTTAAAATGTCAATAGCAAAAGCAGTAGTTACAGGAATAGTTTATAAAACACCTAAAACAGGATATACTCAAAATAATGTTGCAGTTTCATCATTCGTTTTAAATGTTGGAACTCAAGAAGAAATTCTTGTAAGAGTTATATCAAAAAGACAATCCTTAGAATCTGTAGTTTCATCTTTAGCTAAAAACCAAAAAGTTTTAGTTGAAGGTAGACTGCAAAATGGTGTTAGCAAAATGGATGACGGAACAGAAAAACGTGTTTTCGAAATTGAAGCATCAACAATTGAATTGATGGGTGCATCTGGTTCTTCATCTGATAGCAGTGACGACGGTGACATTTTGACTTTTGGTGATATGGATACATCATCAAGTGTTGATGCTGATGTTTTGATGGATGATGAAGAAGTTCCATTCTAGGAATAAAGCACTATTGTCATTCTGATTGGAACGAAAAATCTAACAAATAAAAATAAAAGTACACAAAATATAAGGCTAGAAAGGCAAATTAAGAAAATGGCAAGACAAGAAGATAAGAAAAAACGTAAAAATTGCAGTCTTTGTGCTGATAAAGTTGAATCTATCGATTACAAAGATGCTGCAAAATTAAAAAGATACTTGACAGAAGCTGGTAAAATTATTCCTCGTAGAATTACCGGCAACTGCGCAGCTCACCAAAGAATGATTGCAAAAGCAATCAAAAAAGCTAGAGAAGCTGCTATTATTAGTTACGTTTTTGACTAATAAAAAGACAGAGAAAAGCGGCGGGTGTTATTTAACACCCGCCGCTTTTTAATTATTTATCTATCAAAGAAAAATTAAATTTCCTCGACTAGTAAATTATGCATTATGAAGTTTTTGTATTCAAGATAATCAATTTCTTTGTTATTATCAACATCGTATCTATCAAATTCATCAGATAATTCTTGGATTTTTATCATCAATGCGTCCGGAGATTCTTTATCAAGAGATTTAATATCATTTAATAATAATTTTATAAAGCTTGCCATCCATTCATTTTTTGTTATGGTGTAACTTTTATCTGTATCATAGGTCAAAAAATCTTTTGCAATTTCTTCGTCAGTGAGACGTCTAAAACCGTTTGGAATATCATCTTTTTTTGTAATTATAAACATAAGCTATTCTCCTATATCGCACAAATTATATTTTTTATATCCTCATTTTGAACAGAAGATAATGCCAACTCTTTATCTTGTTGTGTTAATTCATTCATTCGTTTCAATATTTCTACTGATTTTAAAACAACTGTAGGATTGTTTGAATCTAATAGTGCACGTACATTTTCGGCACAATTTGTTAGTTCTAATGCTGTATAAACAAATTCGCTATCTTCATATAATTCTTCATCAATATAAGCATTCAATGCTTGTGTATTAATCGATGATAGTAATTTTTTTATTTCTAGGATTTCTTGTTTGGTTTCTTTGGTTTCATCAAACAGATATTCATCATTTTCGGTTAAGGTTTCAAATTTGTCTTTCAAGTTTGCTAAAACTACCGCAATTTGAGAATCTAATTCTTCATTAATAAGTTTTTCAAGAATTTCATACAAATTAAAATCAAAAACTTGTGACAAACCTAAAATTTCGCCTAATCCATTGGTGATGTGGTTTAAAACATATAGTGCATCTGTTTTGCTTGTATTATATAATGAAAACCAATCTGTTAGGTACAGAACTTCACCGGCAAAATTTTCAGCCATAGATGATTTTTTCATCGAGTCAATGATTTTGTTTACCGCTTCTTTATTCCCGTAAGAAACTAAAAATCTTACTGCATCTAATTTAATAAAATCGTCTGCGTTATCAAGCATTGCAATGGCTTGTTCGTAACAAGAGTTGTCACCTAATATTGCTAATGTAGATGCGCAATTTGAACTTAAATATGTATCGTCATCATAGGCGTATTCTTTTAATAAATCTATTGCTAATGGATCTTGTATGTATGAAAAATACTTCGCGCAGTATGTTTTTTCTGAAGTATTACCGTTTTTAAATATTTCTAATATTTCATCTGTTAAATCTTCGTTTGAAAATTTTACCAGTGTTGATACAATAAATTCTTCGTAGGATGGTGAATAATATTTCAAAAGGCTTAACAGGTTTTTATAATTAGAAGAATTGCAACATTTTTCCAATCTTGTCGCAACGTTTTGTTTAACAAAATCAAACAAAAAATCTTCCTTTTCAACTAATTCTGCGAAAAGTGCAACATCCGGTTTATTTATAAGACTACAAGCCACAGGTTCAAAATCTTTCGGATTTTTACCTGTCAATTTCTTTAAATCTTCGCTCATAAGGACAACCTTATTAATCTAAGTAAAATACTGTAATAACTTTATGACCTTCTTCAGCATATTGAACAGCATTATGTAGAGTTTTACTTGTATGAGACAAGAAACAAATTAATTGATTACATTCATCAATAATTTCTCTGTTACAAACTCTTGATGCATCAGCTAATGTCATCATTGCGCGGTCTGAATGTTCAATAATATTAGGAACACCAATAAGTTGATCTTGAACGTCTGATGGTTGTTGACCAATTGTTTGAGGTAATATAACGCACAGTTTGTCAGGGTTAGCTTTCATCGCACCGCGAATAGCTGCAGCGTTTGTACCTGAAGATCCGCCAGATGTAATAATTGTGTTACCTTGCATAACAAGCGCGGTTGAAAGTGTTTCAATCATTTGTTGGTGAGTGATTGGAAGATTTCTACTACCGATGATTGCGATTTTCTTTGCTGATTGTTTAATTGTTGCAAGTTCCATTGCCAATTCATCAACCGTGTTTGGAGCGTCTGATTTAACTGTGTCTAAATCTTCATCAATTGGAACTACTATTGATCTTTGTAAATCATCATTGTTGTTTTCGTCTGTACTTAATAAAATTTCCATATCACTGTCTGTCATTTTTTCTTTTACCTTCTTGATTGCATTAATTACATTTTTCAACTATGCTTAATTATAGCATATTTTTTTTGATTTGGGAAGAGGTCATGGAAAATCTATTAGAAAATCTTAATAAGGAACAAAAAGAAGCGGTTAAAACAACACAAGGGCCTTTATTAATACTAGCCGGAGCAGGTTCAGGCAAAACAAAAGTTTTAACGACATGTATTGCTTATATGATTAAAAATGGAGTTAAGCCTCGTAATATTTTGGCTGTAACTTTTACCAATAAAGCAGCTAAGGAAATGAAAGAGCGTATTGGTAAAATTTTGGGTGAAGATACTGTTAAATATATGTGGGTAGGTACTTTTCACGGAATATGCGGTAGAATTTTAAGAGAAAATATTGACAAATATAATACAGCAACCGGAAAACACCTTGATAAGAATTTTACGATTTATGATGATTCTGATACTAACCAAATAATTACAAGAATAATTAAGAAACTTAATCTTGATGATAAAGTTTATCCGACAAAACTTGTAAAATCTGTTATTTCAAACGCAAAAAACAAAATGCAAGATGCAACTACTTTTGCGACTTATGCAAGAGATTTTAAATCACAAAGGATAGCTTCAATTTATGAAGAATATGAAAAATCTTTGAATAATAACAATGCAATAGATTTTGATGATATGTTGTTATTAACCGTAAAATTACTTGAACAAAATAAAGAAGTTCGTCAGCAGTATTACGACAGATTTCAACACATTTTGGTTGATGAGTATCAAGATACTAACTTGGCTCAGTACAATCTTGTTAATATGTTATATACAAATCTTTCAAAAGATATACCGGATTCTCGTTCGTTATGCGTTGTAGGTGATGTTGACCAGTCAATTTATTCTTGGCGTGGTGCGGATTATACGATAATCATGAATTTCCAAAAAGATTATCCGAAAACAAAATTGATTAAATTGGAACAAAATTATCGTTCAACAGCACATATTCTAAATGCTGCAAACGCGGTTATTGAAAACAATAATGAGCGTGTTGAAAAAGTTTTATATTCAAATAAAGGTGAAGGCGAAAAATTAAGCTATTATATCGCGGATGACGAGGCAGATGAGGCTAATTATATAGCATCTAATATTAAACGTAATGCAGGCGGTAATTATAATCAATTTGCGATTTTATACAGAACAAATAACCAATCACGTGCATTAGAAGAAGCTTGTATGGCAGTCGGTATTCCTTATAAAATATACGGCGGTACTAAATTCTATGACCGTGCAGAAGTTAAAACCGTACTTTGTTATTTGAAACTTATTAATAATACCGATGATTCTCAAAGTTTGCGCCGTGTTATCAATGTACCTAAGCGCGGTATTGGCGAAACAACTGTTAAAAGTCTTGCTGATTTTGCAAATTCTAAAGAGATTAGTCTATATGAGGCTATAAAAATTTGTGAGGATTCCGGAATTGCTCCAAAAACTCGTTCCAAATTAAAAGATTTTGCAGAACTTATTAATAAGTTCAAACAAGCAAAAGAGTCATATTCATTAAAGGAATTTGTTACTTTAGTTATTGAAAAATCAGGTTATTTGGCAGAATTACAAGCAAAAGTTGCTGTAAATCCGGATTTTCAAGATGATATTAACAACTTACAAGAGCTTGTAAACGTAGCGGAAGAATTTGTACCGGAAGAACAAGATAATATTTTGGGCGAATTTTTACAACAAGTAGCATTAGTTTCAGATTTAGATTCTATGGAAGATGAATCAAATAATGTAACAATGATGACCTTGCATGCTGCAAAAGGTTTAGAGTTTCCTACAGTATTTATTGCCGGCATGGATGAGGGTATTTTCCCTAGTCAAAGAACATTACAAGTGCCTTCAGAAGTAGAAGAAGAACGTAGATTAATGTACGTTGGGATTACACGTGCAGAAGAAAAACTCTATTTAGTTTCTGCAAAACGTCGCCAAACTTGGGGTGAATTTCGTTATTATAACCCATCGAGGTTTATGGAAGAGATCCCTCAAAATCTTATTGAATCTTTTGAATCAGAGGGCTCATATAGTCGTTTGTCAACATTTAGAAGTGCAGTTACTAAAGCTAAAGAATCTTACGCAAAATCTGATTCTGATGGATATGTAAAACCTTCTACAGGATTTGGTGCAAATTTTGTTGCGCCTCAAAAACGAGGTTTAGCATCTTCTTCGTCGAATTCAAATTCGGCAAGTTCATTTACTGCAAACCGTAGTAATTATAATAGTGCAAGTTCTAATTATACTCGTTCAAGTTATACAAAAAGTAATTACCCGAATAATAGAACGCCACAACGTACTATTCTTGTAAAATCAGCGGCAAATAAAAAGCGTGAAGAAGAAAAAATTGCGGCATTTTTCCAAGATAATGCAATAAAAAGAATGGCGGAAGAACGTCGTCAAAGACTTGCTGCAGAACAACGTCAATCAGAAGAACGAGAACAGCAACGTAAAAATTCTACAATTATTGAAGACGTTTATTCTGTCGGTCAACGCGTTTTTCATCAGCAGATGGGTGTCGGGCATATTACTGATGTAATGAATATCGGTGAAAGTGTTATGTACACTATTGACTTTGGCAAGTTAGGTAAAAAAGCAATGGATGCTTCTTATGCAAAACTTAAAAAGTTTTAGTGTGGGATAATAATTAACTTTTCATTAATTTTTCATTATTAATATATATTTATGTTAAACTAAAATCAATAATAGTAAACTTGGAGAGGATATTAATAATGATAAAAATGTTACTAAAACTTTTGGGCGATCCTAATGAAAAGAAAGTTAAAGCAATGATGGGGATTGTTGAGCATATCAATGCCTTAGAACCGGAATTTGCAAAACTTACGGATGAGGAATTAAGGGCTAAAACTCAAGAGTTTCGTAATATTTTGGCAAAACGACCTACTTCTAAGAATTTTAAAGAAGATTTGAGATTAGAAAAGGAAGCTTTGGATAAATTATTGCCAGAAGCTTTTGCCACAGTTAGAGAAGCTGGTAAACGTGTTTTAAATATGCGCCATTTTGATGTTCAATTAATTGGCGGATATTTCTTACATAATGGACATATTGCGGAAATGAGAACAGGTGAAGGTAAAACTTTGGTTGCGACTTTACCTGCATATTTGAATGCTTTAACTGGAAAAGGTGTTCATGTAGTAACAGTAAACGATTACCTCGCAAAACGTGATAGTGAATGGATGGGAAAAATTTATAAGTTTTTGGGTTTAACTGTTGGTGTTGTTTTATCTAATGGTGAGAATGCGAGAAATTTTCATGTAAAGCGTGATGCATATCAGTGTGATATTACTTATGGTACAAATAATGAATTTGGGTTTGATTATTTGCGTGATAATATGGCCGGAGCTGAAGAAATGCTTGTTCAGCGTCCGTTTAATTATGCTATTATTGACGAAGTTGACAGTATTCTTATCGATGAAGCTCGTACTCCGTTAATCATTAGCGGTCGTTTAGCTCAATCTGCCGAAACATATAAAATGATGGCAAAAGTGGCACCTCAACTTACAAAAGAGGTTGATTATACCGTCGATGAGAAAAATAAGAATGTTATTTTAACCGAAGATGGTATTGATAGAGCTCAAGAACTTATCGGAGTTAAGGATTTATTTGATATTCAAACTCAGTATGCTCACCATTTGTTACAAGCATTAAAAGCAAAAGAATTATTTGTTAAAGATACAGATTATGTTGTAAGAAATGGCGAAGTAATGATTGTTGATGAATTCACCGGTCGTTTAATGGAAGGTCGCCGTTGGTCAGATGGTTTACACCAAGCCGTTGAAGCAAAAGAAGGGGTTGAAATTCAAGATGAAACTCAAACATTAGCAAGCATTACGTATCAAAATTTATTTAGATTATATCCAAAGCTTTCCGGCATGACAGGTACTGCAATGACTGAAGAAGCAGAATTCGGCAAGATTTATAATCTTGAAGTTACTGCTATTCCGACAAACAAGCCTGATATCAGAATTAATTATCCGGATGTTATTTATAAGTCTGAGGTTCAAAAATATTTGGCTGTGGTCGATGATATTGTAGAGCAATATAAAATTGGTCGACCGGTTTTAGTTGGTACAATTAGTATTGAAAAATCTGAGTATGTGTCTGCGCTGTTAAAACAACGTGGAATTAGACATAATGTGTTGAATGCAAAACATCACGAAAGAGAAGCTTATATTATTGCACAAGCCGGTCGAGTTGGTGCAGTTACTATTGCAACAAACATGGCAGGTCGCGGTACGGATATTTTATTGGGTGGTAATGCGGAATATCTTGCTAAAGCTGAATTGGAAGATAAAGGTGTTGATGAAAATACTGAAGGGTATGAACAAATTAAAGAAGCGACTTTGGCTAATGCAAGAGCGATAACAGAAGAAGAACACGCTAAAGTTGTTGAGTTAGGCGGTTTACATGTTATCGGCACAGAACGTCATGAATCTCGCCGTATTGATAATCAATTAAGAGGTCGTGCAGCACGTCAAGGTGACCCTGGTTCTACAAGATTTTTCTTATCTTTAGAAGATAATTTGATGAGAATATTCGGCGGTGAAAAAATAACTCAATTAATGACTGCGTTAAATGTTCCTGAAAATATGGCAATTGATCATCCGCTTATTACAACAAGAATTGAATCAGCTCAAAAGAAAGTTGAAACTTTCCATTTTGATATGAGAAAAACAGTTCTTGAATATGATGATGTTATGAATATTCAGCGTGAAAAATTCTATCGTCAGAGACGTAAAGTTTTGGCTGGACAAGGTTTGCAGGACGATATTTATTATATGATGGAATGCGAAGTTGATAGGCTTATGAGAAGTTTTATTTCACCTGAGCAAAAGGTTGAAGAATATGTTTATGAAGATTTGCAAACAATGATTAAAGAGCTTCACTCTACAGTTCCTCAATTATCTTCGTTTGAAGTTTCAGATATTCAAAATATGCGTTTTGAACCTATGTATAATAAAATAAAAGATTTTGTCATTGATGCGTACAAATCTCACGAAATTGGTATTATTAATTTTTATAATCAAGTTGTGCAAGATTATAATGCGGGTTATGAATTACAAGAACCGTTTAAAAATAATATAGTAAGACAACTTGAAAAAGATGTATTATTAAAGGTTGTTGATAATAAATGGATTGATCATTTGCATAATATTGATATGTTGCGTGAAGGTATCGGGTTAAGGGCTTATGGTCAAAAGGATCCATTAATTGAATATAAAAAAGAAGCTTATGATTTGTTTAACAGAATGATGTCAGAAATTCAAAGTGAAACGGTAAAACATTTGTTCAGAACAAGATTTGGTGTTCAAGTTGTGAATAATGGTGTACCTGTTGATGATATTGATGATGAAATTTCAGAATAAATCTCTTAGGTTATGGAAGACAAAGTTCTTATAAAATATTTTAAAAGTTTAGGTATAGAGGTTCACACCTCTACCAAAGCTCGTGGTCATCAAGGTTTTTATACACATAATAGAATTGATATCTCTAAGAATGTTTCTCAACAGAGAATGGTACCGGTTTTATTACATGAATTTGCGCATTATATACATTCTCAGATTGAGCCTGATATGATGAAAACAGGTGGAAGTTTGGATGTCTTATTTGATGTGAATGATTCTGAAAAGTATTATGAAGAACTGTTGTTGGTAACTAATTTTGTGGATAAGCATTCTAAATTTGAAAAGTTAGAGCAGCATAAAATGATTGCAAAATCTAAGGTTTTAGAATATGAAAATGTTATTAAAAATAAATATCCTAAATTTATGCGTTCTAAAAAATTTAAAGAATTTGATAAATATATAAAAGGCTCAAAGGCAAAATATTTATTAAAATATGACAGAATAAAATTGGTATCAGGTTTGTTATTCAAAACGGTTGAAGTTTTAACAATTGATAATTTAGAAAAAGATTTTTGTGATATCCCACCGGAGTTTGCAGCATATATTAGATTAAAATCTTGGCAGAAAAAACAAACTCGTATATCTACTAAAATAAATAAGTTAAAAAAATATTATCAAAAGCCGGCAGAATTGTTCGCAAGACTAGTTGAGGGACTATATTTAGATCCTGAATATGTCCAAAAAATAGCCCCTCATACATGTTATAGGTTTTTTGATTTATTAAATCGCGGATATTATAAAAATTTATCCGAAGTCTTGGATTTTATTTATAATCCTGTTAATTTGTAAAAAATATTCCTCATTACAGAAGGTTGTCTGATTTCAGAATATCTTTGATCAACTCGGGCAAGTTCTTGGCCGACTTGTGTGTATAGATATTGTATAACATCTTCACTGCGTTGTTCTTCGGTATCATATTCTGCGCGTATTTTTACAAGTTCATTGTTATCTAAAAATTTGCCGCCACAACTATAACATTCATCAATTTCAATTATTTTTTTAGCACTTGATGAGTTTTTTACCATCTTGGTTCCGCAATTTGGACAAAATCTGTCAAGTGTTGAGTCAGTTTGTTCAAATTTTTTATCAGAAATCTTTTCCAGAATAACAGAAATATCTTCGTGATTTTCGTCAAATTCTTTAAATTCTCTGTTATCAAAATATATTCCACCACAACCTTGTGTACAGATATCAAGGTTAATACCTTCTGATGGTATATAAACTTTTTCCATAATTTTGTTACAAGCCGGACAATTTAAAGTTTTTAATGTATCAGCCATTTTTACCTACTTTCTTTTTTATAATTCCAGTCTATCATTTATTGTGTGTTTTAAATCGTTCATGTACATTATTTTGAGGGTTTTTGTAAATTTTTTTTGTATTAATGCGGGAAATATTGTACAATAAGGTAAAAGGGTAAAATTATGACTAAGATAGTAAATAGTATAGAGATGGCTGAAAGTAAAATAAATCAAGCGTTAATATATGTAGATGAGAAAAATTATACTCAAGCGCGCGAACTTATTGAAGAAGCATACAAGTTTTTTCAGGATGAGAATTTAATTGATGGAATATCAATATGTTTGAGTTTAATTGCATTTTTAAATTATTCTGAAGATAAGAATGGTTATGAAAATGCGTTAGAATTATTAAATGATGCAACATTTATGTCAAAACGTTCAAATAATGAAAGTGCTATATTAATAAATGAATTGATGTTAGGGAATATAAATTTCTCAGAAAGTAATAAAGATATTGCTTTAATTCATTATAACAATGCTTTAAAAATAGCTGTGGAAGATGATAAATATTCACTTGTAGATACAATTAATACAAGAATTCGGCAGTTACAAAACGGTATGGATTATTCATTACCGACCAAAAGTGACCCTTTGGTATCACTTGTCAAAATAAGCCGTTCAATTACTGCATTAACTGATATTGATGAGTTGCTGCGCGTAATCGCGGAAGAAACAAAAAATGCGATTTCGGCAGACAGATGTACGGTATTTTTATGGGATAAAGATACGGATGAGTTGTGGTCAAAAGTTGCATTAGGGTTGGACTCTAGTCAAGAGATTAGATTTCCAGCTGATAAAGGTTTGGCCGGATATGTTGTTAAATCAGGTGAAACATTAAATATTATTGAAGCTTATGATGACCCGAGATTTAATCCGGAAGTTGATAAGAAAACCGGTTATCGTACAAAGACAATTTTGTGTATGCCTATTATAAATAATAATCAAGAAATTATTGGTGCCTTTCAGGTTATTAATAAAATTGATGGTGTATTTACAAAAAATGATGAGGATTTGTTAATTGCGATAGGTGGCAGTGCAAGTATTGCGTTAGAAAATGCTCAATTATTTGACAAACAACTGCAAATGTATCACGAACAAAAATTGTTATTTGAAAGTTTTATTGATACATTAGCAACATCTATTGATGCCAGAGATAAGATTACGGCTGGTCATTCAACTCGTGTTCGTCAATATTCTACTCTTTTAGCTCAAGAAATGAATATGGAACAAAAAGATATTGCTCTATTGGAAAAAGCTGCACTACTTCATGATATCGGTAAAATTGGTATAAGAGATTCGGTTTTACAAAAAGACGGCAAGTTGACAGATGAGGAGTATAAACATATTCAAGAACACGTTAGAATTACACATAATATTTTGAATAAGATTTATATGTCGTCTGATTTTAGAATAATTACTGAAATGGCTTGTTCACATCACGAAAAGTGGGATGGTAGCGGGTATTACAGACATTTAAAAGGTGAAGAAATAACCTTGGGTGGTAGAATTTTAGCCGTTGCAGACGTTTTTGATGCGATTACTTCTAAACGTCATTACCGCGATAAAATGCCGATAGCAAATGTTATTGATATTCTGATGAAAGGTGCAGGTTCTCATTTTGAAGAAAGTTTGGTAAATATATTTTTATCTGTTCCTGCAAACAAAATTGTTAGAGTCTTTTTATCAGAATCTAATGGGGAAATTAAGCCCGAAGATGAAAGAGTTTTGAGTGCTCAAAATTTACGCGAAGTTCATCGTTTAAGTACGGCAGAATCTTTAAATGAAAATGAACAAAAAATATTGGATTTATTTAACGCATATTATACAGGTATTATGGGTGGGGGTAAATAAGATGAAAAAGCCGTTAATAACTTCATTATGTGTTTTTTCAATTTTATCTGGTCCGAGTTTCGCGTTTGATTTCACTAAATTAAAGCCGGTTAATCCTTTAGATAATAATCCGAAAACATATCAAGAAGTGGTTAATCAACCATCTTATGAATTAAAGCGCGGAACTTTAACGAAAAATGCTATAAGAAATCAATATACAATTGCGATGGATAAATTTATGCAAAGTAATGTTCGTTCATCTTATCGTGATTTCAAAATATTGATTGAAAATGTTGTTCCGAATGATTATGTTTATATGCGCTTAACTCAAGAAATGGCTGCAATTGGGTTTTTTAGCTTGGCAGAATTATCTATGTCAAAAGTTCAGGATAATAAATTATCTATTTTGTTAGAAGAAGATGTTAAAAATTATTATTTTCCGAATTATACGTTAACTTTTAAAGATCAAATGTATTTGGCCGAAATTTATTCAAATATTTTATATAATGATCAAAGTAAGGAAGCTACGATTGAACTTGTAAAACAGGATAGTTTGTTAGCGGATTCTGATTATGCAAATTATTTGGTTGCTTTTGGTAGTATGAAAAATGGCGAAATTAAACTTGCTGAAAAATTTATTAATAATGCGATTTCTAAAAATCCGGATAATATTAATTATAAACGTCTTAAAGCTGAGATAATTTCACAATCTGAGAAACCGCAAGAAGGTGTAAAATTAATAAATAGTTTGAGTTCAGAAAATATTCATACAATTGTTTTCGACAAAGAATTACATTCATCTCAACAATATATTTTGTATAAAGCCGCTAAAAATGAATATTGGAAAAAATATCATTTAGCATATTATTATTTTGATGAAAATGAATTAAATAAGGCGTTAAGAGTTTTGCAGACGGCAATTAGTCCAAAGAAAAATATAAATAAAGATGTCTATACATTAACTTCAAAAGTATATTATGAGATGAAAGAGTTTGAAAAAGCTCAGGACTATGCCCTTAAAGCTCTTGATATAGAAGCTTCACATCCTGATGCTTTGATTGTTCTGGGGAATATTGCTTTAAGAAATAAAGATTATAAATCTGCTGAAAATTATTTTAAGAAAGCTATTTCAAAAGACGTAACTTATGTCGCAGATATTAAGTTAGCTCAAGTTTATCAGCATTTGGGTAATATTAAAAAAGCTAAAGAAATATATTCAAAAGTTTTAAAAATAAGTTCAAAAGCTTATGAGGCTTATTATCAAATGGCATTGCTTGAAAAAGATAGAGAGCTTGCATATCTAAAAAAAGCTGTTGCAATTAATCCGAATTTTAAAGATGGATGGGTTGATTTAGCAAGATTAGAAATAGATAAAGAATCTTATGACAGGGCGCTTTCTTATTTAGGTATAGCTAAATATATTGACGAAAACGATCATAGATATTATTATTATTTTGGTTTGGTATTGAAAAATAAGGGCTTAACTGCAGAGGCAAAATCAAATTTTGAAAAAAGTTTAAATCTAAACCCTGATTATCAGTTGGCAAAAGAGGAATTAAATATATGAAGAAGAATTTATTAATTGTAGAAGATCATGAATTAACAAGGTTTGGTTTGAAAACAACATTTGAAGATGTTGATTATGTCGATGCGATTTACGAAGCTTCATCTGCAGAAGATGCAATAGAAATTTTTAAAACTAATTCAATAGATGTTGTAATTATGGATTTGGGTTTGCCAAATATGAACGGTATTGAAGCTACTCAAGTAATTCGCAATATAAATTCAAATGCAAAAGTTATTATTTTAACTTCTCATAATGATGAAAAAGAAGTTTTAAATAGTTTAAAAGCGGGAGCTAATGCTTATTGTTCAAAAGAAATTAATTTGCAAAGACTAGTGCAGGTTGTTCAGTCTGTAGCTGATGGTGCTGCGTGGTTTGATCCAAGCATCGCACATATTGTTTTACAAGCAACTGCAAATTCTAAAGTCGGAGAACCGGATACAAATTACAAAAATTATGATTTAACAGCGAGGGAAGCTCAAATTTTGAAACTTATGACTGAAGGGCATAGTAATATGGAAATTGCTCAACATCTTGTAATAAGTGTAAATACGACTAAAGCTCACGTTGCAAATATTTTGCAAAAACTGGAAGTAGATGATAGGTTACAAGCTGCGTTAAAAGCATTAAAGTACAAAATTGTATAATAAAGGACTTTACAATGACAGACTTAGTGAAAATTCTGTTAGTTGATGACAATCCAAAATTTTTGGAAGATGTTTTGCCGTATTATGGGTATGAAGTTACTGTAGCCAATGATGGTTCGCGAGCTTTAGAAGTATTAAATTCCGGTAAAACTTTTGATTTGATTTTGTTAGATATAATGATGCCAAAATTAAACGGATGGGAAACCTTAAAACAAATCCGTAAAAGCGAAGTTTATGGTGAAATCCCTGTTATAATGTTAACTGCAGTTAATGAAGAACAAAAAATGGTCAAAGGTTTGAAAATCGGTGCGGATGATTATATCATAAAGCCCTTTGTTTTACCCAATTTATTAGCCAGAATTGAAGCTGTATTACGACGGGCTAAATGTACTTATAGCAGAGCTTCACTTCGTAATGTTACAAATAAGCAAAAATGTAATATTAATGCCTTGACTGGGAGAGAAAAAGATGTTTTATTATTAGTTACGCAAGGTGATAGTAACAAGACAATAGCTGACAAGCTGGTTCTGAGTGAAGTTACTGTTAAATGCCATCTAAATAGTATATTTAAAAAAATGAATGTAACAAACCGAACACAAGCTGTATTACTCGCAATGCAGATGAATTTAGTAGAAAAATAAATATATATTTAAGGAGATAAGAATGTTAGATTATACAAAAGAAGAATTATTATCTTTGATAGAAAATACCCCAGAAAGATTTAATGAATGGAAGCAAGATAGGGATGATGTTGATTTGAGTGAAGTTGATTTTTCTAATATGATGATTAGGGAAGTTGATTTTTCAGATGTTGATTTGAATTCAAGTTCTTTTTCTGATTGTAATTTAACATTGGTGAATTTTTATGGAGCAGATTTAACTGCGGTTGATTTTACGAGAGCTGTAGTCACAGAATGTGATTTTTCAGAAAGTATTTTGACTGGTGCAGATTGTTCGTATGCACAGATGACATATTGTAATTTTACTGATTGTGATATGGCAGGTACAGTTTTGTCTGAAACTAATTTAACAAGTTCAGATTTGACTGCCGCTGAAAATTTGAGTTCTGCAAGGTACGATGAAGATACTATTTGGCCTGATGATGATATGATGCCAAATGATTTTGATACGTCTTGTCGCGATGATTTATCTTCATTAAAAGATGATGAAGATATTATGGTTGAAGATTACTAATAAATTATCTCAAAAAGGAGAAAAATATGATAAAAGTTGCAGTTTGTGGTGCTTATGGCAAGATGGGCCAAGAGGTTTGTGCCGCAGTTGAAGCCGATTTAAATACAGAATTAGTTGCTAGAATTGATATTCAAGGCGATGCTTATAGGACTATTGAAGACGCCAAAAAAGATTGTGAAATAGATGTGTTAGTCGATTTTACACAACCTGCTTCGATTTATGAAAATGCAAAATATTGTTTAAATAATGGGATTAATATTGTAATTGGTACAACCGGATTAAAAGACGAAGAAATCGAAGAACTTAAAAAACTTTCTGAAACTAATAACACTGGATGTTTGATTGCACCGAATTTTTCTACCGGTGCGGTTTTGATGATGATGTTTTCTCAAATGGCGGCAAAGTATTTTGATAATGCTGAAATTATTGAACTTCATCATAATCAGAAAAAAGACGCGCCTTCAGGTACTGCTATAAAAACTGCATTGATGATGTCAGAGGCAAAAGAAAGTTTTAAAAAGGGAAATTGCGCTGAAGTTGAAACTATAGAGGGTTCTCGTGGCGGAACTTCATATTCTGATATTCAAATACATTCTGTTAGAATGCCCGGATATATCGCGTCCCAAGAGGTTATTTTTGGTTCATCCGGTCAAATTTTTAAAATAAGACATGATTCAATGGACAGAAAATGTTATATGGGTGGTGTTTTACTAGCGGTTAAACACGTTGCAGCTCATAAAGATTTTATTTATGGTTTAGAAAATATAATGTAAGGATTTGTGGATTTTTGCAAAAAAAATTGTCCATGATAAGATTAACTTATGAAAAGAAAACCGATAGTTGCAATAGTAGGACGACCAAATGTAGGTAAATCAACTTTCGTCAATCGTTTAGTTGGCGCAAGACAGTCTATTGTTGATGATTTACCTGGGGTTACTCGTGATAGAATTTATTTTGATGTTGAATGGCAAAATAAAGTTTTTACTGTAATTGATACTGGTGGTATTATTCCCGGTGATGAAGATGATATTATGGTTTCAATTTTTGATCAGGCTAAATTAGCTTGCGAGGAAGCCGAAAAAATTATTTTTATTGTTGATGGACACGAGGGTGTTAACCCTGTTGATTATGATATTGCAAATATCTTACGACAATCAGGTAAACCTATTTTTCTTGCGGTGAATAAATGTGATAATCCAGATTCTTTAATGATGACAAGTGATTTCTATTCGCTAGCTTTAGGTGATCCTGTAGGTATTTCTGCACTTCACGGAAGTGGTGGTGTTGGTGATTTATTGGAACTTGTCACAGAAGATTTTGAAATTATCGAAGATGTACAAGAAGATAAACGTATTAGAATTGCGATTGTTGGTCGTCCAAATGCTGGTAAATCTTCGATTGTTAATGCTCTATTAAATACAGATAGAGTGATTGTTTCCGATGTTTCTGGTACTACAAGAGATAGTATTGATAGTTATGTTAATTATAAAGACAATGAATTTATTATAGTAGATACTGCTGGTATTAGAAAAAAATCTAAAGTCGATTATGGTGTTGAGAAATTTGCGGTTGATAGAGCGATTAGATCTATCAGAGAATGTGATGTTGCGCTTTTGGTTATTGATGCAAAAGAAGGTATTTCTGATCAAGATAAAAAGATTTCTTCTATTATTACCGAATCCGGTAAAGGGCTTATTGTAGCGATAAATAAGTGGGATTTAATTGAAGAAAAACAAGCTAATACTATTAATAAATTTGAAAAAGAATTAGCGGTTGATATTCCGTTTTTGAGTTTTGCACCAAAAATCTTTATTAGTGCAGTGACAAAACAACGTTTGGGTCAGATTTTTGAAAAATCTATGGAAGTATATGAGCAATGTACAAAACGTGTTTCTACAGGATTATTGAATAAGGTTATTAATGAAGCTTATGCCTTAAATCCACCTACAAGTTTTAAAGGTAAACGTTTAAAAATATATTATGTCACTCAAGCTAAAACTCAACCGCCAACATTTGTATTGTTTGTGAATAATGAAGAACTATTGAAAGACAGTTACAAACGTTATTTAGAAAACAAATTGCGCGAGGCATTTGGTTTCTTTGGAACTCCTATAAGAATTTCGGTTCGAGAACGCGGTGAAAAGAAATAAGATTTTTATTCCTTAATTCGATGTTTTTCTACAAGTCTAATATATTTTTTGTAATCTTTTCCCCAATCTTTAAGTGCGTCTAAAACGGGTAGCATACTGTAGCCAATATCTGTTAAGGTGTATTCGACTTTGGGCGGGGTTTGCGGGTAAACCTCTCGATGTAAAAGTTCTAATTCTTCAAGTTCGCGCAGTTTTGCTGTAAGTACTTTTTGTGTAATTCCTTTAACTGATTTTTTTAACTCATTAAAACGTTTTGTTCCTGTTAATAAATCTCTTATAATTAGAACTTTCCATTTGCAGCCAAGCATTTTTAAGGTGGTTTCAATCGGACATTTTGGTAAATCTTTGTAGTTCATAGTTTAAAATCTTTCGGTATCTTTTAGTTACTGTCACGAAATGTATTGTAACACACTGTTTATAAGGAATGCAACTATATTAAGTCTGAAATGTGTTTTTTTAATTCTTCGAGTGTAAATGAGTATTCTTTTACACTTGCGTATTGGCTAGGCAGTATAAATTTGACGTGTTTGCCCGTTGCTTTTTTATCTGTTGACATAATTTTTAAAACATTGTTAATATCGAATTTTTTAATAGTTGTATAATTGAATTTTTTGATTAAATCTTCGCAAAGGAAAATATATTGTTTATCTGTGATATTTAATTTTTGGGCAAGCGTGAGAGCAAAGCGTATTCCTTCGACAACGCAGTGTCCGTGGGTAAATTTTTTATATTTAGTTAGATTTTCTATAGCGTGTCCGTAGGTGTGGCCATAATTTAAAATTATTCTTAGTCCATTTTCTTTTTCATCTTGTTGAACAACTGCTATTTTTAGTTCAACACACATCTTTATTAAATTTTTTAGGGTTAGAATATCTTTTGATAAGATTTTGTCAGTGTGTTCGTTTAAGAAGTTTATCAAATGAGCTTCTTCGTGCGGTTTACAATTTTTTTCAATAAATCCATATTTAATAACTTCTCCAAGTCCGCTTTTAAATTGTTTTTCGTCAAGAGTTTTTATGAAATTAACATTGATAAAAACTGCTTTTGGTTGATAAAATGCGCCGATTAAATTTTTGCCATAATTAGAATTTATTGCAACTTTTCCGCCCACAGAACTGTCTGTAGCTGCCAATAGTGTTGTTGGAACTTGAATAAAATTTATTCCTCTCATATATGTAGAAGCTACAAATCCGGCTAAATCGCCAACAACTCCTCCACCGATTGCAATAATCGCATCTTCTCTTTTTAAATTTTTTGATAATGCAAAGTTTAAGATTTTTAAGTAATTTTTATCATTTTTTTGTTCTTCACCATCTTTTAGGATAAATATTTTATCCTTAGGAAAATCTAAGGTTTTGCCGTATAGTTGATAAACTTTTTTGCTAATAACAATAATATAGTTTTTGTAATCAATTTCATTAAGGATAGATTCTCTTAGGCGTTCTATATCGTCATTTTTTATATATATTGGGTAGTTTAGTTCTATACCTTTAATATGTACGGATAAGTTTATCATCTATAAAACTCCTATAATCTCGTTTATTATATCTTGTGGATTTTTGTCATCAGTGATTATTGTATATGTTGCAGTTTGATAATTTTGCTCTCTATTTGTAAGAATTTCTTTTATATTTTCTATATTCATATTACCACAAAGAAGCGGGCGAGATGTATCGTTTTTAACCCTGTTAAAGATGGTTTCGGGTGATGTTTTTAGGTAAATAACAACAAAATTATTCAATAAATAAGTACGAGTTTTTTCGTTTTCAAAAGCGCCGCCACCAAGAGAGATAATTTGGTTTTCGGGATTACATTTTTTGAGAATAATTTTTTCTTCTAATTGTCTAAAATATTTTTCGCCTTTGGTTTTAAATATTTCAGAGATAGTAGTTTTTTCTTGAGATTCTATTAAATTATCTATTTCGAGGATTTGCGTGTTTAATTTTTCGGCTAATATTTTGCCGATTGTAGATTTTCCGCAACCCATCATACCTGTTAAGACAATTGATTTCATAAATTTATAATAACTTAAATTTACGAAAAAATAAATAACTTAATCTTTTTGACTTATTATTTTGCTGGGGTATGATTGGGAAAAGAGGATAGCTTTATGTATAAAAAAATATTAGCATTATTATTTTTGGTAGTTTTGGCTTGTACGGGTTGCGGGAAGTCAGAAGATGAACTTGTTGTAAACAATTTGTCTGATATAATTGTGCGCGGGAAAATAATTGTTGGGGTTAAGACTGATGCATATCCGTTTGGTTATATTGATAATAAAGGTAATTATGCGGGATATGATGTTGCATTAGGTAAATTGATTGCAAAAGGGCTTTTGGGTGATGAAAGTAAGATTTCGTTTGTACCGGTTACAGCTTCAGATAGGGTTATGAAATTATATTCCGGTGATGTTGATATGTTGATTGCAACAATGTCAGTTACTCCAAAGCGTCAGGAAATTTTAGATTTTTCACATTCTTATTATACTGCGGGTCAAGCATTACTTGTAAAAAAAGGTAGTAACATTAAGTCTTTAAAAAATTTGAGTGGCAAGCGTGTGATTATAGTATATGGCTCCACTGCGGAAAACAGTTTGAGAGCGGCCGTGCCAAATGTCGGAATAATTGGATATAAGACGTATCCTGCTGCCTATCAAGCTTTAAAGGCAGGTAAAGCGGATGCAATAATTTCGGATGATTCAATTTTGTTGGGATTTTCATTAAATGATGATAGTGTTAAATTATTGCCTAAAAGGTATTCAAAAGAACCTTATTCAATAGCGTTTAGAAAAGGTGATGAATCAAAAGATTTGATAAAGGAAGTTAATAGTATTATAGAGACTGAGACTAGAAATGGGAATTTAAGACGAATTCAGAAAAGTATGGGAATTCGATAAATTTATAGCAACATTTACCCCTCACCCTAGCCCTCTCCCCAAGGAGAGGGAACTTTCATATCACTTCCTACAAAATAATTTGCAAAATCCTCAAAACCCTCCAATTGTAACAAAATGTAAATATGAGTTCAAGCAGGCTCAAACCTTGTTATGCCCTATATGATGTGGTGGGGTGGGGTGTATTAGATTGTTTTTTATTTCTCGCCATTTTATAATGTATGACAGAGTTGGTATTGATGGAGGGTTATTTATGTTAAATAAACGTTTTGGGTTTACTCTGGCGGAAGTGTTAATTACGCTTGGGATTGTCGGAATCGTTGCAGCGATGACAGTTCCTACACTAATAAATAATTATAAAGAAAAAGTTCGTGTTAATAAATTAAAAAAATCTTATGCAGTTTTAACAAGTGCGTTTAATTTAGCTAAAAATGAATTTGGCGAGGTTGCTCAATGGGGGTTGCCCGCTTCATCTGATACTCAAAATTACACAATTGCGATTGGGGATAAGTTAAGAACATTTATGAAGGTTGATAGGATATGTTCTACAAGAAATGAATTTCAAAAATGTTTTACCGGAGGATATAGTGGGACAAAAGAGTTTAGAAATGGTTTTTTAGATGGTACAGGGCATGCTGGTGCTAGTTACCATTCATTTGTTTCAAACGGTATAACTTATGGTATTAGTTCTTATTATAATGATTTATCAAATATAAAGGGGATAAATAAAGTTTATTATGCAGGGATTACGGTATATATAGAGCCATATTTGCATGTAAATGCGGGGTATACATATGGCAAAAATGTCTTTCAATTTTTATTGACTGATAAAGGAATATTACCTGCGGGGGATGGAGATAATCTTCCTGAGGTATGGTATAAATATGTATCACTCCCTTTCAAAGTATTTTGTGTACAACCAAGTGGAAAATTTGGTAGGGGGCAAGGTTGCACCGATTGGGTGATTAAAAAGGGAAATATGGATTACTTGAAATGTCCTGAAAAAATTGCCGCAGGAGCTTCCGGTTGTAAGTAAATGGGTTTGTTATAATTTGAAAAATTCTTTGGCTAAAGTAATTTCTTCGGTTTTACTTATTGAAGGATTTTTTAATTTTTCTTTCAAAATATAGTCAAAACATTGTTGATATTTTGGTGAAGGTTTTATTCCTAATTTTCGCAAATCTTCACCTGTAATTTTTAGTTTAATTTTGCGTAAATTTTCCAAATATTTTGTTGCCATTTTAGGGTTTTTGGTGGCGAACATTATTATGGATTCAAGGTTTGCGCCTTCAAAGGTTTTATAAATTTTATAATCATTATCCTCAAAATTTTGACAAGATTTTTGCAAATTTTGGTAATCATTTATAATATTTTTTTCTATTTTTGTTAGTGGTAATTTTTCGATTCCTTCAAAAAGTCCAGCATAAATTATCCAAATGTTTTTTGGTGAATATTTATTTATCCAATCTTCTAAATTTATTGTTGGTAGTTCAAATTTTTGTGGTGCGAGAATTTTGTATATTTTATCGTTTACAAATTTTTCGAAAGCAAGCTGAGAGTTAAGATTAAAAGTTTCCATTAATTCTTTTTTTAATCTTTTATATGACATATCATAGTTTATGTTATTCAAATAATCATTTTGAAGTTTTTTTGTATGAGGGTCAAGTTCAAATCCAAAACGTACCGAAAATTTAAGTCCGCGCACAATTCTTGTTGGGTCATCAACAAAACTTTTATCGTGTAAAATCCTGAGAGTTTTGTTATTTAAATCTTTTATCCCGTCAACAAGATCAATAATTTCTCCTGTTAGTGTGGATTTTGCAAGTGCATTAATAGTAAAATCCCGACGCATAACATCTTCTTTTAAACTGCAACCGATATTTTCAACAACGGGTAAGTGTCCTTTGTTTGGATAAATTTCATTCCTTGTTGATGCTATATCTATTTCTTTGTCGTTGAGTTTAATTCTTACTGTGCCGAATGGTTCATTTATTTGGAGAATTTCGGCATTATCAATAGATTGTGCGAATTTAATAGCGTCACCGACATAAGTTATATCGATGTCAAAACTTTTCTTGTTCAAAAGTTCATCTCTAACGACTCCGCCTATAAAAAATAAGTTTTTATCCTGTATATTGATGATGTTCATACCTTGATTTTAACGTAAAATAGTGTAAAATGGAAGATATTAATCTTGTTAAAATATTAGTAGGCAGAGGGTAAAGATGTTACAAGAAGCAACAAAAGCATTAAATTCGGCATTTAATAATAGTTTTATAAAAAAATTGAGTCAATATTTGCACGATTGTGTGAGAGAAGAAGTTAAAAGTTCAACTTTTAGAAACCTTAAAGGTGATAAAGATAATAAATGGATTTTCTTAAAAGAACAAGAAACATTGTTAACTCAAGGTTTGGAATATTTGAAATTGGATGGGTCAAATCCGAATTTAACCGAATTGATGTTACAAGGTGTATCAAGCGCTCGTGATAAATATTTAATTTATGGTTATATGTTTTTGGTTGGTCGTAATGGAAAATCAAGACGTGGTGGTAATGAATTTCTAACCCCGCTTTTGTATGTTCCTTGTAGGCTTGAACGTAATGGCGTTAATATCAATTGTATTTTGCAAGATGAAGTATTGTCTTTAAATACGGGTGCGTTAGCAGCTTTGTTAAAAAAAGGTGATGACGATGATGAAGTAGATTTGTTTTTGGAAGGAATTTTGGACGTTGTGCCGGAATTGCCTATTACAAAAGAAAAAATGGATATTTTCTTGACAACATTAAAATCTCTTATCCCTGATATTGAAATAACATCTGACCCATCTGATGTTATTAATGAAGACAATGTTTCTAAGGATGAAACTCCATCAAAAGATTTGTCAGATATTCAAATTACAGGTGAAAATTTTGATGAAATTATTGATGATGAAATTCAAGAACAAAAGCAAAAAGCTGCAGTTGGTGATATTAAAAAATTAAGTATTACTTATCAAAGTGGTATTATTTTAACCAAAAGACCGGCTGTAACCGCAGGTGTTTTGCATGAATTGATGCAAATTGCCGAAAAACCAAGTGGGGTATTTAGAGAAACAACGTTGAGTGTTATTAACGATGAATATACGCAATCTGTAGAAAAAGTGTTTCCGTTAAAGGATTCCGATACTCCGTTTTATCCGATAACACCGTTAGCTTTAAGTGATTCTCAAGAACGAGTTATCAAAAATGTTGAACATAATAAATTGATTGCGGTTCAAGGACCTCCGGGTACGGGTAAATCTCAAACGATTGTTAATTTAGTGGCTCATTTAATTGCAAATGGCAAAACGGTACTTGTTGCATCGAGAATGGATAAGGCTGTCGATGTTGTTGCTGATAGATTAAATGCTTTGGGTGCACCTTATTTGGCGCTTCGTGCAGGTAGAATGAATTATCAAAAACAATTGAGCTTACAATTGCAAGAATTGACATCTGGTAAATTTTCTTTAGATGATGATGTTGACGATTTTATTTTTGCTGATGTAAAAGATATGCACAAGCACCTTGATTGCTTGCGTGAAACTGAAGAAAAATGTGAAAAAATTATAAAACTTGAAAAAGACTGGCATGATTTGAAACACGAAATCGAGGAACAATCTCTTACTGTTGGAGAGATGGAGTATATAAAACGTCCGCTTAAAAAATCAGAAATCGATAATGTTAATGATGTTATTAGAGCATTGTCAGATAATATGGAAAAATCAGGATTTTTTGCAACATTTGCCAACATGTCAAGTCATAGACAATTAAAGAAAATTTTGGACATAAAAGATTTTGACGTTGAACCAGAAACATTAGATAGATTAAAAGTTGAATTAGATTTTATTACACAAAAATGGAAGTTAAGAAAAATAGAATCTGATATCCAAAAAATCGGTAATCTTCATGTAATGGTTGAGCAAATTAGACAAATGAAACGCAAACAAGGTTCATTGGCTACTAATATTTTAAAAAGTACAAGAAGAGAAGCGCTGAAAGCTTTATTGCGTGATGCCAAGAAAGTAAGACGTATAAAAGTTCATTCTATGTCTCTTGTTGAGCGTAAGAAAAAGAAAACAAATAGTATTATGGAAGAAGAAGACTTTAGACCATTGCTAGATGCATTCCCTTGTTGGTGTGTAACGACCTATGCGGTGTCGGATTCTTTGCCGCTAAAACCGGGGATGTTTGATGTTGCAATTATTGACGAAGCCTCTCAGTGTGATATAGCAAGTTGTTTCCCAATTATGTATCGTGCTAAAAAAACTGTAGTTGTTGGAGATGACAAACAATTACCACATTTGTCATTCTTAGAAAAAGCTAAAGAACAGTCGTTTATGAGTCAGTACGGTATTCCTGATAAATATCAATTGATGTGGAAATTCAGAACAAATTCAATGTTTGATTTGGCAGATTATTATTCAATGAATTCTGTTATGTTGGATGAACATTTTAGAAGTCTTCCGCCAATTATCAATTTCTCTAACCGTGAGTTTTATAATGATAGAATTCGTGTTATGAAAATGGATTCTCCATTGGATACGGCAATCGATATTATAAAAGTTCCTGAGGGTAAGGTTGATATGGATGCGACAAGAAACCTTCCTGAAATTGAGGCGTTGGTAAAAACATTACATGAAATTATAATCGAAGACGAGAGAAAAAATCCTGACAAACCGGTAAGTATCGGTATTATTTCGCCGTTTAGAGCTCAAGTTGAACAACTAAAGATTTCTGTACCAAAAGTTTTATCAGATTATATGATTAAAAAGCACCAGATAGAAATTGGTACAGCACATACATTCCAAGGTGATGAACGTGATATCATTTTGATGTCTTGGGCTTTTGCTAATAATTCTTATCCGCAAAGTGTAACATTTTTACAAAAACCTAATTTGTTCAATGTTGCGATTACTCGTGCAAGACACAAGTGTATTAACTTTGTATCTCACGATTTAGAAACAATGCCGGACGGTCATTTTAGGCACTATGTTTCTTATTTGAATTTGTATAAGGAACGCAAAGAAGCTTTAGCTAATAATGAATTTGATGAAAATATTTATAAAAATTCATTAGAAAGAGAAATCGCTGATGAGATTAGGAATTTAGATCATACAGTTATGGCAGGTGTTGAAATCGCCGGATTAAGTGCTGATTTGGTTGTAGATAATAAATTTATTATTGAAATTGATGGTATGGATGATAGTAAAAAACTTCATCACATGTCTAATATGAAAAAACAAGCGATATTGGAACGTTGTGGATTTAAGGTAAAACGTATTACATATCGAGAATGGCAATATTCGAAAAAAGCTTGTTTAGATAGGGTTTTAACAATTGATTAATAATTAAAAGAAGATATACAATAGTGTATATCTTCTTTTTATTTGTACAAACAATATGTTTCGGATAAGATTGTCATATAATACTAGTTGAAATAAAGAGGTTTTGAAGTAATGAAAAAAGTCTATATAGAAACAATGGGTTGCCAAATGAATAAATCTGATACTGAACGTATGTTTGGTATGTTGTCACATTTTGGATATGAACAAACAGATGTCCCTAAAGATGCTGATTTATTAATGATAAATACGTGTTCTATTAGACAATTAAGTGAAGATAAAGCGTATAGTCTCATTGGAACTTGGGGTAAGTGGAAAAAATCAAGACCTGAATTAAAAATAGGTTTTTGTGGTTGTGTAGCGCAACAAAAAGCTGAGCAAATTTTTAAACGTGCTCATTATGTCGATTTTGTTTTAGGTACCCACAAAATATATTCGTTACCTGAAATTATCAAAACAATTGAAGCAGGTGAAAAGATTTGTGTTTGTGATGAAACTCATGCTACAGAAGATGATAAAGCTGTTCAATATCCTATAAATCGAGCAAAATCTGTAAATGCCTGGATTCCAATAACAGAAGGATGTAATAACTTCTGTACATATTGTATCGTTCCTTATACACGTGGTAGGGAGCGTTCAAGACTTCCTGAAACAATTATTAAAGAAGTTCAAGATGCTTTAAATGACGGGTTTAAGGAAATAACATTATTGGGGCAAAATGTTGATAGTTACGGTAAAGATTTTAAAGATAGAAATTACAGATTGGCTGATTTGTTACGCGAAGTTAATGCTTTAGATGGCAAATTTAGAATACGTTTTGTGACCTCATATCCGACAGACATCACTGATGATTTGATTAAAACAGTTGTTGAGTTAGATAAGGTTTGTGAGTATTTTCATATTCCTATGCAGTCCGGAAGTAGTGAAGTTCTTAAAAAGATGAATCGTCGTTATGATAGGCCGACATATATTGAGATTGCAAATAAAGTTCGTAAAATGGTTCCGGATGTTACCATCACAAGTGATTTTATTGCAGGCTTTCCGGGTGAAACTGAAGAACAATTTGTTGAAACTTTGACTGTTATGGAAGAAGTTGGTCTGGATTATTCAAATACTGCGGCATATTCTCCTCGCGAAAAGACAGTTGCTGCAAAATGGGTTGATAAATATATTGATGAAGATATAAAATTTGAGCGTTTGGCTCGTTTGAATGAACAAAATAGAAAGTGTTGTCTTGCGTCTAACAAAAAGTTTTTAGGTCGTGAGATGGAAGTTTTGATTGAGAATTTTGAAAACCATAAAGGTAAAAACGTTATTACAGGTAGAACAAGAAATAATAAGATTGTTCATATCCCTTGTGATAAAGATATGACCGGTGAATTCGTAAACGTAAAAATCGTCGGGGTAAAAACTTGGTATTTAAATGGCGAAATTCAATAGATTATCTCTATCACTTTAGTTGGTTTATGAAATTAAATAACCCAATAACTTAATATAAAGTAAACATTTTGGCGCAAAAAATGTTTTTGTGCTATACTATAACTATATTTGAGTAGATTAGGGAGTATGTATTCATGTCAGAAAATGCACAAGATGTTATAAATGATAAAGGTATGGAAGCTTTGCAAGCTGTGCAGGAAGCTCAGGTTACAGAAGCGATTGAAACCCGTACAACAGCGGAATATTCTGCTGATAATATCAGGGTTTTAGAAGGTTTGGAAGCTGTAAGAATCAGACCTGGTATGTATATTGGTTCAACTTCTCAAAGAGGTTTGCACCATTGTATTTATGAGATTGTTGATAATTCTATCGATGAATCTTTGGCGGGTTATTGTACCGATATTCATGTAACTATTCATAAAGATAACAGTATCACCGTAGAAGATAACGGTCGTGGTATTCCGGTTGACATCAAGCCAGATAGTGGAAAATCTGCATTAGAAATTGTACACACAGTTCTTCACGCAGGTGGTAAATTTGGTGACGGTGGATATAAAGTATCCGGTGGGTTGCACGGTGTAGGTGCTTCTGTAGTTAACGCGTTGTCTGAAAAATATATGGTAGAGGTTTCTCGTCAAGGTTATGTATGGCGTCAAGAATATATGAGGGGCGAACCTATGGCTCCGGTTGAGAAAGGTGAACCTACTGATAAAACAGGTACAAAAACAACTTGGTGGCCGGATCCGGAAATCTTTACTGAAACTACTGAGATCGATTGTGATGTTATTGCAAATAGGTTGAGAGAAATGGCCTTCTTAAATAAAGGATTGAAAATTATTTTTGCACGTCATGATTCTGATGAAGTTGAAACTTTCCACTATGAAGGCGGTATCGGAAGTTATGTTGAGTTTTTGAATAAAAATAAGACGGTTCTTCACGAAAAGCCAATTTATATTGATAAAGTTGTTGGACAATTACAAGTTGAAGTTGCTATGCAATATACAGAATCTTATACAGAAAGTGTTTTATCTTTCGCAAATAATATTAATACACATTCTGGTGGTACTCACTTGACTGGTTTTAGAAACTCAATTACGCGTGTATTGAATGATTATGCAAGAAAAAATAATATCTTGAAAGATTCTGAACAAAATTTATCAGGAGAAGACGTTAGAGAAGGTTTGACTGCGATTGTTTCTGTTAAAATTCCTAACCCTGAATTTGAAGGCCAAACTAAAGAAAAGTTGGGTTCTCAAGAGGCTATGGGTGCTGTTCAGGATGCGGTTAGGGATAAATTACAAGAATGGTTGGAGTTTAATCCGAAATTAGCAAAAACTATTTTGGAAAAAACATTACAAGCTCAACGCGCAAGAGAAGCAGCAAGAAAAGCAAGAGAATTAACAAGAAGAAAAACTGTTTTGGAAAATTCTACATTGCCTGGTAAATTGGCTGACTGTTCAAACAGAGAACCTGAAAAATGCGAAATTTTCCTAGTTGAGGGTGATTCTGCGGGTGGTTCTGCAAAACAGGGCAGAAACAGAATGTTCCAAGCAATCTTGCCGTTACGCGGTAAAATATTAAACGTTGAAAAAGCAAGGTTGGATAGGATTTATGGTAACAATGAAATTCAATCAATGGTTCAAGCTTTCGGTATTAAAATAAGTCGAAATCCTGAAGAAGTTGAAATTGATAAATTAAGATATCACAAAATTATTATCATGACAGATGCTGACGTTGATGGTGCTCACATCAGAACGTTGATGTTAACATTCTTCTTTAGATACGCAAGACCATTAATAGAAAACGGATTTGTATACATTGCTCAACCTCCGTTATTTAAAGTTACTCAAGGTAAAACGTCTGAATATTTATTTAATGAGCATGTGTTGGACAAAATGCTTAAAGAACGTGGTATTAAAAACTTGAGCTTGTCTGATAAGGAAAAGAAAAATGTTAAAACAGGTGATGAATTACTTGGTTTGATTAAGAATATGTCTGAATTTTATCGTTCATACAATAACCCAATCTTGAATATGTATCCAGCAGTATTTTTAAGAGGTTTGGTGCGTTCTGAGATTACTCTTGAAGATTTCGATAGTCAATTAAGAATGAATGAAGTTTGTGATTATTTGAACCACTACTTAATCGATCACGCTAAAAACTATAATATTGCTGAAGCTGAAAATTATAAGGTTGAAGTTAAATATAATCCTGAAAATGCGAAATACTCATTCATATTGCATTTGAATGAAGAAGAACACGTTATTTTGAACCAAAATATTATCAAAAGTTCAGAGTATAAAAAATTGAAAGCTTCATATCCGCAAATTCGTGATTTCTTAATTGAAGAATCAGATGGATTGTTGTTAGAAACTGATACTGAAAAATATGAAATCGATTCGTTTGAAAAATTGCAAAAAATTATTGATGATAGAGGTCAAAAAGGATTGCAAATCCAACGATTCAAAGGTTTGGGTGAAATGATGCCTCAACAACTTTGGGAAACAACTATGGATCCAGCAACAAGAACATTGTTGAAGGTAAATGTCGAAGATGCAATGTTGTGTGACCAGTTGTTTGATATTTTGATGGGTGACAAAGTTGAACCTCGTCGTGATTTTATTGAAACTAATGCAGTTTACGCGACAAATATTGATACATAATTTGTAGAAATAGTATTAAAAAGTAAAACGACCTTGAGTAATCAGGGTCGTTTTATTTGTTTTGTAAAATGAGCAGAGGCAAGGGGTATCCCGACTCTGGATGGGGTGGGATAAAGGGTGGGGTGATAAGGTTTGCGGGCATGATATGGAAATTACATAAAGTTCCTGTCATTCTGAGCGGAGCGAAGAATCTCTTATTATTTTCTATACAATTTTATGAGATTCTTCGGGCTAAAGCCCTCAGAATGACGGTACCTTCGTATTGACCTCTCACCCTAGCCCTCTCCCTAAGAGAGGGAAAATTCTGGACCCCTTACTTTTACCCCATCACCCCAACCCCCAGTCTAACTCTCAGCAAAACAATACTTAATTGTTTTGCTTCGGCAGAGTCCATCCAGGGAGGGGAGTAATCGTGTCACCCCATACCCGCTCCTTCCCCATCCCCATCCGGGGCAGGGAGTATTCACATCACCCCACCCCTACCCCCTCCCCATCCAGGGAGGGGAAATAGAGTCCCATTTGGCGCTGGGAGTAATTACATCACCTCACCCCTACCCCTAATCATGTCATCCTGAACTTGATTCAGGATCTATTAAGTTGGATATCAACATCAACCCCTTACCCTATCCTCTTCCCATCCAGGGAGGGGAAATAGAGTCCCATTTTGCGCTGGGAGTATTCACATCACCCACTTAAAAATTATTTGCAAAACCCTCAAAATATTTCAATTGTAACAAAATGTTAATATGAGTTTAAATGGCTCAAACCCTGTTATAATGCCCTATATGATATGATATGATATGATGTGGTGGGGTGGGGCAATCTTTGCATGTGTATAAACTTTATAAGTTAATTGCTATGATGGAATAGATTTAACGATAATAATACTTTGTTCTCTTATATTTTCCCAATTGTTAATTTTTTGTTTATTTTTTAAGGTTTTTAAAAATTCAGTGTTATAACAATAATATAGAATATTGTCATGCTTTAAAGAGTATAAAAATTTAAAAAAGGAGATAAAAAATTATGGCAAAAACAATTGGTATTGACTTGGGTACAACAAACTCGGTAGTAGCAGTTATGGAAGGTGGAAAACCTACCGTTATAGCTAACGCAGAAGGTTCAAGAACAACTCCTTCAATCGTTGGTTTTTCAAAAACAGGAGAAAGATTAGTTGGACAATTGGCAAAACGTCAAGCTATTTTGAACCCTGATAAAACAATCGCATCTATTAAAAGACACATGGGTGATGATTATAAAGTAAGTATTGATGGCAAAGATTATACACCTCAAGAAATTTCTGCAATGATTTTAAGAAAATTAGCGGATGATGCTTCTTCATATTTAGGTGAAAAAGTTACATCTGCGGTAATTACAGTTCCTGCATACTTTAATGACGCTCAACGTCAAGCAACAAAAGATGCCGGTAAAATTGCAGGTTTAGACGTTTTACGTATTGTAAACGAACCGACTGCAGCGGCTTTGGCTTATGGTTTAGAAAAAGAAAAAGCTGAAAAAGTTTTGGTATTTGACTTAGGTGGTGGTACATTCGACGTTTCAATTTTGGAAATTGGTGATGGTGTACACGAAGTATTATCAACATCAGGTGATACTCATTTGGGTGGTGATGATTTTGACCAAAAAGTTATGGATTGGATTTGCGAAGAATTCAAAAAACAAGAAGGTATTGACTTAACAGGTGATAAACAAGCTATGCAACGTGTTAAAGAAGCTGCAGAAAAAGCTAAAATAGAATTATCTTCAGTTTTAGAAACATCAATCAGCTTGCCGTTCATTACCGCAGATGCAAATGGTCCTAAACACTTGGAATTGTCTTTGACAAGAGCTAAATTTGAAGATCTTTGCTATGATTTGTTAGACAGATGTAAAAAACCTGTTGAGCAAGCTATCCAAGATGCAGGTATTTCAAAATCAGAAATCAACGAAGTTGTATTAGTTGGTGGTTCTTCAAGAATCCCTGCGGTACAAAAATTGGTTAAAGATTACACAGGAAAAGAACCTAACCAATCAGTAAACCCTGATGAAGTTGTAGCGGTAGGTGCTGCAGTTCAAGCGGGTGTATTAGCCGGTGAAGTTAAAGATATCGTATTACTTGACGTTACACCTTTAACATTGGGTATTGAAACACTTGGTGGAGTTATGACTCCGTTAGTTCCTCGTAACACTACAATTCCAGTTTCAAAATCACAAGTATTCTCAACTGCTGAAAATAATCAAACAGCGGTAGATATTCAAGTATTACAAGGTGAAAGACCAATGGCTAGAGATAATAAATCTTTAGGTATGTTCAGATTAGAAGGTATTGCACCTGCAATGCGTGGTATTCCACAAATCGAAGTAACTTTTGATATCGACGCTAACGGTATTGTAAATGTTTCAGCAAAAGATAAAGCAACAAATAAAGAACAAAAAATTACTATTACAAATTCTTCAAATCTTTCAGATGAGGATATTGATAAAATGGTTAAAGAGGCTGAAGCAAACGCAGCAGAAGATAAAAAGAAAAAAGAAGAAGCTGAAATTAAAAACAATGCTTCAAGTTTGATTGCTTCAGCGGAAAGAGTAATGAAAGATTTTGAAGGCAAGATTGATTCTGCAGATAAATCTAAATTAGAAGAACAGAAAGATGCACTTCAAAAAGCCTTGGATGAAAACAAATCAACTGATGAATTGAAAAAAATGTCAGAAGATTTACAACAAACAATGTTTAGTATTTCACAAAAAGCTTATGAAGCTGTACAAAAAGAAGGCGAAGCAGCTCAAAGTGCTAATTCTGAAAGCGCATCAAGTGAGTCATCTTCAAGCTCAAGTGACGATGATGTGATTGATGCAGAATATGTTAAAGAATAATAAGATTAATTTAACAAAATAAAAATAAGTAAGGACAAGACTTTCAAGGTTTTGTCCTTATTTTTTTTTGAATTTCCAACTATAGTAGGATTGAGAAAGCTTGAAACATAATTTATAATATATGAATGAAGCTGTAAAATATGAGGATTTGAAGTATGAGTGAAAGAGTTTTAAATAACCAGGTTGTTACCAATGCATTATGTATGGCAGCTGTTGCAGGTTGCTTGTTTGCAGGCAGTCAAGTTCAGGCTGCAGCACCAAATCAGATTTTAGGTGATAATAGTGCATACAAATATGTTGATGCAACTGATACTGCAAAAACCGTAACAACATATTCAAAAAGTGAAATAACAAAGAATTATGACTCAATAACAGGAGAAGAAGTCACTTCAGGTGGAGTTTCAGTTACAATGCCTTCATATACTGCGGAAAAGTATGATGTGAACATTAAAAGTGCAGAATATGGTCATCTTACAGGTTATGACAGTGTTGCAGAATATTCTCTTCCAGATAATATAAGTGCAGCTACAAATTATAAATTTTATGTAGATAGTAGTAAAAATATGAATCTAAGTAGCAATTACTTTTTTGATGTAACAGAACAGATTACTAAAGATGTCGTAGGTTCGAATATAACAGCTGGTGGTTGGAGTAGTTCTATAACTGGTTTATATACTTTTAATAGTGGTGGGCATGGTGTAAATAATGAATCTTCAATCAATGCTTCATTTGTAAATAATACTGTAAGTAAAACAGGTGGTTATGGTGTTAATGGTGCAGCTATAACTGTTACTGATGGTAGAGTTGAGTTACAAGAAATAAATGGTGTGTTTATCAACAATAAAGCTGATGCAACCGGAGCTAGTCAATGGTCAAGTACAGCGTACGGTGGTGCGATATATAATTCGTCACCAAACACGACATATATAACAGGTGATAATATAAAAAGTATAACTGCGGATTTTATTGGTAACCGTGCATTAGCTAACTTAACTGCGCATGGTGGCGCGATTTATAATGGCGGTGGCAAAATCGGTAATATTAATGGTGATTTTGTTTATAACAGAGCGGAAGCTGGTACTGCTTATGGTGGTGCTATTCATAATGCGAATCCTGCATCTAAAATCGGTGATATTACAGGTGACTTCTTATATAACAGTGTTTCAGGGCACAATTCTGCTGATATATCAGGTGGTGCGATTTATAATAGCGGTGGCAAAATCGGTAATATAACAGGTGATTTTATCGGTAACCATACATCATCTGATGGTACAAACGAACAACGTGGCGGTGCGATTTATAGTTATGATGGTGAAATTGGCAATATATCAGGTAATTTCATCAATAACTATACTGAAGATATCGGAGCAATGACAAATTATGCCAGAGGTGGTGCAATCCATTTAACATATGGTAAAGTTGGTGATATTACCGGTGATTTTATTGGGAATAAAGCTAATTGTTGGCAAACTACTTATGGTGGTGCGATTTATGGATATGATGCAGATTTTGGAGCAATAAATGGTAATTTTATTGGCAATAAGGCTATATCTGGTCAAGGTACTGCAATGGGTGGTGCGATATTTACCTCAACAACAAATACAACTCCTGGTTTTAAAATAATTGATTCCATAGAAGGGAATTTTATTAATAATGAAGCAAGTTCTTATGGGGCAAATGCTGCACAAGGTGGTGCGATTTGGAATAAAGCTACTATTGATAAAGTACATGGTGATTTTATTGGTAACAAAGCTTATTCGCATGAAGCTAATGCAACAGGTGGTGCGATTTACAACGTAAATTGGTCTAATGAAGCAAAAATAGGAGATTTGCAAGGTAATTTCATTGAAAACTCTGTAGAATCATATAAAGCTTCTTCTTCAGGTGGTGCAATATATAATATTGGATCTTTTGGAGAGGGTAGTTTTAAGGATTCAGTATTCTATAAAAACAGTGCTATTGCTAAAGTTGATGCAAAAGGTGGTGCATTGTATAGCAGTGGTGGTTTCACTACCGGCAATTTAGAAAATGTTGCATTTGTTGAAAACTATGCTAAATCAAGTGATGGTTATGCTATGGGTGGTGCTATCGCAAATGATGGTTTGCATACAACCGGTAATATTAGTGGCTTATTTATTGGCAACAGGGTTGAAGGTTATGATGCATCCGGTGGTGCGATTTATAACAATGTAAATGCTAGTATTGGTAACATTGATGCTGATTTTATCGGTAATATTTCTATAAGTGATATTCACAGCGAAATCAAAGTTCGTGGTGGTGGTGCTATTGCAAATAATGGTACTGTTCAAGATATTTCCGGTAATTTTGCGGGTAACACTGCTGTTAGAAACTATGGTGGTGGTATATTAAACGTAGGTAAAATCAACAATATTACTGCAGAAAAATTTGAACAAAATGATGCTGCATATGGTGGTGCGATTGCCAATATTACTGACGGTCAAATCAATGATATTGTAGGTTCAGTATTTTCTAAAAATACTGCAACTTATTACGGTGCTGCAATATTTAACCATAAACGTACTACAATTAACAATATTGATGCAACTTTTGTTGAAAACGTTGCAGGTAAAGATGGTGGTGCGATTTGGAACGACACAAGTGCTGTGATTAATAGAGTAACAGGTGATTTTGTTGATAACGCTGCCGTTTCTGATTTTTATGATACAAAAGGTGGTGCGATTTATAATAACGCATCAGATATTACTATTGAAAATTCAGCGTTTACCGGTAACTATGCTAAATCAAAAGGTAAGGCTCAAGGTGGTGCGATTTATTCAAACGGCAACACAACTGTTGTGGCAAAAGATGGTTACCAATCAGTATTTGAAGGTAACTATGTTGAGGATTCTCTAGGTAAAAGAGATGAAGCAATTTATGTTGAAAAAGATTCAACACTAACATTGAAAACTCAAACAGGTGGTCAATTCCATTTTGAAGATTCTATCAATGGTGGCTCAGAATATATCTTAAATATTGAGGGTGATAATTCCGGTAGAGTATTCTTCAATAATCATGTTAATAATGGACATCTAATTCACAACGGCAATGAAACATTTATTGAAGGTATGCAATATTTCAATAATGCAAACGGTTTGGGTAAAAACTCATTGACCATGAATGGTGGTACTTTGAATATTGGTAGTTTAGAATTGCAACCACTTGCACTAAATCATTTTGAAATAAATGGTGGTACTATTAATATTAATAATTCAACTGTTGATCTAGTTAATAAAACAATGGGTAGAATTATTGCAGATAGTTATGCTGATGGCCAAGTAAGCGGTGTTGCTACCAGAGCAACAAGTGATGCAAAAGTTTATCTTGAAAATATTAATTTATTGAATGATGCAAAAGAAAACGTTACAGCAGTTGCGTTTGCTGATAAATCATTTAAAAATACTGTTGAATGTCCTGTTACAGAAAGAATTACTCCGATATTCAGATATAGAGTATCTTATGATACATCTAATAAATTCGGACCTGATGGTTACTTCGTATTTACAAGAGGAAGTGGTGTAAATGGTTCTTATGGTTCAAGTGCGTACAACCCTGCGATTTTAGCTGGTCCAGTTGCAGCGCAAGTCGGTGGTTATGCGGCTCAAACTGCGGCATTTGATTATGTCTTTGAACACGCTGATGCGTTTTCTGGTTTGTCTTCAACTGATAAATATGCAATCAGAAACCAAAACAAATATGCGTTAAGTGAAGGTCGATTGTTCACTCCTGGGGTTTCTGACTTACACAGAAAAGCTTTCTGGGTAAGACCGTATACAAGTTTTGAAAGTATAAGTTTAAATAATGGACCAAAAGTTGATACAATTTCTTATGGTACTTTAATTGGCGGAGATGGCGAATTAAAAGAGCTTAGAAATGGTTGGGCAACAATTTCAACAGCGTATGTTGGTTATAATGGTTCAAGCCAAAAATATTCAGGTGTTTCAACTTACCAAAACGGTGGTTTGTTAGGTTTAACTCAAACATTCTATAAAGGTAATTTCTATACAGCATTAACTGCAACTGCAGGTGCAAGTGTTGGTGAATCTCACACTATGTATGGTCAAGATAACTTTACAATGTTAATGGCTGGTGTTGCATCAAGATCAGGCTATAACTTTGAATTCAAAGAAGGTAAATATATAATTCAACCAAATTGGTTAATGTCATACAGTTATATCAATACATTTGATTATACAAATGCTGCTGGTGTAAAAGTTGATTCTGATCCAATGCATGCAATTCAATTAAAACCAAGCTTGAAGTTTATTGCAAATGCTAAAAACGGATGGCAGCCATATGCAAGTGTTGGTATGGTTTGGAGTATTATGGATCAAACTGATTTTACTGCAAATGGACATAGATTACCTAGCATGAGTATGAAACCATATGTAGAGTACGGTGTTGGTGTTCAAAAACGTTGGAAAGACAAATTTACTGGCTTCTTACAAGCTATGATAAGAAATGGCGGAAGAAATGGTATTATTTTAACTGCAGGATTCCGTTGGTCTTTGGGTAAAGAAGGCAAACCGATTGAAAAAGTTGAGAATGGTTCACCCATTAAGTATGGTAAGCATTCAGCTTCAGCTAAATTATTAAAACAATTATAAAAATAATAAAAGGTGAATTTTTGAATTCACCTTTTTTATTATGTGTGGTATAATCTAAATATGACAGAGGAGCATAAAGTTAGTTTTACGACACAAAACCGCTTAATTATTTTTGGTTTGATATTGAGTACATTGCTAATAATGGCGATTGCTGTATTTGCGTCTGTAAATATACAAAAAAATCTGAATCAGAGTTATCAGGATTTTGGACAAATTATATCAAAAATTTTGGCAATTGAGAGTGTTGAGTTAACTAAAGATGCACAAGCTTCTGAAACTTTATCTATTTTAAAAACTCATTCAAATTCTATTTTAAAATCAAATAAAGACGTTGTTTTTATAGAATTTAGAAATGCTAATGGTGATTTGATATATAAAACAAAAAATAATACTGATGAAACTTCACAAATACCTAATATTTCAGTAAGTTCACCTATGGTGAATTTGTCGGATAATTCTTCTATTGGGTCTGTGACTGTTGGTCTGTCCGGATCTTTGGTTGATAGAGTATCTTCGACTACTAGGGCTTCTATATTATTCGTTTTTGTAATTGTATGGTTAGTATTTGCATTTGTTATATTAATTAATACATATTTAATTACCAGAGAATTAAGAATTTTGCGTAATGGTGTTCAAAAGATTTCATCAGGTGAATTTGGTTATACTATTGAAGGCGAAGATGTCAGTGATGAAGTTCAAGAATTGTTCAATTCTTTTAACCAAATGTCTGCGAGATTAAATATATATGAAGAACAAAATATTGAACAATTAACTTTAGAGCGCAATAAATTAGAAGCTGTTTTAATGAGTATTGCAAATGGGGTTGTCGTTTGTGACAACAATGACAATGTCGTTTTAATCAATAATCATGCCAAAGAGCTTTTAGAACTTGATGCGGATGAGCTTTTGAATACTAATATACAAGAATATGTTGATACAGAAGGTGAATATTGCTTTAATGATAAAATTGAAGAATATAAAAATCTTTCAATGGAAGAAAAATCGACAAAACCTATTGTATTTAATGTAACAATTGGTGGAAGGATTTTGAAATCAATTATTTCTCCGATGTTTACGAGAAATCATGATTATTTAGGTTATATAATTGTTCTGATTGATGTAACTCGTGAAATTGAGATGGATCAAATGAAATCTCATTTTATTTCTAATGTTTCCCATGAGCTAAGAACACCGGTAACAGTTTTAAGAAGCTATATTGATACTTTGTATAATTATGGTGATGAGTTTGATGCAGAAACTAAAAAAGAATTTATTTCGACTTTAAATACTGAAATTATTAGATTAAATGGCATGGTTAATGATATTTTAGATTTTTCAAGATTAGATTCTAATGCTAAAATCGAAAAATCAGAAAATGATATTTGCCAACTTGTTGATTCTTGTGTGTCTCAGGTAGGTGTGTTGTTGAAAGAACATAATTTAAAAATAGAAGTAGAAAAAGAAAATGATATACCATTATTGATTATTAATTATGACGCAATATCTAGAGCTTTAACAAATTATCTATCAAATGCTATAAAATATGCGCCACATGACTCTACAATTAAAGTTAGATTGTATAAAGAGTTGGAGGATAATCTAGTAACTGTAACTGTTAGAGACGAAGGTATTGGAATTGCTCCGGAGTTTCAAAAGAAAGTTTTTGAAAGATTTTATCGTGTAGAGAACAAAACTCATAGTGTAAAAGGCACAGGTCTGGGGTTACATTTGGTTAAAACTACTATTGAAAAACATCATCACGGTCATGTTTTTGTAGCATCTCAAGTTAATTGTGGTTCAACATTTGGTTTCTCATTACCGATTGATTTGGCTAAGGTAGATGCTGTAAAGTGTGACGAGTTAGTATAAAATATCATGCAAATTTATTAAAATAATAAAGTTAAAAATTTTATTTTTATTTTTGCGTATTTTTTAGGAAAACGGCAGCTAATATAAGTAGCTGAATTTCAATAATAATGCAATGTACGGTTGTTTATTAAATTATATTAAAATAATTATAATAAATTTAAAAAAAGTACTTGATTTTTATTTTTTTTTGTTATATATTGAAAAACGTGCACAGCGCACAGATAAATTTTGAAAACCGAATATAAATAGCAAGAAAAAGATTTTTGAAATTTATTAAAAACTACTTGACAATAAAAATTGATGTAGTAGGATAGAGAAACCGAGATATAAAGACGGTTTTATATGCCCCGATAGCCAAGCAGTTGAATGAACTGACAGCGTTGGTGGCGACAAATAAGATAGAACATTGAAAACAGAATAGCTGAAAACGAGTGTGAGCAATAAGTAATTATTGTAAGCAAATAAAACTTGTTAATTTCGAAAAATGATTCAAGACAAAAAATTCGATAGCGAAAGCTAGCGTAAATA
>SUTS01000012.1 GCA_015152555.1 Cyanobacteria bacterium SIG26
AAAGCCGGCTTTTTTTATTTTTTTTTTTTTTTAGCAAAAAAATATATTTTTGTATTTTATATGAACAAGAATTAGATTAAAGGCTATTATTTTATGCAGGTTAAAAGTATTTCATATCAAAGTTTTACATCAAGAAATAATCCGGTAGAGGATTTCAAAATTGTTACTAATAAAGGGTCTTTACTTGTAAAAGAATTTACTCATGAAGATGCTGAAAATCATGATAATATTTATTCTTTGTCTAAATTTTTTATAGATGGTTTCCTTAGTAACACAGAGGATCCGGTTTTTTTGAAGTTTGCAAAACCTGAAAATAGACAAAAATATTTAGAGTTTCTTGAAAGAATGACAGCATATTATAAATCAATGTTTAAAAAGGATGATGGTAATTTAACTGTATTAGTGGCAAAGGATGAAAAAGGGGAATTGGCGGGAGCAATAGTTTCAAATACGTTGAGTGAGGAGGGGGTTAGTGAGAAATCTACCTGTTATATAGATTCAATTGCAGTTGCTCCTCATCTCAGGAATAATAAAGTTGGTGCAACGCTTGAAAATAAAATACTTGAATTTGCCCAAAAAGCATATACAGACGTGTTTTTAGCATCAGATAATATGGCTGTAGGTTTTCAACTAAAGAATGGATTTCGAGCGTTAGATTATTCAAATCCACCGGAAAAGAGAATTATTGACAAAATTAATTCCGTCAGAGGTGATTATCCTGATTATGTAACGTATATGGATAAAAAGATTGGAGAATCTTCAATACCTTGGTATGAACGAGCAAGTATCGAAGGCTAAGTTGTTATAATTTTCATTGTATTGAGTAAATTAATATAGAAAAGTATTATTTATTCTTGCGAAAAATTTTGTTTGTGTTACCATAAGAGAGTAAAGTTATGGCGGATGTCGTCAAGTGGTTAAGACCAAGGATTGTGGTTCCTTTATGCGTGGGTTCGAATCCCATCATCCGCCCCATTTTTAACATTTTTCCAGTATTTTAGCTTGTAAAATATTGGAGATAATTCTATATTAAGGGTTTCGCCATCATAAGTTAGGGTTCGGATGCAAGTTTTGTTGGTTTTTACTTAACCTAAAAGTTAAAAGATAATAAGAAAAGGGGCTAATGATTGCCCCTTATTTGCATTATTTATGATTACTTTTTAGTAGTATTGTTTATTTCTTACTGTGCGCGTTCTAGGATCCCAGCATTCGTAAAATTCATTTCTAGCGATGGCTCTATCTCTAGGATCGTCAATTCCTTTTAAAAAGTCATCCATTGCTTCTTGTTTTATTCTGTCATATTTTCTAAATGGAACAACGGCGTCCAAGAACTTTTCTTTAAAGTTTTTCAAAGATTTAACAAAATTACTTTCTTTTTTGACAATTTTTGTTGCTTTGTCTACATTAAGCCCCTTGAATGATGGTAGCTGGGCTTGTGTTGATTTTTTGTCATTTTTGCAATTCCGGACGTTTTGAACTGAATAATTTGATGAAATCTGCATAAATTTTTCCTTCACTATTACTACGATTTTTATACTACTTATAAGTAAAATCAATGTATAAAAATGTCTAAAAATTGGATTATGTTACAAAATATTTACAATTATCTATCTTATAAAATTAGTAAACACAACTTCTTCTTTTTTAGGAGCTTCTATTCCGTTTATTTTAGAATTGTAGGTTGGGTGAAACCCAACAAAATGCCTACAAATAAACTCTGATAGATTCCGTATCAAGTACGGAATGACAAGAATCACTGCAATTAAACAAGAGTTAATTAAGGACTCTTGTTGTTCTATTTTATTTGGTGCAATAAATTGCACCCTACAAACTTTAAATGCCCGAGATTGAGTTTGTGCAGAATTTTTGTTAAATTTACAATTCTGTATGTTTTGAGTTGAATAATTTGATGAAATAAGCATAATTATTTGTAAATCGGTAAGCTGTCGTGTGCTCTTTTGTTTATCCCCCTTGAAATGAATTATTATTGATGTACAATAGTAATGTCGCCAGACACAATATAAGAGACTTGGGCATGAATGTTATAGAAAATAATACTAATTTTATTGATATAGAAAAGAGCAGTATAATGAAAAAAGAACTGATTTTTTTAGGACCGCCTGCTTGTGGTAAAGGTACTCAAACTGCTATGTTGGCAGAATATTTGGGTTTTCCTCACGTTGATACGGGATCTTTATTAAGGGCAGAAATTCAAAAAGAGTCTCCAAACGGTATTGTTGCAAAATCATTTATTGATAAAGGTAATTTGGTGCCGGTAGAGCTTGTCGGGTCAATTATTAAGGATAGATTATCTGAAGATGATTGTGCCGAAGGTTATATTTTGGATGGTTACCCAAGAAGTGTTGAGCAAGCGGATATGCTCGAAGTTATCAATGATGATATAAATGGTGATATGAAAACTGATTTTATGGCAATATATTTTGATATAAATCAGGATGTTTTGATTTCGCGAATTATAAATCGTCGTTCTTGTCCAAATTGTGGTGAAATTTATAATGTTAAATATAAACCAACTGCGGTTGAAGGTGTTTGTGATAAATGTCAGACTTCTTTAATTCAAAGAAAAGATGACAATGAAGAGGTCGCAAAAGCTAGATTTGAGACTTATTTTAAACAAACTGCTCCATTAATTGATTATTATAAAGCTAAAGGTGTTTTAAGAACCTTAGATGCTGATGGTACAATTGATGAAGTTTGGGAAAGGCTTATAGAAATTATAAAAGACTAAATTGCGTTTTAACATATTTACTCGGCTCTTTACGTAGGTAAGGAGCTTTTTATTATTCTAGTCTTTTTAGATGAAATTTTTTTGTTAATCTTGAAAATGAGTAATATAATTTATATCATTAATTTGCTATGTCAGATTTAGAAACATTTAAAGAGATAAAAGAAATTTTGATATCTCAAAGGCATTCCCCTGAAGAGATTGCATTGGTTGAAAAGGCTTATAAATTTGCAAAAAAATTGCACGATGGTCAGTTTAGGGTCTCGGGTGAACCTTATATTGTTCATCCTTGCGAGGTTGCAAAAATTTTAGTCGGATTAGAGGTTGATACCAATACGCTTATTGCAGCTTTTTTACACGATATTTTGGAAGACACTAATACGCAGCCAAAATACCTTGAAGAAATGTTTGGGGTCGATGTTTTAAATCTTGTTCAAGGCGTAACAAAGCTTGGAAAATTGCAATTTAAGTCAAAAGAAGAACGTCAAGCCGAAAATTTCCGAAGGCTTTTTATTGCAATGGCTAATGATATACGGATTATTTTCTTGAAATTGGCCGATAGATTGCATAATATGCGAACCCTAAATTTTATGGAAGAAGCTAAGCAGAAAAAAATAGCTCAGGAAACCTTAGATATTTTTGCACCTTTGGCTAACCGTTTGGGGATTTATAAAATAAAAGCTGAGTTAGAGGATTTATCTTTAAGATATTTAGAAAAAGATAAGTATTATGAAATTGCGAATTTGGTTGCTCAAACTAAAGCTGATAGAGAAGAAACTGTTAATTTATTGATAGACAAGATTTCAAAGGATGTGCATAAAAGTGGTATAAACGCTCAAATTACAGGTAGAGCAAAGCATTATTACAGTATCTTTGCAAAAATGAAGCGTCAAAATATTACATTTCATGATTTGTACGATATAACTGCTGTTCGTGTAATTGTAGATAGTGTTAGAGAATGTTATGAAGTATTGGGATTAATTCATTCTCAGTTTAAACCTATACCAGGAAGGTTCAAAGATTACATTGCAATGCCAAAGGGCAATATGTACCAATCTTTGCATACCTCAGTTATTGGGCCTCGCTCGAAACCTCTTGAAGTTCAAATCAGAACTTGGGAAATGCACCAAGTAGCAGAATATGGTGTTGCTGCGCATTGGCGTTATAAAGAAAAAGGTTCTCAAAAAGCAGATAATGCATCTGATGTAAAATTCTCTTGGATGCATAAAATGGTTGAGTATGAAAAAGATACAAAAAATGCTGAAGATTTCGTAAAATCGGTAAAATTAGATTTGTTTTCGGATCAGGTTTTTGCATTTACCCCGGGAGGCGATGTTTTAGATTTGCCTAAAGATGCGACCCCTGTGGATTTTTCATATCGTATTCACTCAGATGTTGGCCATAAGACAGTAGGTGCATTGGTCAATGGTAGAATTGTTCCTTTAAATACTAAGTTAAACAATGGAGATATTGTTGAGATATTAACATCTAAAACTCCGGCCCCACGCTTAGATTGGTTGACATTTGTTGTAACAAAACAAGCTTCACAAAAAATAAAACAGTGGTTTAAGAAAAATAACAGGGATGAACATATCAAGCTTGGTAAGTCTAATATGGAACATGAAATTACCAAAACTGTGTTTGATGATTATATTAAGCAAGGTGAGTTTGAAAAAGTTGCGAAATCTATGAATTATCAGTCCGCAGATGATTTGTTTGCTGCGATTGGTTATGGTGAGACTACTGTAAATAAAGTTTTAAATAAACTTAAAAAACCTGTAGAAAAGAAGCTTGAAGATAATTTCCATAGTTCAAATAAAAAAAGTTCTAAAAAAGATATTGAAGGTTTGGAGGGATTATTATACTCCTTTGCATTATGTTGTTCGCCTATACCGGGTGAACCAATTGTAGGTGTTGTTACTCGTTCTAAAGGTGTTTCTGTTCACAGAGCGGATTGTAAAACCTTAGAAACTATTCCTCCTGAGCGTTTGATGAATATAAAATGGGCAGGTATTAATACGACTAAGACATATATGACAACTATTCGTATTGAAACTGCTGAAAAATTAGGTCTGTTGAAAGATGTAATTTCTGCGGTTTCTGATAACAATACAAATATTGTTAATGCCCAAATTAAAACTAAAAATCATGTAGGTATTATTGAGATGGGGTTAGAGTTAGATAATATAGATACTTTGAAAAAAGTTATTGCTTGTATTCAGTCTTTACCGGATGTTCATAGTGTAAAAAGAATTCAAACATCTTCAAATTTGGTAAAGAAACCGCATCAAAAATCTCAAAAAAGTCAGAAGAATAAAAAAAAATAAAAGTTAAAGGAGTTATATATGGACTTAATAAAAATATCAACTGATAGTGTTATTCAAATTTATTATTATTTAGCAATATTTGCGACTATAGTATTTGTTATAAAGCTTATAATGTTTACGATTTTTGGTGGTGACAGTGAGGTTGCTGCAGATTTTAATTCGGAAATTGATACTGATGTTTCTTTTAATTTTATTTCAATTCAGTCAGTTTTAGCCTTTTTCATGGGGTTTGGATGGATGGGTTATGGAGCATTACAACAATTTGAATTAACTCAATTAGTTTCATTTGTGGTTGCTTTTTTCGTCGGTTTTATTTTTATGTTTGTTACCGCATATTTAATGTTTATGGTAAAAAAACTGGAAAAAACTGTAAAAAAAGATAAAACAACTGCTGTTGGTAAGATAGGTAAAGCATATACAAGTTTTGAAGCTAAAACTCAAGGACAAATAGAAATTGATATAAATGGTCAATTAACTATCGCTGAAGCTATAAATGCTACCGAAGAACATATAAATTCATTTGAAGCGATTAAGGTTGTAAAAGTTTTAGACGATATTTTATACATCGAAAAATTAGAAAAGTAATATATAAAGAACAAGGAGAGAAAAATGTTTGGATTAATGGTAACTGCGGCATTAGTATTGATTTCAATATTTATGTTTATTGCAAATCAGTACAAAAGATGTCCTTCAAACAAAATTATTGTAGTTTATGGTAAAACAGGTGGGGAAAAAACTGCCAAATGTGTTCACGGCGGAGGTACTTTTATAATTCCGTTAATTCAGGATTATGGAGTATTATCACTTGAGCCAATGACAACTGATATTGACTTAAAAGGAGCTCTTTCAAAAGGTAATATCCGTGTTGCAGTTCCTTCTACATTTACTTTCGGTATTTCAACTGACCCTAAAATTATGATTAACGCTGCAGAACGTCTTTTAGGCCTTTCAAAGCCTGATGTAATTACTCAAGCTAGTGATATTATTTTAGGTCAATTACGTCTTGCAATTGCAACTTTAACAATTGAAGAAATAAACCAAGATCGTGAAAAATTTTTAGAACAAATTAACGCGAACGTAAATACTGAGTTAAATAAAATTGGTTTGGAAATAATTAACGTTAACATCAAAGATATTACAGATGAATCCGGATATATTGATGCTATCGGTAAAAAAGCCGCTGCTGAAGCTATAAACAAAGCAAAAGTTGAAGTTGCTCAACAAGAAAAATTAGGTGCTGTTGGTGAAGCTTCTGCTAATAAAGAAAAAGAAGTACAAGTCGCTGAACAAGAAGCTCAAACATTAATTGGTAGAACAAACGCAGAAAGAGAACAACGTATTAAAACTGCAGAACTTGAAGCTCAAGCTGTTGAAGGTGAAAACATTTCTAAAGCTAATATAGCTGAATACAATGCAACCTTAGCGGTAAAACAAGCAGATGCATTCAGAGAAGGTGAAGTTGCAAAGGCTAATGCGCAACGTGATGTATTACTTGCTCAAAAAGAACAAGAAGAAGCTAAGCTTAAAAAAGAAGAACTTGCAAGACAAGAAGTTGAAAAACTTAAAATTCAAGTTCAAGCTGATGCTGAAGCTGAAAGAGCCAGAAGAATTGCATTGGGTGAAGCTGACGCTATCAAGGCTAAATATTTCGCGGAAGCTGAGGGTGTTAAGGCTGTGTTAGAAGCTAAAGCTAAAGGTTATGAAGATTTGGTTAAGATCTCTAATAACAGACCCGAAATTGCGACAAGCTTCTTGATGATAGAAAAATTAGAAACTCTTGTTGAAAAACAAGTGGAAGCTATTAAAAATATTAAATTCGATAAAATTACGGTATGGGATGGCGGTACGGGTTCTGCTAACGGGTCAACAACAGCTAATTTTATGAAAGATTTAATAAAAGCATTACCTGCAATGCATGATTTGGCAGGTCAAGCAGGAATCGAACTTCCTCAAATTTTGGGTAAAGTTGATAATGGTATAGAAGAAGCTAAAGTTGTTTCTTCAAAAACTGAAAAAGCTGAATAGAACTTCTATTTGATAAACGTGAGAGAGCAACGTCAGATATTGGCGTTGCTTTCTTGATTAATGTTATATAAATTGATATAATTTTTTTATGAATTTTTGGAATATAAACAATTTAAAATCTGCAATTTCCGGAGTAGAATTTTATAATATACCGGATGATTTTTCTGCTAATGGACTTCGCGTAAATCCTGGGGATTTTACTCTGGGTAATATTGCAGTTGTTAAAAAATCAGGAGAAGACGTCGGAATTGATGAAACTGCTTTTGAAAATCTAAAAGCTAAAGCTTCTGCGATTATGTGTACTGATGAAAAATATTTTGCAAAATTTGATTTGCCAATAATCAAGGTTAAAAATTCCAAAGATGCTGTCATTATGATGGCTTATTACATGAGAAAAGTTTTCGAGGGTGTTGTTATTGATATAACAGGTTCTTGTGGCAAATCTACAGTTACTAAAATGTGTTATGATGTTTTGAAACAATACGGTGTTAGTGCTAATACTAATCGCGCAAATATTAATTTTAGTATTGCTTGGAATATGACATCTTATGATATTAATTCAAAGTATTGGGTAAATGAAACCTCTTTAGGTGGGGGGATGGAGCTGAATTCTTATCTGACAAAACCGCATGTTGCTGTTATAACTAATATTGCGCCGGTGCATTTGTCTGCTAAGCAAACCTTAGAAATTATTGCTAAAACAAAGGCTAAGATTTTTACGGCTATGAATTCAGGGGATTATGCGATTTTATACAAAGACACTGAGCATTACGAGATTCTAGAAAAAGTGGCAAAAGATAAGCAATTAAATATTATAACTGTAGGGGAAGGTGAAGATTGCAATATAAGATTATCTTTTGATAACAAAAATATAATAAATGTATATGGAGTTGAATACGATTTCACAGATCTAAATACTCCAAAACACCTTTTAATTGATATGGCATTAACTTTGGGTGTGTTACACGCATTAAATTTACCACTTGAACCCGCCATAAAAACCCTTTCAACTTGGGCTCCAATAATTGGTAGGGGAGAAGTTTTAAATGGTGAAATCTCACAAGGAAAAAATATTATAATGGTTGATGAAGCTTATAATGCCAATCCTTTATCTATGAAAAGTTGTTTGGAAAGTTTTGGTATTACTTATAAAGATAATAAGAAAGTATTGATAATTGGTGATATGGCAGAAGGTGGTGTTAATTCTATCGAGCAACACTTAAGCTTGATTGATGTAATAAAAAATATCAATCCTGATGTTTTGATATGTTGCGGTAAAGAGATAAAACCGGTATGGAATAAGCTAAAAAGATTTTATAGTGGTGCTTATTATCAAAATGTTTTACCGTTAATTGAGGACTTTGAATCTTGGGTAGAGGACGGGGACTGTGTTTTTGTGAAGGCATCACATTCGATAGAGTTATTTAAGCTTACAACTATGTTTAGAAATAAAATAAAAAAAAATTCTCAAACTAAATAATTTGTTGTATAATTATCTTAGATTATGATTAAGGAGAGTAAAAATGGCTTATAAAATATTATCAAAAAAAGAAATTTGTCCAAATCAATATGAAATAACTATTGATGCGCCTTATGTTGTACGTAATGCTGAGGCAGGCCAATTTATTATATTTAGAGTAGAAGAAGAAGGGGAAAGGGTACCTTTAACTATTGCCGATGTTGATAAACAAAAAGGTGAATTGACTTTAGTATTTATGGCTGTAGGCTATTCGACAAAAAAATTAGCACAACTTGAAGTAGGTGACGAATTAGTTGATTTGGTTGGACCTTTAGGAAAGCCAACACACATCAAAAAATATGGTACTGCGGTTTGTGTTGCCGGCGGATATGGTGCTGCGCCTTGTTATTTGATTTCAAAAGCGTTGAAAGATGCAGGAAATAAAGTTTATATGATTGCAGGTGCAAGAACTAAAGATTTATTGTTCTGGGAAGATAAAATGAAGGATGCGTGTACTGAATTATATCTTACTACAGATGACGGTTCTTATGGTATTAAAGGGTTTGGTACAACCGTATTGCAAGAAATTATCGATAGAGAAAAGGTTGATTATGTAATTGCTGTTGGGCCTATGCCTATGATGAGGGCTGTTGCAGAATTGACTAGAGATAAAGGTATCTATACAGAAGCAAGTATGAATCCTATTATGGTTGATGGTACAGGTATGTGTGGAGCTTGCCGTGTTACTGTTGGTGGTGAAACTAAGTTTGCGTGTGTTGATGGTCCTGATTTTGATGCGCACAAAATTGATTTTGATGAAGTTATTAACAGAACAATAATTTATAAAGATCAAGAGCGTAAACGTGGCGAAAATTGTAATTTATTAAAACAAGCAGAGAAAGTGTAGGGGCTAAAATGGGTAGAAATGATATTCCGGTTTGTCCGTTAGTTAGTATAGGTTCTGGTATTGATATGGTATGTTCTCAGGACAAATGTGCGTGGTATGTACCAAGTGTACAAAAATGCTCAATGTATTTGCTTGCATATAACGCGTTATTAGATGCTAATACAAAACAAAAAACTAGAAAAAAAACTACAGCTAAATAATTATGAAAATCGCATTATGTATAAAACAGGTTCCGGACACTACTGATATTAGGTGGACGGAAAATAATACTATTCAGAGAGAAGGGGTTGAAAGTGTTATTAATCCTTATGATGTCTATGCGCTTGAATTTGCTTTAAAATTAAAATCGCTTGTCAAATCTACTACGATTACAGTGTTTACAATGGGGCCGGCGCAAGCTGAAGGAATGCTAAGACGTTGTTTGGCTCTTGGTTGTGATAATGTTGTTTTAATATCTGATAGAAAATTTGCGGGTGCTGATACTTATGCCACCGGTTTAACCATTGCTAATGCTATTCGTGCTGAATTGCCTGATTTTGATATGGTTGTGTGCGGACAGTTTGCAGTTGATGGAGATACAGCCCAAACAGGTCCGAATATCGCTAATTTTTTAGAAATTCCTCAGGTGACATTTGTTAAAGATTTTGTTGAGTTCAGTAACGATAAGCTTTTTGTCACAAGAGAAATGGAAGATGGTATTGAAACCGTCTCGGTTAAAGGGGCTGCGCTTGTTTGTGTGCTAAAACAAGATTTCGAACCTCAAAGACCAAAAATTAATGGAATAATTAATGCGACAAAAAAACAAATTAAAATTTTAACAATGGAAGATATAAATTTAACTCCTGAAAAAGTTGGATTAAAAGGTTCTCCGACAATGGTGAGTAAGGCGTTTAGAAATGTCTCATCTCACAAAGCTGAAAAATTTAATTTAAATGTTGATGAAAGTGTAGATTTGATAGAAAACAAGTTAAAATCTTTAGAGGTTCTGTGATTATGATGGACAAGGAATATAATGGTATTTTAATATACGCTCAAGTCACGAAAGAGGACTATCTACATACGGTGTTTTTTGAGCTTGTTGATAAGGCAAAAGAACTTGCTCAAAAACTGGGTGGAGTTGAGGTTAATGCCGTTATTTTTTCAAAAGTCGGTTTAGTTAAAAATTTTGAAGAATCTTTTAAAAATAAAGGTTTAAATAAAGTTTATTATTTTGAAGATGAGCGTTTGTCTACCTATTCAAATGAGTATTATTCGGCATTGTTGGTAGATTTGGTTGATTTAATTAAACCTGAGATATTATTAATAGGTGCTACAAATGAGGGTAGGGATTTGGCACCTCGTGTTGCAAGTGCATTGCATACCGGACTAACTGCGGATTGTACAGGGTTGGATATTAATGAAAAGGGACAACTTGCTGCTACTCGCCCGACTTTTGGTGGTCAACTTATGGCAACAATTTTATGTAAAACATTCCCTCAAATGGCTACTGTTCGACCAAATGTTTTTAAAACAAATCCTGATAGTAATTTTGTCGATACAGAATTTGTTTCTTGTCCTGCAAATATAAATTATATAGAAAAAAAAGTAGAGCTTGTTAAATTTGAAAAAACTGTTGAAAATATAATTAATGAATTGGATAATGCTGAAATTATTGTCGCAGGTGGTAAAGGGTTAAAAAATGAAAATGGCGTAAGATTATTAAAAGATTTTGCTCAAGGTATAAATGGTACGTTTGCTGCGACCAGAGGGCTTGTTGAGATGGGGCTTGCTCCGGCTTCTGTTCAGATTGGGCAGACAGGTAAAACTGTCCACCCAAGGGTTTATATTGCTTGTGCAATTTCAGGTGCAATTCAACATACTGTTGGTATGGAAAATTCGGATTATATTATCGCTATCAACAATGATGAGAATGCACCTATATTTGAAATTGCGGACACCGGTATTGTTGGTGATGTGTTCGAAATTTTACCTAAATTAGTTGAAAGATTTAATAAAACTATTTAAGTCCAGGATCAAGATAAGAGCCGGTTACTGTTTTATTGAACAAATATTGAGCTTTAGGTAATACTCCCGCAAGTAAGAAACTTGAAATTCCTACGTTTGCAAGGATGTTCACGCTTTTTACTATTTTTGCTTTTTTTGCGAATTTTTCGATGTTACCTGCTTTTGTTGCAGATTTCATAAAGTTTTCAAATTCGTCTTTGAATTTTCCTAAATCTTCGATATCAACATATTTTCTAGGATCTCTGTAACCAGATTTTAGGTACGATACTTTTTTCATTTTTTGTGCAAATTGTGCAAATAAACTATTTTGTTTTGTATCTATAAATTCTATCAAATCTTGTGCTGTATTTGATTTCGGCAATTCTATGTTGTTTTCTTTAATTGCGTCAATAAATTTCTTATTATCCAAAATTAAAGGGTCAAGATTTACATTAACATTAAATAATTTGTTGCCTAATTTATCTAAACCTTTTGCAATATAAACCGGAGTGACAAAATTTAAAATCATAGAACCAATCATACGAAATGCGTTTACATAGGCTTCTTCTTTATTTCTTGATGTAGAAACTCTGCCAACAGTCAAACCTCCGTCAGAAATCGCCATTTTGTCAATTGTTCTAAGGTTTGCAATTGTTGAGGTTAGGCTTCCAGTGAAGGTAATCTTTTGATTTCTGTTCGTGAAGTCTTTAAACTCAGGACTATTTAAAGCTGTAAATGATGTATTTTGAGTATTTTTACTAACAGTTTCTATTTTGTCGTTTTTTGCTCGCAGTTTTCTTGTAAGTGCAAAATTCAATGGTGGCAATATAAATCCCATAATAATTGTTGGAATTGCTGTTGCTGCGATGAATTTTTTAGTCATGAATCTTTCATAAATAGATTTATTATTTTTAACTTTTAATAAGTCCGCAACCGCATCTTGGACATCTTTTTCTTTTATATTTTTAAATTTTTCAATGTTGTAATCAATTCCCTGAACAACTGTATCTAATATCATTCCTGATGTTTTTTTTGAATTTCTTGCGGCTACGATTTCGTTTTCTTTAAACAATTTTAAATTAACTTCAGGTGACCAACCTTTTTTAACTAAATATTTATCAAAAACGTATTCAGTTGCAGGGATGCCACCAAGCCAAATTGCAGATGTCGCGTATTCATCGATGAATTTTTCGCGAGTTGCATCGTTAGCAATTTTTCTGGATTCTTTCATATTCTCACGTCGTGCGATAATTATTTTTGAAGGAGCTTCAATTGCTAAGTCCCTTACTAATAGGGGGTAAATACTACTGTTATTTCCGATAGCGGATATTATATTTGTTATTGTCATAATTTCTTACCTCAATTCTTTACTAATAAAACAACTTCTTCGCCTGTTTTAATTTCCTGAAGAAGTTGTTCATAAAGAATTGATTTTATAATATCTACAAGCGCATTACCAATCCTACAACCTCTTCAGGTCGATATGATGGTTTTTATGATGCTTTTGTAGAAATAATTTTGCCATTTATTTTTCCTTTTGTCTTTTTTAATTATATTAAAAATCGCAGATTTGTCAATATGACAGATTATGCATTTGTAGAATCTGCTTTTTCAATACGTTTTTTATTAATATAATTATCTAATCCACGGCCGACCCATTTCGCAAAGAATAGGTCTACAGCAATTCCTAAAGCGTTGATAGGAAGTTTCCATTTTGGGTTAATGTTATTTTTTAAAGGCTTTACATAATCCCCAAAAATATCAGCAAAAGAAAACCATTTTATTATAGGAGGAACTTTTTTGCCGGTGCAAATTGCTGTATCTAAAGCTGCTGTACCTAAAACAAATGCGGAGGTAGCCAAATTTGATCTTTTGTAGGTATTACCTTTTTCTGTTTTTGCATCATAGCCGATTGGATTTAATTTTGATACGTTCATTTCATTATTCCTTAATATACTTTACATAAATGGTGCCAGTGGGTCAGTATACTTTCCACCTGTTTGCCAATGAATATCATTGACTTTCTTTTCAATTTTATCTAGTCTATTTAATAATTCAAACTGATTTTGAACCATTTGAGCATTCAAAGCCGTAAACAAAGCTGTATGTTGTTCATTTAATTTATTAAAAGCTTCCTCCTGATAAACTTTACCGACATTTGCAAGGTCTTCTCTCTGCAAACGTTCCATTTCTTTATCTAAGACAGAACCATTGATACCTACACCACCTCTTGATGGCGTACTTGTAAATGATAAATTTGTAATTCTTCCGATATTCATAAAATTCTCCTTGCTAATGTTATACAGATACAACAAAACTGCTAAAAATAAATTTTGCTAGGTGCCAAAGGTTTTATTAAGTAATATTACTTTCTCTTCATCATTTACCATAAAAAGAATTGTTTTTTCTTTAGAAGTTTCGCCTTTTAAAATCTTTATATAAGTTTTTGGAATTTTAAATTCTTTTGAGAGGTATTCGATTAAACATTTATTTGCTTTACCGTCAATAGGTTGTGCGGTAATTTTTATTTTTGATATTTCACCTTCGTTAATGATTTCATTTTTCTTAGCATTTGGTGAAATTTTTATATTTACAATAACTCCTTGGTCTGTTTGTTTTATCATTAGAAATTCATCCTAGTTTGTTTTTATATTATCTTGTATAAATTTCGTGTTTTGAGGGTAGATTTATCGGTTCTTTATAGTTTTGCAAATATTCTAGTGCTTGTTGTGGAGTATTTGCTATGTAATAAAGATCTTTAGAAATTTTGTTAGCAAATTTTTCGTTAATAATATTTTCAAAAAATTCTATAAGTTTATCGTAAAATCCATTTGTATTAAGAATAATAATTGGTTTTTTATTGTATCCGAGTTGTTTTTGCACAATCATCTCAGTTAGTTCTTCTAATGTCCCAAACCCTCCGGCTAATGCGATTACTGCGTCTGAGATGTCGTCCATTTTTTGTTTTCTATCTCTCATACCTTTAGCCATAAAAAACTCATCGCAATTATTAGTTTTACAACCCATATCAGCAAGTCTTTGAGGCATTACACCGTACACTTTACCTCCGTTATTTTGTACTTCTCCAGCGCAAGCCCACATCATACCTAATGTGCTACCGCCATAAACGATATCATAGCCGTTTTGACCTAGTAATTTGCCGAGTTCTTTTGAATCTTTATAATAAATTTCATCCAAGTAGTTACTTGATGATGCAAATACACATACCCTTTTTATTGTCATTTTTTTATTCCTTAAATTCTCCGCCAATTCTGTAATAATGAGAACATGATACTCCCGTACCATCTTCTGAGCAATCTTTTTGGAGTTCTGATATTTCCCAACCTGCGCCTATTGGGTTTATTTTCCCATCGATATATATATTAAGTCCAAAAATGTCTTTCCCCCAAATATTTGGGCCTTTCAATCCATTCATATCGAATAGCATTATAAATGCCGGTAAAAATGCTTCTTCATCTTGAATATCTTTAAAACCGATGATTTTGCCGTTATATCCCAAATATAAGCTTTCAAAATGATAATAGTTATCTGATGTTACTTTTGTGCCGTTCATAAAATGTGGATTATATTTCTTTGTTAGCTCATCATATTCTGTTATTCTTAAATATGGTTTAAGCAATGTCATCATAATAGTTTCACGCGCTTCATTATTTTTTGCGTTTTTGAAACTTTTAACGATTTCGGCATCTGCTTGAGCTTGCATTGCTGTAATAATATACTCCATTTTATGGAATGTTTCGTTCCATTTTGATATATAAGCAGCTTCTTTTGAACCAATAAATTGTGTTGGAATTAACATCAAGATAACCGCAAAGATAACAAATATTGTTAATGAATATTCGATTTTCCAAAAATGTTTTTTCATTAATATCCTATAATTTATGCCATATCAATACGTTTTTTTTCTTCAAGTAATTTTTCATAAACCCATTCAGGGATGAAGTTTTTACCCAGAATAATTTGTCCGTTCATAATATTTGGAGTGTGGAAATCTGAACCACCTGTTACAATTAAGCCTAATTCTTCCGCCATTGATGAAAAATACTCAACACAAGCCGGTGAGTGTTTTCTGTGATATGCTTCAATTCCTCTTAGACCGTAATTCATTAATTCTTTGATAAGTGATTCTGCGATATCTAAATCGTGTGGATGGGCAATAACAGGTATACCGCCTGCGTCATATATGATTTCTACAGCATCAAATGGTGTTACGGTTTTTCTTTGTACGTAAACCGGCGAATCATCGTGAATATATTTAGAATATGCATCCATGATGTTGTTTGTGCCACCGGCATTGGTTATAGCTCTTGCTATATGCGGGCGACCAATACTACCACCTTCTGCAACAAGTTTTTTAATATCTTCGAATTTTATCTTAATCCCTTCTTTTTTTGATAAAAGGGTTATAATTTCTTTTGTTTGTTTAATACGAGCTTGTTGCTGGTTTTTTATAAGCTCAAGAAAATCTTTATTTTTTGTATCCATAAAGTATCCCAAAATGTGAACTTCGTGGTTTTTGTATAGCGTATTAACTTCAATACCTCGGATAACTTCTATTTTTTCTTGAAGATTATTTTCTTGGATGTATTTTTTAGCGACATCATAAGCCAAAACATTATCGTGATCGGTGATAGCGATAGCTTCGATGCCAACGTCAATTGCAGTATCCACTATTTTCTCCGGTGAAAATACTCCGTCCGAGTAGTATGTGTGGATATGTAAATCAGTTTTCTTCCTCACTTTGACCTTCCTCTACTATATTATTACTATTACATATAATTCTTTTTATGGCCAAGGCTTTACCTGTTGCTTTTTCGATTTCAACTTCAACAGCATTAATTTGCGTTGTATTGCCTTCGGCAACTTCGTAACGTTCAGGGATACTTGTTAAAAATCTTGACAGGGAAGTACTATATTCCATTCCTATAACCCCATCTGATGCTCCACAAAATCCTGCATCTGTGATGTAACCCATTCCGTTTATAATACTTTCATCGGCAGTTTGTACGTGGGTATGTGTGCCAAAAAATGCACTTATTCCAAGCTCTGAACAATATCTGCCAAAACAAATCTTTTCTGCGGTTGCCTCCGCGTGAAAATCAATAATAATAATCGGTGTTGTTTCTTGAATTTTCTTTACTTCTTGAGCAACCATCTCCCAAGGTGAATCCACCAGTGTCATAAATACTCGTCCTAATACATTTATGACTCCTATTTTGAAATCCCCCATATCAAATATTCTGCTGCCAACACCTTTTGTTCCTTTAGGGTAATTTATAGGTCTGATTAAATTTTCAGACTTGTCGATGTAGTTATAAATTTCTTTTTTATCCCAAATATGATTTCCGCAAGTCATACAGTTTACGCCAAATTCGATAAAGTCGTTATGGTTTTTTTCTGTTAAACCAAATCCATGGGATGCGTTTTCTATGTTAGCGATAACAAAATCATAATTTTTAGAGATGTCATTTTGGTTTTTGAGCAAAAAATCTCTTACCGCATTTCTTCCCGGTTTTCCTACAACATCTCCAAAAAATATAATTTTTATTGTTTCTTTATTCATTCTTCCCTTCTTTTGTTTATATACTGTAAACAGTGAACCAAGATGGTCTCAAGGTTCACTGTCTCAGTTATATTTTATTTTGCGATTTCAGTAGTTCTGAATTCTCTTACTACGGTTACTCTTATTTGTCCCGGATAATCAAGTTCATTTTCGATTCGTTTTGCAACATCGCGAGCAAGCTTTCCTGAAGCTAAATCATCAAACATTTCTGCTTGAACTATAATTCTCACTTCACGACCTGCTTGAACTGCAAATGATTGTTTTATACCTTCGTAACTATTAACGATTTCTTCAATTTTTTGAAGTCGTTTAATATAGATTTCTAAAGTATCACGTCTTGCTCCTGGTCTACCTGCTGAAATTGCATCTGCAACTTTTACAAGTACTGCCTCTATGGTATTAGCCACAACATCATCGTGGTGAGCTTCTATTGCGTGGATAACTTCTGGGCGTTCACCAAATCTTGATGCGATTTCTACACCCAATTGAATATGCGTACCTTCTTGTGTTTGGTCAACTGCTTTACCTATATCGTGTAATAAACCTGCACGTTTGGCGATTTTTTCGTTAGCCCCGAGTTCTGCAGCCAACATACCTGCAATATGACCAACTTCTAATGAGTGTTTTAAGACATTTTGTCCGTAACTTGTTCTGTAATATAGGCGGCCTAATGTTTTGATAAGCTCTTTGTTTAAGCCCATAACGCCCATTTCTAAGGCTGCATTTTCACCTTCTGACCAAATCTTTTTATCGATTTCTTCTCTGGCTTTTTCAACCATTTCTTCAATTCTTACAGGGTGAATACGTCCGTCTACGATAAGTTTTTCCAATGCAAGTTTTGCAATTTCGCGTCTTACAGGGTCAAAACTTGATAATACAACCGCTTCTGGGGTATCATCAATGATTAAGTCAACACCTGTTAATGTTTCTAATGCACGAATATTACGACCTTCGCGACCGATAATTCTACCTTTCATTTCATCATTTGGTAAACCAACAACTGAAACTGTAGTTTCTACAACCTGTTCAATCATACAACGTTGCATTGTTGTAGATAAAATTTCTTTTGATTTTTCCAGTGAGATTTCTTTTATTTTAGCTTCGTTTTCTCTGACAAGTTGCATCTGTTCTTGAGCTAAATCGTTTTTTAATTGTTCTAATAATGTACGTTTAGCTTCTTCGGATGTCATTCCTGAGATTCGTTCTAATTCTTCTGTTTGTTTTTGAACAAGTTCTGCAAGGTAATCCTCTTTTTCTAAAAGTTGATCCATTTTGTTTTGAGTTTGGATTTCTTTTTCTGTATATTCTTGAATTTTATCTTCAAGCATATCTTCTCTTTTTGCGAGTTTTTGTTCTTGCCTTGCAAGTTCTTGTCTACGTTCTCTTTCTTCTTCGTTTAAAGCATCTCTGTCGTCTTGCAATTCTTCCACAGCTTTGATTTTTGCTTCTTTGTAAAGAATTTTTTCTCTTTCTTGAAGTGCTTTTCTGTCTTTTTCTACAGATTCGATAGCACTTTTAACTTTGTTTTGTTGAATAATTAGCACAGCAACTAAGACTATTACCGCAATAGTCGCCATTACTAAAAACAAGGTTGTTCCCATAAAGCAATACCTTATCCTTTTCTATTTTTTTATAATATACGCAATGTCGGGTACATATATCCTACCCGAGTTTTATTCAGTTTAATTTAAATAAATATCATCGCATATATATTAAAAAATATTTCCTACTACATCTGTTAATATAATACCATACTAATCAAATTTTGTATAGGGGGTAAATATTATTAAACGTTACAATTCCTTTTTTTTTGTGATATTATTTTTAGGTAAAGAAGTATAAAAAAGAGGGATTTTTATGGTTAATAGAGTTGTTGTTGGTGCTCAATGGGGCGACGAAGGTAAAGCAAAAATTACAGATTTGTTGGCAGAAAATGCTGATTTAATCATTAGATATCAAGGTGGCTGTAATGCGGGTCATACTGTTGTAGCGCATAACAAAACTTTTAAGTTTCATTTAATTCCATCAGGAATTTTATACAAGGGAAAAACTTGTTTAATTGGCAATGGAACCGTAATTTTACCGGAGTCTTTTCAGGCAGAAATCGATGGTTTAAAAGCCGAAAATATTGATTTATCAGGTTTAAAAGTTAGTCCATTGGCGTCGATTACTATGCCGTGGCACACTGAGGTTGATGGATATTCAGAAAGTGTTGCCGGTAAAGGTAAAATTGGTACAACTAAAAAGGGTATCGGACCGACTTACACAGATAAAATGCAACGTATTGGTTTGAAGATTGAAGATTTATACTCTCCGGAAGCTTTATCTGAAAAGTTGGATGTGATTTTGCCTATTAAAAATAAACAATTGAAAGAAGTTTATAATTTAAAAACTTACACAAAAGAAGAAGTTGTCGAATTATGTAAAAAATATGCAGAAATATTTAGACCTTATGTTTGTTTTGAGTGGCAGGATTTATTGAGAGATGCAAAACGCGAAGGTAAGAAAATTTTATTTGAAGGTGCACAAGGTGTAATGTTGGACGTAGATTTTGGGACTTATCCATTTGTTACAAGTTCGAACCCTGTTGGAGGTGGAGCCGGTACAGGTTCCGGATATGGACCGACAACAATTGATGAAGTTATCGGGGTTGCAAAAGCTTATGTAACAAGAGTCGGGGAAGGTCCGTTTGTAACAGAATTAACAGATGAGATTGGTCAATCTATTCAAAAAATAGGACACGAATTTGGAGTTACTACAGGTAGACCTCGTCGTTGTGGTTGGTTTGATGCAGTTACGATGAAGTATGCTTGTCTTGTTGGTGGTTTAACATCTATTGCGCTTACAAAAATAGATGTGTTTGATTCTTTCGATGAAATTAAAGTTTGTACTGCTTATAAAGATATTCGAGATGGAAAAATTTACAATTCATATCCTACGGATGTTTATTCTCATAAATATTTAGAGCCTATTTATGAAACTCATAAGGGTTGGGGTGTAGATATTACTGGAATTCGTGATTATAATGATTTACCTGAAAATTGTAGGAAATATTTGGAACGACTAGAAGAAATTTTAGAAACACCTGTTTCTATAGTTTCTGTTGGTCCGGACCGCGAACAGACAATTTTTAGAAAGTAATACTTCTTAAAATACTAGCAAAAATTTTAAATAAAATGTTTTTATAATTATATCGGGTAATGTAAATATGAATTATATAAATAATTATTTAAATACAAATAAAGCTAATAATATTCCAAATATTTCGGTTCAAAATGCAAAGGCGCAGGTTCAACAACAGGTTGAAAATGGTGAGAGTTCTGTTAAGGAGCTTTCTAATGTCGTGCCTGATTATAATGTGCAAAAACCAATAGCTTACACTCAGTTACCTGATATAAAAATTAACGATGACTTGATTGCAAAATCATATAAACTTGCAAATGGGCAAAGAGTTATTATATTGCCGAAAGATGGTTCTACTGTTGTAAAAACTTATGTAAATACAGGATCATTTAATGAACCGGATAATCTTCGGGGTATAAGTCATTATATCGAGCATAATTTATTTAATGGTTCTGAAGATTTGGGAGAAAAAGTTTTTTTCGATGAAGTTCATAAAATGGGTGCTGGTACAAATGCGTCTACTTATTTTGATAAAACTGATTATTATATTCAGTCACAAATGTTAGATGATGCGGATTTAGAAACAAAAATTCAGTTACATGCCGGGATGTTAAAATCTCCTAAATTTCTGATTGAAAAGTTAGAAAAAGAGAAAAAGATTGTAAATTCCGAGATTAATATGTATATGGGTTATGATGATAGTATCGGTTTTACCCAAATGATAAAGAATTTGTTTAATGTAAAATCTTCATCTTTGGATTTGGTTGCAGGGACGACTGATAATATTACTCGATTAACCCGTGATGACGTTGTAAATTATTATAATAATAATTATTATCCGGCGAATATGACTACCGTAATTACGGGTGAAGTTAATCCTGATGAAACTATTAAATTGATTTCAAAGTATTTTAATGGGGAAAATAAAGTTACTCAAAACCGATATTATGAAAAGTTATCACCGATCACAAATACAATCAGGCAGGATATAATTTCTTCTAAATCCGAAGGGATGGCTACTATAATGATTGGTTTTGAAGGTCCAAAAAACGGTGATTTTAAAGAAAAAGTCTTAGTTTCAGCTTTGAATAATTTAGCCGGTGGCTTAGTATATTCAAGAGTTTCTGATATAGAAAAGAAATACGGCACAGGAATAGGATTTATTAATGACAGATTAAGTTCTAAAAATGGAGATCCTAGTGTTGTTGCTATTCAGACTCAAGTTCCGGATGATCAGGTAGAAAATATTTTAAAAGAAATTTATGGTGCGATTTCTAAATTGTCAACATCTTTACCTACAGAAGAAGAACTTCAGGCTATAAAGATAAAATTAAAGAAACAAAGAAGTGAAAGTTTAGAAGTTTCTTATCTTTTGAATAATATATTGGGAAAAGCTCTTTTAGAAAATAATGAAAATGATATTAGTAAATATAATGAAATTGTTGATTCTATAACTGCGGTTGATATTCAAAATGCGGCGAAAAAATATATGGATTTAAATCGCGCGTCACTTGTTGTTGTTCACCCAAAAGATGCTCAGCCTGATCAGATTATTCAAAGATATAATCAAGTAATGCATAATTCAAAAATTTCATTTACCGGATTAAATAAGAAAACACCGATTGATGTAAATGCCATTTCAACATATAGGCTTGCAAATAATGTTGAGGTTGTATTGAATGAGTCTCAATCTGATGTTGTGCAATATGGTTTAGATTTGACAGCTAAAAAATGGACGCCAAAAGAAATTGCAATTGCATCAGTATTGGATGATATGTTTGACCGTTGTGGAACAAAAGATATATCTGCTGTTGATCTTTCTAAAAAAGCTGATAAATTAGCAGTTAGTTTAAAAGGTGGCGTGAGTCAATATGGAATAAGTTATACTGCGAGTTTCCCATCCGCAAATGCTAATGAGTCTATGGGTACAATTGTTGATTTGATTATGTCGCCGGATTTGAAAAAATCTAAATTTGAAGAATCTGTAAAACGAATTAGAGCAAAACTTAATGCAAGTGAACCAAGTCCTTATGATAATTTTGCAAAAGCTATGTATAAAGATTTGCCATTAATGTATACTAATGAAGATTATTTAAAAAGTTTAAATAATATTACATTCGAAGATGTGGTGAATTTCCATAAAGAAATTTTAGAAAAATCGCAGGGACAAGTTGTTGTAACCGGTCCATTTTCTAAAAATCCAGAATTAAAACAAGAAGTTTTTAATTCTTTGTCAAAGCTTCCTGTTGTTCAACCTAAAGATTTGAATTTACCTAATGTATATACTCAGATAGATAAACCTCAAGTTTATACAAAAACCAATTTTAAAAATCAGGCAGATATTGTCCTAGGTTATAAATTTAAACATAATGGTAATATAAAAGACAGAGTTGCTATGGATTTGCTCAATGATATTTTAGGCGGATCTGCTTCTTCTCGATTATTTATGGATTTGAGGGAATCTCGGCATTTAGCTTATAGTGTCGGGTCAAATATTAATTTTACAGATGATATCGGTGTAATGATGCTAGATATCGGAACTACAACTGAAAATCTTGAGACCGGCGAAAAATCTTATGACAATATTAAAAAGTCAATAATAGGTTTTCAAGATAATATAAAAAGAATTACTACTGAAAAGGTTTCTGATGAAGAATTAGACAATGCAAAAAAACAGTTAAAAACTACTTTGTTATCTATAGTAGAAACTAATAGTGGTAAAAATTCTATGTTAAGTTCATCAGTAACAACACCGTATGGTGTAAGTTATGAAAATCAGATGCTTGAAGTTATTGATTCAATAACCAAAGACGATATTTATAATGTGGCAAATTATATATTTAAAGGTAATCCGGTATATTCCATGACAGCCACTAAAGAGTCTATAGATGCAAATAAAGAATTTTTAGACTCTTTGAAATTTTAATTAAGTATTTGTTCAACAATCTTTTTTACACCGTCGTATTTTGCGAGTTTAGTTGTTGCGGATTGTATTTCTTGGAGTTTATTAGTATCGTAAATAAATGTTTTTATAGAGTCCAACAAAGTCTCAGGTGTGGTATTGTTATCTTCTAAGTATAAACCTGCATTGTTTTCTAACATGTATTTTGCATTTTTGCGTTGATGGTCGGCTGCTGCGTGAGGATATGGTATATAAATTGTTGCAACCCCGCTTGCGCAAAGCTCTGAAATACTCAATGAACCAGCTCTTGAAATTGCAATATCACTTGATTTTAGTACTGTAACCATATCTTCAAAATATGGTTTTATAATTATGTTTTTATCTTCTGCAAATTCCGGATATGTTTTTTGTAAATCTTTCACTGTTTGTTCAAAATTATTTTTGCCGGTTTGAAATATTACTTGTAAATTATAATCTTTTGAAAGTCTTTCGAGAATTTGTATTGCGGCATTGTTAATCGTTTTTGCACCTTGAGATCCCCCCATAATGCAAAGAGTTAATTTATTTTCCAGGTTTAATGCTTTTCTTGCTTGTTCTTTTGCAAGTGTTTTAAATTCTTCGCGGATAGGGTTGCCGTTAGTGATACAATTTTTATTCTTGAGGTATTTTTTAGCTGAGTCAAAAGCTATTGAAATACTTTTTGCAAATGGTGACAATTTTCTAGTGACAAGTCCTGGTATTGCATCGCAATCGTGCATAATAAAGGGGGTTCTTGTTGTTATTGCTGCAAAAAGCACAGGTGCTGAAACATAACCACCTGTTCCAAAAATTGTATCAGGTTTATATTTTAGAATATAGAAACAGCATTTAAACCAAGCAAAAAACATTTTCACGGTCCAGCTAATAAACGCTAAACTAACTTTCCTTGGCATTCCGGATGATTTTACCGGTAGAAATTTATAATTTTTGCTTTTAGCAATATTTGCTTCCAAATTATCAGGATTTCCTACATAAAAAATATTACCGGTATTTTCAAGTTTAGACAGTTCATCAGCGACAGCAATTGCAGGATATATATGTCCACCTGTACCTCCACCGGTTATAAAGTATACTTTTCTATGCATTTTAATTTCCCTCTGTTCTAATTCTTTTAATTCTTTGTCTTGAAATATTTAATAAAATTCCAATCATGGCTAATGATACGACAATGGAAGTTCCCCCGTAACTAATGAACGGTAAAGTTACCCCTGTTACCGGCATGAATGAGCTTGCTACTGACATGTTTAAAAATGCTTGAAATCCAAAGACAAATGTTATACCGATAGCCAGTAATTTCCCGTACATATCCGGGCAGCGTCTGGCGATTCGCATTCCCCTATGTACAAGTGCCATAAATAATCCAAGTACAAATATACTTCCTAAAAATCCAAATTCTTCTGCAATAATTGCAAATATAAAATCGGTATGGCATTCGGGTAAATATGCTAATTTTTGTATGGATGCACCATATCCTGTGCCGCTAAAGCCTCCTGATGCAAATGCTATAAGTGACTGTATGATGTTGTAACCTTTACCTTGAGCGTCACTTCCCGGATTTAACCAAACAGTTATTCTGTCCATTTGATAGCCTTGTAGTAGTTTTGGTAATTTTGTTGCTATGACAAACACAAGAGCTCCTAATCCCGCAAATATTGGTTGCCAAGGACCTTTACCTGCAATATATAATGCAAGTGTTGTCATACAAAGAATTATAGCCATACTCAAGTTTGGTTGTTTTAGTATTAAAAATATTATGAAAAGCATTGGGAGTATATAATTTAGTAAATTTCTCTTTGCAAAAATACTTAAATCTATTTTATCTTTAAACATTGATGCTAAAAGCATACAAAATAACGGTTTTGCAAATTCAGATGGTTGAAGTTGCATAAAACCTAAATTTATCCAACGTTTTGCCCCATTAATTTCTAATCCTAAAGAGGTAAATTTTACGATGGCTAAAAGTGCGACTACGAACCAAAGAAATTTTAAGTTATATTTTTCCAGCCTCTTGTAATCGTAATTAGCGAACCATGCCATAAGAAAAAAACCAATTGTCGCAAAAAATCCTTGTTTTAAAAGGAAAGATGCTAAATTGATGCCTTCTCTCATACATTTTGGAGCTGTAGTTGAAAAGATTGCTAAAAATCCTATGATAACTAAAAACACTACTATAATTATTAGTGATTTATCAGGAGGCGAAGTTATATCCCCGTTGCTTTTTTTTCTGCGACGTTGATCTTTGATTTCTCGTTGTTGTCTTTTGGGTGATTTATATTCTCGATAAGACATATTCCTTGAATACTTCTCCTCTGTTTTCATAGCTTGTAAACATATCAAAGCTTGCGCATGCCGGTGACAAAAGTACAACATCCGGTGATAATTCTATACCTTTATCAATTGCGTTTTGAATGGTTTTTTCTTTTATAATATTTGAAAAACCGTTGTTTTTGAGTGTTTGTTCAAATCTTTCTGTGGCTTCTCCTATTAAAATAACAGTATTTATATGTTCTTTTACAGATTTACAAAATTCTGTTAAATCAGTGTTTTTATCTCTACCACCTGCAATTAGTACAACATCAGTGTTGCAAAATGAGTTTATTGCAACGATAGCTGCTTCCGGATTTGTTGCTTTTGAATCGTTGTAAAATGTTATACCGTTAATTTGTGTCACTTTTTCCAGACGATGTTCAGGTGCTTGGAATGTTTTGATTCCTGTTTTAATGGTTTCATTATCAAGACCTGTTATTTTCGCACAAATTATTGCACACATAATATTTTGATAATTATGTTCTCCAATGAGTGGACACTCTTGTAATGAAATTATATCCTCACAAATCCCATCTTTTTTGTAGATAATCGTATTGTTTTCTATATAACAACAATTATCTCCTTCATTTTTTGCAAATAAGAAAATTGTTCCTTCTGCTAGTTTTGAAAACTCCATAAGTTTTTCATCTTTTGCGTTCAGTACGCTATACATAGGAGCTTGTGGGTTTTTGAAAACTTTAGCTTTCGCGTTAAAGTAATTTTCAAGACCTTGGTGCCAGTCAATATGATCTGGTGTGAAATTTGTCCAAACTGAAATGAAAGGTTTGAGTGTCGGGCTCATTTCTAATTGATAAGAACTGGCTTCACAAATAAAATAATCTAAATCTTCATCTGCAAAATTGCAAGGAGGTTGTCCAATATTGCCGCAAGCTTTTGCCTTTAATTTTTGCGTTAAAATATGCGATGTTAGTGCAGTTGTAGTTGTTTTACCGTTTGTTCCTGTTATTACAATAAATGGAATATCGGATTCTTTATAAGCTAATTCTAATTCTGAAATTACAGGTATATTTTTTGATTTTAAATCTTGTATTATTTTGCTATGTGGAGGAATTCCCGGGCTTGTGATAGCAATATCTGCATGGTTAATGAAATCTTCACTATGTCCGCCATATTCAACATTAATACCTATATCTTTGAGCTCATATACTAAATGTAAGTTTTCTTGTGAAATTTCCTTCCCTTCAGAAAGGTAGACTTCCGCTCCGCGTTTTTTTGCTAATTTTGCAGCCGCGGTGCCACTTTTAGATAAACCTAAAACTAAAACTGTTTTACCTGAAATCCCCATTATAAAATACCTCTGCTAAATAGTTCAAATAATACTAATGCTGTTATTGAAAATATTAATGAAACAATAGAAAAAACGGTGACAACTTTTTTTTCGTTCCAACCTAAAAGTTCGAAATGATGATGTATCGGAGCCATTTTGAAAATTCTTTTTCCTGTTGTTCTGAAGCTCATAACTTGAAGAATTACTGATAGCGTTTCTGTCACAAATATTGCCCCGATAAAGATAAGTAAAAATTCAAATTTTCCAAGAACGGCGATTGTTCCTAATATTCCACCAATTGCTAAGGAACCTGTATCACCCATGAATACTTCGGCTTTAGGTTTGTTGTATTTTAAAAACCCGAGCAAGCTTCCTGCTACGGTTGCTGAAATTATTGCTAATTCAATTTCTCCCATCGCAAAAGAAATTAAAGCACATGCAATAAATGCCGGGATTCCGCAACCTGCAGCTAAACCGTCTAAACCGTCCGTAAGATTGTATGCATTAGATGCTCCAGTTATGACAAAAACTGCGAAAAATGGGTAAAACCATTGTAAATCTATTGCCAATTTTCCGATAGTAAAAAAGCTTGCATTTGAATTATCTGACATTACTAAAAATAGTGTAGGTAGTAGTGCTATTGCTATTTGTCGGAATAGTTTTCCCCGAGGGGTCAATCCATCATTTCCTTTGCCTTTTATTTTTATATAATCATCTTGAAAGCCTGCGAATGTATAAAATATTAGGGTAATTAAGACAATAAGTGCTGTAGCTGTCATTTTTTGTGCTAACAATAGCGTGGTTGCAGACGCCAAGATTATTGCACTAATTATAAATACTCCGCCAGTTGTTGGTGTACCTTGTTTTTTCGCGTGATTTCCCGGCGCAAGTTCTTTAACGTATTGGCCTATAGTTCTTTTTTTTAGTATATCTATATAAGGTACTCCTAAAAGCATACATAATACTAATCCCAGCAAAAATGCTATTGTTATCATTATCATTTTTTACATATTCCTCTTTTTATATTTTCTAAAATTTGTTCAAATTTCATTGAACGAGATGCCTTCAAGAATATTGTATAACTGTTATTTAGATTTTCAAGAATGTAACAGGATACATCTTCGATTGAGTTAAAATGAATAGCTTCAATCTTATTATTAGTAAGGCTTTTATTAATTTCTTTTGATAGGTCACCTACTGTCAAATACTTAACTTTTTTATTAAGTTTACTTAAGAAAACCCCGACTTGCTTGTGGTATTCTTTTTCATTTTCTCCAAGTTCGCCCATATCCCCAAGTACAACTACTGGGTTTTTGTATAGCTCGATAAAAGTTTTAACAGAAGCTTTCATCGAGTCAGGGTTTGCGTTGTAGCTATCGTTTATGAACTTTATTCCACAAATGTTTTCTATTTCCCAACGTTTTTCAATCGGTTTATAAGAACGTAGTCCACGTTTGATTTCTTCACTTGTCATCCCAAGTTTATGCCCAAGTTCAATTGCAGCTAAGGCATTTTCAATGTTATAATCACCCTCAACATTTAATTCATAAATTTCTGTTTTATATTCAAATTTTGAGTATGATGGAGCTTTTTCTAATATTTTAACGTCATTAAGAGTGTAATAGCAGGTTTCTCCGCTAAAATTGTTGTGTCTTTTTATTATTTCTTGATTATTAGCAATTAGAGTTCCGTTTGTTTTTAAACCTTTTGTAATTTCGCATTTTGCAATTGCAATATTGTCCAAAGAACCTAATCGACCGACATGAGCGGTTCCGGAGTTTGTGATTATTGCAAAATCCGGATTTAAGTGTGTCGAAATTAATTCTATTTCGCCTAATCCTCTCATTCCCATTTCTACAATTAATGCTTGGGTGTCTGCGGGCATTGTTAATACCGTTTGGCAAAATCCTATTTCATTATTGTGATTGGAGTATGTTTTATGAGTGTTAAACTTTTCTTTTAATACAGAATATACGATTTCTTTAGTTGTAGTTTTTCCGGAGCTTCCTGTTATACCCACCGTAATTGGGGCGATTTTTGTTTTGTAATATTTTGCGAGTTTTAAATAGTAATCCAAAGTGTTTTGAGTTTTTATAACTATTTGAGCTTTGTCATACACTTTTTCTTCCGAGGTAATATAACCCACAGCACCTGCATTTAGGGCCTGTTCTATAAATAATTCGCCGTCAAAGTTAGCACCTTTAAGGGGTAAATAGATGTCTCCATTTTGGATAGTTCTGGTATCTGTAGAAATCCCGTAATCGACAGAATTGTTTTCTATATCCCTAAGTATTATTGCCCCTGTTGAATTTATTAATTCTTCTTTCTTAAACCTCATATTTTAATAATACTGCAAAAGTTCTTCTTGGGCTATAACGTTAATAAATATTAAAACTACTTGACATTGACTTTTGACTGGGTGATAATTGCTATACGTGATTACTCGGGTCACTCGTTTATAAAACCCCAATAGGGTTACGATACCCACAAGCGAAAGGAAATATAAATGTACGCAATTATTGAAACCGGCGGAAAACAATACCAAGTAGAGGAAGGTCGCTACGTTGATATTGAACTATTAGACGGTGAAGCAGATTCAAAAGTTGTTTTTGACAACATCGTTATGATTGTAAACGGTAAAAAATCTAAAGTAGGACAACCTTATGTTTCAGGTGCTTCTGCTGAAGGTAAAATTATGATGAACGGTAAAGCTAAGAAAATTATCGTTTACAAACAAAGACCTAAAAAAGGTTACAGAAAAAAACAAGGCCACAGACAAAACTTTACAAGAGTTATGATTTCTAAAATCAGAACTTCAGCTAAGAAATCTGCGGCAGAAGAAACAGCTGCTGAATAAGTAGCCTATCGTATAAGTACAACAGTTAGTAAAAAGGAGAAAATGAAAAATGGCACATAAGAAAGGGATGGGATCTACCCGTAACGGCCGTGACTCCGAAGCTAAGCGTTTAGGCGTTAAGAAATTCGGCGGAGAAGTTGTTAAAGCTGGTAATATCCTTGTTAGACAAAGAGGAACTAAAATTCACCCTGGTAACAATGTTGGTATCGGTTCAGATGATACATTATTTGCATTGATTGACGGTGTGGTAAAATTCGAACCTCACAGACGTGACAGAAAACAAGTTAGTGTTTACGCAGTGTAGTTTGATTTAAAGAATAAATAAATAGGGACAAGTTAATTACTAACTTGTCCCTATTTAATATGCTATACTTTTAGTCACAAAATAAAGCTTCTTGTTTATCTAAAGCTTTGTCTAAATGTGCATAAGTCGTATATTCTTCATCTGTAGGATTAAGTTGCCCGAAATTACCGTATTTTGGAGCTTCGAAATCAAAATGTGGCAAAAGCTCTACTAATCCCGGAATTTGTTTTTCTACGATAATACCGTTGTTTGCAGTATTTGCAAATCCATCTCCAAATGCGGCAATTTTTTGCTCGTTTTTGACGATGTTGTTAAACCCAATTAGTTTGGCTTGATTGATGTTATTTGTACCTTCAATTCTGTGACTCATAGATTCTCTCCATATTACTCTCTATGATTTAATAAAGTTTTTTTGAATGTCATATTTTCACAGAATATGTATAATGTAACATTTCTTAATTAAGAAGTTTATCTAATCTTTCAGCGGCTTCTTGTGTGTTTTCACGGCTGCCGAATGATGTCAATCTAAAGTAGCCTTCTCCGTTTTTACCAAATCCGGATCCCGGTGTTCCAACAATTTGTACGTTTTCTAATAAGTAGTCAAAGAATTCCCAAGAAGTCATATTGTTTGGACATTTTAGCCAAATGTAAGGTGATTGTTTCCCGCCAATATGCCAAATGTTGTGTTTCTTTAAAACGTCAGATATAATTTTTGCATTTTCTTTGTAGTAGTTTAAGTTTTCTTGGATTTCTTTTTGACCTTCTTTTGTAAATACTGCTTCTGCTCCGCGTTGGATTATGTATGGAACGCCGTTAAATTTTGTTGTTTGGCGGCGTAACCACATTTTATTTATATTTACATTTTCAAATTCAAGGTCTTTTGGCACTACTGTATAGCCACATCTTGTGCCTGTGAATCCTGCCGTTTTAGATAATGAACAAAATTCTATCGCACAAGTTTTTGCACCATCTATTTCAAAAATACTTCTTGGTAATGTTTCGTCAGTTATAAAACATTCATAAGCACTGTCAAATAAAATAATAGCATTATTGTTATTTGCATAATCAATCCAAGCTTTCAATTGGTCTTTATTGTATACGGCACCGGTCGGATTGTTTGGTGAACATAAGTAAATAATATCTGCTTTAATTGTAGTGTCAGGTAATGGTAGAAAGTTATTGTCAGCGTTAGCGTTTGCGTAAATAATCTTTCTGCCGGCCATAGTATTTGTGTCCACATATACCGGATAAACAGGATCCGGAACAAGTACAGTGTTATCAAAGTCGAATAAATCCAAAATGTTACCTAAATCAGACTTTGCACCATCAGAAATAAAGATTTCATCTAAATCTAAAACAACATTATGAGATAAATAGTATTGTTGAATTTTTGTTTTTAAAAAATCATAACCTTGCTCAGGGCCGTAACCTCTAAATGTTTCTTTTATTCCCATTTCATCAGCCGCTGCTTTAATAGCTTCAACAACAGTTTTGCACAAAGGTAATGTAACGTCACCAATCCCTAATCTGATAATCTTTTTATCTGTGTTATTTTGCGCAAATTCATTTACTTTTTTAGCAATTGTTGAAAACAAATAACTTTCTGCTATATTTTGATAATTTTTATTAATATTCATTTTAATATACTCCCTGATCTTATTTCTATGCTTTTTATATTATAAAACATATTTACAACATTGTTGTAAATGTAAAATTATATTTACTTATTTTAACATTTTGACAAAAAATATTTTATTTCGGATTTTATTTTGATATAGTCATAGGAAAGACTATCTGTGTAGTAATGAAATTTAAAAAAGGAAGTTATGGCAGAATATATCTTAGAAAAAACAAAAACGCAAAATGGTTTATTTACGCGTAAAATGTATGTTTCTACTCCGTTTAATAGAGTTCAAGCTGTAGAAGAAAGATTGAAAAGAATATTTGAAGATGAATTAAAATCAGAAGGGTCAATTTTAGTAAGTTATAAGCCTGAAGTTTTGTCAAAGTTGGCGAAATATTTGTCAGGACAAATTTCTCGCGCAGCTTCTATTGGTATTGCAGGTGAAACTGCCAGTGGAAAGTCAACTATTACACTTGATATTATTGATACAATTAAATCATTTGCTACAGAGTTTGAAATTGAAGATGTTATAACCCGAGTTAATACGGATGATTATTACTACGATAGATCTGAAATGGTTAAAGCTGCCGGGAGTTTTGCGGAGTTTGCGAAAAATTATGATTTAGATGTTCCGCAAGCTTTAGAATTAGAATTGATGAGCAAACATATAAAACAGTTATTGGCAGGTGAATCCGTACTGCTTCCAAAATATGATATGTCAGGTACGGCATTACGTTTTGATGATTTTACTCCTGCAAGTCCTTCAAAAATAATTATTTCAGAAGGTTTGTTTGCCTTAACTGAAAAAATTAAAGATGCGTTTGATTTTAAAATTTATGTAGATGTTAAACCAGAAGTTCAAAAAGAAAGATTTTTTGTTCGCGCTGAAGAAAGAGGGTTAGGCGAATCTGCAGACGGAATTTATCAAAATGCATCTCAGAAGGCTGAAATATATATCAGACCGTGCAAAACAGAAGCGGATATTGTTCTTTCCGGAGAAGCTGTACGTGCAAGGTATAAAGCTTTTATGAACAAACTTATTTCTATTGCTCAACAAGAAAATTTTAGAAATAAGATTATAATGTAGTTTTCTGTTAAGATATATAACTGGATATATTTTTTATCTTTTTAAATATCTTTTTTTTTGTTACCATGGATCAAGTGATACTTAATATAATTATTTGATTACCTTTTAGAATGAATATAAATAGTTTGCATAATCATCCGGTATCGAGTACTAATTATTGGATTTTTCCGGTTGATAATAATAAAAATAACTGTGTAAATAATGATTGTAAGTATGTAGACCCTTTGGCAAAATGGCCTTTACGTGGCTTGGGGTATACTAATGATATCGGTATTGCAATAAATGAGATTGCGCCAACTGCAGCAAGACTGTTTTGGGTTCCTGCTCTGTTATATTTTGGAGCAGATGTTTATGATAAATATAAAAATAAGGGTAATAAATATGATCCAAATGCTAATAGGGCTTTTTCTCAAGCTATATTTCAAGCAATGGCCAGTATAGTTTTGCCGACTGTTTCCGGACACGTTGGTCAAAGTGTTTTTGCTGAGCTTGCAAGATTTAAAAAAGCAAAATTATCTACTAATGCAAAGGAGCAAACTTTACGTTATATTATGGCACACGCTGCTGGTCACGAAATCTTTGTTGATGGTGTTGAGAAAGATAATGCTCGCGAAATGTTCGATAAGAGATTTGGTATTTTTTACGACAAAAAGCAAAGGTATTATAAGAAAAATAATTTATTTTCAAAAACTTGGGATTTTTTACTTGCTAATTCTCAGAAGGGTGCTATTGCAAAATCAGATGAAAATCTTTTAAAAACTTATGCAAAAGAGCAGTTTGATGAGTTATTGACAAAATGTTCTGATATGAATATGTTAAAGAAAGTAGTTGATAAAAAAATATTTAAACTAAAATCGTGGAAGTCATTGGGAGCTTTTACATTCTTGCTTATGAGTGTAAAGCCTATTGATGAATTCGTTGAAAATATCTTAATTAAACAAGTTGTCGAACCTCAAGTTGATAAAATTGATTTTAGTAAAGTTACTATTTCAAATTTTATAAAGTCAAAGGAGCTAACTTAGACTCTTGTATGTGTTTTTGAGCTAATCTCTTGCGTGATTTTTTCTATTGAAGGTTTCCAGTCGTTCATTGTTTCGTTTATAAATGGTTTAACAGAGGTGTACCAACCGGTTTTTCCTTCCGGCAAACCAAACCACCTAAAATCGTAGTGGTTATTAAATAAGCCGTATACTTCTTTGCCCATTGCGGCTGCTAAATTTAGTATGCAGTTATCCGTGCTTATTATAACATCGCAATTTTCAATAATAGCTGCGGTATGGGCAAACGTCTTAAATTCATCTGTTAAATTGTGGACATGATTTTTGGTAAAATTTTTAAATTGATCATCTGCAACGTCTTTTGTAAGAGAATAGATTTCAATGTCTTTCAATTTATCAAGTGGTAAAAGTTGTTCTATATTTATATTACGAGTTTTGTTCCCTGAAATATTACCGGCAAAAGCAATTCCGATTTTTAATTTATCGTTATTAAAGTATTTTTCTTTGTAAGTTTTAACTAAATTTTCATCGGCTTTAATATAACCCGCGCCAACACATAATTCTTTACCTGAGAGTTTTAGAGTTGTAGTTACAGACATTGCCGGAATGTGATAATCAAATTTTAAAGTGTTCAGATTGACTGAGGTTTTTGGATAAACCTCTATACCGAACTCGTTATTTTTTAATAAATCATAAATTTGGTCTTGTACAACAAAAATGACCTTTTTAGCAATATTTGTCAGCTTCGGAATATGTCCCCAAGCTAAAAATGTGTCGCCATAACCTTGTTCACAATGCACAAGTAGAGTGGCTTTTGTAAGCTTTTTCTTACCATCCCAAACCGGTTTTGTAATAACAGGATAATATGTCCTATTGTGTTCTTTTTGGAATCGGGAATCATAATATTTATGCCAATTTTCGAAATCGCTTGTCCGTAAACAAAATGCCGCGAAATCGTATTTGTCATCATTATTAAGCACATTAAGTTCAAGTAATTTATCCCAGTGTTTTTTAGAGATTTCAAATTCATTTGCTTTTGTTGCCATAATTGTAGCGTTTTTATGGTATAAACGGGTATTAGGCTCCATAAATGCGGCTTTTTCAAAACATTCAAGAGATTTTAGACAATCTTGCCTGTTCAAAGTTTGTTCAGAATAATATGTGTTATAATAACATCCTAATTGGTTCCATTCGTTAGCTGTAATTGTGTTTTGGGGTTTGTTTTCAATGTATTTTTTGTAACTTGCAAGGGCATATTTTATATTCTTTTGTTTATTATATGTTTCACTTAATAATTTGTTAATCTCGTTGTTCTCATTGGCAAGTGTTTCTAAATACACTAATAAATCTACCTCCAAATCAAACATGTTTAATTCATCTAAACATTTTATGTAGTTTTTTATTATAGAGATTGTCCTTTCATGTTTGAATAATGCGGTATAGCAAATTAGGGCGTTTGGCCAATCTTGGTTGTCAAAATATTTTTTTGCCAGTTTATCTAAAAGCACTGTGAAAAACAGTGAAGAAGCTTGAATTTCATCATCAGCAAGAGTCTTGTACTTTCTGATCTTTCTTGCCGATATTAAATCGTTTTGGTAGTTTTCAAAATAATTTATACCTTCAAGTACTTTTTCTTGTTCCAGTAGTGCTACCCATATTGAACGGTTTAATTTTAATAATAAAAAATTATCCATATAAAGCCCTCAGATTCAGTATTAATTTTAGACTAAAATTTGTAGATATTCAAGTTGTTGATATTTCTTATTATTTGTTTTTTTTTTGTGAGTGTAGTATCTTCACCCCATTCTAATCTTCCAATATCCATTCCTGAGGATGACATGATGCGTTAGGATGACATGGGAAGGGGTAGGGGTGACACAGTTTATTCCTTCCCTGGATGGGGAAGGTTAGGATGGGGTGATAGGGTCGGTGATATTTATAACAAACTTAATAGATCCTTCGCTCCCCTCAGGATGATGAAAGACGGGAAGGTTATTAACATCAATACATTTACCCCCCTCAGGATGATGAAAGAGCGAACAGGTGAAAGGGAATCCAAAATTTACCCCTCAGAATGACAAGGGTCGAACAGGGCGGGAAGACATTAATGTATTTACCCCTTATGCGCTTTGGTTGAATTTGAATGTTCTTTCGATGTTTTTGTTCATAACACCTTTAACTACATCATATTCAGTTTGAAGCGCAGTATGCTCAGTATCAATATTTTTCAATTGCATATCATAAGCACTATCTTTAGCTTCGATATCATTCATTGCGCGGGCGTATTCAGCCTCAGCTAGAGCAACAGCAGCTTCGTCAGTCACTTCTGTGATTTTAATACAAGTTTTATAACTCAACGGATTCCAGTTGTAAGACTTGTCAACTTGTTCCATAGTCACAATACCTGCTTCAAGCGCATATTCAATCCATTGTTTAGATGCAGCTAACCCATCTTCTAATGTTTTGTAACCTTTTTGCATTCTTTGGAACAAGTTAGTGTACCATTGAGCTTTAGCATCAGCATCACCGGTATTTTGAGTATCGTTAGCGTCAATCCAAGCATACTTAGCTTCGCCATTTTCAGCGATAACACTATTAACGATAGAAACTTTTAATACAGTGTTGTATTTTTCAGTTAAATCACCTGTGTTAATAGCTCTATATTCACCATTAGAATCTGCTATCTGACAGTTTTTTAATAAAGTCAACACATAATCAAGATCAGCAAGACCTTCTTCTGTGATATAGCCATTGCTCAACGCTTTCTCGATTGTGCAAGAATCGTGGTATGTAGCCACAGTACCATCTTCATTAAATGATGCAGGGAATCTGTATTCAGCACCAGGGTTATTAAAGATAAATGACATCAAACTTTCTCTAGCCATTTGATAATTCATCATATATTCTACAACGCTAAGTTCACCTTCAGAAGAACCATACATAGCATTTATTGCTCGGCCTAGCGGAGTAGAAGTGTCACCCTGAAGTTCTGCAACAGCTGCTGCATAAGCTGCTAGAGCATCTCTAAAACCATCACTAAACATATTGCTCCATGTATACTTTTTACCTTCATATTCCCATTCATGTTTGCTTAGTATTACTGGATCAATAGAACTATCAAGTTGGTTCTCTATATAGGTAACAAACTCAATAGGGTCGATGTATGATTTGATAATCTCTATAGCTTCAGAATCTAATATGTCCAAAGCATTAGCCCTTGCGTTATCTCCAATATAATAAGTATCTGTTACAAACTTATAACCAACAACTTCTCCAGACTCGTCTTCTATATCCACTTTTCTGATATGCTCTTCATAACTATCAGCAGAACCTGTATAATAACCCAAAATAATCTCTTCTAAAATTTCAGGATATGTATAAGGTGTTGAACCATCAGACTTAGTAGGATTATCAATAGACTCAGAACCGGCTATATTACCAATATTTGCACTGGTGTAACCATTTAAACGTAAGTTTATTGATTGAACACCTTCCTCTGGATCAGTTGCAGTAACTGTACCTGGCAAGTTTAACTTTGTAACTTTCCCTGTAGAATCTACTGTAATTTTCAAATCACTATATATAGTATATATAGTTTTTGTACTATCATCTGGATCTGGATTTGATTGAATCTCAAGATCTGAACCTGGAGATTCAATAATCTTAGTTATTTTAGTACCTGATACATCGTAGTATCCATTACCATTATTATAACTAGAAGCATTCGTATCACTATAACTTTTAAATAATGTATCAAGTTCTTTATACAACGAATGCTTAGATACAGCGGTATGATCAAGATCTGAAATTATTCCTGTCTTTGCTAAGTTGTAAATATTTATTGAATAGTCGATAGGATCAGTTGTTGCTGTACCTAAATAAGCTCTCCTCATACTAGCAACATAATCATATTCAGTGGCATCAGTAGTAGCTCCATCACCCTTAGTATGAAGACCAGAAGTATAACCACCAATACCACCTGTTGTCAAATACTGTTCAATAGGGTATTGTACTTTAGCATCGAAAGATGCATAAGCTGATATGTATTCAGCATAAATATCATCATATTCTTCAAGTTCAGAAGAGTTTTGGTATGCAACCAATTCTTCATACCAAGTTTGTAAAGTTTCTGGTTCGATATTGTTATAAGGAACAGGGTAAGATGTTGACAATCCACCTACTTGCTCAAAATAAGTTGTTCCGAAAGTTAACCCTTTTGCTTCTAAAAATTTGTTTACATCGCCGTTTGCGTTTTTAAAAGCTTCAGCATCAGCTTCGCTCACTAACAATTGACCTGCTGAGTTTACAAGTCCGTATTGTGTGTTGTATGAGCTGTATGCTGTTAATGCATTGAATGTCAAAGGTTGCGCCGTAGATACACCTGTTTGATCATAGCTTGTGAACATCATTGTTGCGTTGTTTAACGCATTAATGTAGTCTTCACTAGCACGTGAGCTTTCAGCAGCCAAGCGCATTTTTGCATTGTTGATTGATTGTGATCTCAATTCGTTATCAGCAAGGCGTGCGGTTAATGTTAATAATCTAGCTTGTGATGCTGCCATTCCCATAGTTAGCGTTTCCTTTCGAGTTCCTTAATGTTTCCTTATTCTGTTTATCGGCATTTTTTCTTAAAACTTTAATATTTTGAGGGGGTTTGTTAAGATTTTGTTACAATTGTGTATAGTGACCCAAAAAGTGGGAGGGTTAGGGTCGGGCGTTTACCACACCAACTAGCAAAAATTATTTTGCACAAACTTTATAAATAAAAAAAGGAACAATAATGCAAATTACTAACCGTCAAATCACTCAAAATCATCAAAACATCAACTTCAAAGCCAAGTTTTTACACAGCCAAGATCTGGAAAATATCGTTAAATACTCGATTAAAAAAGGTAAATTCGAAAAACTTAATATCGCTAGAAAAATGATTGACGAAAGGCATCTTAAAGCAAGATTAATGGTCGAACTCTCTACAAACGAAAATGGTTTACCTATTATGACTATAACAAAATTTTTACCTAACAAAAATATTACGACCGCCGCAACAATAAATGATTACCATATTGCTAAAACAACAAAGCTTGAATCAGGAAAGAAAATGAACCCACTCAAATTCGGGTTAGAAAAACTAATCAAAATGGGTAACAATCACGCAGACAACAAGCTTTTTGAACGTGTTGTTTTAAAAGGCAATTAATACTTCTTAATTATAACAACATCGCCACGTTTAACTTGTTGTGAAAGTACTTTTATTACCTCATTATCCATTCTGATACATCCCTTTGATGCGTATTTACCAATTGAGCTCGGGTTATTATTACCGTGAATAAACTCGCCGTTTACTCTTTGGGCACCAGTTTTAGGGTCAATAATAGCTAAACCTATCAATTTTGGCCCATAATCTTGCGGGTTCTGCCTTCTTTTTGTAGCTGCAGGCGCTGATTTATACGGATAAGTCTCTGTGTGTGTAACTAATCTAATACCTTCTTCTGTTGGCGTCGATTTTTTCCCACTTGCAACTCTATACGCGATTTCCGGATTACCATTTTTATCATACTTGTAAAGAATATTTGTGGACAAATCTATAATAATTGTTGCAGTTCGTTCTTTACCTAAAATTGTGGTTTTTGGGTTTGGAGCTTGTGCCAACACCGCAGGATCTGTCGTACCTGCAGGAGGTACATCAGAAGGCTTAACAACATTTTCGGAAGGTGTAACTTCCGCGACTTTTGTAACAGGTTCATTGACTTGAGGTTTTACCTCCGGTTGAACTACTACTTTTTCTTTTAGTTCAGTTACAGGCTGTTCAGGTTTTTGTTCAACCTTTGGCTCTGCATCAGGTTTTCGGTCTTTTTTACGCACAATAGTCTTTTGCTCAGTATAAACAACTTGACCATTATTTCCACTAGAACGCTCAAAAGAGTCAGTTCTCAACTGACCGCCACCTTGAACAATAGGAACATAAGCTAGTGCTGCAACTCCAACCGATGACGTTGACAATCCATTTGTATTCCCAATATTAGTATTCCCTGCAATCCTCATACATTAATAAAGAAAATTAACACAAAATTATTGATATAAAATATCGTTTTGTTAAGAAAAATTTACCACTTTGCGGTTTTATGATAAACTTTTCCCAAGAGGAATTTATGGTTGAAAATTTAGAAAAAATAAAAGCCGCTATTGAAATCGAAACAAAATATCGATACATTGACGTGCACGGAAAAACCCAAAATTTCTCAAGTTTTATAAAATCCGAAGCAAAAAAAAATTATAAAAAATCAAACAAAAACCCTCGTTGGGCCGTTGTAATGGAAGCGTTCGATGTTTACCCTTATGCATCAGTCCCTGAACGCAGAAAATCTATTGAATGTTTAATAAGAACAATTAAAGCTGACTTAGCTCAAGAAGCCCAAATTTTGAAAGAAGAAGAACAAATACAACAAAACCGCCAAAAACATCCGGCTCAAGTCGATGTAATGTACATTAAAGGGGTTGGCCCAAAAGTTGCATATAAATTTAATAAACTAGGGATTTTTACAGCTCAAGATTTAATGATGTATTTCCCAAAAAAGCACATTGATTATTCTTCTCGAACACTTATTAAAAACCTTAAAGAAGGACAAACAACGACCATTTTTGGATACATAAAATCAGTTTCAACATTCAACTCGCGTAATAATTTATCAGTAACAAAAGTACAAATAAAAGATGAAAGCGGACGATTTGAACTTAATTTTTTCAATGCAAAAGGCAACAAATATATCCTAGAAAGAATGAAATCGCAATTCCCGATAAACTCAGGAATAATGGTATCCGGTGTTGTTAAGTTAAATTCGTATAACAATCAACTAACATTGGACAAACCAACGTATTCTATTATGAGTGGAGAATTCATGGAAGATAAAGAGGAAAAAAACCTTAATCTGGCCAGAATCGTACCAATTTATACGGTTTGCGAAGGTTTAAGTGCAAAAACACTCAGAAAAGCTATTTACAATGCAATTGAATTATATAAAGACGAAATTGTAAATATTATTCCGGATTTTATCAGGGAACGCCTCGGATTATTAGACAAAAAATTTGCAGTACAACAAATACATTTTCCTGACTCTATTAGCAATCTTGAACGCGCACGATTTTCATTAATTTTTGAAGAATTATTTTTAGTCCAATTAAAGTTAATCAGATTGCGTGAAAATACGGCCAAAAACACCTCATCTTACGCTTTAAAAGTTCATCAAAACGGTATTGTCAGAAATTTTATTAACAATCTCCCATTTGAATTAACCTCAGGACAAAAGCAAGCAATTAACGAAATTCTTAACGATATGAATTCTGCCACACCTATGCAAAGACTGCTCCAAGGAGATGTAGGTAGCGGAAAAACAGTTGTGGCGACAATAATGTTACTTGCTGCAATTGAAAACGGGTACCAAGGAGCATTAATGGCTCCAACAGAAATCTTAGCACAACAACATTACAATAACCTTATTCAATGGCTAACCCCAATGGGGCTAAGTGTCGGATTATTTTTAGGTAGTCACGGGAAAAAAGTTCGACAAAAATTTGAAACAGATTTAAAAAACGGACAAACCCATATTGCTGTGGGTACACACGCATTAATTCAGGAAAATATTGAATTCAACAATCTTGGCGCTATCGTAGTTGATGAACAACACAGATTTGGAGTAAAACAACGCAATGTTTTAAAGAAAAAATCCCAAAACCCACAAATATTAACAATGACAGCGACCCCAATTCCAAGAACACTTGCCCTAACAGTTCACGGTGATTTAGATCTTACTGTAATCAACGAGCTTCCAAAGGGCCGAAAACCAATAAAAACAACACTAACAGGGTCGCGTAGACTAGTCTGGGATCTTATTAAACAACAAGTAAACGAAGGCAGACAAGCCTATATTGTATATCCATTAATTGACGAAAGCGAAACCTTATCAGCTAAAGCCGCAACAATTGAAGCCGAAAGGTTACAAAACGATATTTTCCCAGAATTCAAAATCGGATTACTTCACGGAAAACTCAAAAATGATGAAAAAGATGAAGTAATGAAAAATTTTAAAGAAGGGAAATTTGACATTTTAGTATCCACAACAGTTGTCGAAGTCGGAGTTGATGTTCCAAACGCTACGGTTATGGTAATTGAAAACGCGGAAAGATTCGGACTATCACAACTTCATCAACTAAGAGGCCGAGTAGGTAGAAATAGTTTACAATCATACTGCGTGCTTATTACATCATCAAGAAGTCAAGAAACCAGAGAACGTTTAGGGATTATGACACAAACAAACGATGGTTTTGTTATTGCAGAAAAAGATTTACAACTACGAGGTCCCGGGGAATTCTTAGGAACGCGTCAAAGCGGTCTGCCTGATTTAATCATCTCAGATATTGTTCGTGACGCAAAAATCTTAGAGCTTGCCAGAAACGAAGCCCTTGATTTTGTAAAAGAATATGATATAGAAAAATTCCCACTACTGCAAAATGTAACAGCTTTAGAAATGTTTACAGGCCTTGATATTTAAAAAGTTGTTACTCAAATTTAGACAAATATTTAATAAGTTTTGCCATATTACGATCCCAAGAACCGTTCCAATTTTTAACAATTACATCAGCAGGACATACGCCACGGTAAGTAAACTCTTTAATTGAGTCTAAAAACAACTCTTCACCTGTTTGTTCTTCCTTCAACGCTCGCTGCGCAATTCCAATAATTTCTTTGGCATAATCAAGAGCTTTTGCTTTTCGTACTCTACTTTGCAACGTATTTTTCGGAACATTAAATCGTAATTCTTCAAAATCTTTATATTGAAGTCCCTTAAATAATTCTTCGCACTCAGACATTGCAAAATTACTATATAAAATTCCTTTGTATATGGCCAAAATCGCATATTTCAAATCCCCACCAACACAATCATGATTACGAATTTCGATAAAATTACGCATTCTGACATCCGGGAAATACAAGTTTGCGTGTAATTCATAGTCTTCAATTGTAGCCTGTGTGCCTTCCCATCCATCATTTAAAAATTCTTCAAACGTAATATTACCTTTAACTTCAAACTGTAAATTATCACGCTGAATAAAAATCATAGGTGCTTTCATCACAGAGTCAATATAATCTTCAAATGAAAATTCTTCACTAATTTTGCCACAAAAACCACATCTGTCATTATCTGTATTTAACCAACTTAAACCTCTAAAGGTTTTATAACCTGTATCTACACCACCTCGAATAGGAGAATTTGCAAACATAGCAGTCATAAATGGAGACAATTTATTTGCTAATTTAAATTTACGCATTGCATCTTCTTCTGATTTAAAATCAATACAACACTGAATCCCCGCAGTTTCTCTCATCATAACATCTGATAAAATTCCCCATAAATATCTAGCCATAATTTTATAACGGCGTTTTGGAATTAAATTTATACCTTTATTTGTCATATACGGAGAGACTCCATAATTTAATAAAGTTATATTCATTTTATCAGTAATAGGTTTAATTAATGAATTTATATTATCAATTTTTTGTTTTAAAGCAAAAATAGTTCGCTCGGGTTTTGCACTAATTTCAACCTGACAACCGGGTTCTAAGGTTATTGTGTCATGTTTATTTTTTAGCCCAATCAAATTCTTATCATCTAAAATATAATCCCAAGTTTCTTCCTTGGCAAAACTTTCAAGAAAAGCTTTAATACCAAATTCGCTCCAATAATCAACGGCCTTAAAAGTCGTTGATGAAATAGGCAATCTTTCATACTCTAAGCCGATTTTATAATTCTCAGGTTGAGTATACCCCTTTGTATATAATTTTAAAATATCGCTCTTTTCTAATTTGTTTTTTAACTTAAACATGCCTACCCCTTCATAACAATTATAACATTATTTAAAATATCAAATAAAACTATGTAAACATTTCCCCATGTGTGTTATTATAAATATCAAGATGAATTACTTTGAACGAGCAAAATTTTTTAGGACAAAAAAACGCCTTGGCCAAAACTTTTTAATTAACGGAGAAGTTATCCAAGATATCATTGAATATGCCAACATATCACCGGAAGATACAATAATTGAAATCGGCCCCGGCGTTGGCTTTGTTACAGAACAACTGGTTAAATATGCGAAAAAAGTCATAGCCATAGAACTGGATGAAGAAGCTATAAGAGAATTAAAAAAACTAAACGCACCAAACCTTGAAATAATACACAATGATGTATTAAAAACTGACTTATCAACCCTTTGCGAAGGGGAATTCAAAGTAGTTGCAAATATTCCATATTATATCACAAGCCCGATTATCGCCCATTTATTAGGCGAAATCGACGATTTGAACAACAAAAATCGTAACAAAATAAAAGATATAATTTTAATGGTGCAAGAAGAAGTTGCACATAGAATTGTTGCCGATGAAAATTCTTCAAATAAACAATATGGACTTCTGACAATTCTTTCTCAATTTTGGGCTGATGTTAAAATATTAAGGCTAGTAGGAAGAAAATCATTCTTCCCTGCACCAAAAGTTAATTCAGCATTAGTAAAACTTGATGTTAGAAAATCACCAAAACTTGAATTAAGTGATTATTCACATTTTAGACGAACAATTAAAGCTGCTTTTGCTCAACGAAGAAAAAACCTTAAAAACTGCTTACTAAACGGTGGATTTTTAAAAGAACATGTTACGCAAGCTCTAAACTCGCTTAATTTAGATGAAAATATCCGAGGCGAAAAATTGTCGATAGAAATGTTTGGGAAATTATCAGAAGAACTTATCAAAGCTTCAAAAAACGAATATTAAAAGGAGCAGAATGAAAAGTATTTCAATTCAATGTCCGGCAAAAATAAATATGACACTTAAAGTCGTCGGCAAAAGAGATGACGGGTTTCATAATATTGAAAGTATTATGCAAACAATTGATCTATATGATTATTTATATATCTCGATGATACAATCTGACAGAACAAAGATTTCATTGCGCGGAAATAGTGACACAATCCCTTACGATAAAACAAATTTGGTATATAAAGCCGCTAAATTATATCTTGATGCAAACGGACTAAAAAACTTCGAATTTGACATCAATATAGAAAAACATATTCCTGTTTCGGCAGGACTTGCAGGGGGCAGTACAGACGCTGCAGGAACCCTATACGCTCTTAATAAATTTTTTGACAATAGAATGTCTCAAGATGAATTACTAAACTTATGCGCACAACTGGGTTCTGACTTAAACTTTTGCCTAATTGGTGGTCGAGCACTGACTAAAGGGCGAGGCGAAATTATTGAGCCTAAAGAACATCGAGAAATCAATATAAATTTAATCAAACCTTTGGATATCGGAATTTCAGCAAGAGAAGCTTACACAAGCTTTGCTGAAAAAACTGAGCTCGAAGGTGATAATCGCTTTAACCGCAGAGACTATGTTAATGATTTAGAATGGGCAATTATAGATAAATATCCAACATTACAACAGATAAAAAAGCAATACAAAACAGCAGTAATGACTGGCTCCGGTTCCACATATTTTTCAACAAAAGAAGAATTCATACCGGCAGAAGATTTTTGGGTTGAAAACGGACATAAAACCATTCCTTATGGAGTTCAGATGATTTAAAATTCACGTAAATATTTATACGCACAGCCACTGCCCGTTTTAGTGTACGCACCAAGAGCCCCGTTTTCAGACGCAACATTTTTATCACAACCTTTACCCGGGTAATCCGGATGCCCTGCCGGAATAATTGTATTATTTCTAAACAACAATATGTAAATATCACGTCCGACAACATTTGGCCCTGAATTTTGCCCATTAACATCTATTGTTACCCGAGGATTTTCAGACCTCTTGGCAAATCCCAAATGAGCCCCGTTTTGCAAAATCGCATAACCTGCAAATGACTCATAAAAACAAGTGCCCCAAGTTTTATCTGTTTCTTTTAGATCAAGCGCCTTACATTTGAAATTCATAGAATAATTCTTATCAACAGTTGAACATGTTTTATCAGGATTATTATCCAAACAATAAGAACTAAGTTTTAATTGTGAAAGTAAACCCTCATAAAGCTTAAAACAAACATCCAATTTATCTGCTCCATAAGGGGCACCATGAGTTTGTTTCCCAACATCCCAAGGATTTGGAGTATAAACAGGATCAGGAAATGCCAACCTATAAGCATTTATTATATCCGCATAATTCTTCTTTAACGCAGTTTTAAACTGCTTATCTTGAATATTTGTAATCATATTTGGTATCGTCATCGCAGCAACAATTCCGATTACGCCGATTACGATTAATACTTCGACCAGTGTAAACGCAGCTTTTTTAATAAAAGAGTTATCAAACCCTCTCCTGTCACCGCGGGGGTAAAGATTAGGCACCTTTCCGCCCCGTTCAACCCTCGTCATTCTGAGGGGAGGGTAAATATTACTACCAACCGTGGTATAGTTTGTAAAACCAATGTGCTCCGCAGGGGGGGAGGTAAATGCACCCTTCCCTGGACGGTGCAAAATGAACAGGCGAGGTACGAGCCTTGTGAACTTGTATACCGAGGCGCAGCCAAGTGTTGGAGGGGCTGGGGGTAAAAGTAAAGGGTCTAGGATTTCCACTCTCCTAGGGAGAGAGTTAGGATGAGGGGGCGATGTAAAAAGTTCTCCGAAACTATGCTCAACTCAAGTCATCCCTTCCGGCTCCGCCACCTTCCCCATCCGGGGCAGGTAATTCACTTATCATCCCACCAAAACAACCCTCCAAAATCCAAGGGCGGGTATAAGTGAGATGATTCACATTCTAATCTCAAATTATTTCCATAAGCCTTCGTGATGTGGTGGTGGATTTATTGGTTTTAGCAAAAATCCTGGGGTGCCTAAGCCTTGAAATGGTGGACGAGCTTTGTGGAATTGCTCATATCTTGCGCGGCCTTCAGCTTTCATTTTGTCAAGTTCGGTTTTTTGTTTCTTGTTTAATATTTTCTCAAATTCTTGTGAATTTTTCTTTCTCACATCTTGAGCCTGTTTTTCCAGGTCTTTAATTTCGGCTGAAATTTGCGCTATTCGTTCCTGCTGCATTCTCTCAGCCATCCTTGACAATTTAACCGCTTCTATTTCTTGGCGTTTTTGTTCAATCTGTTCCATAATCGGTCGCATTTGTTCTCTGCCAAGTTTATGGATTTCTCTTGCTTTTTCTTTTTGTTTTTCTGAAAGATTTAATCGTTGCTCAAATTCTTTTTTATGTTGTTCTCTGTGATTTATATAATTTTGTTGGATTTCAGTCGATTTTTTTGCGTCTTGTGTTGCGAAGCAGTTAGGAGCTATCCCGCATAGAATCGTTGTTATAATTAGTAATGAAAGTGTTTTTTTCATTGTAATCCTTCCTTTATAATAAGTCTTTTAGTTTTTCTGCTAACTCTTTTTTTGCGTTAAATATTCGCGATTTAATTGTTCCAATCGGACATTTTAATTTTTGTGCGCATTCTTCGTATGTGTATCCGTTTATCTCACACATAATTATAACTTCTTTGAATTTAGGTTTCAATTGGTTAACCGCCTTAATTATTTGTTTTTGGTGTTCCTGTCTTTCAACTGTTGCGTCAGGTGTTTGTTTTCTGTCTTTGATGTTTGTCACCACTAAATCATCAGAAGTTGAGGTCTGTGAAACCTTATGGTAAGAGGATTTTAAATAATCAAGTGAAGCATTGCGAGCAATCGTAGAAATCCAACTTTTTATTGAACCTTTTTCTTTGTATTGCTCGGAATTTTTCCAAATTTTTACATATACCTCTTGTTCGATATCTTCGTTATCTTCTTTGGTTATAAGACGTATAATGTTTTTAATATTTTGTTTATTTGCTTTAATTACTTCGTTAAAATTCATTAATTCCATCTATTCTATAGAAATAAGTCCGTAAGAGTCTACCGGCAGACCTAAATCTTCTGAGCTTAAAACTGCACCATATTTTAGAGTATCAGATACGTCAGTGTTCATATTTATAACACCTAATGTTGTTCCGCTAACCATAACCATAAACAAAGCGCATGCAACTTTTAGTTTCGCAAAATTTTTACGTCTTTTTCTGAAATATGGTTTTACTTCTTGCAATAATTCGGAAACTTTTTGCATTTTTTCATGTTCAAGTCGGCAATCTTCACATTCTAAAAGGTGCTGATTGAGTTCCTCTTCGCTTCTAAAAGTAAATAATGCTTCGTATTTAGTACATTTTTCTTTCATTTTTGTTAACCTCTGTACTCTTACAACGATAATAAAATAAAAATGTTCATTTTTCCATATAGAAGTTTAAAATATTTGTAATAGATTTTTATTAAACTTGCACATTGAGTTTTTTGATAGTACAATGTTTATTGTTAAGGGGAGAATTTATGGAATTTTTCAGAAAAAATCAGAAAGTAATAATAGCAATCATTTGTTTCACTTTTGTTGCGTGGACATTAGGATTGATGTTGTTGCCTTTACTTGTAAAATAATGGAAAAATGAAGATAAAAAACATTTTAAAATATTTTCTTATATGCTGGATTTTTGTAGGGACTGTTATGTGCTCGGCCCCTTGTTTTGCTGCTGATACCGCAACTTTAAATCAACAATTAAAGCAAACTAATAACAAACGTAGTTATTATCAACAAAAGAAAAATCAAACAGACTTAAAGCTGAAAAAAGAACGTAATAAGTTAAGTTCTAATCAACAAAAATTAGAAAAAGCACAAAGAGATTTAAAGACAACAACTCAACGTTATAACTCTTTAGTGTCTAATTTGTCTTCTATGGAAAAGCAATTAAGTGTTGCGTTGTCTGAATTTAGAGCTATTGATTCTGAAATGAAATCAAGAATCAGACAAGTATATAAGCATCAGAGAATAGGAATGTTTGAGTTGATTTTGTCTACTACAGATGTGAATACTTTGATGGATATGTTTTATTACCAAAAACTTGTTATACAACAAGATTATAAACGTATGCAGGCTGTAAAATCTAAAGCAGATGAAATTCTAAAACTAAAAGCTCAAGTTGAATCACAAAAACGTATGGTAGAAGCTTCTATACGTGATATTAAAAATCAGAGAATATCAATTCAGAGTTCAATTAATGCAAATAAGAGTATGATAGAACGTTTGCAAAAAGATAAAAACTATTATGAACGTTCAGAAAGAGAATTGGCAAAACAATCTGCCAATATCCAAAACATGATTGCAGGTATGACAAAAGGTGGAGGTAAAACTCCGTCTCAGCAGGTTGTTGTATCATCAACCGGATTTATAAAACCAATTAATGGACCGATTACATCTCCTTTTGGTTGGAGGGTTCATCCGATATTTAAAAGTAGAATTTTCCATTCCGGTATAGACATTGGAGGTCCAAATGGAGGCGCGATTAAGGCCTCTAATGACGGGAAAGTTATTTTCTCCGGTTGGTATGGCGGATATGGTAAGGTTGTTATTTTGGACCATGGTGTCATTAATGGTCAGCCGATTACGACTTTATATGCCCACATGTCTGCTATAACTGTTAATAATGGACAAATCGTAAAAAAAGGGCAAACTGTTGGTAGAGAAGGTTCGACCGGTTACAGTACAGGACCGCATTGTCACTTTGAGGTCCGTGTAAATGGTAAACCGGCCAATCCGATGAATTACATTAAATAAGAAGGTAAATACATTGAAAAAATATCTTTTAATATCACTTTTAATATTATCATTATCCGGCGTGACTTATGCCTTAGAAGCTGATGGGGAAGTTGCTGCTATTTCACCTGAAGATTTGCAGGAAGAAACTTTTTTCCGTTCTCCAATGAGCAAAGTTATGCCTGATATTAGACAAGATCCTGTGTATAGAAGTTTTGATACTTATTCTTCTGTCAGATCAGGTGTTGAAACCAGTGAAATAGATTCTGATAAAATGCCGTGGGTCAAACAAATGCGTTTAAAAGCAACAAGTAAATGGGCTGAGATTACATCAGAAGATAAACCTACTGATAAAAATAAGAAGACAATTGGTCAACGTTTGAGTCGGTTTAAGTTTTGGGAAAATGAAGAAGAATTAAATGATGAAGATGTAGAATTTGAGGCAGAAGAAGGCTCAATTGCTCATGTTATCCAAAATAAAATTGCAAATGATATCGAACAAGATAAGCAAGATGGTGTAGTATCTTTAGAATCAGGGATATCCGAGCAGGTTACTGAAAAACAATTGCAATTAGATTCAGATAATGTTTACTTTGATGAAGATACAAGCGAAATGGTTGCCGACGGACGCCCAAAATTGTATTTACCTCCGCAAAATATAACTGTCATTGCTGATAAAATGACATATAATGAAGATTCAAATATTTTAAAAGCTATTGGAGATGTCCTTGTATTACGAGATGGAATGCCGACAAAGGGTGATTATTTTGAAGTAGATATGAATGAAGAATCCATGTTTATGGATAATGTCGAGTCTAAAACTGAATCTATGATGATGAATGCTCGTGTGGCAAAACATGAAAATTCTCTTTTGATTTTAGAAGACGGGAATTTTCATTCTGATGTTTCAGAAATACATAGAATGTCTGCAAGGATGATAGGTCCTAGATTTATAAATATGCAGCTTTCCGAGGATGAAAGATCGTATTTCTTAAGTGATCCGAGGGGTAATAAGTTGCATATTAATGCTGAAAAAATTTATGTTGATGCACGTGAAAATCATGATGTATTCACTGTTAAAAATATGGAAATTCGTCGTCAGGGTAAATATTGGTTTAGCTGGCCAAGTTTAACTGCTTATACCGATAAAGAACGTAAATTTTTTGAAGCTAATTATCCGGAGTTAGGAACAAAACGTAAGGTTGGTATGTTTATCGGTCCTGGATTTGTGTTTAGCGGTCCGGGCGGCTCCGTTATGAAAGCTATACCATTTTTAAACTATCAACATGGTGATTTTGGATTTGGTGGAGCTTTAAAATATTTAAATACATTTAACCATACAGAATTAGGTTATGGGTCTGCTGCGGATATATTTTTCTTAAAAGGTCGTCAAAGATTAGATGATAATTTATATTTGCAATATTCATCAAATACCTTTATGGATGAATGGTTTATGGGCGCTCGTATGCCAAAATATATGGCAGAGGTTTTCTATGATAAGGGGTACACTAAACATAATTTCTTGGCTCCCGGTAAAACCTTAACATTTAGACATCGTGCAGGTTTTGGTTTTATGGAAGATAACGATAGAAATTATTATGGTGAAAAGTTTAAGCGTCCAAGTACTTCAACTTCAAGAACTCGTTATATGGCTGAAATTCGTCAAGGTATATATTCTTATGCAAATGAAGAAAAAGATTTTTACTTTGATTTTGGGTTTGTAATGCAAGGTTCTGCTGCTATATATGGAAATGGCGACACTCAATTTGTAGGTCGAGTTGGTCCTACAACCCATATTCAATATAAAAACTGGATGCAGGATTTGGCATATTTCCAAGCCGGATATGAAGATAATACACCATTACCGAGATTTGATGCTTATCGTTACGGTAGTTCCAGTGTTCGTATTTCTGAAATTATCCGTTTGAACAAATATTTTTCTGTCGGTTGGCAAGGTATGGCTAATTTGAGTAATGATTCTCCAAATGGTAAAATATTCCAAGAAAACCGCTTCGTATTTGCATTGGGACCTGATGATTTAAAAATTCGTTTAGGATATGATTTTGTGCGACGTACGACTTATTTTGGTTTTGATGTGGCGTTTGATACAAAAGGTACATCAATAGATTACGGCAGAATGGAAATCAAAAATCCGGAAAGGTTAGGAAAACGTAAAGAGCGTGAAGCTCATAAAAATACTTTCACACCGGCGGTTAGACAGGTAAACGAGTTAAATGTAGCCAGTAAACAGCAAAGTCCTCAGATAAAACCAAAACGTGCGGTCTTAAGGCATGCTCAAGTTCTGGATATAGAGGATCCTATAAAGGAAATGGTGCAGTAAAATGTTAGATGTATTAAAACAAGAAATCAGATTATATGGTGTTGGCGCCGGTAGTAAGGGGTATACTCCCGGGATTTCCGGTAATATTTCTGCGCGTTATAATGACAAAGTTCTTATAACTTCATCGGGTTCAGCTAACGGTTATTTAAAAAATGAGGATTTGGTTTTAATCGACTTTGACGGTAATTTGCTTAGTGGTGTTACAAAAGCATCTACAGAAAAATATCTTCATTTGGAGTTTTATAAAAAACGCCCTGACATAAATGCGATTTTTCATGTTCATTCTCCATATCTTACGGCGTTTGCGTCAGCTCATGTGGCTTTAACTGAAGATATTTCTCCTGAAATTATATATTGTTTTGGTCAAATTCCATTAGCAGAATATGCAATTCCTGGTTCTCAAGAATTGGTTGATAAAACGGCTAAGTTTTTTGATGATTATGATGTTGTGTTGTTAGCAAATCACGGGGTTATCGTTGGAGGAAAAACAGTTCAAGATGCATATTTAAAACTCGATCTTGCAGAAAATTATGCAAAAACAATTATTTGTACAAAATTTCTTGGTGGTGCTAAAATATTACCAGAAGAAGAAGTGAAAAAGATTTATTCATTAAGATAGCTAGTAAAAGAGGTAAATAAAGTGTCAATAATTTTAGAAAATAAGCAAGGATTAATAGCAGGCGATGGTTCTTTACCGGTCAAAATGGCTCAGCACGCAAGCAAAAATGGTTTTGAAGTTGTTTGTATTTCTCTTGCAAAAGATAATTTGAAAGAGTTGAAAAAATATTGTTCAAAGGTTTATAGTTGCCATCCTGGGGAAGTTGACAGGATAGAATCAATTTTGAAAGACGAGCAAATTAAGCAAATGACTTTTTTAGGAAAAGTTCATAAAAAAGTATTGTTACAATTGCACAAATTTGACAAGCGCGCTGTTGAGCTTATTAAAGAAGCTTCCAGACTAAATGATGACCAAGTAATGTTGATGATTGTAGATGAGTTGGCAAAAATTGGGATTGAAGTTTTGGATCAAACTATTTTTATTAAAAATCTAATGATTCCTGCAGGTGTTCTTGGTGCCCATAAGCCTACAGTTGCGCAAATGGAAGATGTTAATTATGGTTTTTGGCTAGCAAAAGAAATGGGCAAGTTAGATGTTGGTCAATCTGTTGTGATTAAAGATAAAATGATTATGGCTGTTGAAGCAATAGAAGGTACAGATGTTTGTATAAAACGTGGTGCAAAGTTAGCAAAAAGTGGAGCGGTTGTTGTAAAAGTTGCTAAACCTAAACAAGATAAACGTTTTGATATACCTGCAATTGGAATGAGGACATTGAGAACAATGGCTCATCGAAATGCATCTTTAATTGCTGTTGAGGCAAATGAGACAATTATTGTTGATCAAGAAAAAGTTATCAAGTATGCTGATGAACACAATATAGTAATAATGGCAGTATAGATGAAAAAAATATTTATAATAACAGGTGAATATTCAGGAGATATCCACGCATCTAATGTAGTAAAAAGTTTACGTGCGTTAGGTTGTGATTTAGAAATCGAAGGTATAGGTGGTGTTAATTTGGCCAAAACCGGTATAAAGTTATTTTCTAATCATGAAAAAATGTCATCTGTTGGTATTTCTGCAAAAATTCTATGGAATCATTTTAAGTTAGGAAAATCTCTTGTCGATTACCTTGTGAAAGATTATAAACCTGATTTGGTATTATTAATTGATTATGGTGCTTTTAACTTGTCTGTTGCTAAATTTTTACATGCTGCGGGTATAAAAGTATTTTATTATATTCCTCCTCAGGTTTGGGCAAGTAGGAAGTATCGAATAAAATTAATTAAAAAATTTGTGGATAAGGTATTGTGTATTTTCCCGTTTGAAAAGCCTTTATACGCGCAGTACGGAATAGATACGCATTATTGTGGACATCCTTTGGTGTCACAATTACCGTTAGCTGCTAATCGCAGGGAGTTTTTTAAAAAGCACGGATTAGATTCTGATAAAAAATTGGTGTCAGTGTTCCCGGGTTCCAGAGAATTTGAGTTGAAAAATTTAATGGAAATCTTTATAAAATCTGTAAAGGTATTACAGCACAAACATCCGGATTTACAGTTTTGTATGTCACAGGCTCCAAATTTGTCCGATGAGGTCTATCAAAAATATTTTAAAGATTGTGATATAAAATTGATCAAAGGTGAAAATCATGGGCTTTTAAGTGTGTCTGATGCGTTGATTTTAGCATCCGGAACTGTAGCGTTAGAGGCTTGTTTGTATAAGACTCCTATGATTATTGCATATCGAGGACCTCAGATTCTGTATTGGATTTATTTGTTGGTTAGATGTATAAAACGAGTTTCTTTACCGAATATAATTGCCGATAAATCTATTGTCCCTGAGCTTATTCAAAATGATTTGACTGTTACTAATATTGTTTATGAAATAGAGGAATTATTATATAATCAACAAAAACGAGACGAAAATATTAGTCAATTAGGTCGGGTAAAAGAGTTTTTATCAGATAAAAATTCGGCGTTAGAGGTTGCTAAGGTTATTGATACTGAATTGTTTTCGTAATATATGTTTACAACATTCAAAAACAGCGCAATTTTTATTCTTTATGGTCTTTAATATTGGTGTAGGCTAGTGATTTTATGTTAAATAATTCAATTCCAAAATTTGAATTAAAATCTATAAATACATTCGGTCAAGTTGCTAACAGAAAACCGAGTGATTATTGGTTGCCTACTCAAACTTCAAATGAAAATCCGGATAAATATGTAAGTAGAGAGGATATTAACGAGTCAAATGAAACTTCACTAAAAGCCTTGATTATAACTCCTTCAGAAGCTCGAAAAACCAAAAATATTAAAACAATTGGTTTATCTATTGCGGGAGCCACTGTTATAACAACAGCAACTTTGTTCTTTTTGTTAAAGGGTGGTCCAAAAGGTTTGTCAAAGAACTTTCAACGGATGAAGGATTTTTTGGCGCGTAAAATACAAAGTACTAAATTAGAAACGGATGAAATAAAATCATTTGCCGATAAGGTTTATTTGTTTGCCTATAAGTGTGTAGATGCAGGGATGAAAAGGGTTGAGGCCATAAATAATTTTACGTCATTTAAAGATGTTGTATTTAAGAAAATGATGTACCTGACAAAGCCGTTAGAGAATGTCCATAATGGTATCACAAAGATGTTTGAACGTATTGGGCGTCAATCTGTTCTTGATTCTTATGATAAAACCGGTAAAAATTTAAAAATAGCGCTTTCAAAAGCAGAAATCGTTACTTCAAATGCGCGCAAGCACAATCCTTCTGAAATCGTTGAGATCAATGGTAAAAAACTAACTAGGGCTCAATGGTTTGATAAGGCTAAAGAGCTAGAGACAGAACTTCAAGAACAATTTTTGGAAAATTTTGCCGGAGAATCGTTAAAAGGCAGATATCATAGGATTAAAAAAACAGTAGAAATTGTTAAAACTTCTTTTGATAAATTAGGGAAATTCTTTTCAAAAGATATTTATAGAAATTTTATGGCCGAGGTGTTGTTGGTTGATCCAAAACGTGCACTCCAGGCTGATGTTATTTCAAAACGTCGAGCTATGACTTTTTCTCGTAAAGACTTGTGGAAAGACGCGGATGATAGAATCATGCGAATAACAGGCATGTTATCTTTTAATGATGCTGAGCAAATATATAGGCTTCGTCAAATTAGGGTGATGCTTAATGACTTTACGAAGGTTACTAAACAAACCCCTAAATTACGGAATGATATCTTGGCACAAATAAAATTATTAGAAAATTTATTAAAAGAAAATCCGTCAAAATTTGGAACTGAACAAAATTATAATAAATTAATGTTTGAAATAATTGATTTAAAAGGATTAGTTGAAGGTTATAAGCCAGGGAATTTACAAGAATTAGGTAAAATATATAAATATCTTCTACCAAAGAAAGAATATAAAGCTATTTCCGGAGCTTATCAAGAATATATTTCTTCTTTAGACAAATCTATTCGATTGGAAACAGAAGAATTCCCTAGTAAATTAAGAGATTTAGCACTTGGTTCTGCTCCGACCGATATTTTATCAATTCTGGGCGGGCTTGGTGTTTTGGGCTATCAATTGGGTAAGTCAGAAAATAACGAGCAGCGTACATCAATTTCTTTGAAATATGGAATACCTGCTCTTGCCGGTATTGGTGTATCTTTATATTGTAATGCTAAATTATTTGCCGGCACTAAATCTTTAATAATTGGTACGATATCGTCTTTGGCTCTTAATAAACTGGGTGTATTGGCTGATGATGGATTAAAAGAATATTTAAAAAATAAAAAGAAATCTGCAAGTTCAACTAAATCTGTATAATAATTATTATATTATCAAAATCCTCCAAAGGTTGTATAGCTAAATTCTTGCTTTTTGCTAAAATCTCATAATGGAGGGTTGATATGCCTACATTAACCATAAGAGAAAAATTAGAACAAAGAGAATTTAATGTATTAAGTGATATTGCTACAAAATCGGCTAATTCAAAAGGGCGTAAAGTTGATGAGCCAAAGTCTGATATGCGTACTGATTTTCAAAGAGATAGAGATAGGATTTTGCATTCAAAAGCTTTTAGAAGGCTTAAACATAAAACTCAAGTGTTTTTATCTCCATTTGATGACCATTTTAGAACTCGTTTAACTCATACTTTAGAGGTTTCGCAGATAGGCAGGACAATTGCTAGGGCGCTTGATTTAAATGAAGATTTGGTTGAAGCAATATCTTTAGGGCATGATTTAGGGCATACTCCTTTTGGGCATTGCGGTGAAAGTGTATTAAATGAGCTTGTGGATGGTGGTTTTTATCATAATCTGCAAAGTGTAAGGGTTGTTGAAGTCCTTGAAAATTTAAATCTTTGTCAGGAAACTATTGACGGTATAAGAACTCATAGTTGGGGATTTAAACCAATGACTCCTGAGGCAAAAGTTGTACAACTTGCTGATAAAATTGCATATATTAACCATGATATTGAAGATTCTATAAGAGCCGGAGTTATTTCAGAAGAAGATTTACCAAAAGATTGTATAGAATATTTTTCTTCTGATCAAAGTAAACGTTTGAATAAAATGATTACTGAGGTTGTCAATAATTCGATCGGTAAAGAAGATATATTAATGGGTGAGGAAGCTTGGGGTTATACTACAAAACTTCGTGAGTGGATGTTTGCAAATGTTTATAACGATGAGTGTATTGCAAAACTTGAAGAAACAAAAGCGCGTCGGGTAATCAAAGAATTATTCTATTATTATTGTGTAAAATTAAAACCTGTTTGCCCTGAAGATAAAATAATTAGAGTTGTTACGGATTATATTTCCGGCATGACTGATAGATATGCCGTAGAAAGGTTTAAAGAAAACTTTATCCCTACAGGTTTAAAATCCGGTGCTCGTGAAGATTATTTATTTAAATTGGCTCAGCAGTCGTTTGATAATAGATAATTTCACAAAAAAAAGCGACTTAGAAGAAAGCCGCCTGGAATTTTTTTACAATTCCTCGTAATAGTGAAGTGTGAAGTGTGTGCTTAAGTCTTGAACTGATTCCTCAATTTTCAAGCACTCCTCGTGTTTACATATATATAAAGTATTTTTTATATATAAAATTGCTATATTTTTTACTTTAGGCTTAATAATTCTTCATATAATCAGGAATATAAGAATTTAAGGGTTATATTTTTTTTACTAATAGTTTATAATATTAATAAGGACATAAGGAATTCGGGATATGGTTGGCATTTACTCATCAACAAATAATGGTTTGGAGTCTTCTGGAAAAGTCTCTTATTGGAATTTGGCAAAATCTACCAACCCGATCAAATTGCACACAAATACCCTTTCTCAAAATAATTTTGCGCATGCTGTGTATGGTGATGGTCCTCATAGTTTATTACGTCCAGCTTGTGCAAGTGATGTTCTTGCTCAAAACCTTGATATAATCTCATAATTCAGAATTTTGCTTTGTTAATATTAAGAAATATTAAGCCACTTTTAACAAAAAAAGCAATTCTTTAGGAAAAAAATACTTTATATAAGTGTATATAGGAAAGAGGATGACTTTTAATTATGAAAGAACAAGAATTAAACACACTTATGTCGGTTATTGCAGATCCAATCGAAAATGTTTATAAGATTGAATCGTATCAGGATTTGGCGGAAATTCAAAGAATTATCAGAATTTTTGATATTTCAGAAGAACAGCATAATAAGCATACTATGCTTTCTATTAAAAACTTGGCAACATTCCGTTTAGTGTTGAGTAATAATTAATTCTTGTTTTGAATTAAATGTTTATAATATAGGGTTCTTGCAAAAATGCAAGAGCCCTTTAAGTATGTTTAATTTGCAATAAGTGCAGAAAATGCAGGGGCAAAAAGTAATACTCCTATAAAAATTGCGATTATAGTTACTACTAATACGGCGCCTGCTGCAATATCTTTAGCCATACCGACCATACGAGAATATTTATTGTGAAAGATTGCATCAAGTGAAAATTCTATTGCGCAGTTAAACATTTCTGCTGAAATAACCGCGGCAATTGTTAGTAATAAAATGCAAAATTTTGTTATTGAAAAGTCGAAATAATAAGCTGTTAATAATACTAATACAGCTATAAACATGTGGATTCTTATATTTCGTTCGCTTTTTATTGATAAACGCATGCCTTTTCTTGCGTTTCTAAAAGTATTTGATAATCCTTGGCGTTTATATTTTGTCATAAGTTATTCCCATATTTCCTAATGCTTTTTTTTGATATGTGATTACAAAATCAAATTCTTCTTCTGTTTGATGATCAAAGCCTAACAGATGTAATATCCCGTGACTAATCATAAAGATTAATTCAGTTTCTTTCGAGATTTCTTTCTTGTTTGCTTCTTCATTAATTTTATCTAATCCTATTATAATCTCTCCTAAATTAATTTCAAAATCGAGAACAAATCTTTCTTCTTTTGTAGAGTCTGCAAATACGGCAAACGTTATTATATCTGCAGGATAATCCTTATTTCTGTATTCTTTGTTTATTTCGTGGGTTTTTTTGCTATCACAAAATAAGAAGTCAAAAGCCAGTGTGTTGTAATTATAATCTTTTATGCAGCATCTTGATTTTATTTCAGGACAAGAGAGATAGAACTCGCAAATTTTTTGAGCGATGTCAATTATATTATCCAGATTTGGTTTCCAACTGTTATAGATGTTTTCTGCGTATAAGTTATAATTTATCATAAGTTTTTATTTGTATCATTTGACCAATTTTCATCAGATGGTTTTGGTTGTTTGGTTTCTTCTAATTCTTTAATTTTGTTTTCTAAATCAACGTCAAGAATTTTGTTAGGCATTTCAATTTTATTTTTTGCAAATTCTACAGCGATGTCTTCTTGATATTTAATTCTGTTGTGTTGCATCCCTCTCAATATTCTGCTAAATGACATTGCAATTATTTTTAAATCTTTCAACGTAAGTGGGCTATCAGCAAGTTGTCCATCGTTTAATCTTTCTACAATAATTTTGTCAATAATGTTTTCGATTTCATCGCTTGTTGCGCCTTTCATTGCTCTTACTGCGGATTCAACCGCATCAGCTAACATAAGGATTGCTGTTTCTTTAGTGTTTGGTTTTGGACCGGTGTATCTAAAATGTTCTTCTTTTACATTATCAGCACCTTCTTCAATAACAGCTTGATTATAGAAATATTTTGCTATTCCTTCACCGTGATGTTGCAGTATAAAATCACATATAATATTTGGTAATCCATTTTTCTTGGCAATTTCTATACCATCTTTCGGGTGTGCAGTGATAACCATTTTACTTAATCTTGGATTAAGTTTATTGTGAGGGTTCTCAATGCTAAAGTATGATTGGTTTTCAACAAAGAATAAAGGTCTTTTTAATTTTCCGATATCGTGATAGAATGCTCCAACTCTAGCTAATATTGGGTTTGCACCTATTGCTTCTGCTGCGGCTTCACATAATGTTGAAACCATTAAGCTGTGGTGGTATGTTCCCGGAGCTTCCATTTGTAATCGTTTTAGTAATGGTTGATTATGATCTCCAAGCTCAGCCAAACCGTATGGAGTAATAATATGGAATGAATTTTCTAATATAGGAGATGCGCCAAGTACCAAAATTGAACTTAATAAACCGTTTGCAAAGATAAATATACAATTTTTTAAAATCATGGTGTTGCTTACGTCTATTAAGCATTTGTCTATAAAATATAAACTTAGCATAATTAGCACTCCGGCAATTCCTAAGTTAAAGCCGACTTTTATTAGATCAAATCTTCGGGTATATCTGATTTTTGAAATAGTAATCATTCCGATTAGTGATAATACTAAGAATACAATTATAAATTGAGATTCATATTGTAAGCCTACAGTAAGGACAATCAATAGTAATGCGGAAATTAAAAAAGAAATTCTAGGGCTTAAAAATATTGCAGAAATTATAATAACTCCGGGGATCGGAAGTATGTATGGTGAAAATCCTGTAGGAAGTACGACCGCAATTATTGAAGTCAGAGCAATCAGCATTCCAGCTAATGACATAAATCTAGGCTCTAAGAAGTTCTTTTCAAACACTTTTAAATATGCAATAAATATCATTGTTAATAACAAAACAAGTATATAAACCGATAGAATTCCTTGCCAGTTTAATTCATAAACGTTGTAACCTGCTTCTCTTAGTGCATCACGTTTTAATCTTGTTACAGGTTCCCCTTCAAATACAATCTTTTCACCTTTTTGGAATGTTACTTTGTAAGGTTTTACTGAATCTTGGGCATTCATTTTGGCAATTTCTGTTGCGGCATCATCTACAACCAAATTAGGTACAATTACTTGCTCTAATAATGCTGTAATTACTGATACTTGACGTTTAGACACGTTTGAAACTAAATTCGCTTGAATAAGATTTTGGATATTGTTTTTTTCATAATCGTTTTCTGTAATGCCGACTTGCAAAATTTTTACAAGTGATAAGGAAGCTTTATCAAATGCTTCTCTAAGGCTTGGTTCATCAACATTTAGTAAGAAATCAATTATAAATTCTTTTTTCTTATTATCTGAAAGATCAAATAAAATATTTAAATCTTCTACTTTTTCTTTTTCTGTAGAGTTTTTCTTTCTGATTTGAATAATTGAGTTTTGGATAGCTTCCAAGTTTGATTTTATAAAATCATCTTCTGCCGGAACTAAGATAGGTTCTATTTTTTGAGCAACTTCTCGTCTGTGTTGTTCTGTGCGCTTTACATCTTCAACAGTAAGTGTTTTTTGTGCAATTATATCTTTTTTACTTATTCCATTGTCTATAATACTTTGGAAAAAGAAGTTTTGAGATGCTATAATTGTGGTTATCATTATAGTAAATCCCAATAGATATGTTGCTTTTATGAATTTAGAAGATGTGAAAAATTCTTTAAGTTTATTAATATATTCAATTTTAATCATATATTTACCCTATCTTATTTAACGTATTATACTACAATTTTATAACTTCCATAGTATTTTGCAAGTGTTAGTAAGCTCTTGTTTTGAATTGTAAATCTCCATTCGTATAATTGCTTTTAGCTCATTAATAATATAAAATTTATTTATGAATAAAGATGTTATAGAAGTAAAAGATTTGGATGTTGTTTATGAATCAAAGACTAACGTCTTTGGTAATGTAAAAAAAATATATGCACTTAATGATGTAAGTCTTAATGTTAAGCGCGGAGAAATATTGGCTATTGCCGGAGAATCCGGTTGTGGTAAGTCTACATTAGCTAAAACTTTGATGCGTTTAATTGAACCGTTAAAAGGGGAAATTTTGCTTGAAGGTCAAAATATTTGTAGTTTTAAAGGAAAAGCTCAGCAAAAAGATTTTTATAAAAAGCTACAGATGATTTTCCAAAATCCCTATGCGAGTTTAAATCCTAAAATGAAAATTGGCGAAATCTTACAAGAACCATTATTGATTAATACAAATTTTTCTAAAGTTAAAATTCAAGCACTTGTTGATGATGTGATTGGTAAAGTTGGTTTGGATAATTCGTGTTTGAATTTATATCCTCATGAATTCTCAGGTGGTCAAAGACAACGGATTGCTATTGCCAGAGCTTTAATTCTTGAACCCGAAATTATTATTGCGGATGAACCGGTTAGCGCATTAGATGTTAGTATTCAAGCTCAGATTATAAATTTGTTAAAACAGTTGAAAGACGATTTTAATTTGACGTTTATATTTATATCGCACGATTTAGGGGTTATTAGACATATATCAGATAGAATTGCCATAATGTATTTGGGTGAAATTGTAGAAATAGGTAAGACAGAAGATATTTTTATTGATCCTAAACATCCTTATACAAAAGCTTTGCTTAGTGCTGTTCCTGAATTAACTGCAAACAAAAAGAAAGAACATATAAAATTAATTGGTGAATTGCCTTCCCCTGAAAATTTGCCTTCCGGTTGTAAATTCCATACACGTTGCCCTTTTGCGATGGATGTTTGCAAGCAATCTCATCCTGCGGAATTTAAATTTGCTGGCAATCATTCGTGTAAATGCTTTTTGTACTCTGATGACAATATTAAAAACTCTGTGATATAATTATTTTATGGATAAAAAAGTTATTACAGTAAACAGAAAAGCGTTTCACGACTACAGTATTTCTGAAAAATATGTGGCCGGTATTGTTTTGACCGGAACAGAAATTAAATCTATTCGTAAAAATGCAATTAATTTAAAAGACAGTTTTTGTAAAATTGAAGATAATGAAATTTTTTTATATAATTGTCACATTTCACCTTATGAACAAGGCAACAGGTATAATCATAAGGCCGAAAGAGTCAGAAAACTTTTATTGACTAAAAAAGAAATTCTGAAAATGCATTCTAAAATAAAAAAAGACGGTTATACTATTGTTCCCTTGGAAGTGTTTATTATAAAAGGATTTGCAAAGGTTGAAATTGGTTTAGCAAAAGGTAAAAAACTTCATGATAAACGTGAAGATATTGCTAAAAAAGATCAGAAGCGTGAAATGGATAGAGCTTCAAAATATTAATTATTTGTTATTTAGCAAATTCAGAATGTTTTGAATAAAACTAATTTTATCTTTTTGCATGTAGTTTATGTGTTGATAATTTTTAGTACTTAATTTCCTATCAAAATACGCACCAATCATCTCAGATTGTTCTTTTTTACTATATTCATTCCAGTATGGTGTGTTTTTTATTTTAGAAATTAGGCGAGTTTCTAAATCTTCCAATTTTGCAACAGAATCAAAATTTTTGGCTTGAAGTGGTTTGTCAAAAGCAGAAGGCTTTGAGGTGTATTTAAATTTTTGGTCCTCAAGTGTTTCATTTTCCATAAAATTTTGGAATATGTCTCTTTTTTCTAAGTTCTGTCTAAATCTGTCTGCTAATCCCATTTTCTCTCCTATTTGTTAAAAAGATTTTCGAATTTTTTTACAATGTTTTGTTTGTATAAATTATCTGAAATATTTTGCGCTAAATCTTTATAGCTTTGGGCTACATTTGTTGTGCTGTTTAAAATACTTACCGGCACTCCTTTGTTTATTGCTGACATAATTGCAAAATAATTGTTCGGGATTTTCCAGTAAATATCTTTTGATAAAAGTTTTTCAATATCATCTTCTTTGATTTCGTCGTTTTCCATATAGCGGTTTATTATGATTTTTGTTTTGTCTTTATCATAGCCAAGTTTCTCAAATAATTCTAAGCAGCGTTGAGTATTTCTTAATGCCGGTAAATTTGCAACTGAAACTAATAATATTAAATCAGAATTATCAAGAGCTGCGATGTTTTTACCTTCAAAGCTGGCTTCGGCATCGACTATAATATAAGAAAACGTTTCTTTCAATATATTAAATAGTTTTGTGATATGTTTTGGTTGTATGTTGTCAGCTTGTTTAAAGTATGGTGGGTCTGCTAAAACATACAGGCTTGAATTTTTATATCTTTCCAGTGTGCTAAGTAAAAATGTATCATTTATTTTTTCAAGATTTTCAAGCATATATGATATATTAAATGAAGGTTTTAAATCTAAAAATGTTGTAATATCGCCCATTTGGAAGTTTAAATCAATGAGGGCTACATTTTCTTTCGTAATTTTTGATAATTCGATTGCTAAATTAGACGCAAGTGAAGTCTTTCCGATTCCTCCTTTATTTGAGAATACTGAAATAATCTTACATTTACTGTGTTTTTCCGGTTCTTTAAATTGTGTTAATATTTTTTTTATCGATTCAAGAAGTTCATTTTTAATTACTGGCAATGGTACAAATTCTTTTGCGCCAGCTCTCATTATTTTGATAATTAAATCAACTGAAGGATTGTCTGATAGTGCTAAAATTTTACAGTTTGGGCAGTTGTTTGCAACTTTTAACATTAAATCAAGTTTTTCTGTCTCTCTATCTGATATATCCACAATGAATAAGGATTTGTTTTGGGTTTGGGATAAATGATTGAAAATTCGCTCAAAATTGTTTGTTTCGTCTTGTAAAATTACACCTTCGATTTCGCTGATGAATAATTTTAAGACTTCAGCGGTTGAATAATTATCGGATAAAATGATTGTTGATATATTTTGCATACACATTCCTTTTCAATATAGTATACCATGTCGGAATGGGTTGTGCAATTTATTAACAAAAATCCAAATAAAAAAGCCCTGTATGAGCGGATTTTGTTACCTGCTGTTGCTCGCAGGTGGGTGAGAACCTAGACTAATCCGTTTCCCGCTGGCGACATAAATATCGGCGGGTATACTTCAATGCCTGAGAGTTAACTCTCCCTATTTATAAAAATGTAGGAACAAAATTAACACCCATACAGAGCTTAATATATTCTAACATATTTTTATTGTTCTTGTAAATACTTAACCTGCCAATTTGTTTATAATGTTATATAGTTTGATGTTTTAGTATTTTCTTGAGCCGTTAAGTGTATTTATAATAAATTCTTCAGCCTTGTTTGAGTTTGCTAAAACTTCTTCCGCAGCAGTCATATCCGGATCTTGGATGATAACAGGATCTGTTGATGGTATGTAAGTCCTTAACGGTTCGCCTGTTTCAGGATCGTTTTCGGGCGGAAGTTCTTTTTCTGCCGGTTGTTGAGGTTTATATTCACCATTAATTGTTTGTTTTATTAAATTTGTATCTTGATAATCGTTAGGGTTTTTGTGTTGTGGTTTCTCTGCAGCATCTACCGGTTTGGTTTGATTTGGTTGTTGCGGATTTTCCGGATTAGTTTGAGCCGTTGCTGCATCTTGAGACTTAGTTTCCTCAGGTGTTTCTTCATCCAAAACTGATTTTGTCGGTCTGCCAAAGATTGCGTGAGCACCTTTTGTAGCGAGTTTTGCAATGAATGGAGAAACCATCATAATTGGAATTAATATACGCATTGGAACACCTAAAATATTTCCATTTGCAAATTTTCTCAAGAAATTCAAATTGAATTTACTAGGTGATTTATACGAACTAACACGTTCATTACCCATATTTATAAATCTACCTATTTTGTTGAACAATTTTGTGATTGGATTTTTAATATTCTTAGTTCCGAGTTTTTGATTTAACTGTTCTAGAGCACGCTTATATGTTGCTTTATCAGCGTATTTACCTGCTGCGTTACGTTTATTGAACGTTTCTAAAGCTTTTAAATATTCTTTTTTACCTTTCGCATCTAACCCAGCATATTTGAAACCACCAATTTTATGTGTAGCCCAAATACCAGCTGGCATTGCTAAGAAGTATGAAAAGTCATTAACTAATCTTTCAGCTAAAGTTTTACCTTTTTCCCCTTTTGGAGCTTTAATAGTATGCTTTAACATATCTGCAAAGATAAAAGCTTGCATCAATACGGCAATTTTACCACCGGCAAATCTGTTAGTACCACCTTCAGCTAACCAGCCTAAGGCTTTTGGTAAGAATCTACCCAATCCAGTTTTATTACCCTTACCAAGAGTCGCTAAATATTTATTGTAATATTCAGTAAACCCAGCGGTACGACCAAGAAAATGACTTTTTAATTTTCCAAAGAAACCAGTGCCACGCCAAATTGAAACTTTGAATTCTGGATGTTTTTCAACAATATGTTTCAAATGTTTCATTACCTTATCAGGATTATCCATGAATTTGCCTTTTAAAGCTTCAAATTCAGCTTTTGATTTGAAACCTAAAGCTTTAAGTTTCAAATGTTCAGCATATTGCTGTAATCCTGCAAAGCCTTTATTTTTATAAATACGCTTAACAACTTTTGAATCAGCACCAAGCAAGCTTAATTCTTTTTGTTGCAAAGCTAACGCTTTAGCTCGATAAGGTTTACCTTTCATTTTTGCAGCGAAAGCATCTATATCAGCTTGTTTCATTCCGTATTGCTCTAAAGCTTGGAAGATATTTTTATGACCGGTAGGAATACCTGCCACTGCAGAAGTTCTATTTGCAATAGGTTTTAAGAATTCTTCAAAAATCTGTTGAGTATCTTGAGCCAAGAAACCATGCAACCCTTTACCTGGAACTTTTGCAAAAGTCCATTCTGGGCTTGTTGAATGATTTCTTAATGAATACAAGAATTTACTATTTTTTGACCATTTATGTAATTGAATATTTGTTCTTCTAATAAAATTATTTATTGCCTTACCAATAGGATTTTTTGTAGCAAAATTATCACCCCAAGCTCCTAATTTACCAAGAATTGATTTATCATAAAAATCTTTAGCTTTAAATGGTTTACCGGCTTCAGGCTTGAAGGAACCAGCACACATTGGATTAAATTTATCCATGAGTTGGGATAAAGCATACCAAGTACCTGCTGTTAAACCTAAAGTTAATGCAGGGTTTTCTTGCTCTTCTGATTGTGATGCTTTTACTCTGTTCGAAATGTAGTTATTATCAACTGATTGTTTGAAGGTATCCGAAGTCGCTCCTTGCATAGCCGGAGTTGTTGTGGCAATCGGTTGTGGGGTAACCCCATTAAATGTAATGTGCTTTTTATTCTGCAAACTTGGTATATTTACAGTATTAATAGACTGATTAGACATGTAGCATTCCTTATTCCCTACAATTATATAAAAACATATTATCTGAAATTTTTGCTAGTAGATAGTGTTTAATAGCTGTAAATGTAAAGTTATGTAACAAATGTTGTCCTTTTTTGAAATATTTACTCGTGTATATACTTTATATATACATAAGAGAGATTTAAATAAGAGAGAGTAAAAATTATGGCATTAGCAAATTTAAAAAATTTAGACAAAAAATTACAAGATATATATAAGGATCAAGTAACTGCTACGGTTGCTGCATCGGTTGAACCATTTGTTGATAAATCGGATTTGTTATTTGAACAGATGAATTTCATTGCAGCATATAATAAGCAATTGTTACACATCGCATAAAAGTTTTTTTATTCATATTTAACTCCAATTTAATTTTTCCCCTACAAATTTTGTCCCTGATTTCTTTCCTGAAGTCAGGTTTTTTTTTGTTAATTATTGTAAACTATATGTAGAAATTCTAGCAATTATTCACGTTATATATATTTTATATATATGTGAAGTTAAGATTTTAAGAAAGGAATAAATATGGGACTAGCAGTAGATAACTCTTCAAATGAACCTTCTAAAAAGCCTTCAAACAATAATAGTGTAAAAATCGATAACAAGCCTATAGTTATATCTTGGGAAGAGTATTTTGAAGAAAAAAGAATAGAAACTCTAAATCTTAATGATTATAGTGAGCTTGGTCCGGTTAAGAAATCAGAACCGAAAAAACAAACTCCAAAAGTCATAACATGGGAGCAATATTTTGAAGAAAAAGAAGTTGAAACTCTGAATTTAAATGATTATGAGGAATTTAAATAATATTAATTATAAGACTAAAAATCGCACTTTATAAGTGCGATTTTTTTATTGTGTATATTTTCTGTTTGGGGTATAATGTTTGTGTAAATGGAAGTGTATAACTAAAGGCGCAGGAGAGTGCGCAGAAAGAAAAGGTAATTTATGAAACCTGAAACAAAAAGCTTTCAAATAGAAATCGGTGGAAAAACCGTTACTATTGAAACTGGAAAGTATGCACAATCAACTAATGGTTCGGTTACAGTAAGATGTGGAGATACAATGTTATTTGTTCATTGTGTTGTATCTAAAGAACCTCGTGTTGGGATTGATTTCTTCCCATTGTTGATTGATTATGAAGAAAGAATGTCATCAATTGGTCGTATTCCTGGCGGTTATAACCGTTCAGAAGGTAAAGCAAGTGATAAAGCTATCCTTGTTTCTCGTCTAATTGATAGACCAATTAGACCTTTATTTCCTAAAGGGTATAGAAACGATATCCAAATCGTTGCTCAATTGTTTAGTTATGACCAAGAAAATCAACCTGATACATTGGCTATGTTAGGTGCATCTTGTGCTTTGATGCTGACTGGTGCTCCTTTTGAAGGTCCAATTGGTGCGGTTCGAGTTTCTCGTGATGCTGAGGGTAATATGATTGCTAACCCTACTCACCGTCAGGCTAAAGAATCAGACCTAGATATCGTCGTTGCGGGTACTCACGATTCAGTTATCATGGTTGAAGCTGGTTGTAAGTTTGTTACTGAAGACGATATTATGGCTGCTGTTGAGTTTGCACAAGTTGAAATTAAAAAACAATGCGAAGCTCAAGTTGAGTTTGCTAAAGCTTGCGAGGTTGAAGTTGAACAGTTTGTCAACCCTTATGACACAACAGAATTGAAAAATATTATCAATGAAACAGCTGGAGCTATGATTTTTGATGCTTATCATAATTTTGATAGAGCTTACCGTCAAGAAAAATTAGAAGAAGCTAAAAATTTAGTTAAAGAAAAAATTGATGCATTAGCTGATGATCATTACATTAAACAAATCATCGAAGAAACTGGTATTGATTTTGTAGCTGAAGAATTCAAAAACGCTGAAAAGAAAATCATGAGAACTATGATTTTAGATGAAGGCGTTAGAGCTGACGGCAGAAAACCAACTGAAGTTCGTCCAATCTGGTGTGAAGTTGGTGTTATTCCTAGAGCTCACGGTTCTGCTGTATTTACAAGAGGTCAAACTCAAGTTCTTTCAGTTGCAACATTAGCTGGCCCTGCAATGAAGCAAGAATTGGATGGTGTTGATCCTGAAACTGAAAAAACTTATATGCATAAATATATCTTCCCTGGGTTCTCTGTTGGTGAAGTTAAACCTCTAAGAGGTCCAGGTAGACGTGAAGTTGGTCACGGTAATTTGGCAGAACGTGCTAATGTTCCTGCGTTACCTTCTCAAGAAGAATTTGGTTATACAATTCGTGTAACTTCTGATGTGTTAGAATCAAATGGTTCTACTTCTATGGCTTCAACTTGCGGTTCTTCAATGGCTTTGATGAACGCAGGGGTTCCTGTTAAATCTATGATTGGCGGTGTTGCTATGGGTATGATTACTGAAGAAGGTAAAGAACCGGTTGTATTAACTGATATTCAAGGTATTGAAGATTTCTTGGGTGATATGGACTTTAAAGTTACAGGTAATGACACTGGTATCACAGCATTACAAATGGATATGAAAGCTAAAGGTATTGCAAATGATACATTACGTCGTGCTTTGGCTCAAGCTAAAGAAGGTAGATTACATATCTTAGGTAAAATGAGAGAAGCAATTACTGAACCTGGACCAATGTCTCCATTTGCACCAAGTATTTCAACAATGACTATTCCAACTGAAGATATCGGAACAGTTATCGGGCCTGGTGGTAAACAAATTAGAGCTATCATAGATGCTTCTGGTGCTGAAATCGATATCCAAGATTCAGGTGTTGTAACTATTACTTCTAATGATCAAGAAGGGGCGCAAATCGCTATTAAGATGATTAGAGATTTAACTTTCAAACCTGAAGTTGGTATGGTAATAAAAGGTAAAGTAGTAAGAATTATCCCTATCGGTGCTTTTGTCGAATTAGGCGGAGGTAAAGATGGTATGGTTCACATTTCTCAAGTGTGCAACGAAAGAATTGATACTATTGAACCTCATTTATCTATCGGTCAAGAAGTTGTTGTTAAAGTTATTAAAATCGACGAAAAAGGTCGTGTAAACTTGACTATCAAAGGTGTGACTGAAGAAGATAAAGCAAATATTCAATAATTAAAGTATTTGTAATAAATTAAAAGCGGCGGAGCTAGTCAGCTCTGCCGCTTTGTTTAATATGTTTTTAACCCAAGCTAGAAAAATCTATTTGTTCGTATAAAATACGTTCTCTTGGATCTAGGCATTCTTCCATTTGTTCTATTTTTTGTTGAATTTCTGGAGATAAGTAGGATCTATGTTTATCCATTATTTCTTTACCTACGATAGGTAATAGTCCGCCAGTAAGCATTTCTTTTGTCATAAAGTTCATAATGACTTCAAATTTGGCTTTCTTAAGTTCTGGATACTGTATATATTTATCTAAAATGTGTTTCGAAGATGGTCGTTCTTCTAGCCAGTGTCTAAGTGCTACATTTTTAAAGAACTCTTTTTTGTATTTTGATGAGTTAATTGCTTCTTTTAGCATTTGAGTAACTTGGTTGACATCTGAGCTCATAAATAGTGGGTTTCCGTCAAAGTTTTGGATTTCTCTAGTAATTATAGTTAGCAATTTGTTCATTTCACTGTTAGAAAGAGGTGTTGTATATTCATTGTATAATTTATTTAATTCTTGTCTTGAATTTCGTAATCTTTTTGCTAAAACTTCATATGTCGAATTTTTAACTAGTAAATCGATTTCGGCTGGCATTAATCTATATATAATACCTAAATCTTTGTCGTTCAGGTTTATGCCTTTTGCCATTACATCACACATAGCAGCGCTTGCGGCAAGTGTTTTGTTTAATTCTTTATGATAGAAATTAAATGTTTCTGCTAAGAATTCACTTTCGATTTGTTCATCATCTAGAATTTGACCATCTACTAATTGATCTCTAATTTGTCTTGCTGCTGAACTTAATATGTATTTGTCATCAAACGCTGGACTGTTTGCCATTTCTCTAACGTATTGGTTTGCGTATTTTTCAGGATAGTATTTTGCTTGCCCTTTTAGCATGTCTCTAAATACTTCCATTAAGTTCGCGGTAATAATGACGTCGTTTCCGTTTATGCCTTCAAGTTTGTAATTGCCAACATTATATTTTTTAGAGGCATCATTCAATAATTCTTCAAGTGTTGTTACTTCGATTGGTTTTTCGAATTTTGGTTCTGTAGTTTCTTCAACGGGTTCTTCAGGTTCAATAGTTGCTTCTACTTCCGGTTGAACTTCACCATATCTGTCTAAGAAATGTTGTTCCCATTGTTGTTGAAGTTTGTCGTGTTGTGCGTATTTTTCTTGTCTTTTTGGATCGATATCTTTGCAATATTTTATTAAATCTACAAATTCTGGGTTTACAAAATCCAAGATTTTTTGGTTTTCGGAGTTAGAAGTGATTACTTCTAGGTCGCTATTGATAGGAATCATTCCGCCGCCGCAATATACTTCTTCAAAAAGTTCGATAGTATCTTTGATTGCATTTGAATAGTGGTCTTTTAATGCTGGTGTCCATTTCCAGAAACGCTCAAACATTGTTTTGCCCTTGAATTGTTTGCCGTTAGTTTTTTCATCTTCGATAAAGTCTTTCATTTCTTCTGAAAGATGTACTTTATCTGCGGCAACCGTCATTATAGGACTTATGTATTTGATAATAAATGATGCTTCAGGGTCGTCTTTTGAATATCTTTTACGGATTGATTTTTCGATATTTTTAACGTCACCATCAGCGTCTAAAATATCTTTTGCTATTTGTTCTTTTCTATAACCTTTGGTTTTAAATATTCTTGGTTTTCTAGGTTCATCTTTTTTTTCTGATGAATTTGTGTTGTTTGTTTTATCAATGTTGGCTCTGTCTGCATTGTTTGGGTCATAGTTGTCTTTTGGTAAAGATATAAAGAATTTTTTGTATTCGTCACGTGTGTTGATAAATGAATTCCAAAAATATCTGTTTGGATATTTTATACCAAAAGCGCCTGTTGTATTATAATCAATTGGTTCCGTAATATAATCACGGTATTCTTCGCTTAAATCTTTTTCGTGAAAATCTTTGTTAATTTCTTTAACTGTTTTTCCTTCTAAATAGATTTTCTTTAGTATATATAAGCCTAAATCATCTGTTCCGTCTTTTAATAGAGGGGAGTCACCCAGGTCTCTATATGTTTTAATTTCGGCAAGAACAGTTTTTCTTGAATCGATTGTAGGTTCGTGTAAATCTTTAAAGAGGTCTTCTTTTGGGTACAGTTTTTTCACATCATCCAAATTTTCTGCGAGGTTTAGATGTTTATAAACTTCTTTCATTATTTGTTCAGGTGGCATGTGTTGTCTTTGCGCGTAATCATAATCCAGATAATTACGCATAGCATAAGGCATTCTGTCTCTATTAAACGGATAAAAATCTTCCGGCGTTCTTCCGGTGAAACTAATGTTAAAATCCCTGTATGCAGGTATATTGTTTAAGTTTGTTTGTATTGTTGGATTTGATCTGTTTTGTGAAAAGTTAGGGGTTTGGGTTTTATTTTGTGATGTTTGGTGTCTTAAATAATTAGTAGCTGCTATTTTCATTATATTTTCCTTAGGGTTATAAGATGTATACAGGTTTATTAAATCTTCTCAAAATATTTTTTGCTACAGATATTATAAAAAGTTTACAATTTTTATCTTAAATAGGTAATGTGTTAGAATATATTAGAGAATTATGACAATTATCGAGGTAATAAATGAGTAAAATAATAACTATCGGCAGTGCTACTATGGATGTTTTTGTTGAATGTGAAGATGCTAATATTGTATCTGTAAGTACAAAGAACAATAGATCCGAGTTTATGAGTTATCCGTATGGCTCAAAAGTAGAGATTTCGGATTTTGATACACAAGTTGGTGGTGGTGGAATTAATACTGCTGTTAATTTTGCTAATTTGGGTTTTTCAACGGGTGCTATTTTTAAAGTGGGTGATGATATATATTCTGAAGGTATTTTTGAATATTTTAAAGATAAAAATGTTGATTTATCATCTGTTATTCAAGATAAAAAAGATTCAACTGGTTTTTCTATAATTTTAACAAGTTTTGAGGGCGATAGGACAGTGTTAGCTCATCGAGGTGCTAATGCTCATATTAAAAAGTCGGAAATAAATTTTGACGCTATTAAAAATGCAAAGTTTTTGTATATTGCACCTTTAAATGGTGATAGTAATAAAGTATTGGATGATATCGTATATTTTGCCAAAGAGAATGATACTTTCGTTTGTGTAAATGCAGGTTCGACAGGTATTAAGAAGGGCTTTAATTATTTAAAGAAAATTTTAGAGTTTGCGCAGATTGTTGTTTTAAATAAAGAAGAAGCTTCTTTAGCTACCGGAATTTGTTTACGACCTGATACCAGAGATGAAAAGTTTTCGCAACAGCTAATTCATCCTGATTTAAAGGCTATGTTTAATAAATTAAAAGTTGCGGAATATCAAGTTATTGTAATAACTGATGGTAGCAATGGTGCTTATGCGTATAATGGTAAACAGTATTTTTATTGTCGATGTTTTGATGGGCCGGTAACTTCTACATTAGGTGCCGGTGATGCTTTTGCCTCAACATTTTGCGCGTCATTAGCGCGTTTTGATAGAAATATTGAACGATCCTTAGTTGCAGCTTCTATTAATTCTGCGGCTGTGGTTTCTGAGTTTGGAGCTACTGCAGGGTTGCTAACTTTTGAACAAATTGAAAAAATTATGGCTGAAAATCCTGATTATATCTGTCAAATTGAAAATGTTTAATAAAAATGAACATATTTATTTCCTGTTTCGTTATATAAGTGTAATTTGAAAATAAGGAGGTCAGTATGACAGAAGAAGTAAAAACATGTGATTGTAAGCAAAAATTTATAGCAAAATTAAAGGAATTTGCGTTTATTGCGGGTGCGGTTTTTGTGGGTGCTACATTAGCAATTTTGTTGAGTGCAAATATTTTGAAGCCTAAATATCCTTGTAAAGCTCCAATGATGCCTCCTCCAAAAATGGAAAGGCATATTCCTCCACACAGAATGCATCATGGTTTTAATGGACCAAGAGAGTTTCGTAGACATCATAGAATTTCTCATCACGCAAGAATGCATCGATATGGAGATTTTGCAGGTAGACGAGATTTTAAAAACCCTAATTTCAAAAAAGAGTTTAGACCTCAACCAAATGCTATTGAAAAGAAATAAATGCTACGCGGATTACATATTTTGTAATCCGCGTTAATTTTTGAATATAGCCAACCTTGCTAATATATTTTCTTGTTCAATTACGTTTAAATATTTATATCGATTGGAATTATATTATATTATGGAGATGGTTGTATGACAAAAATTTTTAGGAATAAGTTTATACAAAATATTAAGACTTACTTTTTGCATTATCTTTTATATTTATTATTAATATTTTTCTTTTGTTGTTCTGAGTCAGAATCTGTATATTTATCATTTATTTCAAAGCAAGTGGCTATTGTTGCCGTGATTGTTTTACTATCAGTCAAGATTTGGGTCGATTTTATGTTTTTAAGAAAGAATGTTCAAGATAATTCTATGTTAAGGGAGCTTATTAATCATTCGCCATTGTTATCTTATGTGTTGTCTCCGGATGGAAAGTTCCTATTTGGCAATGCTCGTGCTGAACGCTTTTTTAATACTGGAGTTGATATTACATTAGATGGGGAGCATATTGACTTGGCTTTTGATAAGTTGATAAAGCAAGAACGTAAGGAAATTAGACAAATTTTATTAACGGGAGAATGTTTAAAAGTTGAAAAACCTTTACTTATGACAAATGGTGAATATTCGTGGTATTTGATTCATAAAATCCCATTAAAAGATAAAAATGGTAAAATTTATGCAATTACAAATTTTTCACGCAATATTGATGCTGAAAAACGGATTCAAGATCAGCGTGAAACTTATATTGCAACTTTAACTCATGATTTAAAAACTCCTACTATTGCTCAGGTTCGAGCTTTAGAACTATTGTTGAGTGGTCAAATGGGTGAATTTAATCCTCAGCAAGAAGAGATATTAAAACTGACTTTAGCTTCTTGTAATTACATGTATGATATGGTTTATACTTTACTTTCGACTTGTAAAATAGAGAATGGTTCTTTTGTCTTAAATTATGAAAAAGTTGAAATTTTAGGATTAGTTAATGAATGTATACATGAATTGTCTAATTTAGCTAAAGAAAATTTAGTAAATATAAAGTTTTCTCCACAGATTGTAATGGGATTTGTGGATTGCGATAGGATAGAGATAAAGCGGGTGATAATTAATTTATTGTCTAATGCTATAAATTATGCTTTTAAAAATAGTACTATTGTAATTGAGTTAAATATAGATGAGCGAAATTTTCAATTGGAAGTTATTAATTCCAGTCCTTACATTGATTCTGAAATTATGTCCGGACTTTTTAGAAAATATGTTTCTCATTCTGCAAAATTTAACAAAGTGGGAATTGGTTTGGGTTTATACCTTTCTAAAAAAATTGTAGAAGCTCATCAAGGTCAAATTGTTGCCAAAAGTTCAAAAAATCAATCTAATACATTTGGTTTTATTTTGCCAAGATATAATCCTCAACAAATAGATTCATCTATTGAGGATTATAACGAAACTGTATTTATAAGATAGTAATTGATAACTTATCTTATACTTTGTATATGGATTTGCCCATCATTACCCTTTGTAAATTCCATATTAGTAGCAGGTTTTTGGGTGCTGTTTATATTGATTTTTGGTTTCATGAATTCAGGTATTTCTGTTGTTTTACCTTCTTTATAATCAAGATAAGCATCTTTTTTTTCTCTTTTAATTTTATATTGGTCAGGGTCTTTAACAAAATCCATAGTCTCTTCTTTTTCAAAACGGTGTTGCATTATCGGTTGAAAATTCCTGTTAGCTTCATTTGTTGGACCCAAGTAGTTGTATGCTTGTGCTGACAGATTTGTGATAATAAATGTCCCCAATAATGCCATTGTTGCTAATAAAATCTTTTTCATAAAAACTCCTTTTCTTTGTTAATATTCTAGCATATTTTAAACATATTTTCAAAAAAAACAATGCTTTAAGTTAATAATTCTTTTAATTTCATTATTCTTTTAGTTAATGAATTTGTTTTAAAAAATGTTTAATATGATTTGTGTAAATCCTCAACTCTTCTGATTGCTCAGCTTGCCTCTCTTTTGGGAGGCTTTTTTTTTATTTTCTTAACATTATGACAACTGATAAATTATGTTGTATAATTTGGGTAATGGATTACAGTATTTAATAGAGGGCAGGCATGAGAGAATTAGTTGTAGAAAATCAGGAAATTTTAATGATCCCGCAAAATTTTAAATTTGCAAATAGGGGTGTTGTTACAGAAGTTAGGGCTTCTGATTTTACCTTGGTCTTGGATTATGAGCCGGAGGGTATTTTAGAAAATACATATTGTGAATTTTACACACAGACTAATCATGGAAAATTGTATTTTGATTCTTATGCTAAAAATATTGACGGGAAAACCTTAATTATCTCTAGTCCTGCAAAGCATAAATTCTTACAAAGACGTCAGTACACTCGTATTAAATATATTTCAGATATTGTGATTTGTTTGGACGGTAATTCTTATAATATTTCAACCCTTGATATTTCTGCAGGTGGTATGAAATTTAAAACTGCTGAAAATATTAATATTGAAGGTTCTTATGCCGTTTCTCTATCATTAACTGATGAAAAAATTATTGATTGTATTTTCCAACCTATAAGGATTGAAAAAAGATCTGAGGGAGGATATACAGTGTCTGGTCAATTTGTATATAATTCAAGTGCGGATAGAATGTTTGTCACTCAGTATTGCGCTAAGCGTAGTGTTGAAATTAAAAACAAATAGGTTTTTTTGTTATGAGTTTGGTTAATTTACTTAATTCTAAAACCGAAAAGACTTGTTTTACGACACCTTCTCACGGGCAGAAAACGTATGTTTATGAACCGTTGAAAGATATGTATAAAATTGATATTTCCGAAACAGAGTGTAAAAATCCTCAAGAAGCTTTGCATAATGCGCAGGAACAGGCAAGGTTAATTTATCATACAACATCTACCACTTTTTTAATAAATGGTTCTACAAGTGGTATATTAGCGGCTGTGTTGTCCTGTACTCAAGTCGGAGATAAGGTTTTAATTTCTTCGAATTCACATCCTTGTCATTTTAATGCCGTAAGATTGGCCGGAGCAAGAGCTTTGACTTATGATTTGGAGATTGATAGTGAATGGGGTGTACCTTTAGAAGTAAAACCTGAGGTTATTGATTATTATTTAAGTCGCTATAATATCAGTACGGTTATTATTACTTCTCCTACTTATGAGGGTATTATTTCAGATATTGAAGAAATAAAATCAATATGCGAACGACATGAAGCTTATTTGATTGTTGATGAAGCGCATGGTGCATTATATCCGTTTTCTGATTTATTGCCGTTGTCTGCTGTTAATATTGCCGATTTTACGGTACAGTCTTTGCATAAAACTGCCGGAGGGTTAAATCCTACAGCTTTGTTACATTGTACTTGCGGTATAGATGTTAAACCTGCATTAGATATGTTTATGACCACTTCTCCATCATACCCTTTATTAGCATCAATCGAAGAAAATATTATGTATCTAAATTCAATTGATGGTCGTAAGGAAATTGATAAATTAATCAGAAGGCTTGATGATATCAGATATAAATGTCGAGGTTGTGAATTTTTTGGTGATGACCCGACTAAATTATTGGTTAAAGTCCCGGGGATTAGTGGTTACGAGTTATCCGAAATCTTATATCAGGATTTTGATATTGAAGATGAAAGAACTAATGAAAAATCTACATTATTACTTTGCGGAATAGGAACAGATAGTAAAAAATTAGATAGAATTCAGCATGTATTATCTAAATTTTAAAGTTTGGAATGATAAAAAAACAGAGCCGTAATGGTCCTGTTCTTTTGTTAAAATCCCATTGTAAATAGTGCTATAAATGAGGCTATAATCATTGCCGGTCCAAAAGGTAAATACAAAGCGCCTTTCGCGTTGTTCTCTTGGATTCCGTAAATAAGTTTGCGGCAAGTATAAAGTCCTATAAGTAATAATAAGATTGTTCCGCTCCAGTATAGGAGTTGATTATTTAACAAGCTTGAGTTTTGTGCAAATAAATACGCTACAGAATATACTGCAAAAATAATTAATGAATTTAATGTAGGCCAATTTTTGTTGTTGATAAGTTTTTTTATAAAAATTGGTAAAGTAAGGATTACTTGTATAATTCCGCTAAGAATAAGTATTGAGATTACTGCTTGGAATATAGGTAAGAAATTTCCGTATAATCCGGAACAACCAAGTAAAGCCCCAAATACAGAACCTATACCGGCAGCTATATATGAATCACCTTCTCCGAATGCTCTTGTGCCGACAAGTAAAATTCCAAGTCTTGCAATTGATTCCATTATTAAAAATCCTAAAATTGCAGCCGCCATTGAATATAATATCGGGCAACTTAAGAAGAAATCAAAATTTAATTGTGGCATTCCGTATTCTCTCGAATAACCTATAAATGATGATATGGCGTAAACTACACTATATAAAATTCCTAGCCAAATTAGTGGTAATGTGTGGGCATCCGCAACTTTTTTTTCTAAAATGTCAGTTCCTGCAATTGCAATAAAAAAGAATGTTATAACTAAAGTGAATATATAAACAATTAGTTGGTATATTCCGATAGGGTTTATCATGGATAATCCGAAAAACTCATCAAAAGGAGTACAGGTTTTTAAGAATAAGCCAACAAAAAGTAATGCTGTAATGATTTCAATAATAGGATATTGTATGCTAATGTGTTCTTTGCAAAATGCACATTTCCCTTTTAAAAATAAATAAGAGAAAACCGGTATGTTGTGAAACCATTTTAAGGGTGTTTGGCATTTTGGGCATTTTGATGCCGGAAATACTATGGATTCTTCGCTAACAGTTCTTAATATAACGACGTTTAAAAAACTTCCGATACATAATCCCGTGATAAATATGAATGTCAATAATACTAACGATAAAATCATTTACTCTCCTTTTATCTTTCGATATTTTCGTTTAATTCTTTTTGTATAATTATGTACAATTTGTTTAATGCTCTTTTTAATATTCTTGAAACTTGGGTTGGTGAAACTTTAAGTACATTAGCGATATCTTTTCTTGATTCTCCTTCTATGTAATATAGGTAGATCGCAGTTTTATCTGCGGGTGGAAGTTTGTTTATTGCAAATTCAATTATTTTTTTGTTTGCATAATTCTCTTCCCAATTGGAATCTTCTTCTGCCTGTATTCTATCAATTAAAGTTTCTCCGCCTTCTGACGTGTATATATTTTGATCAAGAGAGATCATGTTTTTTATCAGTTCTATATTCATGATTTCTTCAACTTTATCAAACGGTAAATTTACATATCTTGCAACTTCTTCTACTGTAGGAGTTTTAGTGTTACTTTCAGAAAGTGTATCAATGGCTTCTTTTACTTTTGACATATTGGTCAAAGTTTCACGCGGGGGTTTTACAATGTTGGCTTTATCTCTTAAGTAGTGAAATATTTTTCCTTTTATAACTTTACTTACGTATGTTTTAAAACTGCCTTTTTCTTCTGTTTTGTAACTGTCGATTGCGCGCAACATCCCAACAGCACCTACTTGTATTAAATCATCTTTTGGAATGGAGCCTGGAAGCGGATAGAAAGAAATTACGATTTTTTTTACGAGTTTCATTGTTTCTTCGATTAGTCGAAGATAGACAATATGTTTCTTTTTGGGTTCAGTCTCGTTTTTATATGTATTTATTAAATCTTCCAATTTTTCCAATTCGGAAATGTTTAGTTTTGTCATTTTTACGCCTCATTTACAATATATCATATATTTTTCATTCGTGCTAAATTTTAAAATTTTGTAAATATTGGGTTTTATACGTTATCTTTGTGCTAATATTTATATAGAGATAAGATATTTCAAGGAGCGAAACTAATGATTACAGTAAAAGATGTTGAACATGTTGCGAAATTAGCCAGATTAGAGTTAACAGAAGAAGAAAAAGTTTTATATACTAAGCAATTAGGTGATGTTCTAAAATACGTTGATCAAATGAATGAAGTTGATACCTCTAATGTAAAACCAATGACTCAGGTTATTGATTTTGTTAACGTGACAAGGGAAGATATTCCAAATCAGGAAATTTCAAAAGAATCATTGATGTCTAATGCTCCTGATGAAGAAAATGGTTTCTTCAAAGTCCCAAAAATAAATTAGTGTGACAAATTTTTTAGTAATAAAAATTTAATTGTATGTGTATTTTATAGGTGAGAAAGTAGGGGTTATGACAAAATATATATTTGTTACAGGTGGTGTTGTAAGTTCTTTAGGTAAAGGAATTATTGCAGCTTCTTTGGGGCGTTTGTTTCGTTCAAGAGATTATTCGGTAATTATTCAGAAATTTGACCCTTATATTAATATAGACCCGGGAACAATGAGCCCGTTTCAACATGGTGAAGTTTTTGTAACCGATGATGGTGCAGAAACGGATTTGGATTTAGGACATTATGAGAGATTTACTGATACAAGCTTTGGCCAAGTAAACAATGTAACCTCCGGTAGAATCTATCAAGAAGTTATTAATAAAGAACGTCGCGGAGATTATTTAGGGGCTACCGTTCAGGTTATTCCTCATGTCACAAATGAAATAAAAACTAAAATAGTTGCAGCAACAAAACAATTTAAACCGGATTTTCATATTATTGAGATTGGCGGAACAATAGGTGATATTGAAAGTTTACCGTTTATTGAGGCAATTAGACAATTTAAATCAGAAGTAGGTATTGGAAATGCCATTTCTGTTCATTGTACATTATTACCATATTTGCCGACTTCAGGAGAATTGAAAACAAAGCCTTCTCAACACAGTGTTAATTTGTTAAGAAGTTATGGTATTCAACCTGAATTGTTGGTTTGTAGAACATCTAAACCTATTCCAAAAACTGAGAAAGAAAAATTAGCGTTATTCTGTTCTGTGCCAAAAGACGCTGTTATTGAATGTCGTGATATGAAAACGATTTATGAAGTTCCTTTAGCACTTGAAGCTCAAGGTATGTGTTCGGTTGTTTTAAAAATGCTTGGGATGGAAGAACGTCAACCGGAATTAACTTCTTGGACGGCATTAGTTGATAAGATTAAAAATGCGCAAAAAACCATTAAAGTAGCTATTGCCGGAAAGTATACTAAATTGTCAGATGCTTATATCTCTGTCGTTGAATCATTAAAACATGCCGGTTATGCAAATTCCGCATCTGTTGAAATTAAATGGATAAATTCAGAAGAATGCGTTGACATGGCAAGTTGTAAAAAACAATTAGCTGATGTGCAAGCTGTAGTTGTACCCGGCGGATTTGGAGTTAGAGGTATTGAAGGCAAACTTAATGTTATTCGTTATGCTCGTGAAAATAATTTACCATTTTTGGGAATTTGTTTAGGTATGCAATGTGCAGTTATTGAATATGCCAGAAATGTTGTAGGATTAAAGGGGGCAAACTCAAAAGAGTTTGATGAAAATCCGACTTATCCTGTAATTGATATTATGCTTGAACAAAAGAATGTTAAAGGTTATGGTGGTACTATGAGACTGGGTGCTTACGATTGTCATCTTAAAAAAGGCTCAAAAGCAGAGATGGCTTATGGTAAGGATATAATCTCAGAACGTCATAGGCATCGTTATGAGGTAAATAACGAATATATCGAAAAGATTTCTGAGGCAGGTTTGGTATTTTCCGGTATGTCACCGGATGGTATGTTGGCAGAGGTTGTTGAAATACCTGATTTGGATTGGTTTGTTGCAGCGCAGTTCCATCCTGAATTCAAATCAAGACCGGATAAGCCACATCCTTTGTTTAAAGGGCTTATTGATGCTGCGGTGAAGCGCATATAGTTAGTTGATTGTTAAAATACATTTGTTATACGGAGATAGAGATGTCAGATAATATTGTTATGAAAAATTTTACGACTGCAAATTTTTTGAATTTCGCATTGGGTTTTTTGGGGTTGCAGTTTGCGTGGCAGATGAGAATTGCCTTATCAGAGCCTGTAACTTCAGCTTTGGGAGCTTCCCCTTTGTTATATAGTTTGATATGGCTGGCTGGACCTTTTTCCGGCATGGTTGTTCAACCAATTATAGGTGCATTATCGGATAATACAAAATCAAAATTTGGGCGACGCAGACCATATTTGTTAGGTGGTGCTATAATTGCGTCATTAGCTTTGTGGTTGTTTCCAAATTCCGGTAATATTGTTGGTTGTCTGTCAAATTTAACAGGAATTGATTTGCCATCGTGGAGTGGTTTGTTATTTGCAGCATTAATGATATGGGTTATTGATGCTTGTATAAATATAGCACAAGGTCCTTATCGCGCTTTGATTCCGGATGTTGTACCAAGAGAACAACATGCGCAAGCTAATTCTTACATTAGTTTGGCTATAGGTTTGGGCTCTGTTGTAGCTATGGTTGTTGCTCCGTTATTAAAGTTTGTGTTTAATTATCAGATGTCATTACCGGCTCAATTTATAATGGCGGCTTTGGCATTCACTCTTGCTATGGTATGGACCTGTTTAACTATTAAAGAAAAAAGTACGTTAAATGTGGAAAATATTAAAGAAGATAAGACGGATGTTAGTTTTTGGCAATCTTTAAAAGAATTTTTCTT
>SUTS01000013.1 GCA_015152555.1 Cyanobacteria bacterium SIG26
TTATTAAGCATTTTACCTATTCATATTTTTTCAAGAGTTTTTAAAAATATGCTAACTCTATAACTTAATATCCTCGTGTTTATTTAATGTTGCCATAATCTGGCAACTTTTTTTTGCTTGAGAATATTGTTACTGACAACAACTTAAATAAAAATTAAAATTGCGGGCGGAAATTAAATTTCCGCCCGCGTCTACTATTTACTAAAATGCTCTTTGACAATTATTACACTTTGGGGCCACAACAGGTTCTTCTATGTAATAGTAATAATCTACAGGTGCTGCACAACCACAAACGTTACCCCTTTTTATTTTCATGCCATGTAATTTTTGGCATTTAGTTAATTTTGGTTTTTCACAACCACAATTGTTATTACGCCCAAAATTAGTAAATGGATTCAAACTACCCAAACCATTATAAGTCCAAGCGAATGCACCTTGTGCAGGAATAGTCAAAAATGCTAGTAAAGCAGTTGAAGCAAATAATTTTTTCATACAATAATCTCCTATAAATAATTCGGTTAAACATATCGACTACATTATTATTTTATAAGTTTTAAATAAAAAAACGATAACCATTCAGGTAAATATAATTATCCTTAAGACTTAAGTAAATATAACAAAAAAAAGAGGTCTTGAATTAACAAGAACCTCTTTTTCAGTTTTTTATAACTATAAACTACTTAGCGATACTAGCGTCATCTAGCAAGATAACTCTAATTTCTTCACCATTTTTAGCACTGTAGTTCAAACCTGGAGTAATTAAACCAGTAATTAAACCAAGACCAGCACCAACTGGAGTACCGATAGCAACACCAGTACCTACTTTATCAGGATCAGGGATGAATGAGAAACCTACACCAGCACCTGTACCAACTGCAGCACCACCAACAGTGTATAATGCAATTTTACCAGCTGTCATCCAAGGACCTTCTTTTAATTCATAGTTTTTGTAGAATGGTTTTGCATTCATATCAACAGTTTTACCATCTGGAGTTACAACCTTTGTAATTTGAGTGTAAACTCTAGCGTTTTTGTTAAACCATTGAGGGTCTTTAATTTCCAACACTTGTCCGTAGAATACAGAACCAGCTGGGAATAATAAAGTACCTTCTTCAGTTACAATGTCAGCAGGGTTTGTGAATGTTACACAATCACCTGCAGCATGTAATTTTGATTTAAATTCTTCGTTGAAAGAAACTTCTAAAACATTACCTTCTTTGATGATGTTTCTTAAGTTAGTAATAACAACTTCATCACAAGGAGCTTTTTTAGTTACATTTAAGTGTTCAGTACCTAAAACTGTTTCTTCAACATTTTTGTATTGAGATTTAACAAGGTTTAATTTTTGGCTCAATCTGTATAACAATACAGCAGCTTCAGCTCTTGTTAATTCTTCAGTTGGTCTTAATTCATTTTCATTTGGATGGTTTACATAAATGCCATAAGATAAAGTTTTAGCATAAACTGTATTAGCCCATGCCGGAACTTTGTTAGCATCAATGTAGTTATTAACGATAGAAGTATCAATATCACCATCAATTGTAATATGGCTGATAACTGATTGAGCTTCATCTCTTAATACATGATTATCTGGTTTGAATGTACCATCTGGGTAACCATAAACCAAACCTAACTGTTGAGATCTAGCGATAGGCGCATAGATATCAGATGATTTTGCAACATCTTTGAATTTAACTTTTGCAGTTACTTCTAGATCATCGTTGCCTAAAACTTTTAACAAAGCTTTTACGAAATCAACTCTTGAGATTTTGCATTCAGGGTAGAAGTTAGCACCTGTTAAGAACATAACTTCATCGTTAACAACGCTAGCGATTTCAGTTTGTGCCCAATAATCTTGTGCAACATCTTCAATACCTTGAAAAGCGAATGCAGGGATTGCGTTTACAGAAAGCATACCGCAAACCAATAAACTAGCTAATAATTTTTTCATTTACTCTTCCTCACTTTTCTTATAGTAAATCTTTACCGATATAATTATAATATAACAAACACCAATTGTAAAGTAGGTTAAAAGAGTGATTCACTAATAGTTTTATAAGTTTTTATTTTTAATACATTCAGGATGTGCAGAGTTTGATAATATAATCTCATAGTATTCGTTTTTATCGATGTTTACACCCATTGTTCTTACATCGCAATACTTTTTCTTTTTTTTATTTAAAAGTTTTTTATAATCTTGTCCCATAGGGCTAAATATAACACAAAAACTTTAACAGCTAGCAACCACATTTACCTGACCTGTAATAATTAGTAACATAATCAATTACCCCCGCTTGCAAAATAAGTTTCTTTATAATAATATTACAATATTGACGTGCGTCGGTGTACTTTGTGTGGAAAAGTAAAACAACACCGATTAAGGAATTACACAATTAAGTAATAGATTAGAAATATAAAGGAAAGCAGAAAATGAATAACCCAATCATTGATGAATTAGAAAAAGCGTATTTAGGTAAAGAATTACCTGAAATGAACGCTGGTGATACAGTAAAAGTATTCGTAAAAATTATTGAAGGTAACAAAGAAAGAATCCAAGCATTTGAAGGTACAATCATTAAAATGCACGGTTCTGGCCTTAACAAAACTATCACAGTTAGAAAAGTATTCCAAGGCGTTGGTGTAGAACGTGTGTTCTTAATCAACTCTCCACGTATCGATAAAATCAACGTTATCAGACGTGGTGATGTTAAACGCGCTAAATTATACTACTTGAGAGAACGTTCAGGTAAAGCAACTCGTATTAAGGAAAAAATTGAAAAAAGATAAACTTCACATTCACTGGTATCCAGGACATATTGCCAAAGCTGAAAAGAAGTTGAAAGAGCAACTGTCTTTAGTAGATGCCGTTATTGAAGTTCTTGATGCGAGATTACCAATCTCAAGTTGTTATACAAATATAACGAGGCTTTTAGGTCAAAAGCCTCGTTTAATATTGCTAAATAAAGCAGACTTAACACCAAAAGCAGAATTAAATAAATTTATCAAATTATTAGAAGAACAAACTGGCTTTCCTGTAATTCCAACAGATGCAAAAAATTCAAAAGATTTAAAATTTATAGTAAACAAAGCTGTAGAAATGTCTGAACCTAGAATTCAAGCAATTATGGCAAAAGGGCTATTAAGACGTCCAGCCAGAGTAATGGTCGTTGGCATGCCTAATGTCGGCAAATCAAGTATTATTAATAAATTAACACGCTCCTCAAAAACAAAAATCGGAGCAAAAGCAGGTGTTACACGCCAACAACAATGGGTTAGAATTAACCCACAACTTGAGTTGCTAGACACCCCAGGCATCATCCCAATGAAACAAGACGACCAAGACAAAGCAAAAAAACTCGCGTTTGTTAATTCTATCTCCGAAAATGCTTATTCAAACGAACTTGTAGCTCAAGAATTATTAGATATGCTAAACGAACAACAAGCACAAGCATTTAGACAATATTACAAACTGCCAGAAGATATGGAATTAAATATTGATAACATTTCAATCGAAAGAAAATGGCTACTGACAGGCGGCTCAACTGACAGAGAACGGACAGCTGTTTATATTTTAAGAGATTTCAGAGAAGGCAAAATCGGCAAATTCATCCTTGATAAAATAGAAGAACAATAAAATGAGTAATTTATTTGAATTTGATAAAAATCACACAGCCGTTATTGGTACAGATGAAGCAGGGCGCGGCCCCGCAGCTGGTGGAGTTTTTGCAGCTTGCGTACATTTCCCAAAAATTACAGAGGCTTTAATTAAAGATTTGACAAAGATTAACGATTCTAAAAAGCTTTCTAAAAAAGCAAGAGAAAGCCTCTATGACACAATCCTAAACAATTCAATTAACTCAATAATTTGTATCGAAGTTGAAGAAATTGAACGAATTAATATTTTAAATGCTTCTCTAAAAGCTATGAAACTAGCCTGCGAAGAAGTTATACAAAAAGCCGAATTAAAAGATTTTATCACTTTAATTGATGGTAACAAACTTATAAAAAACTACACTTACCCACAACAATACATAATAAAAGGTGACGGAAAATCTGCATCGATAGCTGGAGCCAGTATTCTAGCTAAAGTCACACGTGACAGATATATGGACACATTAGCCCAAGAATTCCCACAATATAAATGGGAGAAAAATGCAGGATATTTGACTGCTGAACACCTTGCTGCAATCGATAAATATGGACTTTGCAAATACCACAGACCTTCATTTTTACGCAAACATTTTGAAAAACAAAAACAACTAAGCCTATTTTAAACAATTATAATTATTAAAATTTGTTAACATATCATAAAAAACTCTAAAGATTTCAAGAATTATGCCGATAAATAATTTGTAATCAGAAATCTAAGGAGTATTTTTTATGATAAAGAAGTTAACAACACCATCTAATAACAGATGCGAATGTGTTGAATTAATATTAAGAGGAGCTAAAAAGCGTCGTACATTAGCATATGCAAATGCTAACATCATCAATTCTGACGCAGGGATCAAGGCAAACATTGCCGCGGTCAAATAGGACCTATTCAAAAACAATAAGAAGAGAGCATAAATAAACGCCGGAGCAAGTGTGCACCCGGCATTTTTATTTAAACGAAACCATAACTTTACTCATTATTCAATAACTATCATTTAATATATAGCATTATACATCATATTATAGACTTATAAATCATTCGAAAAGATTACTTTATAATGTAAACTGTTTATTATGAATGAAAAAGAGATAATTAATTTGTTCGCAGAAAACCTACGTGTAGAACGAGCTAGAAAAGCTTACACACAGGAGTTTTTGGCAGAAAAAGCAAATATATCCCCCGAATACCTATCCAGACTTGAAAAAGGTAAATACAATCCGACAATATGCGTTGTTGTAAACCTTGCTATAGCACTAAATATTGGTATTGATAAACTATTACCGGTTGAAAAAATTAACTCCTAGCCGACTTGCATTTCTTTTTCAAAACCAAACAATGAGCTTACAGACTCATCATCATGAATTCTTGAAATTGCCTGTGCTAACAACGGCGCAACTGAAATTTGTTTAATATTAGACGGCATTTTACTCATATCAAGAGGTATAGTATTTGTTACAATACATTGTGTAATCGGAGCTGAACCAAGTCTTTCAATTGCAGGTCCTGAAAATACTGGGTGTGTTGCACCTACATAAATTTCTTTAGCACCTTTTGATTTTAACAATTTTGAAGCCTCACAAATAGTTCCGGCAGTATCAATAATATCATCAAACATTAAGCAAACCTTACCTTCAACTTCACCAATAACGTTTGTTGCAATAGCTTCGTTATGTTTATCACGTCTTTTATCAATAATTGCAATTGGACAGCCTAATTTTTTAGCAAAATGACGAGTTCTGTTAGCGCCACCCATATCAGGCGAAACTGCAACCATATCATCAGGATTGATATTCAAATCTTTAATGTAATTAACAATTACATTTGTTGCAAAAATATGGTCAACTAAAATATTAAAGAAACCTTGAATTTGGCCTGTATGCAAATCCATAGCCAATACTCTGTCAGCACCTGCCGTAGTCAACAAATCTGCAACTAATTTTGCAGTAATAGCCTCACGCCCAGAAGTTTTTCTATCTTGTCTAGCATAACCATAATAAGGAATAACTGCTGTAATTGTTTTAGCACTTGCACGTTTGAACGCATCAATTATAATTAACAATTCCATCAAATTTTCATTTACAGGATTGCAAACCGGCTGAATGATAAACACATCATCTCCACGCACACTTTCTTTTACCTGAACATAAATTTCACCGTCAGCAAAATTTTTAACAACCATTGGTCCAACAGTAGTACCTAAATAATCAGCAATTTCTTGCGCCAATCTTGGATTTGAACGTCCTGAAAATAATTTAATGTCATGTGTCGGGTTGATTGCTCGTTCAAGTTGAGAGTATGTCATTTCTTCAATTGCAGCCATTTTAATTCCTTTCATTATACACACTAACAGATAGATAATATTATAAAACTTAATGCAGATTACTACAATATTTTTTTAAGTTTTGTAATCATATAAAACCCCTAAAAAATAAATTTGCTAGTAAAAAAGAGATGAGTTAAAAAAACTTCATCTCTTTTCATTATCTTATGATTATAAATTAATTGTCACTATCAACCAATTTATAAACAAGAGCAGCCGCAACACCTGCCACAAGATTTGTAGCAATAGTAATAAGCGTAGCACCGGTACAAGCGATTTTTAAAGACATTAAACCAACCGCAACTGCAGGATTAAATGCTCCAAAACATAAAACACCACCTACAACAAATGCACCTACAATTACAGTGCTACCAATAGCTAAACCATAATAAGAATTATTTGCAGCTTTTGAAGTTGCAGTAGTTAATACGACATAACACAATGCAAACGTAAATAAAAATTCACCTATAATAAGATGCGACAAGGCAAACGGACAACCTGCAGCTTCAACAGCACCACCTGCCAAATAAACAACCAAACCTGCGGCAGCAAAACCTGCAACAAATTGAGCAATCATATAAAGTATACAATCTTTAACTGTCAAAGCTCCACGCACAGTGGCAGCAAGAGATACCGCAGGGTTATAATGCCCTCCTGAAATATAACCACCTGCATAAACCATAACCATAAGCACAAAACCAATTGCAACCGCCGCAATTAAACCATTACTCGGCATCAAAGCAGTTAAACCTACAGTAAATACCAAGAAAAAGGCACCAATAAACTCCACTAAACATTTTTTGAATGTTTCCATAAATAAATCTCCTATATTTAAACACCAAAATAAATATAACAAAATAAATCAAAGATTTCAAGATATTAATAACGATTTTTACATAGACACTTAGGCTAATATCAAAATAAAAAAGGCGATTGAAAAACCGCCTATTAACCAGATTTACACTATGTAAGTGTTCAGAAAGGAATTGTTTTAAATCCCGCAGGATTATTAATTTTCGCCCAAATTAAGTTGGGAGAATTGAACAATTTTATTTTTACCACGTTTTTTAGCATTATATAATGCGTGTTCCGCGTAGCGAATGATAGTATTAGCATCTTCTTCCGCATCAGGAATACAAGGGAATGTTGCAATACCGCCTGAAATTGTAATCGGATGACGTTCTTCTTCACCAGCCGGAATAAATTCCATTTTTTCAATATCTTTTCTAAAACGTTCTGCAAATAAAAATGCATTATCTTCAGATGTATTTGGAAGAACAACAATAAATTCTTCATCACCATAACGAGTAATAATATCTTCTTTTCTGATGAGTTGTTTTAATTTATCCGCAATAGAACGTAATAACACATCGCCCCATTCATAACCATAAATATCATTTACAACTTTGAAAAAGTCTAAGTCAAATAACAATACAGAAAGAGCATTACCATAACGTTTTGAACGAGAAATTTCTTGTTCCATACGCTCAAGCAAATATTTTCTGTTATGCAAACCTGTCAATTCATCTGTTGTAGATAAAGTTCTTAATTTATCGCGTAATTCTCTGATTTTTAATAAAGTTTTAACACGAATAACCAATTCCTGATTATCAACAGGAGCCTTTACATAATCAAACGCAACAGCACGAACTGTTGTACCTTTAAAAGTTTCTCCAATAAATAAAATCGGGAACTTGAATTTTGTAACCATCAAAACATCTTTAATATCCGGTACACTTTCCACAACAATAACACCCGGATTTAAAGTTTCATAATCTTTTAAATTAGCAGAATCTTCTAAACGCACATTAACATCTTCAATAGATGAAATCACATCAGCGATGGCAGAAGATTTTTTATCTGTGTAAATAATAATATTTTTCATACCTAATCCTTTCACTAACAAATTAACATATTGTTTAAAATCTAGCAAAATTGTAACGTTTTTTAATAATTCACAATTTACGCGAAAAAATTTAAGCAAATAATAAATAAATTATTATATTCAACACATAAAAAAAACCACTCACGAGTGAGTGGGTCGTTTTCTGCATCCTAATGGTCTCTTTTAGTGTTTATTATTTAGGAGTTTATATGTTTTTGGGGTTAATGAACTATTTATATTTAGTGTTTCGACTACACTTAAATCTTATGTACTTATTATTGCATAAGAAAATTTATATGTCAATAATATCTTTTAATAAATTTTTCAATTCCCCGAAAGAGTAATAATAGTGTACATTTTACACTTTACAAAACTTAATATTACGGGTTCTGAAGTGCATTTGGCTAAAAAATGGGTTTTATATTAATGACAAACTAAATATGTTACAAAATATTAATATAAATATTCTTTAAAAGGCAATTTTTTGCAAGGTATATACTTTATATATACAAGAGCAGAGTATTTATTTTAAGGATTGATTCGATATGACACACCAAAGACCCATAGACGCGATTAATAGAACAGCTACAAGCTCCGGACAAGGATATGTTAATACGGACCTCAACATTAACAAAACAAATCCGGAAACTCGGAGTATCATCAGAGATACACTGGCGTTTTTAAAACTAAGGCCACAAGATTATAGCTCGTTCAGACCAATGTGGGAAGCTTTAGGATTTTGCGACAACGTTAACTTAGCGTTACAAGATGCTGTAACTGATCCAAACAAAAGCTTCACTGATCAAAAAGGAATAACTTATTCTCAAATTCCTGCGGTCGGCAGAATGGTTGCCTATGACTTAGACGGAAATCAAACAGGCGGGTGCTGTACAACAATTTTAGTCGGATAACAACAGGAAAGGCAAAAATAAATGCAACAATTTGGCGGAGTACAATTAAATAGCAAACCCGGAGTGGATATGTATACTCAATACAATCTACCGGATACAGCGATGACAAATTTAACAACTTTGCCACAAAGAATGCTTTATAATTTAGCTCAAGTAGTATTCGGCAATGATTTAATGCAAAACATTGCTCACGAACCGCCAAAATGCGATGTAATCGGTTCTGACGGATTAAAAACTAACGCCATCAAACCAAACGATGCAAAAGTATTTACCCAAGCATAATAAATTTTATTTGTGTCAATAATTACGGGTCGTAAGATATTCGACCCGTCTTTTTTCGTTACAATAAGTTATAAACTAGCAAAATTCATATTCTCGGGTTTTAAAACAAATATGAATATTCAATCTTCTCAAATTTTCAAACAAATTTACCCGACAATTGTAAACAAGAACAAACAGACTTTGGCAACAACCAAGGATTCTATTAATACATCCGGAAAAGAATCCACTCCGGAATGCATATTTAATAGAGCATATTGCAATATACATTTTGGCAATTTGGCCCCAAAATCTGAAGCCTTCCATAATGCTCGAGATTACTTGAGCAACAATCTTGAAAACATCAAATCCGCCATAACTTACAGACCGATAAATCTATATGACTTTGACTTAGACGAGCTGGAAGGGATACAAGATGGGATAGAGATATTTGAAGGTTTATCCATAAAAGAAATAGCTTTCTTATTAAGTACACTGTCAGAAGTTGCTACAAACAGAGGCTGTTATAACAATTGCTCACACTGTTATGCAGATGCCAGACCACCCCACCTAAAAAAAGAAAACCAAATCAACAAAATGGATTGGGAAGATTTCACTAATTTGACTAACGGGATAAAAGAACTCAATTCAAGACTTGGATTTAACGCAAGAGGCATAAGCAGTGACAGAACGAACTATCTAACGCCATTTCACGATTCCGACTGTATTGATATTGCGATTACAGACAAATACGGGATTGAACACGATTTCATAGATATTAGCCAAAGACTTTATAACTCGCTTAATACACCTGTAATTTTTGACACTGCCGGATGGTCACCAAAAAACATAAAACTACAAGAAAGAGCAGAAAAGTATGTCGATTATTTTTGTAGCTTAGGTGATAACCACGACAATATTTATCAAATAAACATTTCATTTAACCCATTCCACGCACTTAATACAAAATCTGTATTTTTCAAAAAAATAGGAAATGAACCTTCCTCAGAAAAATTACGTGACTTGTACACAACAAGAATGGCTAATGTATTATACACATTTACACCATTATTGTACAAACTTGATGGCAAAATGTCTATTTTGCCAAGAGCAATAAAGGACGAACAAGAAGGATTTGAAGGGTTCAAAGTTTCAGACTTGAATGAAATTTTTGCAGAAACAATAAAAAAACTAAAAAAAGTGTATGAAGCGGACTTTGAAAACAGGCAAATGTATATTTCAAATAAAAAACAAATAAAAACGTATTTACATAAATACAAAACATTGTATAAAAATTCTTTATCAACAAGAATTAATATGACGGAAAAAATCAACAGAACACTAAAACAAAAACCGGATAATGAATTTCTTGAACGAGTCCAAATAATTGAAAACAATATGCCACAAACTACATTATTTGATTATTTAAATAGTGATATTATAGGAATAATAGATGCGAACGGCAAATATTATTTAACTAATTATGTTTTGACTATCCCGACAGAATTAGCCCTCAACTTTAAAAATAAAAACAAAATAACTGCAGACATAAAACCAAACTTAACAGATGATTACACTATTACAAAAGATTTTGTAAACGGCGAATTGTTATAATATAATAAATCTATAGCAAAAATTTTTATTTACGGGGTTTGATGCAAACATGGCACGAGAATATTATTTAATATCAAAATGCACAAACATGTTGTACGCAAAATACAATGGTGATGCATTGCGCATATCAAAAGAATTCCCACATAGAGTAGATGAAATTGTTGTCGGGAAATATGGAACAAATAAACAACGAAAAATAACTACATTCAAAGACCCAAACGGGGAAATTATAGAACGCGCATTCGACTATTCAGACAAGCCTTACAAAAATGTTTTATATAACAGACAAAACCATACCATCGGAGAAGACGAATTTATTGAATCTACAACAAAACGGCAATTTATATTAGAAAGAGAATATCTAACTGCCTACAAAGACTTCCAAAAACAATATGCTGAACTTGGTTTAAAAACATATTTTTGGGATTTAATAAAAACAGAAACCGAACATTTGTCGCAAAACATTAATTCAGGGATAAAAATATTATCAAAAACCAGTGTAGATTTTTTTGACAAAACCGGAAAACTTTTTCACAGGTTTATTGAATATCCACATCTATTAGCAAAAAAACTAAAAAATAACACATACAAACTATTATATTTTGAAACCGACAAAGAGTATCGAATAAACCCAAATACAATATTTGAAGATAACGTGAAGTTTCCTAAAAACGATTCTTTTATTACGTATAGAGCATTAGATATAGAATCGGCAAAAACACCTATTACAAAGAAATTTCTAAAAGATAGAAAAATCGATACTACAGGAATCACAATAGATACGGATTACATTCCTCCTGATGATGAAGTAAACCAATTAAGTGCCTGCTTTATAGCTTCTGACGGTTCTATAAACTTTAACAAACTTTATACTCTTAAATCCAAAATAAAGCTAATTGGAACTGCACGCCACGAAGTCGAACACGGATGGCAATACTACTTAGATGCCAGAAACTACGCCGGCGCAACACCTTGGCAAAGATACGTTTATGAGACCTTTGGCCCAATTCCTGAGAAAAACAAATCTCTTCAAGCCGAAGCTGATAAATGTACCGACGCAATTGATAATTACGTAACTTACAAAGAAGATTACGAAAAATATAAAAATAATTATATTGAAATAGAAGCCGAAAAAAAGGCTAAAACAGCTCAAAATAAATATTCTCGCCAAGGAAAAAAATTAGCACAAGAATTTCCGCATATTCCACAAGAACTGTTATGATTTTTCAAAAATTTTTATACTAACAAAAATTTCAGGAATATTATTATAACCGTTGCCAATAGTATTTCTTTTTAATCATAACGAGATTTTGATAATCCCAAAATATTATCATTTTCCAACGCAGCTTTTAAATCTGCTGATTTTTTCTTTAACATCGCCCAGAAAATATTATCATAATGTTCATCTAATGTACCATATTTATCAGATTTTCCCAATTTTTCCATACATTCCACCATATCAACATAAACTTTATCGATATGTTTATAGATATTTTGCAGTTTTACAAGCTTTTTAACGATACTGGAGTCTTTCAATTTCATCAATCTTTCTGTGCCGTAATCGAAAAACTCAATTCCATGCTCGTAAACATCTTTTCTTTTCGGATCATAAACCGAGCTTTCTATATCCAAAACTTTACCGTTATATGAAACATCAAATTCATAATTCGAATTTTTTGTAGCTTTTGAAAACTCATCAGCAATTCTTTCCCAACGAGCTCTATCAACAATATCTTTAGCTAATCTAAGCTTTGATGTAAAATTAACATTTGACTGATTTTGAACGGAAGTAACAGTTAACATTATAATATTCCTTTCTTTACTAATTCACGATACTTATATAAAGAACCTAAAAATAATTATTGCTAAATTAAGAGGAAATATTACAAAACGTTACGAAAAATTATCTTTAAAAATTATCAAATTGAGTATATAATTGTGAAAAGAATTAACACGGGGGAAATATGACTAAAACAGAGATTAAACCAAACGCAATGCAACAAAAATGTATAGATAATATTGATGGTAAATACCTTGTTTTAGCAGGCCCCGGAACAGGTAAGACCTTTACAATTATTCAACGAATTAAAGAAATGATTTTACGTGGAATAAATCCCGAAAAAATCCTTTGTTTAACCTTCACAGAAGCCGCTGCAAACGAAATGAAAGTACGACTTGAAAAAGAATTAAACAAAATTAACACCGGTGTTAATATATACACTTACCACGGATTTTGCTACGAAGTCATAGAAAATAATTCCGAAGATTTTGACATACCGGAAAACTTCAAAATCATATCAGAAGCAATTTCTCGTGCATTTATAAAAGAATGTATTGAAGAACTTAATCCAAAAGCTTTCAGAAACGCTAACAATGACCCATATCCATATATTAACATCATAGTCAAGCGTATTGAAACAATAAAAAGAAACCAATACACAAAAGAAGAATATTTTAATAATATTAAGCATAACCCTGATTGGGAACCTAAACTCATTAAAGATAAAGCAAAACTCGAAGAAAAAATAAAATCAGGCGATACCAGAACGAAAACTCTCATAAAAGATATACAAGAACACGAAGAAAGAATTGCAAAAGCGGTTGAATTATGGGATTTCTACGAGCTTTACCAACAGAAAATGCAAAAAAACAAATATCTTGATTTTAACGATATGATAGGATTTGTAATAAACAAATTCAGTCAAAGCCCTTCATTTTTGGAAAAAATAGCAAACAATTATGAATATATTTTAGTTGACGAATATCAAGACACCAACAAAGCTCAAAATACCATCGTTTTTGAATTAACAAAAGCATTAAAAAGTGAAAATGTTTTTGTTGTAGGAGATGACGATCAAATAATTTACAGTTTTCAAGGCGCAAAACTTGATACCATTGAAAGGTTTTTAAAGGAATTTCCTCAAACTCAAGTAATTTGTCTAAACGAAAATATGCGCTCCACTCAAAACATTCTTGACGTAGCAAGACAAGTCGCAATACAAGATAATACCAGACTTGAAGCTAATCCCCTCTTTGCGCATTACCAAATAAACAAAAATCTGATAGCAAAAAATCCTAAACTGTCTGAATTAAACAAAAAAGTCAGATGCTATAAATACGCAGATGTCCTACAAGAATACAACGAAATCGCGGACGAAATAGAAAAACTTATAAATTCTTCAGAATGTCCAAAAAATAGCAGTGGAGATAAAAAACTTTCAGAAATCGCTATATTAGCTAAATCTCACGCCGAATTGGCAACATTTGCACAACTTCTAAAAGACAGAAATATACCTTACGAACTCAAAGACGGGAAAAACATTTTCTCAATAAAATCATCTGTCGCATTATTTTATTACATGCAAATGCTGACAAACCCTGAATTACATTCTGATAAAGTTTTTAAACTTTTGCTAATGCAACCATTCAACATTAACCCGAAAGATTACACAAAACTATATGAAAAACGTTCATCAGTAAAATCAATAATTGATGCAATTAAAAGCGTAAACAAAGATGAATTTCTTGATTTTGATAAAATCGAAAAGTTTGTGCAAGTATATGATTATTTACAACAATACAAAACCAATGAAACACTAAAAAACGTTGTACTTGAAATCGGCGCAAAAACAGGTATTTTTGATTACTATTTAAACTCGGAAATAAATCGTACCGAAAATATCGCCGGACTTAAAAGATTAATTGATGAAGCAGTCGCATTTTCAGATATTAGCAAAACCATCTCACTTGAAGATTTTGTAGAATATTTGGGAATAGCACTAAAAGAAGATATCGAAATTCTAACAGAAAAAGCACCGGTAACACTTAATGCCGTTCAATTATCGACATATTATTCAGCAAAAGGACGCGAATTTGAATACGTTTATATGCCTACGCTACTTGACACAAACTGGGAAAAGAAAAAAGAATTGGGACGCTACGATGTACCTTTGGATTTAGAACAATATAAAACCGAAGATGAACGAAAATCCGCAAAACTTGTTGATTGTATAAAAGTTTTATATGTTGGAATGACAAGAGCTAAGCATACATTAAGATTGTCTTATGTTCAAAGCGCAAACAAAAAAAATCAAAACCCGGCACAATTTATTATTCCAATGCAAGATTTGTACGAAAAAGAAACAGAACCGTTTATTTATGACGAAACTTCTTTTTGGGCACAAATTCAAAAATCAATTGTTAAACGTGACTATGATTATGAAAAAGAGTTTTGCACAACTATTGACACCGAGCTTGAAAACAAATCATTCTCACCTTCATCCATCAACACTTATTTAAATTGCCCAAGACAATATCTTTATAATTATGTTTTAAATTTAGAATCAAAAAGTGGCAATCCTAACGCTAAAAATTATGGCATAGCCGTTCACAAAGCATGTGAATTTGTAACGACTTACGCAAAAGAACATAACCAATATCCTGAAAAAGAAGCTTTCATAAACGAGTTTAAAAAAGAATTATCAAAACGACCATTATCTGATTATAATCAAAGGGAAATCCTTGAACAAAGAGGAATAAAGGCCCTTGAAGAATTTTATCCATCACTTTGCGCGACACCGATTTCAATGCTTTATCAAACTGAAACTAAATACAAACTAGAATTAGATGAAGTTAAGTTTGAGGGTATAATGGATAGAATTGATAAAAATCCTGACGGGACATATTCAATTATTGATTACAAAACAGGAAGCGCAAAATCAGCTAAAATAATTTGTCCAAACGGAGAGCACGAAGATTATTATAATCAAATAGTTTTGTATAAATATTATTTCGAAAAAGCAACAGGCGAAAAAGTTAAAGAAACAACATTCATTTTTCCTGAAGAATTTGAAAAAAATTTAACATTACAAATTACAGAAGAAGAATGTGAAGCGGTTGTAGAAAAATTCAAAACAGCAATTCAAAGTATTAAACAATATAAGTTTGAACCAATACAAAATCGTGACAAAAACAAACGCCCTTGTCAGTATTGCCAGTATAAAGATTTTTGTAACCTTGAAATAATTTAGCCCACGGGTAATTCAATAGTACAAACAAATTCACACCGTTTTTTCTCATAACTAAAACTTCCGTTATGCTCTTTAATAATTTGTTCACATATACTTAAACCCAGCCCCCATCCCGTATTTACAGTTGAATTAAGTGCTATATCAACCTCATTAGAAAAACTCAATATAAATTTATCTGCAATAGTTTTTATACATATTTTTAATTCAGTATTATCCAAAGAATAATTTATCGCATTATTTAATAAGTTTCCAAAAACTCTACGCAATTGAATATGATCAGCACATATCAAACCATTAAAGCCTATTGGAATATTAAACCTTATTTTTATTTGCTTTTGCTCAATTGGTCCGGAAATTTCATTTATACAAACTTGTAACAAATCAACCATATCGAACTCAGTTTTGTTTAAAGAATTTTCCACCACATCTTTCGTATAAAAACTCATCACTGAATAAAGTAAAGAATTCATATAATCTACACTTTCAGACATATAACCCAACATTGTTTTTTGTTCTGAATTTAAAGGGCCAAAAGAACCCTTATACAATAAATCAATAGTTATTTTTTGTGCTTGAGTTGCATTTTTTAAATCATGAACCAAGTTTGAAATAACTGATTTCATCTGTTTTATTTCATTTGAATTATCTAGTATTTCTCTCATATAATTTTATTTAGAATGCTTTTTAATATATTTATCAAGTTTTTCGGCTGTATAAGTGGAAATTATAGGTAATAAACCATAATAAATTCCCGCAAAAATCACAGCAGGACGCAATATATTTATACCTTCTATATATTTACCTAACCTTGGATCAGCATGATGAATTTGTTTAAATTTATCTATAATATTTGAAGTACCCTTTTTAACAAGACTATCTGCAAAATATCCCCCGATAATTGTAATCCCCGTTGAAATCCAATTATTATATATCAAAACTTTTTTACGATTTTCTTTAATTTTATCACTTTTATTTGTTTGATAAGCAAAAGAACCGGTTAATAACAAGTCTGTCGCTACTGTTATGTGTTTTGGTATATCATTATCTTTATTTTGATAATTCTTTGCAAAATTTTGTATTGACTTATTGTCTATAATTTTAGCTATAGATTTTGGCAAATATCCGGTAAATGAAATTTTATTCCCATTTTCAAGCTGAGGTATAATTTGTTTATTATTAGAAATTGCAGGACTTTTCCTAAAAAACATTTTGTCCATCAAAATAGGTATAAGCACAATTGTTAACATAGATTTAGGAATTGCTGTTATAAACCCTGTACTAAGCTTTATAATTTGAGTAAGCAATTTATACGATCTTGCAGTAGCCAAATCATTTACTCCGGAAGTTAAATTTTTAACAGTTTGTGATTTTAAATATTTTTCAGGATTATTATCTATTTTTTTTACCGCATATTCAATTGGCAAGGCAACAGCCTCAATCATACCAAATTTTATCAAACCGGAACAAATAGAATTAGCCATAGCATATTGTTTGTTCTCTTTTTCGACGTCAGGGGTAGAATATATTGCCAAAGGTCTAACAGCAGTAGACATTACAAGCGCAGTTGTTGCAGAAAACGTTGTCCCATGCTCAGATACTTTTGCTAATGTATTTAGCAATGTCTTATTTTTTAGTATTTTTTCGGTTAATGAAGTCGCACCTTGACTAACTTTTAATATCGACATTTATCCCTACCTACTATTAGTAGACACCACACAAAGACAAAAGTAAAGAGGATAACACATTACACAACAAAAAATTTCACTAGAAAAAAGAGGGCAAACATTAAAAACTTATCAAATGTTAAAAAATGTTACAGAAAATACATTTACTGAAATTTGGCAAAATTAATATACTTTATATATTTGAGAGAGAACTAAATAAGAGGACAAGAGTTATGGCAGTATCAAATTTTCACGAAATGTTATGCTTTTACGTAAAGCAAAAAAGCATGGTTACAGCAAAATTATCTGATATTCAAATGAAACAATTAGCAGCGACAAAAACGCAAGCAACAAAACAACAAGAATATAATGCCCAATTAAGTGCTTTATATTATGACGAAGAATTCGGGTATGGTACAGATGAATACTCAGAAATGCTAGTTATTTTACAAAGCGATCACGAATTTGAGATGGCAAATCTAACTAACTGGGAATCTCAACTAGAACTAGAAAAAGAATGTTTAGAAACACAATTAAATGAAATTCAAGCTTATGAAAATTCATGGACAAAAATGTTAAATGCAGCAATCAAAAACGGATTTGCCTACGGAGGTGGCGGCGGAGGTAAATAGAAAAATTTTTACCTTAACTCTTATTCTCATAAAAAAATCGGTGTTAATATTAACACCGATTTTCATATATATTATTGGAAACTATGATTTAGAAGCTCCAGATTTAGAAATAATTTCTTCTTCAATGTTTCTAGGAACTTGTTCATAGCATTTGAATTCCATAGAGAAAGTACCACGACCTTGAGTATTAGATCTCAAGTCAGTAGCGTAACCGAACATGTTAGCCAATGGAACCAAACTTCTTACGATTACGTTACCTGTGTTACCTAAAGGTTCTTGACCTTCAACTCTACCACGACGTCTTGAGATATCACCGATGATAGTACCTGTAAATTCTTCAGGAATTTCGATTTCAACTTTCATCATAGGTTCTAAGATACAAGGTTGAGCTTTTCTTGTACCTTCTTTAATCGCCATAGAACCGGCAATTTTGAACGCCATTTCTGAAGAGTCGACTTCGTGGTATGAACCATCGTAAAGTTCAACTTTAACATCGATCATCGGATAACCAGCTAAGATACCGCCTTCAAGAGCTTCTTCCATACCTTTTCTTGCAGGTTCGATATATTCTTTAGGAATAGCACCACCAACGATTTTGTTTTCGAATACAAAACCGGCATTTTCTTCAGCAGGTGAAATTCTGATTTTAACGTGACCATATTGACCTTTACCACCTGATTGACGAGCAAATTTAGAGTCTTGTTCAGCATTACCACGGATAGTTTCACGGTAAGCAACTTGTGGTTTACCGATGTTAGCTTCAACTTTAAATTCTCTTAACATACGGTCAACAATGATATCTAAGTGAAGTTCGCCCATACCAGAAATAATTGTTTGACCTGTTTCTTCATCAGATTTAACTCTGAAAGATGGATCTTCTTCTGCAAGTTTTTGAAGAGCAATACCCATTTTATCTTGGTCAGCTTTTGTTTTTGGTTCAATAGCAACAGAGATAACAGGTTCAGGGAAAGTCATTCTTTCTAAGATGATAGGTGCTTTTTCATCACATAAAGTATCACCTGTAGTAGTGTCTTTCAAACCAACTGCTGCACAGATATCACCAGCGTATACTTCAGTTTCTTCTTGTCTTTGATCTGCATACATACGAACCAATCTTGAAATACGTTCTTTTTTACCGTTAGTTGAGTTCAATACGTATGAACCAGATGTAATAATACCTGAATATACTCTCAAGAATGTTAAACGACCAACGAATGGGTCTGTCATAACTTTGAATGAAAGTGCTGAGAATGGTTCAGAGTCTGAAGAATGTCTTTCAGTTTTTGTGCCGTCTTCCAATTCACCTTCAATAGCTTTAACATCAACCGGAGATGGCATATAAGAAACAACGTTGTTTAACAACAATTGAACACCTTTGTTTTTGAAAGCTGTACCGCAGTTAACCGGAACGATTTTGTTATCACAAACAGCTTTTCTCAATGCTGCTTTTAATTCATCAACAGTGATTGAATCAGGATCTTCGAAGAATTTTTCCATTAAAGTATCATCTTCAGATGCAATAGCTTCAACCATAGCTTCTCTGTATTCTCTAGCTTTATCTGCTAATTCAGCAGGAATTTCTTCAACTTTAATATCTGTACCTAAATCGTTAGTATAGATATGAGCTTTCATTTCGAACAAGTCAACGATACCGGAGAAATTGTCTTCAGCTCCGATAGGTAATTGAATAGGAACTGCATTTGCATTCAATCTTGTTTTTAATTGTTCAACAACTCTATAGAAGTCAGCACCTGTTCTATCCATTTTGTTAACGAATACCATACGAGGTACTTCGTATCTGTTAGCTTGTCTCCAAACTGTTTCAGATTGTGATTGAACACCACCAACCGCACAAAATACTGCAACAACACCGTCTAATACACGTAATGAACGTTCAACTTCAATAGTAAAGTCAACGTGACCCGGTGTATCAATGATATTAATTTGGTGACCTTGCCAAGAAGCAGTTACAGCTGCTGATTGGATTGTAATACCACGTTCTTTTTCTTGTTCCATAAAGTCTGTTACTGCTGCACCATCGTGAGTCTCACCGATTTTGTGAGTTTTACCTGTGTAAAACAAAATACGTTCTGTTGTAGTTGTTTTACCAGCGTCGATGTGGGCTGCAATACCAATGTTTCTAATTTTTTCCAATGGAGTTTTTCTAGCCATTTTTCTTTTTCCTTTTTTTATCTATATCTACATCGCTATTTTACATTTAGCCTCATGTAAAATTATCCCATAAACATGTTTATTTTCAATAAATTATAAACCTTTTATGAAACAATTTTAAGAAAAAAAGATATTTATGGTATTATAAATGTATGATTGAAAGATATTCACGAAAACAAATGGCAAAAATTTGGGAATTAAATTCCAAATTTGATTATTACTTACAAGTGGAACTGGCAGTATGTGATGCTTATGCTAAAAAGGGTATAATTCCTCAAAGTATAGCTGATGAAATCCGACAAAAAGCCAGTTTTTCTATCGAACGAATTGATGAAATCGAAAAAGAAGTTCGCCACGATGTTATTGCATTTTTAACTTGTGTAAACGAAAGCATAGGTGATTTAGGCAGATACGTTCATGTCGGAATGACAAGCTCTGATGTTATAGATACAGCTTTTGCTTTACAAATTAAAGACAGCGGAGAACTTATTTTAGAAGGTTTGGATAAAACCATTCAAACTCTTAAAAATTTAGCAAAAGAACATAAAAACACTATTTGTATAGGACGTTCTCACGGAATTCATGCAGAAGTAATGACTTTTGGAATAAAACTTTGTTCTTGGATTGATATTTTAATTCGACAACGAGAAAACTTTATTCACGCATTAGAACAAATCCGAGTCGGTCAAATATCCGGACCGGTAGGTACATATAGTAACATTTCACCGGAAATTGAAGAAATCACTTGTGAAAACTTAGGATTAAAACCTGCAAAAATTTCCACTCAAATTATAGCAAGAGATTACCATGCTTACTTCATGCAATCATTAGCACTTATTGCGAGTGTAATTGAACAATTCGCAACAGAAATCAGACATCTTCAACGTACTGAAGTTTTAGAATTAGAAGAAGGTTTTGCAAAAGGCCAAAAGGGTTCTTCTGCAATGCCTCATAAGAAAAACCCTGTGTTAAGTGAAAATTTATGTGGTTTGGCAAGAGTTGTAAGAGCAAATTCTATAGTTGCATTAGAAAATATTACACTATGGCATGAACGAGATATTTCGCATAGTTCTGCTGAGCGTATAATTTTTCCTGATAGTTTAACTCTTGTAGATTTCATGTTGACTCGTTTTAACGGAGTTATGGAAAATATTGTTGTGCATCAAGATAATATGTTGAAAAATACTGACAAATTTGGCGGTATAGTTTTCTCTCAAAAAGTTTTATTATCATTAGTTGAGAAGGGTTTAACTCGTGAGCAAGCTTATGTGATTGTTCAACGCAATGCTTTAGATGCTTTTCAAAATGATGGAGATTTTAAAGCAAATTTGTTAAAAGATGCTGATGTTATAGCACTTTTGTCCATTGATGAGATTGAAAGTATTTTTGGTAAAAAATCTTTTTTAGAAAATATTGAACAAATTTACTCCAAAATTCTTTAATAGTATAAAGGAGAATAAAGTCATGAAAAAGATTATACCGATTTTTGTAATTTCATTAATTTTGAATTTGCCTAATTTTGCCTTTTCTATTGAAGGGAATTCGTTTTTGTTCACTACACAAAATACGGTGTATAAAGAACCTCTTGCGCCTCAAGGGCTTGAGTTTCAGATGCCATACAGCTTATACCAATACGATAGCAAAAATTTGGTAGCGCGATATGTAGGGTTAGATAAAAAAGCTGAAAAAATGTATTTAAAATCAGCGCCTGATAATGACGAAAAAACTTATAAAAACATTAAAAAAGCTCAAAAAGATATTGCAAAAAATAAATGGGTAAACGCAGAAGAAAAAATGCCGAATTTTATCCCAATAAAATTGCAGTATTTTGACTATTTACTCAAGCAACAAGATATAGCAGGCGCGTTGAGAATTTTAGTTGAAATTAAAGATTTGAACAAAAAAACACCTATTATTGAAGCTACAGACATCAACTATAATTTAGCTGTTTTATTTTTTGCAACCGGCCAATATGGGCAGGCTCTGAATTATTACAAAATGTTTGAAAGCGTAAATGATGATACTATTTTTCGTTCTATTGCGGAATGCTATTATAATTTAAATTCATACCAACAATCTTTAAATTCTTTAAAATCTATAAAAATATTATCTTATGCAGATAAAGAGTTGTTCTTTTTGTGCAATTATAAGTTAAAAAATTTCACGGAAGCTAATAAATACGCATTAATATTAGCAAAAGAGACTCCAAATTATACTAATTATATGCGTGTTGCAACCACATCTTCTAACCAAGATATCAAATTAAATTACTTATACAAAGCTCGTAATTCATCTTCCGAAAATGAAGCTATTATGGCTACAAATTCCCAAATTGCTAAAATTGAACAAGATAAATTAAATAAAAAAGTTAACTCTGTGTTGAAGAATCAATTTATAAAAATTCCAAATTGGAATGACGTTTTGGAACAACTCCCTCAGGGTGTACAAATTAGTGATGTTTTAGTAGAACAAGATAAATTTTTCAAAAATGCCAATATATACATTACAAAATACAAAGGACAACAATTGACTAATGCTTTTAATTCTTTGAGCCAAGATTGCAATAATTTTATTCAAAATAAAAAAAACGAATTTTATCAAATGCAACAATTGCAAGCTCAAAACGCATTAGTAATAGAACAACAACGACAAAACCAGTTACAACAACAAATGATTTATGAACAACAAAGACAAAATGCTATTCAACATCAACAGTTGTATTACATGCGTCATCGTTATTACTATTACTAATTAAATGAAACTGCATTTACCCCTTGATAAATTATTAATCTATACACCGATTTCTATTTTTCAATAAAATCCGCAAGAATTACATTACTTACAAGAACTCCGTTAGGTGTAAAAGCATAGCCTTTCGGAGTTTTTGTTAATAAGTTTAAGTTACTATATTTTTTCAGAATGTCATTGTATTTTTGTTCAAAATCTATTCCGTATTTAAGATTGATTTGCGCCACATCAATACCTGCCATTTTTCTCAAACCTAAAAATATTTCTTCTTCTAAAATTTCTTGTTTAGTGAGCAACTTTGATGATTTTTTGGTATAGGGCGCATTGATATAATCTTCGATAGTTTCCTGATTTTCATATCTGGAGGAATTTTGATACCCATGCGCCGCAACCCCAAAACCATAATATTCTTCATTATTCCAATAAGTTAAATTATGTCTGGAATTATAATTTGGCAAAGAAAAGTTACTTACTTCATAGTGCTCAAATCCGTCTTTGGTTAAAAGCTCTATAGCACCTAAATACATATCAGCCTGCTCATCGTCATCAGGTAAATTATCAGGTAAATTATTATAAAAATGACAACCTTCTTCTATTTTTAAACCGTAAAGTGAAATATGTTGAATCCCTATATCTACGGCGATTTTTAAATCATTTAAAAATCGCTCAATAGTTTGATTTGGCAATCCATAAATAAAATCTAAGCTTATATTTTCAAATCCGGCAACTTGAGCAGCCCTTACAGCTTCAATTACTTGTTTTGCATTATGTCTACGGTTTATTTGTTTTAATATATTGTCATCAAAAGTTTGACAACCTAAACTAATGCGCTTAATCCCCAAATCATATAACGCACGGAAATAAGCATAATCTACGCTTTCAGGATTTAATTCGGTTGTAATTTCAGTTTTGTCATTTGTATTAAATAATAAAAGTAGTTTTTGAAAATCCGCAATAGTCAATATAGATGGAGTTCCGCCACCAAAGTAAAGTGTATTCAAACACTCACCTTCGTAATAATATTGAATTTCTTTTTTTAAAGCCTCAAGATATACGGTTTTCAAATCAAGTTCATTAAATGACACAAATGAACAGTAGTGACATTTCGACTTGCAAAAAGGTATATGAATATAAGCACTTTTAACCATACCGCAATTATATAACAGGGATATTGATTTTGACAAATTTGCAATAAATGATCAATCATCTTTGTGTTAATATATTTCTATGGATATCACATCAAAAAGTAATCAGACTTTAGAATTTGATAAAATCAAACAAGAATTAAGTAACTTTGCTAAATTTGAGCAAAGTAAAAATCTTTGTATTCGATTATCTGCAGCATCAAATTTCGATAAAATACAAGAACAAATTAAATTAACTCGTGAAGCAAAATATATTCTCGATTTAGCGAAAGAAGCTCCTACTGAATATATTGCAGATATTACAAGAATAAAAAATAATGCGGCAGTTTCATATCTTACAGAACAAGAATTAAATGATATTGCCAAAACAATGAAATCTTCAAGGCTTTTAAAACGTTTTATTTTTGAAAATTCACAAGATGATTTTTCAATTAAAGATTTGAGCAGCCGATTGTTTGCGGATAAAGAATTAGAAGATAAAATTTTTTCGACATTTGATGAAAATTTAAATATAAGACAAAATGCAACACCGGAATTAAAAGGATTATATTCCTCTTTAAAAGATACTGAGCAAAATATTAGAGATCAAGTAAATTCACTTTTAAATAATCCGAGCTTTTCAAAATATTTACAAGATAATATTTATACACAACGCGATAATAGGGTTGTTTTTCAAGTAATGGCATCAAATAAAACTAAAGTTCCCGGAATTATTCATGATGTTTCAGCATCTGCAAAAACTTTTTATATCGAGCCGACGCAACTTGTACCATTAAATAATAAAGTTCGTGAAGTTAAATCAAAAATTCATGCTGAATGTATAAGAATACTGGTAGAATTGACAAATTCAGTAAAAGAATATATGCCAGACCTTGTTTTATGCGAAAAGATTATGGCAGAAATTGATTTTCATTTTGCAAAAGCTAGATATGCTGTAAGATTAAGGGCGGTTGAACCGGAATTGATTGAAGAAAAAACAGTCTTTTTTGAGAATATGAAACATCCATTATTGTTAAAATTGGGTGAGGATGTTGTCGCTAATAATTTTGAAATAGGAAAAGATTACAAATCTGTGATTATTACAGGTTCAAACACTGGTGGTAAAACTGTTACGTTAAAAACGATTGGCTTGTTTATTTTAATGGCAAGGGCAGGAATGTTTTTACCTTGTACGTATGCCAAAGTTTATCCGTTTAAAAATGTGTTTGCAGATATTGGAGATTCTCAAAGCATTTTACAAAGCTTGTCAACTTTTTCATCTCACATGACAAATATTATAGAAATTCTTAATCAAAGTGATGATGAAACATTCGTATTATTAGATGAGATTTGTGCAGGAACAGATCCGGTGGAAGGCGCAGTATTAGCACAAGGTATTTTAGAAAAATTAGCACAAAAACAGGTGACCAGTGTTATCACAACTCATTATGGCGAGTTAAAAGCATTAGAATATACAAATAATTATTTTAAAAACGCATCTGTAGAATTTAATACAGAGACTTTGAAACCTACATACAAGCTTCTGATTGGAATTCCGGGATTAAGTAATGCTATTTCTATTGCGTCTAATTTGGGACTTGATAGAGATATCGTAAATAAGGTTAAAAATATTTTAATTACCCAAAAAGATCCTACGGTTGCCGTTGTTGAAAAACTACAAGAAACCCATCAACAATTATCTAAAAACTTAGAAGCAGCTCAAGAAATAAAAGAAGAATCTTTAGAAATTAAAAAAGAGTACGAAGAAAATCTAAACCAAGTTAAAAAAGATAAAAAGAAAACTATTAAGAATATAAAAAACAAATTTGATGCAGAAATGATGGAAGCTCGCAGCGAAATAAAACAAATTTTGGATGAATTACGCAAAGAAAAATCTGAAAAAATTGCACGTAGGGCATATTCCAGATTAGCAAAATTAGAAGAAGGCTTTAGGGGTGAAATTGATAAATTCTCCGACAAGCAACAATATTTGGAAATAGATTGGGATAAAATTGTTGTCGGTGATATTGTTATGTTGAAAAACATGCACCAAAAAGTTACTATTGTTTCACTACCTGATAAAAATAAACGAGTGGGTGTTGATATGGGTAATATTAAAATGATGGTCAAAAAAGATGAATTGGCTGTTATTGATGATAATTACAAAGCACCGACAAAAGTTCAAATTCCGGGAACATCATACAAAAAATTTGAGTTAAGAAGATTAGAAATGTCATCAACTTTAGATTTAAGAGGTTATAGAGTAGAAGAAGCTTTAGATGAAGTTGAAGCATATTTAGACAAGGCGAGTTTAGCTAATCTTACTCCTGTTTGTATAATTCACGGACACGGTACAGGCGCATTAAAACAAGCCGTAAGAGAATTTTTGAGTACCTCACCTTATGTCGCAAAATATAGACCGGGTGAAGAAGCTGAAGGCGGCGACGGGGTTTGTGTTGTTGATATAAATTAAATACTTTTCTATTGTAATACTGTGAAAATATGTTATTATGTAAACGTTAAGAATAATTTTGGAGAGTATTATGAATATTGTTGAATTGAGAAAAGAAAATAAATTAGTAAATTTATTTTGTACATTAGCAGAAATTCCGTCACCATCATTAAAAGAAGATAAAGTTATTGATTGGATTTGTAATTACTGCAATGAAAATAATTTATCATGCGAAACCGACGATTATAAAAATATTTATATAAAGATTCCGGCAACTGATGAAACAAAAGAATCAGTATTGTTATCTGCACACATGGATGTAATCGGTGATGATTCTCCGATAGTTGTTAGATTGGATGGCGATTTGATAAAAGCCAATGATCGTACTCTCGGTGCGGATGATAAGGCAGGAATTACTAACGCTTTATATTTTGCAACTGAATTAAATAAAAGATCTGATATTAAACACGGCGGATTAGAAATTCTATTCACTCGAGATGAAGAAAGTGGAATGAGCGGAATTAAACACGCAGATTTTTCAAAAATAAACTCGAAATATGTTTTAGTATTAGATAGTGATGCCTTAGGTCAATGTTTGGTTGCCGGAGCAAGTTATGTAATGGTTGATTTAAAAATCAATGCACCAAAAGGCGGCCATTCCGGTAATGACATAGGTGATGAATCAAGAGAAAATGCTGCTAAATTAATTGCAGATTTAATTTCGGTGATGCCACAAGGTGTTTTTTATTCAGAAAATGGACAAGTGATAACATCATGCAATCTCGGTGGAATATCTGCCGGTGATATTAATGTTACTAATGTTATTAATACCGATGCTCACGCAACTTATTCCATAAGAAGTTCTAATAAAGCAAAAGAAAACGAATTAATTGCAACAATGCAAGGTGCGGTTGATGGTTTTAACAAAGAATATGAAAATATAGCAACTGCAACTATTGTGTTTACAGAAAAAATGCCTATGTTTGAGAAAAATGAAGATGAGTATTTACCGATTTTATTTGAAACCGTGGCAAAGAAAATCGGCTTAGAACCGGAAATTTCTACATTCCACGCGGGCGCAGAAACTCATATTTATGCTAATGAAAAAAATGCAAAAGGCGAAAAGTTTTCTCCTTATTTGATTGGGTTAGCAACAGTATGTAATATGCATTCAAGTAGTGAATATGTAGATTATAAATCTATGATAAAAGGACAAGAACTATTAACAGAGCTGTTTGAAGCTTATAATAAATAAATTATATGAGGGCGGGATTTATAAAATCCCGCCCTTTATTTATTCTTTCAAAATTTGCTCATATTTTTCCAAATTATTTATAAGTTCTTGAACTTCCGGATTATTCTCTTTTGAAATATCTGTTTGATTTTCCCGCGCAAAATCCAAGTTATTTCTGTCAGATTTTGCTTGAACAGCAATTTTTAAAATTTCAGGCATATTAATGGCTGTTGGATTATTACTTGCTAAATTTCTATAATAATCATCTTCATAGTCACTGTTTAATCTTAATTTCCAATTTTGAGAGTTTTCTGTTCCTGCCATATTATACGTTTTATCAATACCAAAGAAATCTGCAAATGATATTTGAACTTTTTTGCAAGTTAAAAATAATTCTGCAAATTTTGCTTTAATTCTTTCCATATCATTATTAGCGATTTTTTCACAATAGGCATTTCTTTCATCTGATCTTTTAGGATTAGAATTTAATAATCCGGCAAGGTAAAAAACATTCCAAGAATCACTATTTTTTATCCAATCTTTTTTTATCATTTCTGTCGCCGGAGCAGAATCATGAGAACCAACAAGTCCCCAATTTTCAGGATGACGTGAATGCTCTCCTCGTGCATATTCCAATTGAGTTATTCCGGGAAGCTGATGTTGATTATGGTATATTTGATTAAATATCTGAGTTTCACAAACCAAATCTTCCCAAACAGGAGAATCTTTTGTTAGTCCGTGTTCTTCTAATGTCGGTAAAATAATTTCAGGCAAAATTCGTTTATAATTACCTTGAGGATCTAAATCAGGAATTTGCGAAATATTGTTACCTTTGAATTTATACATATTAATTTTCCCGTCGAATTTTTCAACGGTTCTTTCATCATAAATATACGGATCAACAAGCCCTAAAGCATGATCAATTCTTACATTGTCAAAATTTTCTAAAGCGTCATTTAATTTCTTCTTTAAATATAAACCGGCAGGACCAATAGAACCATCCTCATTAAATATTTTTTTAGGATTTAAAACCGGTATATTCCAAGTTTGCGGACCATTCCCTTTACCTCCATAAGGACAGCCCATTTTATAATCCTTTAAAAATAATTCCTGATTTGCCCAATGATCCGAATTTGCAAAACCTACCAAAAAATCACTAATATATTTGTATCCTAAATCTTGTCTTAGCTTTGTATTTGCTTTAATTTGCTTATCAATAAGAAATTGGCCAAAAATATATGCTTCAAAATCATCTTTTGAACGTTCTATTATTTTATTATATCTTTTGATAGCCTTTTCATCTCTATGTTTTATATCATTGAGTAAATTTTTATCTTGCTCACTCCATTTATTAAAATCATTTGTTCCATTAATATCAGATAAAATATCAAAAAGAGCATCTTTACGTACAAGATTTCCTTTTAATTCTTTAAATTCATCAAATTCTTTTTTTAGTGCAATTAAATAAACATTCGTATTTTTTGAAGAATTCTTTTGCTCATTTAATTTATTTTTATAATTTTTATGTGCTAACTTTAAACAATATTTTGCATTCGCAAATGCTTCAGAAAAATCTGAATATGCATAATTTTCATCTTTGCTGACAGTTTCGTTAAAGATAGATTTAATATCTTTATCCGATAAGATATTCGCATATTCATCTTTTTTTAATTCTTCAAAATCAATAAATAGATAATTCCTTGTTGATATCGTAGATTTATAAGGAGAATATGCCTGAGCACTACGGATAACACCTGTAGGTCCTAGTTGATCAGAATTAAACCCATGAAGTTTTTTAAACGGAATAAAATTTGCCGCAACATTGCCATAAGGTGAACCTACCCCCAAATCATAGGTTTTATTTTCCGGAAAACAAGTCCCATGAATAATCATCGCAACTTCTTCCGTCCCCAAATATTTTAAAGCAGGTGTAATCGCATTTTGTTTATAATCAATTTCTTCACTTTTTGTAAGTTTTCTGCCAAATGAAACCTTATTATAACTTGTCGACAAAATCTTATTTACAAACATCTTAAATCCCTTTTGCTTATAACATAGTCAGCTTTTATTTATTCTAATATAAACTCTTGAAAATTTAATTTTTAACCCCCTTTCATTACAAAACTTTACAATTTACACTAATAAAAGCAAATAATTATATTCAGCACTATTAATGTAAACACAACAGAGGTAGAAAACGAAAGGAACCCCACAATGGACGCAGTAAAAGGTATTAAAATCGGTGCAAATTATTTTGTAGATATGGCAAAACAAAGAAATTTAAAAATTACAAGTATTCCACTAAAAGATAAAACAGCAGTAAAGATTTTATCTAATGATGATACTTTTGAACTTTATCACGTTGATAAAGGTCATATCACAGCAGCAAAAGGCTTTAAAGGCTCGTTAGAAGGCTATTTAAACTTTGCAGGACGTATGATTGAAAAAGTACAAAATGCAGCAGCAGAAGGTATTGATGTTATGCAAGAATGGAGATGGTTTTAATATCAAACATAAATAATTGTAAAGCAGGGTGTATCCCTGCTTTTTTTGTGCTATTATGTACTTGGTCTAAAATTTTTTTAGTAAGTAACAAATTTTTATTTATAGGGATTGAGGTATTAGCTATGAAATTTGAAAATGTATTTTCTCTATTAGAAGAAATCACCATCAAAAATTGTGAAAAAGTTTCAGTAGGTATGAAATCAAAATGGGGATGGAATGAATTTACGTACAGAGGTCTTGGATTATTATCAAGAAGACTTGCTTGTTATTTAATCAATGATTTGCAAATCGAAAAAGGTGAAAAGCTTGCGATTATGTCAGAATCAAAACCGGAATATGGTGCTTGTGTATTTGGTTCAGTTTTAGCAGGGTTAACTACTGTACCTTTAGATAACAAATTAACAATTTATGAAATGGAGTCAATCCTTTCTAATTGTAATCCTGTGGTATTATTAACATCAAGCGCGAACCTTGAAAAAGCAAAAGAATTGAAAACCAAAGTATCATCAATCAAGCATATTATTGTTATGGAAACTTCAGCATGCGAATGTGCAGAAATGCCAAGCTTATATTCGCTTCCTGAAAACTACAATACTAAATGGAGACGAAGAGCATTAGGTTCAACTGCATTTATTATTTATACATCAGGTACGACAGGAAACCCAAAAGGTGTAGAAATCACATTCAAGAATATGCTTGCACAAATGCATGATTTAAGAAAAGCTTTGAAAATGATTTTACCTTCAGAAAATGATATGAGAGTATTATCAATTCTTCCAATGAACCATTTATTTGAATTAACTGTAGGGTTCTTTACATTCTTGAACCACGGTTTTTCAATTTACTATACACAAAGTCTAAAGCCAAAAGATATTTTAGAAGTTATGTCTGAAAAGAAAATCAAATTCATGGTTACTGTTCCTGCATTTTTAAAATTATTAAAATCATCAATAGAAGCAGAAATCAGTAAAAAACCTCCAATGATTCAAAAAATTGTAAAAGCTAATTTGGCTGTAGCAAAATATTTACCATTTGAAACAAGAAGAAAAATGTTTAAACCAATTCACGACAAATTCGGTGGAGAATTCTGGGGTTGTATCGCAGGTGGAGCTCCATTAGATCCTCAAGTTGGTGAATTCTTCCAAAGCCTTGGTATTGTATGTTTACAAGGTTATGGTTTATCAGAAGCTTCACCTGTTGTTGCAGTAAATAGAGGTAAATATATTGATATGAAATCTATCGGACCTGCATTAGATTCATTTGAAGTTAAAATTGATGAAACAACAGGAGAATTATTGTTGCGCGGACCTTCTATTATGAAAGGTTACTACAACAGCCCTGAATTAACAGCAGAAGTTATCGATGAAGATAATTGGTTACATACCGGAGATATCGCAAGTATAGATTCTAAAACAAAAAATATTTATATCACAGGTCGTATTAAGAATATGATCGTATTATCAGGTGGTAAAAAAGTATTCCCTGAAGAAGTAGAAGCAGTTTTGGAACAAAGTTCTAATTTTGCAGAAGTTTGTGTAATGGGAATGAAACGCGAATTCGGGGAAAAAGATGGTTGTGAAGAAATCGTTGCAATCGTTGTTCCAACCGAAAAATATGCAGCTAATTTTAGTGAAAGAGATAATTTAGAAGCTGCAGTGCAAAATGAAGTTAAATTCTTGTCAACGAGACTAGCTTCATACAAACGACCAATTAAGATTATTGTTCATACTGAGTGTCTTCCAAGAACGACAACAAGAAAACTTAAACGTATGGAAATTAAAAAGATGCTTAGCGAACTTGAAACAGTAAATAAATAAATGAAAAGGGGACCAATGGTCCTCTTTTTTTACATAATTTTACATCACTTGTAAAATTGGTTTTGACATGTATAATAACTATGATTAGGTATAAAAGCTTATGAAATTAATTAAGGATTCGCAGATAATACGAATATAACAATGAGAATTCAAAAAGTAATTAATCAAAATATTAATAAAAACCAAAGACTTGCAAGAGGATTAGAAAAATTTTCAGAACAAGGCGGTGAAAACATTGCAAATTACATCAACGCTGCAGGTAAATTTGCAATTGCGCCATTAATGATTATGTTCAACCCATTTTCTAAAGAGTCAAAAAAGAACAAGGAATGGGCTGCAATCAAACAACCGGTTGAAGCTTTGGTAACCATCGGAGCTCAAGTTTTATCTATTGGTTTGTTATTTAAAGGCATAGATAAATACGCAGCAAAAGGTAAATTAAACTTCAAACTGGTTGAAGACGCTAAAAAAGACGCATCAAAAATCCCACAAGCGATAATTGATGCAACAAAAGATAAGCTTGACAAAGCCGGCAACCCATTAGACCCAATAAAAGTTTTAGAAAAAAATTGTTTAGACATATTTAAAGATAGAGTAGGTACCATTCTAACAATTGGGTTATATGTGCCTATTTTAGCCTTATCAAACAGAATATTCCCGATAATTGCAGACTGGTTAATAAAGGACAATGATAATGATTAAACCAATAACACAGTCAAATATCTTTAATAATCACCTGCGCAAAGTTATAGAAAATGACGCATTTGCAGCAAAAACAATTGTGACCTGCTCCGTAATGAAAGATGTATTTGCATATACGGTTCGTTATAAAACAACTATGGACAACGAAAAAATCCCGGAAAAACGCAGACCCTTTGTTGCTGCAATGGATTTAGCATCAGGAGTAGTAACAGCAATTGCACAAATTGCAGTAGGTTTTTCAATAGCAAGTCCAAAAGTACAAAATAAATTATGGAATTCTTTGTTTAAAAATTCAACTTTTAAAGATGTGGCTATTGCTAAAAAAAGTTTTGCAACGATTTTGGCTTTAGTTGGCTCCGGAGTAATTACTGAACGCGTAATTGTTCCATTAATAGCAACACCGATTGCAGAAAAATTCGAAAAAAAATACATTAAAAAAGATACAAATGGACAAACAAAATATCCTATGAGCAAGTTTTTACATTCAAAAATGTACAGACCTGAATTTAAAAGCTTTATGAAAAAACCTAAAATAAAAAATGATAAAACAACTCCACAATCAACTAAAAGTTAATTAATATCGTTTAACTCTTTTTTCCACGTGTATAAAAAATAAACTGATAATATAAGATAAATTGCCCACATCATTATTGTGACAAAACAATTTGAACCGTTTAAATAAGCCTCTATCCACATAACCATAGATAATCCGTTTACCACAAACCAAATATACCATTGTTCGATACAACGTTTTACGGTTAATAACAATCCGGCAATTGAAAAAACAGAAGTTATAGCATCAAAAATCGGACTTTTGTCATTTAAACTAATTAAAATAAAATAACATAAAATGGTTAACACCAATGTAGTTGAAAAATAAATTACTTTATCCTTGTTAGAAAGTCTTGTTTTTTTAATCTCTTGAATATCTTTTTTTAGATGTTGTTTCCATTTAAAAATTCCTAAAATTTGCATAGGTAAATAATATAAAAGATAAAGTGCCAAGTTTCCAAACAACCCATTTTGCCAAGAAATAAAACTATAACAAAGAGTACCGCATAATCCGATAAAATAACAGGATATTTTGCCCTTACCCGCCAATATCGTATAAGAAATACCACAAATTGCTGAAATTAATGCAATTTTACTATCATTTATTAGAATAGACATTAAAATAATAGAAAGTACACAAACAGGAAAAACAACCTTTTCATATTTGCCCCAACCGTCTAATTCTTTTTTTACAAAATCAATAACAGTCATTTTGTATATTTTAGCTCAAAAAAAGTAAAATACACCAAAACTTAATATTTCTATAAAATTATATATACATTACAATAATTGACAATAATAAAATCTTTATTAAATACTCAATATGTTATTATACGATATTTTCAAATTCAAAAAAAAGTGTTTACACCCCAATGTACCTATAGATGAAGATATAGGATATTGTTCAGATTGTGGAGAATTAATACAAAATAAATGGTTCATAACACGCTGTAGCTGTTGTGGTGTAAAGCATCGAGCTACAATCCGTAATGATGAAGTCGTGCCCGAAGAGGGTATTTGCCACAATTGTGGTAGCAAAATGTATGTAGTCGAAGAAATAGAAAAAATCGATTGTATTAATATAAATTATGCAATTGTGGTTAGAGAAATTATAAAAAACGAAATAACAGAATACACACAAAGTTGGGTTGATGTTATGCAAACATCCAATTACAAACCAAAACTGCTGCAACAATTCCAATAAAATCAGCCAATAAACCAACAAACAAAGCATATCTTATTTTAGTAATTCCAACCGCTCCAAAATAAACCGCTAACACATAAAAAGTTGTTTCACTACTACCTAACATAACAGCAGCCAGTTTTGTCGTATAAGATTCCGGTCCCGCAACATTAGCAATATCTGAAAAAACCCCCAAAGCACCCGAACCTGATAAAGATCTTACAATCATCAATGGCAATACATCTGCTGAAATATTAAATTTCAAAAATATTGGTGATAATAAATTCGCAAGAAATTCTATAGCTCCGCTGGCTCTAAACATTGAAATCCCAACAATTATTGCAACCAAATAAGGTATAATTTTAACCGCAACTTCAAACCCGTTTTTAGCTCCCTCAGTAAAAACTTCATAAATCGGAACCTTTTTTATTAAACCAAAAGTCATAATACTAATTATTATTACAGGTAGTGCCCATAATGAGATTAAATTAAGAAGGTTAGCCATTTTTCGTCTCCTTCTCATTCACAATTTTTTGTGCAACTTTTGCCAATATAATAGCTGAGACAAAAGCAATTGTTGTAACAATCAAAGTTGGAGCAATAATTTCTGTCGGGTTTTTATAACCAATCCCAACCAAAATAGCAATTACTGTTGCCGGAACTAATTGAAATCCTGCAGTATTCATACCTAAAAACAAACACATTGAATTACTTGCAGTATCTTTATTTTTATTAACTTTTTGCATATTTTCCATAGCTCTGATACCAAAAGGTGTTGCTGCATTTGCAAGTCCTATTGCATTAGCAGTAAAATTCATTGCAATATCGCCTATAGCCTCAGAATCTTCCGGCAATTCATTAAATAACTTTTTTGTAATCGGTTTTATCAGTTTTGCAATTATTGAAACAATACCGGATGTTTCTGCAATTTTCATTATTCCAAGCCAAAAAGCCATAATCCCGATTAGTGAAAAAGCCACTTTTACCGACAATTCAGCACCAGACATTACGGCATTTATAACATCTTGTAACCTTCCATTAATAGCACCGATTACAATTGAAAAAACTATCAAAAAATAGAATATATAGTTCATAGAACAATTAAACCATCAAATCAATAAACGGTCAATTATGAAAAATAATCAATCATCCTATCTGTTATAGCTTTCAATGCACCATTACAAACTTCTTTTGCATTATTTTTATCATAATAATCTTGAATCTTTTGATTATCCTCATCTGTCAAATCCTCTCTGGAAGGGATTTCTTCCGGATAATTCATACAAAGAGAATTTATCATAATTGGAGCTTCATAGCTTTCCTCCAGAAAATTTTTATTTAAAATAAGTTTACCAGCCGGAGTATCAGCAACTCTTTGAAGCGTCTGCGCAATAAATGACAGAATATTTAGATTTTCATCTTTTATTTCGACTTCAGAATCATTTAAAAATATGCGAAAATTCCCATATTCTTTAGAATTTGGCTTTAAGATATTTAAATGCATAAAATTGATATTAAAATCATGATAACCGTCTTCTATATCAGATTTCATTACTTCTCGTTTGAAAGTTGTTAAATCTTTTCCATTATCCTCATCTGTCAATTCCATTGATACAACATAATTATCAATAGAACGTTTCGAATCAGGAAGATCAGTATCCTCGGAATTCATTCTGAAAGCATAATATCTATTGCGTTCTCCACCTACATTTTTAAAACCTGTAAATGCTATATGTGAATTTCTAACTTGCATGGGGTAATTTTCTCCTTTGCTAAGTATAAAACCTCTGAAAAATATTTTTTGCTAGTAAAAAAGGACTTACAAAAATTTGCAAGTCCTTTTTATATTTTGTTATTTATTCTTACGCTTCATCTAAAGCTGCAACACCCGGTAACACTTTACCTTCGATAAATTCTAATGATGCACCACCACCTGTTGAAACGTGAGTGAAATCTTCTGCTTTACAGAATTTCTTAGCTGCAGAAACAGAATCACCGCCACCAATAACTGATACGGCACCATCTTTTGTAGCTTCAACAATTGCTTCTAATACAGCTTTTGTACCTTCAGCAAATTTAGGATTTTCAAACGCACCTACAGGGCCGTTCATCAAAATTGTTTTTGAAGATTTTAATACATCCGCAAACGCTTTTCTTGAATCAGGACCGGCATCAACACCTTCAAAACCATCTTCAATTTCATTAATTGCTGAAAATTTATTTGTACCGTTACCTGAAAAATCATCAGCTACTAAAACATCTGTTGCCATAACTAATTTAACACCTTTAGCAGCAGCTTTTGCTTCGATAGCTTTTGCAACTTCAATTTGGTCATCTTCACAAATTGAATTACCAATTTTACCACCATTTGCTTTTACAAATGTATAAGCCATACCACCGCCAATAATTAAATTATCAACTTTATCAATCAAGTTTTCTAAAACACCAATTTTAGAAGAAACTTTAGCACCACCAACAACCGCAGTAAATGGTCTTGCAGGATTATCTAAAGCTTGAGACAAACATCTGATTTCTTTTTCCATCAACAAACCTGCTACAGCCGGTTTCAAAATTTCAGCTACTTTAGCTGTTGATGTGTGTTTTCTGTGAGCTGCACCAAAAGCGTCGTTTACATAGAAATCACCTAATTTAGCAAGCTCTTCAGCAAATGTCATATCATCATCTTTAGCTTCTTCAGCTTTGTAATATCTAATATTTTCCAATAAAGCAACCTGACCGTCTTTTAGTGCTTCCAATTCTTTATCTGCACCTTCACCTACAGGTGATTTAACAAATAAAACATCTTCCCCTAAAACTTTTGCCATATATTTAGCAACAGGCTCTAAAGTGAATTCCGGATTCCATTCACCTTTTGGTCTGCCTAAGTGAGCCATTAAAATAATTTTAGCTCCTTTTTCTTTCAAGAAATTAACCGTAGGCAAAATTGCTTGAATTCTTGTGTCATCAGTAACATTTTTGTCAGCATCAAGAGGAACATTAACGTCAACTCTGATTAGCGCTCTTTTACCTTGAATATCTCCAAGATCTTTGATTGATTTTTTCATATAATTTCTCCTTCTTAAATGGTCAGCATGTTTATTTTACAAAAAACATAAAATAAATTAAAGCGAAGGAAAAGTTTTGTTAAAAAATATCATCACAATCATTTTGCGATTGTCCGGATTCAAACATCTCAGCATCCGGAATATCATCATATTTATCAGCATGTTTTTCGGCTTTTTTCACAAGAGATCCTAAAACATTACTTTCAAAAACATCCGAATCCGGTACTCTTTCTAATCTTGAAGTCATCGTACCGTCAACAGCTCGTGAATATGCGCTGCTCAAAGTTATAGGGTTGTATATTGATGCTAAATTTTGTACTCTAAACATTATAATTCCTATGTACTAAGTATCTATATAATACTTGTAAAATTTTTTTTTAACAGTCTTGAAGTAATTTGTTACATTTAAATATAAATTAAATTTCTACACCTAATTTTGTTAATTCAGATATAGAAGGGTCAAGTAATCTTCTGCCCACATTTTCAAACGCTATAGAACATAGTGTTTTGTCACCATATTTAATAATTTTTTCAACAACACCACGTCCATATCTTGGATGAGTTACACTATCTCCTTGAGCAAATCCGACAGAAACAGTTGAATTATCTTCCACCGGATAAACAGGGACCACTTGCGAATCACCCTGCTCAAACGACATTTCCTCATAATCCTTATCAAAAATTTCTTCATTTTCAATAATTTGATTATCTTCAATATAATTCAAATCTTCTTCAGTCAAATCCTCATTAAAACCTAAATCTTCGTCATAAGGATGAATTTCATCTGTGATTTCATCAAAAGTATGTAAATCATCATCACCACCAATATCTTCTACCGGATTGATTTCAACTTCGGAATCATCAAACGAGTGTACCGCATTTAAAAGATTTGCAACAGGTTTAATTGTATTTACAGATGATGTAAAACCATTATCTACATCTGAATATAAATCCTGCCCCATATCATAAGAAGTATCAACAGGTTTTGACATCTGAGATGATTTATACATATCTGCATTAGATTCTTCTACAAGAATTTTATTACCATAATCATCTAATCGAACAATTTTAACATCTTCCGCTATCGGTACGAATTGACATCTTTCGCCCAAAACATCTTCTTTTGTTAAAGGTAATTCTAAATCGTCCATATCAATAACAAAAGGAATACCTTGCGTTAGTTTACCTTCAACAATACATTCATTCGGATTTAGTTTACTAATAAAAGTATTATATATCGCAAAATCATGATTTAACGACATAGGAGTAAACAACATTATATTTTGAGCATGCTGACGCAAATCAAATGCATACTTGTAAGTCGGACTGACCAACAATGTTGTAAATACATGATTATGATTAATAATCTGCCTTAAAAGTTTTTTATCAGAATTATCATCATTAATCGGCAAAAATAAATATGTATATTTATCTAGTTGAGCCAAAACGTTATGAATATGCAATATAACTTCTTTTTGTAAACTTTCGCATATATTTTTCAAATCAAAAATAATACAATTTCTTTTATTTACAATATCATTCAGTAATAAAACATCTTCGATAGAGTCAGCAAAAATACCTGAGTCCTTATATTTTAATAGCTTATTTTTCAATAAAGCTAATTCAGGCATTTGAGTAGACTTATATTGTTCAGCAACAACTTCAACAAACTTGTCAATTGATAAAAATTGCCCATCCAAAGTTTTGATATACTGTTGAACTTCATAAAAAATATCTTGAATAACCGCCCTTGTAGAGGCATCTACCTCTTTTAAATCATATTCAAAAATATAATCTATCATCTCAGAATTCAACGGCAATTTAAAATCTCGAGATAATTCAACTTTCTCATAATCTTCAAATAAATTTGCATCATCTATAATAATACATTTTTCTTTCATCTGAAAAAGCTGTCTAACGCAATTAGAAACAAATGTCGCTTTACATGAATCTGAATCAACAAACACAGTAAAATTGCGTTCAAAAATTGAAACATCTAATGCTAACATATCTTCTTGTTGTGATAAATTTCCAAATGTTACAGGAGTTTCAATCGGTAACAAATCTAACAATTCAGAAGATGACAAAAATGATAATTCCGAATCAACATTAGGAATCGAACCGTCATAATTATCAACAACACCATCTGAAGTAAATGTGAATAATAATTTTGCAATAGCGTAACTATTTGACACATCTGATTTCAAATTTACAAGCTGAGCTACATAAGACTTTTCCCCAGTCGCTATGACAATAAACCTACCTAAAACAGGTGACTCAGTTTCCGAATATGACAACTTCACCAAATTATTCTTAATCTCGAGTAATTTCATTTTTGCCCTCTCTATTTATGAGAATTGTACCAAAAAAATACCATCTTATGTTAATTTATTAAGTTACTTAACATCATTAAGATGATTATAAATTTCAATAGTAAGCGGACAAATCTTCAAATCTCTATCAACAAGACTTTTTATCGTCTGTCTATAACACTGCAACAACGCACCATCTAGCCCCTTACCACAAGATAAACAATTACGTATAGGTTCCGCATACTCAAACTCGCGAGTATTATATTCAATTTTATCTGCCAAAAATATAATCTTTTCAAAATCTGACATACCGACTCGGCCCAATGTATGCCATCTAATCGCCGATAAAATTTCACTGTCGCAAACACCAAATTCTTTTTGCGCTATATATGCACTAACCGGAGCATGTATTGTTTTATAATTATTTTTTTCTGAGTCTAAAACATCCAAAGAACATTCATTAATAATTTGCATAGATTTTTCATTAGAAAAGCATTTAGCACAATCATGTAACAAACCTGCAATATATGCTTTTTGGCTATCTAAAGCATAATCTTTTGCTAATTCTTTTGCACATTCAGCCGCTCCGAGCGAATGTTCATATCGTTCTTCAGATAAGTTCTCTTTCAACCATTTTAATAAATCTTCTTCACTAACTTTGATATAATCCATTTTCTTTTATATATTCCTCTACTTGTTTAGGCACATACGTACTAATATCTTGGTTTTTTTCGATCATTTCGCGTAATTTTGTGGATGAAATATCTTCATAACTTAACGATTGAAATTCGAAATCCACTCCAACTTCTTTATAATAATCATATCTGTTTTTGTCAAAATTGTCCTCCCTAACAAAGACGATAAATTTCACTAAATCTTTCAAGCGTTCAAATTCATACCACAATTGTATTTTTTCAAACGCATCAGTACCAATAATAAAATTAATTCGCCCGTTTATGTTATATAACTTTCGAAGTTCACATATAGTCAAATACGTATATGATTTACCACCACGCTTATATTCAATATCTGAAACCGAAAATCTGGGATTGTTTTGAATCGCTAAATTTACCATATTATATCTGTGTTTTGAAAACTCTAAATCAACAGATTTGTGAGGCGGATTATACGCAGGTATGAAAATAAATTTATCAAAATTATACTTTTCCACCAAAAAATCTGCCACTCTCAAATGTGCATTATGGATAGGATTAAATGTTCCTTGAAAAACACAAATATTCATCACTTATTCCTCAAAAATCCCACAACTTAAATAATGATCCCCGCAATCAGGAATGATAGTTACAATTGTTTTACCAATATTCTCATTTTTCTTCGATAACTCAATAGCAGCCCAAACATTTGCGCCTCCTGAAATCCCAGACAAAATACCTTCTTGTCTTGGTAAACTTTTAGTCATTTTTATAGCATTTTCATCACTAACTGCGATAATTTCATCGACTACATTTTGATTATAATTTTTAGGTATAAAATTCGCTCCAATTCCTTGAATTTTATGAGCCGCAGGACAATCGCCCGATAAAACTTGAGATGATTCAGGCTCTACGGCAACAATTTTAATATCCTTATTTTTTTCTTTTAAAAATTCACCAACGCCTGAAAGAGTACCGCCGGTACCAACTCCTGCAACAAATATATCCACGTTACCATCTGTTTGCTCCCAAATTTCTTGAGCCGTCATTAATTTATGAGCTTTAGGATTAGAAGGGTTATCAAACTGAGAAGGTATAAAAGAATTCGAATATTCTTGAGCCAATTTATTTGCTTTATCAATCGCGCCCTTCATACCATCAGAAGCAGGTGTTAAAACCAATTCAGCACCATAAGCACTTAATAAAGCCCGCCTTTCTAAACTCATGGATTCGGGCATTGTTAAAATTAATCTGTATCCGCGGATTGCACAAATCATAGCCAAACCTATACCGGTATTACCACTTGTAGGCTCAATTATGACAGTGTTGACGTCAATTTTACCTTCTTGTTCTGCATCAATTATCATTTGAAGTGCAGCCCTATCTTTTATAGAATTTGCAGGGTTAAAATATTCTAATTTTGCATAAATTTCTGCCCCCTCATTTATTTTATTCAAACGAACTATTGGAGTTTTTCCAATCAATTGAGTTAAATCATTAGCGATATTTTTCATAAAGTTATACCTTTTCAACCATAAACCTTACACCCATTATACAATACAAATATTACACTTATCAATAAATATTGAGGAGGTTTGAAAAATATGTTATAATAAAATAGAAATAGACGAGGAATTTTTATATGTCAAAAAATTTAGCTTTTACATTATCAGAAGTACTTATTACAATGAGCCTTGTTGGGGTTGTCGCAGCTCTTACAATCCCCTCAATTCACTACAGCAAAACAAAAAAAGAATATTCTGCAAAAATTAAAAACTTTTATAGTCGTATGAATAACGCAATTTTAGATATGGAAATGGACAAGGGCTCATTTAAAAATATGTATAAACCATCAAACCAATCAAAAAGTTATGAATGGTACATAAACAACATTGATCCTTATTACGGTCATCAATTTGTTAAAGAAGAAGGACGCTTTAACAGTCCTGAAGTTTTCTTCAAAGACGGCTCCTCGTTATATTTTCCGGATGACGGAGAAGATTGTATGACAATAAATTACGACATTAATGCACTAAAACCCCCAAACAAACCAGGGTATGATATTCATTCCTTTTTATTTTGCTTTAGCAATACAACAAGAGGGGTTAGCTTTGGTAACGAAGAAATATTCTTTGGTCCATACAATGAAGGCGTCCTTACCTTGGGAACAGACCGAGATAATATAAAAGATTATTGTTCACTTACCCCGTCATATTGCTCAAAACTTCTGCAATACGACCAATGGGAATTTAAAGATGATTATCCACATAAGTTTTAACTTAAAAAAATGGGCTCACCGCCCATTTTTTTTTAATATCTGAAACCATCTGCTTTCAATCTGTCAATCACCTCTTGTAGTTTTTCATCACTACATACATAAGATAATCTAAAATAGCCTGCACCATAAGAACCGAATGCATCACCGGGAACGATTACAATGCCGGACTTTTCAAGTACATCTTCACAGAATTTGAATGCTGAATCATATTTTCTTGGTATTGGCAACCATAGATAGAATGTTGTATGAGGCAATTTCGCATCATCAATTTCCCACCCCAACTCTCTCAAGCCTTTTACCATGATAGCTTGTTTACGTTTATAAGCCACATTTCCTTGTGCCAAATACTCTTCACCTTCAACAGAATCCATAATATACGCACATGCTTTTTGAAGAGCCTTAAATATACCATTATCAATTGTTGATTTAGCTTTTGCAAAACAAGAAACAACTCCTGCATTCCCGCAAGCCCAACCTAAACGCCATCCGGTAATCGCATAAGGTTTTGACAAGCTAAACATCTCAAGAGTTACATCTTTTGCACCTTCTATTTCCAAGACACTGAATGGTTTTTCAGCTTCATCAAAATAAATATCACAATATGCAGCATCAGCAATCAATAGAATATGATATTTTTTACAAAAATCAACAATTGATTTAATATATTCTTTTGAAGCGGAAACACCAAGCGGATTATTTGGATAATTGATAATTACGGCTTTAACTTTTTTGCTGTCATATCCATCGGAAACTAAAGACGCCATAACATCTTCCATATCAGGTTGATAATCATTTTCTTTAGTCAAAGGTATAGGATAAGCCTTAGCTCCTGAACACTGAATCATTGATGCATAAGATGCATACCCCGGATCCGGAATCATAATAATATCTTTTTCCTTATCTTCAGATTTTTGAGTAACTAAAAATCTGATTAAATTTGCCAGACCATCTTTTGAGCCTAATAAAGAAACAACTTCCTTATCCGCATCCAAATCAACACCAAAACGTTCTTTCATCCTTTTAACAACAGCCTGACGGAAATAAGTTTCGCCTCTTGTTACTGAATAAGTATGAATATTATCTTCTGTTAAAAATTCTTTTAGCTTTTCAATCAAAATTGCAGGAGGATTAGCCGTTGGTGCACCCATTGATAATGAAATAGGAGCTCGTCCTTTTTTTGTTAGACCTTCTGCTAACTTCGCGGTTTTTTCTTTCAACTTTACCATAATATAAGTTTCAAGAGATTTCACATCATCATTAAATAAATTTTCCATAATCATATATCCTTTTAACTATTCTTTCACTATTTCGGCAGTACATCATGCCTGCATTTGCATTGGCCCTTCTAATGAAGCGGTAACAAATTGCTTTGTATACGGTGTATCTTGTTTCAATAACTCTTGCGGAGTTCCTTCAAAAACAATTTTACCATCATACAACATTATAACACGATCAGCCGTTCTTGTGATAGTTGACATCTGATGTGTTACAACAATTGAAGCTGCGTTAATTTCTCGTTTCAAACTTACGATATAATCCTCAATCAGCGTCGAAGACATCGGGTCTAAACCGGCAGTCGGCTCATCATACAATATTGTGTTAGGATTAGTTACAATTGCACGAGCAAAACTAACACGCTTTTGCATGCCTCCTGACAATTCAGAAGGGAATTTATTTTCAATACCTTTTAAACCGACCAATTCCAATTTCTGTGAAACAATATTTTTTATTTCGCTTTCTTTATACTTTTTACGCAATTCTTTACGTTCTCTTAAAGCAAACGCAATATTATCAGAAACAGAAAGTGAATCAAATAATGCCGAATATTGAAACACCATTGCCACATCACCTTCTGAAGTTACAATTTCACCTTCATCATAAGGAATTAGCCCACAAATAAGCTTTAAAACAGTACTTTTACCCGAACCGGAAAATCCAACAATTGCCAGAATTTCACCATCGTTTACCTTAAATGAAATGTCGTTTATAACCGTTTTATCCTCAAATCTTTTTATTAAATTTTTAACTTCAATACTCATACTACTATCCTTACACAAATTAGAAGAAAAATAAAACCGCAAATATCATATCCCAAATTACAATAGCAATAAAGGACCAAACCACGGCTTTTGTAGTTGCAAGCCCTACACCTTTAGCACCACCTGAGGCATTGTAACCGCAAGTACAACTTATCAAAGCTATTGTTGCGCCGAAAACTATAGCTTTCAACAAGCAGACACCTAAATCTTTCATAAATAAACCCAACCACACCGAATCAAAATAAGCTCGATATGATAAACCTGCAAACATATCAGATGTAACAGCGCCCAACAAAACCCCAATTACAGAAGATAAAATGACAATAAACGGCATCATTATGGCTCCTGACAAAACCCTTGGGACAAATAAATATCGAATCGAGTCTACACCCAATACATCTATCGCATCGACTTGTTCTGTAACTCGCATTGTTGCAATTTCTGATGCCAGTGACGAACCTATCATTGAAATTATTGCAAAACCTGACATTATTACACCAACTTCTCTCACAATAAGTATCGTCATTAATAACCCAACAAAATTTCCACCGCCTTGTTTTACCATTTCATTTGCAACTTGTGATGCTACAATTATTGAGGTCATGCCCACAATAGAAAGAGTTATTGGTAATGAACTCACCCCAAATCTTTCACATTGCATCACCAATTCTTTACAATCTATTTCACCTTTTAATATACACATCAATGTATGAAAACCTATTTGCGCAATTTTCCCTAATGTTTCTAAAAAATCCGCAAATATTACCAAAAAATGTGAAATAACCTTATATGTAGCTGATTGCTTTAAATATTTTTGTAAAACTGACATAACTGAATTATACTAAAGATGAACTTTATTGTAAATTAAATATATTAAAATTTTTACTCAGTATAAAGTTTCATAATAAAATATATAAAAAAAGAGGTAAATATGAAAAATATTATAATAACAGGTTCAACATCAGGTATTGGAAAAGAATTAGTAAAACTTTTTGCAAAAAATTATAAAGTATATGCAGCGTACAGAAATAAAAACTTAATTGAAGCATTGGAAAATGTAGAATATTTTTATATGGATATGACCAATAAAAAATCAATTATTGAAGCTGCTAATTTTATAAAATCTAAAACCGATAAAATTGACCTACTTATAAATGTTGCAGGTTGTGTAATAGCAGGGCCTGTTGAAACCATAAACACAGACAATATACGAGAACAATTTGAAGTAAACACATTTTCACATATAGAATTCACACAGAATTTATTACCAATCATGGAAAACTCTACAATAATCAATATAAGTTCAATGGCAAGCTTTGGACAATTCCCGTTTATTAGCCCATATTGCGCATCAAAACGAGCTTTAGATATCTTTTTTAACGCTTTTTCTATTGAAAACCATAAAAATATCAAAGTTATTTCAATTAAACCAGGGGTAATTGTCACCCCTCTTTGGTCAAAATCAGTTGACAAAAACGCTAACATAATTAACAACTGCACAGGTTATGAAAAAGAAATGAATTTTATGAAACAAAATGCTTTAAAAAACCAAGAAAAAGGTCTTAAAGTTGAAAATGTGGCTAATAAAATTTATAAAATTGCTCACAAGAAAAACCCTAAAACCTCTTACACCATAGGTTTTGATGCAAAAATTGCAGAGTTACTTTCACTTCTACCACAAGACTTACTAAACAAAATAGTAAAACTAGGATTAAATTATAGAGTAAACCATTAGGTGTAATTTTGCGTAAATCATATTAAATTCTCTATCTCCGTGGTATAATTACAATATTATGGAAGATAAAGATTTTGAAAAAATATATAAATTAATTGAAGAAGAACAGTTTGAAACTGCCAAAAAGCTTTTAGATGAAATTTTATTAAAAGATGTGGGCGATATAGAAGCTCAAAAACTTATGGCTCTTTGCGAGGTTAATTTAGATAACTATGCAGTTGCAAAATACATTTTAGAAGAAATAATAAAATACAAACAAGATGATGCACTTTGTTGGTACTATTTGGGATGCTGTTATGATGCCGAAAATAATATAATCGCAGCAAAGCACGCTTATCTTAAAGTTCTGGAGCTAAGACCCGAATATATTGATGCTTATGCAAGCTTGGCTATTGTTTACATTAAAATGGAAGACTACGAAAATGCCATCAAAACAGGTAAAGAAGCTCTAAAATATACAGAAGAAGACGAGTATTCCATTTATTATATACTTGGAACTGCCTGTATGGCAGCACAAGATTTCGAACAAAGTGTTCTTTTTATAGAAAAAGCCCTTGCGATTGAACCCGAAAATTTCCAACTATATAACAATTTAGGAACTTCATATCTTACAATCGGGAATACAGATAAAGCTTTGGAAGCCTATGAAAAAGCACGTGAACTTGATCCGTCAGATTCGTTAACCTACTATAATATTGCGTCAATACTTCAACTTCAAGAAAATCACATTGAGGCTTGTAAATATTTCGAAAAAGCTAATTCCTTAGAACCTGAAGAAGATAGTTATATTGTAGCTTGGGCGTTATCTGAGGTTAAAGCTGGGTTATTCGCTTCAGCTATAGAACACTACAAATACCTTGCCGCAACTTATCCGCAAAAAACCAATTATAAATATAACCTTGCATGTTGCTACCAAGCTGTTGGTAATTACGAAGTGGCTATATCTTTATTAAAACAACTTATTATGCTTAACCCTAAAGCAGTTAACGTCTTAAAAAAACTGGCAAGTATCTATATAGCAACCGGACAACTTGCTAATGCCAAAGATATTTACGAAAAAATTATTAAACAAGGTACTGTAGCAGATGAAATATACTACGAACTGGCACAACTTTGTATCAGAACTGATGATACAGATAAGGCTGAACAAACATTAAAAAAAGTTTGCGGACTCAATCCGCAGCACGCTCAAGCTCATAAAGATTTAGGCGTAATCTATCTAAACAAACGTTTATTTGATTATGCAAAAGACGAGTTTGAAAAAGCATACCAAATAGCACCTAACGATGCGACAATTGTAGTTGAATACGCAAATTATTTACATTCAACATCCGATTTTGTTAAGGCTGATGAATTTTATGCGAAAGCTCTTGAGCTTGATCCAGATAATGCCAACGCGCTTGCTTTTTCCGCACTTAACAAAACTCATCTAAAACAACTTGATATTGCAAAAGAACAGATTAATAAAGTTTTGGAAAAGATTACAATATCTGCGTTTCTATACTACATTGCAGGAAGAATATATCATTTAGACAATGATTTTGAAACCGCAAAACTATATTTAATTAAAGCATACGAGCTTGAACAGATACCGGATGTTCAAAATCTTTTGGCTCTTTGTTATATGGAACTTGGAAATTTTGAACAAGCAAAAGTTATTTTTATTAACATGCTAAAAGAAGTACCGCAAAATATTAACGTCATGCTTAATATCGCAAAATGTTTTGAAAAACTTGGACAAAACGATCAAGCTATTGAATATGCAGAAAAAATTGTTGAAGATTTCGAAGAATGTGAAGAAGCTCACGAAATAATCAGACGATTATCCTAAACAAATCTTCACAAATGCCAAAGCACTCTAAAAAGCACTTGCCAAGACTATTACAGGAGTTTGCAAGTGTTTTTTAATTTTAATTAACAAATTTATTGTAAATTTTTTCACAAAACACAAACCTCGCAAAATGCTTGTCACATAATGATTTTAAAAATTAGTCCAAAATAATTGTAAAAACTTTGGCATGGAAATTGTTTTTTATTAGCTAAAAAAATTAATTTAGTCTATTATAAATATACAAATCGGGAATGAGATTTAGAAAATTAGATATTCCTTACTATTATATACATCTTTTGAACGATTAAGATCTTCGCAAAAGTACGTTATCATGATAGTAGATGGAAGAAGTGTATTTTTGGAGGTTAACTTAAAGTGTTAGAGCATGGTTATATACAAATCTATACAGGAGATGGAAAGGGTAAAACTACAGCAAGCTTAGGTTTAGCTATGAGAGCTTTAGGACATAACTGGAAAGTTCTTATTATCCAATTTACAAAAGGTGATGGCGCTACAACTTATGGTGAAATCGCTTCATCTTCAAAATTTTCTGAAAACTTAGAAGTCGTACAATTTGGTATGGACAGAGTTTGCTATTCTCATAATGTTTGCTTAGACGATTACAAAGAAGCTAAAAAAGGTTGGGAATTTGCCAAACAAGCTATCAATTCAGGTAAATATCAGCTCATCATTATGGATGAAATCAATATTTGTACATCTCTTAATATGATTAAAGTTAGTGATATTAAAAACACCTTGCTTAATAAGCCTGAAAATCTTGAAATCGTTTTAACAGGACGTTATGCTCACCCTGAATTAGTTGCAATGGCTCATCTTGTTACTGAAATGAAACCGGTAAAACACTACTTTGATATGGGTGTTATGGCAAGACAGGGCATTGAGTATTAGGTTGAAAAAATTCATGAGAGAAATTCTCGCAAATTAAAGGTTTAGGTTAATGTGAATCCTTTTTTGTTTCAGAAATGAAATAAGCGGACAGCTTGCTGTCCGTTTTTTTTAGGGGTAAATGTATTGGCAACCATAATATTTGCAGGACTAAAGCGTGACAAAATGAGCAGAGGTACGAGCAAAGCGAGAGACGAGCACGCGTCAACGGAAACGTTGAGTTTTCGTTGCAAGTTGTGAGCGTTGCCGTTTAATGCGAGCGCGTAAAGGGGGTAAGCTGTATGAGCAGATGTAAAGATAAATGAGAACAAACAACGGGTTTAAAACCCGTTGTTTGTTCTTTTCATTATATTTAATTCACTAGAATTTATATTTTTTGATTCTTTCTTGTCCATGCATATACTGTGGGACATCGCCATTGTATCTTATAGGTGTAATCGATTCAGTAGCATCATCATAAACTCCATCTTGATCTCTATCAAACCAATTAATAACTCTCACTTGATGCCCTTCATCTATCTGTTGACTCATACGTTCAAATGTTCCATTACGTTCTTTATCATAAAGTGTAGTACGGAGACCATTTGCACCAGTAAAAGTCCAAACTTGACTTTTTGAGCCATCAGGGTTTATTGTAACGACCGTTTGGTATGAGCGCTTACCATTTGGCTCAGAATAATCCCTTGTTATAATTGTTTTAACATCTTCCCCAAATACATCTGCCCAAAACAAACTGAATGAACTATTTGAAGGTTTTGAAGAACCATTAATGTAATTATTTTCTGTTACCTCACATTTTGTACAATTCTTACGTAATTCCCACATTCCGTTTTTATTTTCAGGTTTTTCTCCATAGAATGAGTAACCATATTTTGTAATACCCGTATAATCTGCCATAATAAAATCTCCTTTATATTTTTTATCTATCCCCGTAAAATATATCCTCGTTGCAACTGTTTGAATATCCCTTACACAGATATAAAAAATATATACAAAGAAAAATTGCCTCACCCCACCACATCATATCATATCATATCATATAGGGCATTATAACAGGGTTTCAGCCATTTTAAATTCATATTTACATTTTGTTACAATTAGGGTTTTGAGGTTTTTAAAGACAAATTTGTAAGTTGGGGTTTTTACAGCCATGATTTAACTGCGAATATATTTACCCCTTCCTAAAATTTTCTGTCATTTTGGACTCCGATCCGGAATCTATCAATGCTAATAAACCTTCTCATATCACTTCGAGGGCTTATCTTTCTATTAGAGGGTGAAACTTTACCACTACATACCCATATAAGATGCGAACAACGGTAAATAAAGTGCGGCAGCCAACACAAGTACTATAGACCCGATAACTATTAACATAATCGGTTCAATCATTTTAGTCATAATATCAATGATTGTATCCAATTCTTTATCAATATAATTTGTAGCTTGCCCCAACATATCACCTAAACGACCTGACTGTTCACCTGTTGCAATCATAAACAAAATCATTTTAGGCATTGTTCTTGTAGCACGCAACGCAGCAGACAAATGTTGGCCCTGTTGAACCCTCATTGTTGCTTCTTCAACTCTTATTTCTAAAGTATGGTTTGTTAATGTCAAATTAGACAAATACAAACATTCCAAAATAGGAACACCTGCATCATAAGCCACTTGCATTACAGCAATAAAGTTTGCAAAATTAGAAAACTGAATTAAATTACTTAATACAGGAATTTTTAAAACATACTCATCTATTTTCCATTTACTAGGTTTCCAACGGAACAAGAAATTAATAAATAAAGAAACTGCAGCAAAACCAAGTGGAATTGTATACCAATTTTTTTTCATCCACAGCCCCATATCCATCAAAACTCTTGTAATCCAAGGTAATTGCATCCCCATTGAATCAAACATTTCTTTAAATACCGGGAATACAAACACTAACATAACAATTACAATAAATACTGCCAATAAAATAACAAATATCGGATACATCAAGGTTCCAATAACTTTACTTCTGATTGCATCTTGCTTATTTAATAACTCTAACAGACGGTCTAAAGTTTTTTCTAATTCCCCGGAATCTTCCCCTGCTCTAACCAAACCAATATAAACCTGTCCAAATTGCTCCGGATATTTTGCAATTGTCCCTGCAAAAGTCCCACCGTTCATAATCTGACGGCGCAATTCTGTCGCACATTGTCTAATTTTTAATTTAGCTGCATCATTTTCAATAAATAGCAAAGATTCAATAATCGGAATACCCGCAGCCGCAAGAATTTGTAGGGTTGATGTAAAATCAATTTGTTCTTTTAACCCCAATTTTGGCATTTTTGCAGCTTTTGGCTTTTTAATTTCTTTTTTAACACCCTGTTCTTCAACTAAATTAGTCGGCGTAAACCCTAACTCCCTAACAGCAGCACGCGCCTCTCTAAGATTCTCGGCTTCAACCTTACCTTTTACAAGCTTATTAGAACTATCTATAGCAGTATAATTATATATCGTCATTTTAAGCTACCTACTCACCAGCCATACCAAGAACACGTACAAACTCATCAATTGTCGTATAACCTTTCATAATATGACCCAAACAAGACCTGTGTAACGTTGTCATACCATTTGCAACTGCACTTTCTTCAATTTCCAAATCATGAGCACCTTGAGCAATAAGTTTTTTAATTTCTTTTGTAATTTGCATAATTTCATACACACCCAATCGCCCTTTATATCCTTGGAACCCACATTTGTTACAACCTTTGGCTCTATAAACCGGAGTTTTAATTATTCGCTCAATTTCATCAGGATCAGTTGTAACCATTCTTGCTTCTTCTTTTGTCGGGTAATATTCTTCTTTACAATCATCACACAATCTTCTTACCAAACGTTGAGCAATTACACCGGATAAAGTTGAAGACACAAGATAATCTTTTGCACCCATTTCAATCAAACGAGTAACAGTTGCTGCAGCGGAATTGGTGTGAACTGTACTTAATACCAAGTGACCTGTTAATGCTGCTGAAATCGCGATTTCCAAAGTTTCATAGTCACGAATCTCACCGACAAGAATAATATCAGGGTCTTGACGCAAAATCGCACGCATACAAGATGCAAATGTGATACCGGCTTTTGCATTAATTTGGGATTGGTTAATTCCTTCCAACCTAATTTCTATCGGGTCCTCAATTGTTGTAATATTTACGGATTCATCGTTCAAGCTTTTCAAAACCGAATAAAGTGTTGTAGTTTTACCGGAACCAGTAGGACCTGATGTCAAAATAATACCATTTGGACAAGAAACCATTTGCTTAACTTTTTGAATATCTAAATCATTCGCACCAACAAGTCTGATTTCTTTATCATTAGCAGACAAAGATACCGCAGGTGCAAGAATACGGATACAAACCTTTTCTTTACCGGCAACAGGAAGTGTATTAATACGGAAATCGTAAGAACACTCTTTATACGCAATAGAAAACGTACCATCTTGAGGACGTCTTTGTTCTGCGATATTCATCCTTGACATAACTTTAAAACGCGCAATAATTGAAGTTTCAACTTTTGCAGGAACATCCAAAACTTTTTGCAACATACCATCTTTTCTATAACGCACAATATAGCCGTTAAGTCGCGGTTCAATGTGAATATCTGAAACCTTATTATCAATCGCGTTAGTAATAATTTGGTTAACAAACTTCGCAACAGAACCGGTTGAATCTTGTAATTCCGCATCAACCTGTTCCCAAAGGGTTGCTTCTTCTGCTGCATCTAGAGTTTCAGTTTTAATTTGTTCAATGATTTCATCAGTTTGTTTTTTCTGAGCTGAGAAAAAAGTATTTAATGAAGTTTGAAACTCATAATGAGTCATCAATATTTGTTTAGGACTTAAACCTGTTAAATAGATGATCTCTTTTAAGACATCCATTTTTATAGGTTTAACAACACCTAATACCAATGTTTTTCCATCCGAAGAAATTGGAATAACCGAATTTGCTCTGATAAAATCTTCAGGTAAAATATTAACAAACTTACCTTGTTCAGATAATTGGTCCGCACTAACCATTTCAAAACCGGTTTGTTCATGCAACACTTCTTTTAATTGCTCAAGAGTAACCAAGCCCATTGAGTGTAATTGAGAACCGATTGGAGTTCCACTACGTTTCGCCGCAGCCAAAGCTTTCATCAAATCAACTTCAGAAACGATTTTCTTTTCTAAAAGAATCTCTCCTAACCTGCCAGCGTGTTTTTTAATTACCTCAACCATTTGTTTATTTTCAGATCCGGCATCTTTTGGTGCCCCAACAGGGGTTTTAGCCATTTTTGCATCTGGGAACAATGATATTAAAAGTTCTCCCAGATCATCTTCACCAACAAGCATAAATTTAATTGAGTGAGAATATTCTTTCTTTAAAATATTATTAATTTCATCTTTATTAGAGTTTTTAGAAACAGCAACAAAAAGAAAATTATCTTTAACACTTATAGGTACAAAATGATACTGCCCCATTAAATCCTTGTCAATTCTGGCAAGAACTTTTTGGTCTATACTATTTTTTAATCTTAATATTAATGCATTCATTTATATTGTTTACTTTTCTTCGCTCTCTATTTTATAACGTTATGTTTTTGAGATTATAGCATATTATCATTAGCAACCGCATCTTCAGTATCTATAATAATTTGCGGTGTAATCATAATAACCATTTCTTCTTTTGCTTTTGCTGTAACAGTAGATCTAAAAAACATACCGACAACAGGCAAATCACCTAAAAACGGGATTTTATTAACAGATTTTCTTTCAGTTTCTTGAATCATACCACCAATTACAAGAGTTTCGCCATCCTTAATGCGTGCTCCTTTTATATCTAAATCTCGACGTTGCAATAAAGTAGCCACCAAATCTGTCTCGGTAGTTTCACCCTTTGCATTGACAGAACGGGCAATAGTTTTATAAGAAGGTTTGATATCGAGAGTTACGTAGCCATCAGGGCTAATGAATGGAGTGACTTCAACTTTAATGCCATTATCATCCTTAATTTCATACTCTCTTTGGACCTGAGAAGAACCGGATGCTGAACCATTATCCAAATATTGAGAAGTAACTTTTGCAATATAATCAGAAGTTAAATCAATTACAGAAGGTTGACCACTTGTAATAAGAATTTTAGGATTAGCCAAAACTCGACCTTTAGAGTTTTCAACCAAATAATTAATATGATATACAAGGTGCTGACTACCTGACCATCTGCCAACCTTACCTATCTCTTTATATGCACCTTTTTCTTCATCCCATTCATTTGGGTCAACTACTGTATATCCTTTACCTGAGAAAAATACAGGATACATAGAATCAGAAGTAATACCACCACTAGCATTAAATGAGAAATTTTTGCTCAAATACTGCCAAGTATTTTCAAATGTCTTGCTACCACTTTCAGTTAATGAAACAATTTGAACTTCTAAATATGCTTGTGGTGCTTTTTTATCATTTGAATCAATATATTCTTTAACCATATCCAATTGAGAATCTGAACCACCTAAAATTTGGATAGTACCTCTTGTCGGAAAGAAAGACACAATCATATTAGTCAAAGGAACACTATCAAGCGAGAATGTTTCTTCTCCGTTAGTTTTTTCTTCAGTTTTCTGTATAGCAGTCAGTTGACAAGCTACCTGTCCACCACCAACAGAAATGGAACCACCTATACTACCACCTGATGATGAGCTACTATCTGATGCAAAGCCTGTAGGAAGACCTGCTGCCCCACCTGATAAATCATCATCAGTTACAATAGACATTGTTGGGAATAATGATGTACAAATAGACGCAGCCATCTCTGCCGGAGTAACATGATTAACTTTATATGTAGTAATAGCAGGTTTTTTATCAAACTGTTCCACAACACGTTTAATCAACATTACATCCTGTTCTGTACCGGTAACAATTAATTCATTTCGCGCAGGATTAGTTGCGATAATATATCCGCTAGATAAACCAGGATTTACAGATGTAGATGATTTACTAAATACGCTGTTATTTAAAAACGAAGATATTGCAACCGCATTAACGTATTTTACAGGAATTACAGTTAATGTCTTTTTTCTGTCAGACAAATTCATAGCCGAATCAGCAGAAGACACAACCATAGTATTTGCCTTAACGTCATAATACAAGTTAGAAGTTTTTACAACCAAACCAAGAGCATCTTTCAATTGAATATCAACAAGGTCCATAGTAATAGAACCTTCAACACCCGGAGCAAAAATTATATTCATGCCGGCTTGATCAGCAAACATTCTTAAAACCTGAGTTACATCAGCATCTCTAAGACTTAAATTAACAACAGAATCACCGTTTGGGATTTCCATAGTTGACCCAAAAGAAATTTCCTTTACATCATTCACCGAATCCCTCAACGCCGGCATATCTGCACCATAACCGTAATAATCGCCGGTTGCAAAAGCCGCAGCAAAAGAATTAGTTACAACAAACGCTGATAACATAATTCCTGCTATAATCTTTTCTCTTAATTTATTTTTCATATCTGCTCCTGCTTATTATTTATTTTTATTAACTTTTTCTACCACCAAATCTGTTTCTCAAATTGTACAAATCATTTTGAGCACCATCTAACTCATCCAAGGAAAACAATTCTCCAATACTTGCAGAATATGTATTTGTTCCCATACTAACGGAAATCCAAGATTGGTTGATTTGATCTACAATATATTCTTGACCGATGATTTTATCACCTTGTCTTACTAAATAATCTTTATTGTCAACGTTTATAATAGCCGATGGACTTTTTTCGTTATACATAATCCCAACAACTTTAGTTCTGGTAATTTTTGCCGCATGAGACTCGGAAGAAGCCAACGAAGTCGGAGGTGTAGGTAAATCAAAGCTATACGGATTAATATCATCAGGCTCGGTAATAGCCGTGTCTTTCAATCGCATAATCTCATCTATCTTAGAATTATGAGCGTATGCTTCTGCATAAGCCGCACTTTTCGCCTCTAAAAACGCTTGATATTCATCATACGGCATAAAAGGATCCGACCTGCCAATTGATATTACATCATACGATACCATTTTCACATCATCTTCAACTTCAATTTCAGCAGTCTTAGAAGGCTCTGTTTTTGCAACCGGAGCCGGCTGCGAAATATCATTCACGACTTCTTCTTGCTTTGGAGCACAACCGGTCGTAACTATGACAAACATTACAACAACTGACAGCAATCCTAAACATCGCTTTAGCCTATCTCCCTCAAATCTTTTTATAAAATTATCTATATTCACGTTAGAATTCACCTATTCATAGTTATTTAATAACATTATATAAAAGCTCTTTGATTTAAGTATCAATTATATAGAGTATTTCATGATACTAATATCCATACATAATCATACCATAATACGTAAATTAAGGCAAAAATAAGAAATTCCGGACAAACTACTCAATCAAAACCGTAAAAACCTTTACAGCACGGGGATTACGGCCGTTTACATTTTGTAAAGGTTATAATAACAGCAAAAAGTTCAATCCAAGGATTGATAAATAATCCGCGAATTTACTTTCTAATAGTTATCCTCTCCAAAGCTCTTACAAATCTTACAACCGGAGCTTCGGTTTCCGCAGTGATTGAATCAACTAAAATTGTCCTACAACCTAAATTTTTCCCGCATAAAATGTCTGTCAAAGGTCTATCACCCACCAAAACGCAATCTTTCACAGCTAAATTATACTTCTTTAAAAAGGGAATAACCACATCTGTTTTAGGCTTACACGCGTCAAACAACAACGGAAAATCAGAAATCGCCTTAACTTTTTCTATATAACTCTGATTATTATTATTTGATACAACAGCAACAAAAAAATCCTTACGAACTTTATCCAACCATTCCAAAATCTCATCAGAATACTTACCGGATTTAGAAGCCATTAATGTACTATCCAAATCGAACAACATCGCCTTAACCCCTGAATCTTTCAAAGCCTCTAAATCAATATCATAAATTCTTTTCAAATTATAATCAGGTTTAAGAAACATGTTCTTTTACTCCTATTGTTCTTGCTAAAGCAACTTCATAATCTTTTGGCTCACAATCAAATCTCAAATACACATCTGCATTTGTATTTGCCAATTCCATATTTTCACCATTTTCGCCAATAATTTCAACAACTTTAGTAATAAATTGCTCATTTGGCGTAATAATTTCAACTTCTTCATTCAGCAAAATTTTATTTTTTATTTTTACAAAATACAAATCGTCGCATCTATTAGAATCAAAAACCACATCCGAATATTTCTTTTTATCATGGAATTCAAACAAGAAATCCGCACCCGCCAAACCTTTTGAAATATCATAACTGTAACTATCCGGTTTGTTTTCACCTAATGCAAACCCCGTTGTATAACCACGATTACCAACTTTTTTCAATTCTAAGAAATATTTTTCCAAATCAACCTGTGGATTTTTCATAATCTCATCAATTGCAGCGCGATAGGTTTTTGCTACGGCAGAAACATAATACAAGCTCTTTGTTCTACCTTCAACTTTAAACGAATCTACTCCAACATCAATCATGTCTTTTAAATACTTCACAAGACATAAATCTTTCGGACTCAATATATGAGAACCCCTATCATCTTGATTGATTTCATAATATTGACCCGGACGAGTTTCTTCAACAAGTTTATAACTCCAACGGCAAGGCTGAGAACAATTCCCAGAATTTGCTTTTCTCTCACCATTTGTAAAATAATCACTCAATAAGCATCTACCGGAAAATGAAACACATTGTGAACCGTGCACAAAACATTCTATTTCCATATCTGGAACTTGTTGTTTAATTTCAGCGATTTCTGGTATAGACAATTCTCTTGCTAAAACAACACGAGTTGCCCCCATATCTTGCCAAAATCTAACACATTCATAATTTAAAATATTTGTCTGAGTACTTACGTGAATTTCAGTATCAGGCATATATTTTTTCAAAAGACGCAATATACCAAAATCACTTACCAACACAGCATCTGGGTTTGCATCTTTCAAAATCTCCATACAGGATTCTAAATGTTTTATATCACTATTAAACGCAAATATATTAAGAGTCAAATAAGCTTTTGCACCTAATTTGTGAGCTAAATCAACAGCTTGCTTTAAATTTTCAAGGGTAATAATTTCACCTTTGCGCATCGCTCGCAAACTAAAATCAACAACACCCAAATATACAGCATCCGCACCATATTTTACAGCATATTTTAACTTTTCCAAATTGCCCGCAGGCATCAATAATTCAACATTTCGCATAAAACAATAATAAGATAAACTAAATTAATAATCAACCAAATAGGTGATGTTGTTTTTACTTAAATGTAGAAAATAGAATATATAGAAAACACGAGTTTATTTTTGGAGAGAGAATCACATGCAAGCAATAAACAATGCAAGAAGCACTATTAAAGAAATCTGGTCTTATCAACACCCTGTTATGCATACTTGGTTTTTATTTAGTGCCGCATCATTAGGTTGCATGTTTACACTTTTGTTTTTTGTTTTATAAACACAATGAGCTAACCCCTGAACGGGAAAAGACTTATTCTATACAAAATCCCCTGTTAACAAGAACTTACACTAAGTTCTTGTTTTTGTATGTTTTATGGTAATAATTCATCAACATAATTATCATAATCGCACACAAAATCACTGCAGCAGTAACAAGCCCTATCCAAAAACCTGATAATAATAAATTATATTTAAAAGCTAACAAATATCCCAACGGAATTGAAACCAACCAATAAGCAACAAAATTTGCTACTAAAACGATATTTGTCTGTTTTATACCTTTACAAATCCCAGCAAGTGCAATCTGTAATCCATCAAAAGTCTGAAACACAGCCAAAATAGCCATAATCGGAATGGCAATTTTAAATAATTCGGCATCCACCGTAAAAATACCCACAATCTGTTTTGGGAATGATAAAAATACTAACGCACTACATACCATAAACCCTACAGACATCAAAACCCCAACCAATGAATATTTTTTTAAATCAACGATATTTTTAGCTCCATTTGCAAACCCGACCTTTATGGCTATAGCATTTGATATTGCAAACGGTACCATAAACGATATTGTCGTAAGTGAACAAACAAGATTTTGAGCGGCCGCATATACTCCGGAATATCTACCCATAAATATAGCAATACTATTAAACGCAATAAATTCTACTAAAATTGCTGTTGATATAGGTAAACCTATTTTCACCAAACTTGTATAATAGCCTTTTTCATGATAATTCCGCAAATTCATTTTCATAAAACAATAAATCAGCAGAATAATCCCCATAAAATATCTAACTATTAAACTTGCAATGGCTAAACCAACAACACCTAATGACGGTATAGGCCCAAAACCAAAAACTAAAACAATATTTAAAACCAAATTTAAAAACACACAAAATATAGTTAGTAAATTTGGGAATAAAACGATTTCAAAAGATTGTAAAAATTCTTTCAAACAAGCATGTAAATACGCTCCAAAAGTAGAAAAACCCGTTATAAACATATATTCTTGAATTAATGGGACCAACTTATCTTCAAAACCCATTTTCGAGATTAATGGTATACAGAGAAATATTAAACACGCTGTCAAAGTTGCCAAAACCATAGCAAACCGTATCGACGGATAAAAATATTTTTTCACCGCACGATTTTCACCTCTATAATTAGATAAAAGTGGTGAGATACTTGCAATTAAACCAATTCCAAAAGTTACAATACAATTTGTAATTGCAGTAGCAATACTTATAGCTGCAAAAGTATCCGTTGAATGACGGCCAGCAACAATTACATCACCTATACCGATTAAAATAAAGCCTAAGTTTCCTAAAATAATCGGGGCAGCAATAGTAAGTAACTCTTTAATGTAATATCTTAGACTGTTTTTACACATAAGATAATAATATCACAAATATAAATTAAACTGAAGGACGAGATGGCGCATTATTTTTCTGACCGGAACCCAAAACAGCTCCTAAAACAAAACCGATTCCAGCCCCCCAAGTAAAATTACGCCATTTAATATTTTTAAAAGCTTTTGAGGCTACAGAATCCATTAACGCCTCCGATTTTTTGTAATTTTCAAAATTATTAGCAAAACTTGTTTTTATATTTTTTACAACATCACTATCAAGTATATTCTTTTTTAAATCCGCAATTTTATTATTAATTTCAGCAACAGTTTCTCCAACTCCATTTTGAGCGAGAAAAACTTTCTGTTCATTACTTAATCTACCCTTTTGAGCAGAAACAGCAGCCTCATTCATTTGCTCTAACGTTTCTTCTGTTTGTTCTTTTACTATATTATATGCAGATCGAACAAATCTATCTTTAGTAACCGGTAAATGATATGCCGACATTCCTATAATGCCGCAAACTGCACCACTACCCACTGAATTTGACGAACTTTTATTTTGATTTTGTATATATGATATGCCGGTCATAATTTTATTCTCCTTAGTAACTAACATTGACATTAAAAACCGTAAATTTTATTTTTTGCTAGTTATAAAATAAATTATACCCTTGAGACACCCATAAAAATATGATATAATAAATAAAGATATTAAATGAGGATAGTTATTTTTATGATAAAAAAAATAAAAGCTTTTACATTAAGTGAAGTTCTTATCGCGCTTGGCACAATCGGCGTTATTGCGGCATTGGTTTTACCGCAATTAGTCACAAAAGAAAAAGCCACAACGGCTAAAGCTCAATTTAGCACAGCTTATTCTATGCTATCAAAAACAATGGCTGATTTAGAAATAGATAATAAAACTATTAGCATTAAAGACTTTACTAATGAAGAAGCAGGTTTAGAACCGGTTTTTAATAAACTAAAAGCATACAACAGAGTAACTTTGGATTGTGGTATGGGCACACCATCAAGCGGTTCCAAAATATGTATGAAAAAATACGATTATAAAACTTTAGCAAATACGACATATACTGAAGGATTTGCAGGAAGTTTTGTATTAAACAACGGAATGGCAATAGCGATAAACGAAGGACAACCTTTAGTTAGCGGAACTACTATTAAATTCCCTATAATATTTGTGGATATTAATGGAAACGAAAAAAAACCAAATAGGCTTGGCTATGATCTTTTTGCATTCCAAATAACCCCACAAGGTTCAATTACTCCTGTTGGGAATCCTGATTCATTTACAAGCACGCTTGACAATACTGATCCTACGAGTTATTGTTGCAACCAATTAATTAATCCCGACTGTACAAAAGCAAGCGAAAACTTAGACGGTATAGGTTGCGCACTATACGCATCATCAGATGAAGAATATTTTGACAAAATCTATAAAGGTTATTAAAATTATACTTTACTAATAAAAAAGACCTCGAATATCTCGAGGTCTTTTTACTGCTTTTTGTAATATTAGAACTATTTAGAAATAGTTTCGAAAATTACATCAAATGCTTCAGGATCTCTTACTGCTAAGTCAGCAAGCATTTTTCTATTCACAACAATGTTAGCTTTTTTGCAAGCATTAACAAATCTTGAATAGCTCATGCCACGTTGTCTAACAGCAGCGTTAATTCTTACAATCCATAATCTTCTCATATTACGTTTTGTAGTACGTCTATCTCTGTAAGCATATTTTAAAGCTTTCATAACAGCAATATTAGCAACTTTGAAGATTCTGCTTCTAGCGCCAATAAAGCCTTTAGCAAGTTTTAATATTTTCTTGTGTCTTTTGACACCTGCATTACCACGTTTAATTCTCATTTTCTATGCTCCTATCTTGAATACTTCTTGTATGGTAACTCTTTAGATACCAATGCTACATGTGACTCAGAAACGCCAACCATCTTGAAAATTCTACGTTTTCTTGATCCTGACTTGTGTTGGAGCAAGTGGCCTATACCTGCTTGTCTTTTCATAATTTTACCAGATGCTGTTACTTTGTAACGTTTTGCAGCTGATTTGTGTGTTTTTAATTTTGGCATTTTCTTCTCCTTTTGTTTAAAGTTAGTCCTAAAACCTTATAGGCATACCAAAGCCTACTTCGGCTAAGAACAATAATATTATGAACCAAGGATTTTTGCAAGTAGCAAAAACCCTTCAAGCAATATTTCTTAAAATATACTTATAAAATATATTATGTAATAAAACATTGAATGAACCTTCACGGAGCGAACACTCAATGTTTGCGAAACAATAACAAAGGCAAGTTTTGTTTGAGCGTGAGCGAGTTAACTTGCCACAAGTTGAGCATTACAATTGAGTAGTGAGCGCAGTTCAGGTTCTGGTTTTGTGGAACTTTTGACATCAAAAGTTTCCCCGTCTGGAAGACCCGTCGGAGACGAAAAGGGAATTTTACAAAATTCGGTTAAGTAAGAAATATTCCCTTGATAGTCTTTCATTCCACATTTCTTTGACCGCAAAGAAACGTGGAGCAAAGAAACTCTTGGGCTGAGCTTCGTTTACTAATAAATTGTAGATGCTCAACTAAATAACACACAACTCACTACGTTCAAACAAGTGTGTTTTTGTTGTTGTTTCGCATCACATTTATTGTTCACTCCGCAAAGCCCAAACCCATTTTAACTAATTTTTATTATATACATTTACCCCTACATAATATATTTTATAGGGCTAGGTCAAACAGTTTGACCAACTCCCCAATCATATACAAGGAGCCGCAAATCACGGTTAATTTACCATCATTATAGTCTATTTGCGTATTCCTAGATAATTGATTATGCGGTAATGAGCAAACCTTGCTAAATTCATCATAAGTCAACGCACCGGAATGCGCAAACTCGTAAAAATAAATCTCATCTTCATAATTAAACAAGCATTCTATCATTTGCTTATAATCTTTATTGTTCAAACAACCAAAAATAAACCGCTTTTGTACATTCTGATAATAAAAATCAAGATTTTGGCGCAAAAGATTTATTCCATTAGGATTGTGCGCACCATCTATAATCAAATTCTTTTCAGCAAAATACTGAAACCTGAAAGGATGCTTTACCTTTTCCAAAGCACTATCAATTGTACTTTGTAGAATTTCAGGGAATAATAATTCTATAGCCGCAAGTGCCAACGATAAATTTTCCTGTTGGTGCAACCCTTTCAAAGAAAGCTTATCCGCACTTACCATTGGCAAAATCAATTGAAGTGGCGCACCGACAGAACTTGCGACATCGTAATATATCTCTTTTCCTTCAAATACTATACACGGACAATTTGGCTTTATAATCCCCGCTTTTTCATAGGCAATTTTATCCAACGTATCACCTAATCTCTCAGTATGATCAAAATCTATATGCGTAATTATTGAACAAAGATTTTTTTTAATAACATTTGTGGCATCATATCTACCGCCCAAACCTGTTTCTAAAACAACGACACTAACACCATTATCGGCAAAATACTTAAACATAACCGCAGTTAATATTTCAAATTCCGTTAGGTCTACATTATTTTTATCGGCAAGCTCAGAAATTTTGAATACATAATTTGCAAAGTCTTCATCAGAAATCTGTTCACCGCTTATTTGAATCCTTTCAGTATAACGAAACAGATGAGGTGAAGTATAAAGCCCCACTTTTTTACCCGCAGTAGTGAGTATCGAAGATAAAATTGCGCAAACAGATCCTTTGCCGTTTGTACCCGCAACGTGAATACAGTCTAAGTTATTTTGGGGGTTATCAAGTAGAGCAAGAATTTTTTCAATACGCTCTAAACCTAGCGAAATTCTAAACTTTCCGGATGATATTAATAGATTCACCGCATCTTGATATGATGGCTGCTTGGCAGATATACCTAACCTACTTTTTTCTTCTCTACTCATAATCCAAACCCTCTACTTGTGAAAAGTCGCACCAATCCTCATCATAATATCCATCCTTCACAAACTCATTAAACGTAGAATATTCCCAATCTTTAACGTTATCAACCAATCCATGTTTTACTGGGTTATAGTGAATATAATCAATAATAGTATTCAATTCTTGCTCATCGACTATCGTATGTTCATAATATCTTCGTTGAAAAACACCCTTTTCACCTTTATTCTTGTAGCCGTAAGTTGGGGTTCTCACCCCAACTTTTAAATTCATTATATTTACTCCTGAATACCTTTACGTTTATAGTATTCTTCGATGAAGCCTGTGTTGAAATTTCCACTCATAAAGACTTCATCTTCAACGATATCCTGATGGAAAGGAATAGTTGTTTCTACACCAGTTACAACATATTCTTTCAAAGCTCTGTACATTCTGCGACGAGCTTCGTTTCTATCTCGGCCCCAACAAATCAATTTACCAATCATTGAATCATAATGAGGAGGTATCACATAATCTTGATAAACGTGTGAATCAACCCTAACACCAAATCCTCCAGGAGCTAAATATCCAGATATTTTACCTGGGTTTGGCATAAAATTTTTCGCAGGATTTTCAGCATTAATACGACACTCAATGGCATGACCTTTTAGTTTGATATCATCTTGAGTATAGCTTAATCTTTCACCTGAAGCTACCAATATTTGCTCACGTACTAAATCAACATTTGCAACCATTTCTGTAACGCAATGTTCAACTTGAATACGAGTGTTCATCTCCATAAAATACCATTTGCCATCGTGGTCAAGCAAAAATTCACAAGTTCCGGCACCTTCATAATTGATAGCCTTTGCAGCTCTTACCGCAGCTGCACCCATTTGTTGTCTTGTTTCTTCATCGATAGCTGGAGATGGAGCTTCTTCTAGCAATTTTTGATGACGTCTTTGGATAGAACAATCTCTTTCACCTAAATGAACAACATTACCAAAACTATCACCTATAATTTGGACCTCAATATGACGAGGGTTTTCTAAGAATTTTTCTGCATAAACATCAGGGTTACCGAAGAAATTTTTAGCCTCAGTCTGACATAATTCCATATTGATTTTTACATCATCATCGTTACGACAAACTCTCATACCTTTTCCACCGCCACCTGCAGTAGCTTTCAATATAATCGGATAACCTACACGATTACCAAACTCTTGCACTTCATCAACCGTACGAACAATCCCTGTACCAGGAGTAACAGGTACATTATTTTCAATCATTGTTCTGCGTGCAGTAGCTTTATCACCCATTTTTTTCATCGCATCTGATGATGGGCCAATAAATTTAATACCTTGCTTTTCGCAAATCTCAACAAAATCCGCTCTTTCAGACATAAAGCCATAACCAGGGTGAATAGCATCGGCCCCTGATACCATAGCTGCGGACATAATAGCAGGTATACTCAAATAGCTATCTGCACTTTTTGCAGGTCCTATACAATATGCCTCAGTTGCAAGTCTTACGTGAAGTGAATTAGCATCAGCCTGAGAATAAATTGCAACTGTTGGTATTCCCAACTCTCTACAAGCTCTGATAATTCTGACAGCAATCTCACCTCTATTTGCTATTAATACTTTTCTAAACATTTTCCAAATATCCCTTTATATAAAAAAGAAGTGAACAGACTACTCCATTCACTTCTTTTTACAATTATTCTACATACATCAAAACTTGACCGAATTCAACAGGTTGACCGTCTTCAACACAAACTTCAACAACAGTACCTGAAATTTCTGATTCGATTTCGTTCATCATCTTCATAGCTTCTACGATACAAACAACATCGCCAACTTTTACAGAAGCACCTTCTTTTACAAACGGCTCAGCATCAGGAGACGGAGCTTTGTAGAATGTTCCAACCATTGGAGATGTAATTGGTGTACCTTTTTTAACAGCAGGTGCTTCAGAAACAGCAGGTGCAGAAGCTGCCGCAGGAGCTGAAGTATGAGCAACCTGAGCCGGAGCCGCCGCAACAACTTGAGGTGCTGAAGCTACAACCACATCTTTTCTTAAAGTGATAGCTTGTTCGCCATCTTCCAAAGAAATTTCAGTTAAACCGGTCTCAGCTAAAACTTTTGCCAATTTTTCTATATAATCTGTTTCAAATTTCATAAATTTATCCTTTTACTTATTAAACTCTGTCTAAATATTCATTAGATCTGGTATCTACTCTGATGACATCACCATTTGCAACAAAGAAAGGAACTTGTACAACTGCACCTGTTTCCAATGTTGCAGGTTTTGTACCGCCTTGAGCAGTATTTCCTTTTTCTGCAGGAGGTGTATCAACAACTTCTAACTCAACGTGAGCAGGAATATCTACACCAATGATTTTGCCTTCATGCATTAAAATCATAATATTCATATTTTCTTTTAAATATTTTACACCGCTACCAATTTGAGCTTCTGCAACGTGCATTTGATCATAACTTTCGTTATCCATCATTACATATTCTGCACCTTCTTTGTATAAATATTGCATTTCACGTCTATCTAAAGTAGCTTTTGCAACTTTTTCACCAGCTCTGAATGTTTTTTCAACAACTTGACCTGTGATAACGTTTTTTAATTTTGATCTAACAAACGCAGCACCTTTACCTGGTTTTACGTGCAAGAACTCTACAACTGACCATAAGCCATTATCTAACTCTACTGTTAGACCTGTTTTAAAATCGTTTACTGAAATCATATTTTTCCCCTTTTTATAAGTAATCTCTATTCTTGTATGTCGATAATACCACAAAAATACTATTTTTTCAAAATTCCTTTACATTATGTAAAGGCGCAAGCTTATATCCCTACACTTAAACCGGCACATACATTGATTGATTGACCTGTAATACCTTTTGCCCCATCACTGATTAAAAACTTAATTAATGCAGCGATTTCTTTTGGTTCAACATAACGTTTTTGCGGAATACACTCAATAATTTCTTCAGCACAAAATTCACTATCTTCAATAGAAGTTTGTCCCAATTCTGTATCAACCCACCCCGGATTTATAGTGTTTACAGTAATCCCATATTCTGCAAGCTCTAAACCTGTTGCCTTTGTCAGACCGACAAGTCCCGCTTTTGTCGCCGAATACATACCGGCACCTGCTTCACCCATAACTCCTGAAATTGAACCGATATTTATTATTCTCCCAAAATTATTCTTTTTCATATTTTCCACAGCCTTCGCCATAAGATAAGCCGGAGCCTTTAAATTTACAGCCATTATATGATTAAGTTTATTAATTTTAGTATCTTCAATTTTAGAATAAATATATTCACCTGCGTTATTAACCAAAACATCAATTTCTTTTTCTATAATATATTCGCCCAATTTTATCAAATCATTTTCATTTGCCAAATCACAAACAAAATAACCACTGCATTTTAATTCTTTCAAAGCTTGTTCACTTCTGGCAGTAACATATACTTTACCTAAAGTTTTCAATTCTTGCGCGATTGCTTTACCTATACCCTTTGAAGCACCCGTAACTAATATATTCATTATCTGTAATCCTTTAAAAATTTCTGTACAATATATGACGCCATATATATACCCGCAACCGAAGCCACAAATGGTGTTGACGCTGGAACAATCTTATTAAACTCTATCTCTAAGCCACTTGCTGTTTTTATTTTCTCATTTTCTGAAATTTTCTCTTGTACAAATGGTTTTTCACGACTAGAAACAAAAGTAATACCCTCTGTTATGCCAAGCTTTTTTAATTGGTATATAACATTTGAAACAAACGGCATATTCCTGTTTTCAAGATCTTTCAAATCCGAAATATATAACTTCGTCGGATCAATTCTATTGCCAGCCCCCATCGAACTTATTACCGGAATATTATTTTTATAACACATTTCTAATAAATGAATTTTCGAACGCATTGTATCTATTGCATCAACCACATAATCATACTTCTCTTCAGAAAAATCAATCACAACTTCACTATCATTATAAAAATCATCAATTACTTTCAAACTTAAATTCGGATTAATATCCTTCAACCTAGCTTCAAATAAAGAAGTCTTTTTTTGACCAATAGTTGAATTGAGCGCGACAATTTGTCTGTTTATGTTTGATTTAGATACAATATCAAAATCAATTATCGTCAAATGTCCAATACCGGCTCTTGCAAGCGCTTCGGCACAAAACCCGCCAACACCACCTAAACCAAAAACAGCAACTTTTTTATCCTTTAAAATTTGCTGATTATCGGCGCCCCAATGCAATTCATTACGTTTAAAAATCTCATTTGTCATAACTTTATAATAAACCAAAAATTTTATTTTGCGGCTTTAGTTAAAACTTTAATACTATCATCCTTTTGCGCAATAACATTTTTTAATGAATCAATTGTTTGCAAATGGATTTTTTCATACTGAGACTTTAATTCTAGAGAATCTAAAGTCTTCTTATACACATCATTGATCCTATATGGAATACCTTGAGATTCCGCTCTTGCTTTGATTAGTTTATATTCGTTCTCAGAAATTCCAGAATTTTTTACCTTATTTTCTAACTCAACCTGTTCTTTTTTATCTTTTCGATATTTTGCATTAACTCCAGATAAAACAGAGACACCACCAACTACAACTGCAGATGCTAAAATTGTACCAATTAAAAAACGAGAATTCATATTCACACACCTTATAATTTTAAAGCCCTGCAAATCTAGCAGGGCTTTGAGTACTTTTATTTTATAATTCCGAAACCGATTAGAAATGTACAAATAATAAATATCGCACAAATAATACCAGTTAACTTATTCAAACCTTTTTCGGCACTTTTTTGAGAAGCAAACACATGAGATGCTCCACCTATACCGCCAATGCCATCACCTTTTGGTGAATGTAACAAGATTAGAATTATCAATAAAACAGCTGCAACTGTTTCTATTGTCCATAATATATTTACCATTATTTAGTCTTCTCCTTTTTAATAAAGTGTGCTCGTTTTGAGTTTAACTCAATATTTTCAAATGTATATAACCTAGCCGGACGTTTTGATGATGATTTTGTGTATTCATCTAACTCGATTAAACCATTTGTCGAAATAGCTTTTTTTCTAAAGTTTCGTTTATCAAGCTTTTTACCCATAATAAGTTCATAGGCCTTTTGCATTTCTGTTAAAGTGAATTTTTCAGGCAACAACTGGTATGCAACAGGACAAATTTCTAAACGTTCACGGGTTCTTTTCATTGAATATTGAATAATCTCTTTGTGGTCAAACGCCAAAGCCGGCAAATCACTAACTTTATGCCAACCAATTTCTGGAGTTGAAGCAATTTTGATATCTTCAGATCTTACTAAAGCAAAATATGCACAAGTAATAACCCTTGCATTAGGGTGACGTAATGGATCACCGAAAGTATACAACTGTTCCAAATAAATATTATCAACCGCAGTTTTTTCTTTTAATACTCGCAAAGCAGCTTCATCAAGATTTTCTGATAATCTTACATATCCTCCAGGAATTGCCCATCTACCGTTAAACGGTTCACTGGTACGCTTAACCAACAATACATGAATATTGTTGTTCTTAATCGTTAAAATAACTACGTCGACTGTAATCTCGTGTGTTTTTGTTACGTTATACATCTGCTATAACCTTATATCCTACTAATATAGTTATATAATAAACATAACCAATACTAATAATCAAATCATTAAGTTTGTTAAGTTTTGTTAACTACAATTTAGAATTTTATCAATAATCTCTCCTTTGTATTTTTTATTTATATAAGGAATATATAAGGGGAAAATAAAGTGGCAGTTACACCTGTATCAGGAATAAATTTATTATATTGGAATATGCTACCAATGGGCGTATCAAACTATGGCGGAGACTTACAAGTTTATAATTTACAGGAATATTTGGCCGGACCACCAAGATTTAATTTGAATTTGGCAGCGCAATGTAATATCGCAACACAAATATATAGAGGAATTGGAGGCGGTTGGAACGTAACTCCCGACATAAATATGGGAGAGGTTCAAGCCCTAGCTCAAGCGTGGATTGCACCTATTGCTCAACAACAAGCAGGTCAACAGTTTAGTCAAGCTTCTGGAGGTGCAAGCTCAATAAAAACTAAGCTTAATTCAATGCTTTTAAATAAAAGTGCAACTGCTGAAGATAGACAAAAAATGAATGATTATTTATCAGAGGTTGATAAATTAGAAAAAGAACTTCAAGAATTAAAAAACAATTCAGAAATAACAGCACAAGAAGTTTTTGACAAATCTTTTGAAATTGAGAAACAACTAAGGAAAATTGCAACCGATGTAGGTAATTTATCATCTGCAATTAGTCAAGTAGCATTACAGGCTGCTCAACAAGCTTCACTGCAAACGCAAACAGAAAACACCACAACCTCTCAAGCCAAATCCGCTTCTTCAACAGACGGAGTGCTTCTGAATAAAAAAGGTAATGGTTATGGTCCGGAATTCTTAGAAAAAGTTAAACAAATCGCAAATCGACTAAATTGTAATTATAGGGATTTACTCGGACTAATGAACTCTGAATCAGGAATTCGAGCCGATATAAAAAATCCACACGGTTCAGCTTCTGGTTTAATTCAATTCGTAGAATCTACGGCTTCAAAATTAGGTACAACAACAGCTCAACTACGGCAAATGAGCCCAATTAGACAACTTGATTATGTCGAAAGATACTTAATGCAAGCAAAACAAAATGCCGGATTAACAGGACAATTATCAGCCGGAGATTTATATAGCTTAGTATTCTTGCCTGGTAGAGCTAAAAGAGAAGTTCTGACAACTTCAGGAGAAAACTATTATAAGAAAAACAAAGGCTTGGATGCAAACAAAGACGGTAGTATAACTAAAGCCGAACTAGGTGCAAGAGTTCAAAGTAAATACGTCAGCGATAAAAGCTTTTTAGCTTGATCAAAGAATTCATTAAGAAATGTAAATCTAAATTTTACATGATAAGCAATTTCTAATAATCAAAAATCTTTATATAAGTACAGGGGATAAATAAAGGAGAAAATAACATGGTTGCAACACCAGTATCAGGGGTTAATTTAGCTTTTTGGAACATATTACCAATGGGCGTATCAAACTATGGCGGAGACTTACAAGTTTATAATTTACAGG
>SUTS01000020.1 GCA_015152555.1 Cyanobacteria bacterium SIG26
CGCCTGTTCATTTTGCACCATCCAGGGAGGGGAGAAACCCCATCACCCCACCCTACCCCTCCAACACTCGGCTACGCCTCGGTATACAAGTTCACAAGGCTCGTACCTCGCCTGTTCATTTTGCACCATCCAGGGAGGGGAGAAACCCCATCACCCCACCCTACCCCTCCAACACTCGGCTACGCCTCGGTATACAAGTTCACAAGGCTCGTACCTCGCCTGTTCATTTTGCACCGTCCAGGGAGGGGAGAAACAGAGTCCATCCGGAGAGGGGAGAAATCCCATCACCCCCTCATCCTAGTCCTCTCCCAAAGAGAGATAGGGGGGAATGTTGCTACCAAGCGCGGTTTAGTTTGGTCAACCAATGTGCTCCCAAAGGAGGTAAATGTATTAATCCCAATTCCGTCCGAACAAAAAAGCAGTTCCTTTAAGAACTGCTTTTTTTATTAAAAAAGGCGACACCCAGATTCGAACTGGGGGATAAAAGCTTTGCAGGCTTCTGCCTTACCACTTGGCCATGTCGCCAAACCCTCGTACATCTAATATACGCAAGACATAGGATTATGTCAAGACACACTGTCATCTTATTTATATTAAATAATTCTCCGCTATAGCAATATCTGTTCGCGTTGTGATTTTGATATTCTTGTAATTTCCTTCAACCACATAAACCTCTTGTCCGCAAGCTTCAACAAGTCCGGCATCATCTGTAAAATTCTCTCCTTCGAATTTCTCGTGCGCAGACTTGATTAATTTGTATTCAAAAGCCTGTGGGGTTTGGGTGTTATATAGCTTCGAGCGGTCAAGCGTTCTTATAATCCTTCCGCTTTCATCAACCTCTTTTATTGTATCAATTGTTTTTGTCATAACTGAAACGGCTTTATTTTTTATAACCGATTGCATCGTGTCGTGGATTGTTTTCGGCGATATAAGTGGTCTTGCGCCATCATGGATTAAAACATAATCACAATCTACGGCTTTTAACCCATTATAAACAGACTCTTGACGAGTTTGTCCGCCCTCAATAATACGGATATTTTTTTTGTCTGTAAAAATTTTATCTAATGTAGAAATAATTGATTTATTCGCGCAAATAATTATTTCATTAATCTCCGATTTTATAAATGCTTCAACAGTATATTTGATGATTTCCTTGTTGTTAATTTTTTCTAATAATTTGTTGGTCTCGCCAAACCGTGAAGATGTACCACCTGCCGTAATTATCGCTGCAAATTTCATTTATTTCTCCTTTTTAAAATGGTTGAAACAATTTTCTTCGACTTGTTGTTTTGTATAATGTTGGATTTGTCCGTCGATTTTTATATCAACCCCTAATCCTTTCTTTATTTCCCCAATAACAACACCGTCACAGGCTATCTCTTGTGGGATTGTGGCAACAATTCCATAATCCTCCCCGCCAAATAAAACAAAATTTTGCCATCCTTCAATATCTTCGATATTTTTAGAATGGGGAATTTTATCAAAATCTATTTCCAAAAGCACATTGCTTTCATTGGCTATCGTCGAAAGTGCATCCATTAATCCGTCTGAGGTGTCCATCATGGCATATTTTTCCCTGACTTTTGTCCCTACTTCTTTCCCGAAATCTATTTGTGCCTGCGGTAGCAAATGTGCTGTCGTAAATTCATTATTGGATAATTTGTCATTTATAAGATTGTTTAATCCAACAATACTGGAACCGTGATTGCCCTTAATTATTATTTTTTGCCCGATTTGTGCGTTTTTTCGTGATGAAATATTGCGATTTTTTGTAGAACCGATTGCGCAAACTGAAATAAAAACTTTGTCAGCGCCTGTAATATCCCCCCCGACAATTTGTGCGTCCATCTTGCAAGCCTCTTTTGCTCCTTTATAAAAATCTTCAACAAATGAGGTTTTAATATTTGTAGGAAGCGAAAGCGAAATCGTCAAATATTTTGGCTCAGCACCACTGGCTGCTATATCCGAAAGATTTACCATAACTGATTTGTAGCCTAATTGGTATGGTGTTATAAAATCAAGAGAGAAATGTACATCCTCTACCAAACTATCTTGAGTTACTACAATCCCAAAATCCTCTAAATGTGCACAATCATCTCCTATATACGAAGAGTTAAGAGTAGTTTTAATTATGGATATAAGTTCTTTTTCTTTCATAATAATTAAACTATATCATGCTCAATGAGTGAAATAAATTCTTTGACAAGGTTTTCGTTCCATTTTTTGCCCATATCGGCTTTAATAATTTCAAGAGCATCTGGTGTTGATAGCTTTTTACGATATGGTCGAGGCTCAATTAATGCAAAATATTGATCTAATATTAAAATAATTTGTGATGTTAATGGTATACCTTCTGCCGCAATTTTATTTGGATACCCTGAACCATCCCAATTTTCGTGGTGGTGTTCAATTATCGGCAATACATCTTGAATGTATGAAATAGGTTGTAAAATCTCTCTTGCCGCAATAATTGGGTGGTTTTTGATTTCGTTGCGTTCTTCATCTGTTAGCGGGGTTGCTTTTTGTAAAATGTCTTGAGGTAACATAAGGTTGCCGATATCATACAAAAGCGTCGCTATTCTTAAATTATCTATTTCTTCTTTAGGTAAATCGAAACGTTTGGCCAAACTTACGGCCATTAAAACTTTGTTTTTAACAGTACCTGCCGAGTGCATCGGATTGTATAATTTTGTGAGCATGTCTGCTACTGTATATAATGATTCTTTGGACATTTCATTTTTGTTTGTAGGGGTCTTAAGTTTTGCACAAAGTTCTTTTGATAAATGTTTAAGTTTAGGGATTTTATTTTTTGATAAAATATCAAGGAATGTATTTACTGCAATTTCTTGCCAATAAGTTTCGGAAATTGGTTGAGCAACGGTTACCCTATTACGACCTTCGCGTTTTGATGTGTACATAGCTTGGTCTGTTAGTTCTAAAAGTTCTTCGACATTGTCGGTGTGTTCAAAAAATGTAGCTACACCTAAACTGCCTGTAATATGGCCGATTGTGTCGATTTCAATAGATTCAATAGCTTTGCGGATTCTTTCTGCCGCAATTGTTGCACCTTCTGAATTAATCCCCGGTAATAGTACGTTAAATTCTTCACCGCCAATACGCGCCGGAACGTCGACAGAACGCGCATTTTTCTTTAAGATATCTGCAATAGTTTTTATTGCAATATCACCAAAAGTGTGTCCGTAAGTATCGTTGATTTTTTTCAAAAAGTCTAAATCTATACCAATAATAGAGAACGGTTGTTTTTGACGTTTTGCACGTTGAACTTCTTTTTCCAAAGCTTCTTCAAAATAACGTCGGTTATACAAACCTGTCAATGCGTCTGTTACAGCTTGTTCTCTAACGGCTTGGAAGAGGTCTGCAATTGTAATTGCCATTTCTATTTGTTTTGCAAAAAGACCCAAAAAGTCCATTTCAGTTCCTGCAAGTTCCTCTCTCGCTGAAAATACGCAGAACCAACCAAATTCTTTTTTTTGTGCAATCAAAGGAATGACAATTACTGATTTTATCGGTTGGTTTGTCATAATTTTTTCGATAGTATCTTTGGATACATCAGGCATAATCGCACCAAGGGTCAAGTCTAAGGCTTTTGTCTGGATAATTGTGCGTTGCTTCATTGTATCAGCGTAAACGCTTTCAGGTGAATAAATCAAGCGACGTGTCTGTATTCCGGGCGTTCCTAATATGTTGTTTAATCTATCAATCAGAGGGTCATTGGATTGGGCAATAATTCGCATAAAATCGCCGTTTTCATCTTGACACTTTCTTATAAGTGCACAGTGCATATAACCAAGTTCACCTTGGGTACTGTTTACAATCGCTTCCAATACATTTTCCAATGGGGTTGAAGAATTCATCATATCCCAAATGTGTTGAAGGGTGAACATACGTTTATTTGCGTCGTTTAATTCTTCTGTGCGTTCGGCAATCTCGCGCTCTAATTCAAGATTTCGCTCGTATATTTCTAAATAATCACGCTTTTCGTGGTAGATGTTGTTTTCTACTTCTGACACTTTTCGCGTTACTTCTTTAAATTTATCAAATAAACCCATAGTGTCCTTTACAATCCATTTTGAGAATACTTTATTATACAATTTTTTTATGAAAATATCAAGCGTTTAACAACATCAACAACGTTTTTAGGGTTTGGGAAATTAGTGCAGGCGTTGATATTTTTTCTAAGCTTACATTTGCGTTTAAAACAAGGTTGACAAGGTAAACCGCTCCCACCTAATGCAATATATTTGTGAGGGTTTCCGTAAGGTGCGAGTACTGCCTTTGGTGTGCACGTAAACATTGTTACAATCGCCGGCCCTCCGGTTGCCCAAGCAAGATGAGCACTTCCGCTGTCAGGTGCCATTACGACTTTAGCTCTTGAAAATAGTTCCATAAGTTCTAAAATATCGGTTTTGCCGGCTAAGTTTAAGTGTTTTCCTTCGCTTATATATTCGATTAATTCATTATCTACCGGCCCGCCGGTAAATACTATATTGCAATCTTGTTCAATATTTTTAACAACGGTTTTCCAATTATCTTTATTCCAATGTTTGTTATCCCATGTTGTTGCCGGAGCTATTACAACAAGAGGTTTTTCTCTATTAAGAGGCGCAAGAAGTTCGTTAATTTTTGTGATTTGTTCTTCTGACCTACCGGGCAATGATACTCGAATTTTTTCGGGATTTATCCCTAAATGTTCTGCATATTTTAGATAATTTAGTATAATCGGAGAATCCGGAGCATAAGAAATATCATTAATCCATTCGTTTCCGCCTAAAATAGCCATTTCGCGAGCTTCTTTTGATATAATCCTGCGTTTTGCTCCACAGAACAACATCCAATATAAACTTTTAAACATCATCTGTGAATCAATTGCTATATCGAATTTTTCTTGTCTAATTTGTTGAAGAATTGCTAAATATTCTTTAAAACTTTCAAAAGAAAAACCGCGTTGTTTCCATTTTTTCATTGGAACAAGGATTGTTTTATCAACACAAGGATTATTTTCAACAACTTGGATACCTTTTTCGCTTACAAGCCAAGTAACTTCGTAGCCCGAGTCTTTTAATGCATTTGCTAATGGAATATTAAAAATAACATCACCTAATGATGATAATTTGATAAGTAAAACTTTTTGCTTTTTTTCTGTATCCATTGCCAAATCCTCGAAATTGTCTTAAATCCTCCCCAATTATACAATATTCTAAAAAATTAGTAAATAAGTTTTTTTATGATAAATTATAGCTATGAATATAACAGGTGGTAAATATAAGGGGCAAAAAATAAAAGCTCCTGATGAAAATATAACTCGTCCAACTCTTTCAAAAGTTCGAATGAGTGTTTTTAATACATTGCAAGCAATGATGGATTTTGAAGGTGCGAGTTTTTTGGATATGTTTGCAGGTTCCGGGATAATGGGGCTTGAGGCAATTTCGCGCGGATTTTCAAGGTCGGTTGCTATAGAAAAAAATCGTAAGATTTTCAATGTTATAAAATTAAATTTTTCAAAATATGAAAAAGAAAATGACATACGAGTTGTTTCAGGTGATAGCTTAAAAGTTGCAAAAATGCTTGGGCAATTTGATGTTGTATATATCGATCCGCCTTATTTTCAAGGTGTATATGAGCAAGCGCTTGATGCTGTTTCTCAATTTGTCGACAGCATTATCATTTTAGAACACGTTGTTGATGTTAATTTCGATGGGTTTGAAATTATTAAACAAAAAAAATATGGTGATAAGTTTATAACTTTTTTGGCAAAAGCTAAGTTGAAATAATGTGTATTCTTAAAATCTGAAATAAATAAAAGGATTGTATGTTCCTGCGGCTATTGCCATTGTAGATAATAAGAACAAAAATAATAGCCATACATTAACAAATGCTTGTTGCCATTTTGTTTTTTGATTCAATATATTTTTAAATATTGGTATAGAACATAAAATTCCGATTATAAAAATTATAATTTCGTATCTGTCATAATAATAGTAATTTGTGAACAAAAATTCTTCTGTTTTAATATTTAATATACCAAACATATTCATTATATAGTTCCAAGCATATTCCATATTATCAGCTCTAAACATTACCCAACCTATCACAAATACAAAAATACAATAAATATGCCATAGCATTTTTTGCCACCACAAAGTTTGTGACTCTTGGACTTGTTTGATATTTATTAATTTTTCTAAAATAATAAAGAAACCATGCCAGATACCCCATATAATAAAATTCCAAGCAGCGCCGTGCCAAATACCTGTGAGTAAAAATACTATTCCTAAATTTCTAAGATTTTTTATTTTTGAACATCTGTTTCCGCCTAAAGATATATAAACATACTCTTTAAACCAAGTTGATAACGAAATATGCCATCTTCTCCAAAATTCGGTTATTGATTTCGAGATATATGGGTAATTAAAGTTTTCCATAAATCTAAACCCAAAAATCATTCCTAAGCCGATTGCCATATCAGAATACCCAGAAAAATCGAAATACAATTGTAAAGAATATGTTATTGAACCAATCCATGCAATAGAGTGATCAAATAAATAGGGATTTTGGGAGAATATTCTATCTGCAACGGCCCCCATTGTATTTGCAATTAACATTTTTTTTGATAAACCGATGATAAATCGCTTAACACCATAGGATACTTTTTCAAAATTAACATCTCTTGAATCAATTTGTTCAGCTACATCATGATATTTTACAATAGGACCAGCAATAAGTTGTGGGAATAAGCAGATGTACAATGCTAATTTATAAAGGTCTTTTTGTGCTTGTACTTCTTTTCTATAAACGTCAATAACATAAGATAATGCTTGAAACGTGTAGAATGAAATGCCTATAGGCATTATTATACCCAAAGTATTGATGTGTAATTGAAAAATATTATTAAAATTTTCAATTAAAAAATTGAAATATTTAAAATAGATAAGAAAACCTAAATTGCCAAACAAAGTCAAGATGAGTGCTAATTTGCGTTGCTTTTCATAATTTGTTATTGCTAATGCTCCAAGATAATTAACAAGAATAGTAAGGAGCATAATTGCTAAATATTTAGGTTCGCCCCAAGCATAAAATAATATACTAGCAGCCAAAAGTATTGGGTTGTGGAATTCCTTTTTTGTAATTAAATATAATACCAAAACAATTGGTAAAAACATAAAAACAAAGGACATTGAACTAAATAGCATTATTTATTCTCCTCTTGAGGGTACATTTTTGAAAAATCATAAGTACCTGAGTGTTTTATTAAAAGTATTGCATCAGGTTTGTGTTTTTCAATTATTTTAGACCACGCGTTCATATCAAATTCAGATTTACGCTTAGGGTAGTTTAAACCGGGATTTGTACGATATTTATATATTTCTTTAAAACTGGTATTCAGATAATAAGTTAGTGTTTCTTGCATAGAATCGCCGATAATTATTAATTTATAATTACCTTTAGGATTTTGATGCAAGTAATTTGCAGGGCCTTCTAGTTTTGTTATTGTTATATTGTCGAGGTATTTATAATCATAGTACTTATATTTGTCTTGACATAATTTATCATCGTAGACCCCTAGGACCCTATATTCAAGTCCCCGTCCATATTTTCTGTCTGAACCAGCTCTAATTTTGTTATTCATAGTACTAGAAAAATCTTTTAATGAGGTTTTTGTAAGTTTTGGGAAATCTTTTTTTATGGTATTTAAAAGATTTTCATATAAAATATACGAGCCATAATCTGTTAAATGGTGATCAATTTTATAATATACCATTTCGTTTTTTTGTATATTGCGCAATATTTCTTCAGGGAAAATTATATCTAAGTTGTATTTTTCTTTTGCATAATTAACTAAATCTACTGTTCTATCGGTTTTTGGTTGGTAAATAATATTTTTGTCCAGTAAAAAAGATGTTGAACAAGGAGGTATAACTATATATAGTTTAATATTATTTTTTTTACAATAGTTGTTGAATTTGTTTAAGTTTTCAGCATATAATTCAATTTCTGATTTTGTGAGTTTATCTATTTTGTAGGCATTTGGAAATATATACCCATTTCTCTTAATGATAGTGGCTTCTGTGCCGATATGTCTGTTTTTTTGTAAATGGTACATAAGAGAGGCTTGATTTTCAATGATTACATTGCGTAGATAATATCTATCGTTAAACCATTTGTCAAAGTCTTTGCCAAAATTGTAATTAATTTCACCATTAGTAGTTATTAACGGTTTCCATTTTGCAAGTTTTCGTCCTTCATTTTTTGAGATTGTATTTTGGTTGATGTTACTCATAGGAATGAAAAGAACAATAAAAAATATGGTTAGAAAAAATATTTCAATTCGAGAGTACATTTTTACTGTTTTAAAATCGGCTAAGTAATCAAATATTTTATAAAAAAATAAAAAAGATAATATGGAAATGATTATAAAAGTCTCAAAAATAAATTTATGGCCGGAATCATGAATTAGCCAAATTCTATTTGTTAACACTATTATTAATAGTGTTGCAAATATTGAAATCAAATGTCGGTTCTTAATTCTCATAAATTTTCAAGCAAATAATTCTTATTACAACTAATCTTGTTATGATTATATAATAAATATTTATAATCACAATATTCCATTTAATAAGGTTTATATTCAAATTAATATGAATAATGGTGAGAGTAATGAATGAAGAATTAGTTTTATTAGGTAAAAGAATTGCATATTTAAGAGAAAAATATGGTTTTACGCAAGAAAAGCTTGCTGAAAAAATTCATTATTCGCCAAATCATATTTCAAAACTTGAATCTGCGAGAACAAATCCGTCTTTTGATTTATTATTAAAAATAGCTAATGTTTTAAATATAGAAGTTTTAGAGTTATTTGATTATAAACAACAAAAATTAAATTTAGAATTAATGAAAAATGAAATTCAAAGTATGTTAAATGTCAGTAATGTACATGAAATAGAATTACTATATAAAATTTATAAAGCAATTACAAAGTAGAAATTATATATTCGTAAATTATCTCAATCGAAGGATTGAACTTTTATAATTTTTTTATTTTTTAAAAGTAAGTGTCTTGCTATAACTGGATTTGAGCCAAAATTCAAATGTAAAGTTTTGTTAAAAATACTACAGATTTAGTAAAGTTTCATGGAATTTGTGCCGATACATGATGTATAATATAAGTAGAAGATATAAAACTAAATAGAACTACCCAATCGCATCTAACAGCCATGAAATATTTTGTATAAGAATCAAAATAGAAAGGCAGCGAATATATGAGCAACTTACAATTTCAAAACGACTTAGACAGATTAGTTGAGATTTTGCCCGCCAGAATCAAGCAATACGTAGCTTGTGCCAATATGGATGATGTAATAGAAATTGTCATTGATATCGGCAGACCCCCCGAGATACGGCATGCTGACGGTAAAATAGAGTATCTTGGTGAAGAAAATATTGTGTATGAGGACATCGAATACATTACCTCCCGAGTTCAAGAGTTTACCTCAGATAATCGTTCCGGCATACCCGGCACTTTGCACAGAATCAGTGCAATAAGAAACAGACAAGGTAAAGTTGTAGGTCTTACTTGTAGAATAGGTCGTGTTGTTACCGGTACAATATCTTGTATAAAAGATATTTGTTTACAGAATAAAAGTATTTTATTTTTAGGTAGACCTGGTGTAGGTAAAACCACAAAATTGAGAGAAATTTCTCGACTTGTTGCTGATGACTTGGCTAAAAGAGTTGTGATTGTTGATACATCAAATGAGATTGCCGGCGATGGGGATACTCCTCATCCTGCGGTAGGTCACGCAAGGAGAATGCAGGTTAGACAGCCTGAATATCAGAAAGACATTATGATTGAGGCTGTAGAGAACCACACTCCTGAAGTTATTGTAGTTGATGAAATCGGTACAGAGGCTGAAGCTCAAGCTGCAAGAACAATTGCTGAACGTGGTGTTATGTTAATTGCAACTGCGCACGGTAATAGTTTGGAAAGTTTGATTAAAAACCCAACTTTATCTGATTTAGTTGGTGGTATTCAATCTGTAACTTTGGGGGATGATGAGGCAAAACGTCGATCTTCTCAAAAAACTGTTCTTGAACGCGAAAAACAACCGACTTTCGATATTGTGATTGAAATTTTGGATAGAAATACTCTTGCTGTATATAAAAATACAGCAGAAGCTGTTGATTATATTCTTAGAGGTTGGCCGATTCGTCCGGAATTACGTAAGGTTGATAAGACTTATGAGTTTGAAAATACGCAAGTTTTACAAGCTAAAATTCCTACAGTTATTGATAAAATTAACGCTTTGGATGAAAAGATTGAACATCCAGAAAGTTTGAAATTTAGTTTTTCAAGACAGAAATATGTTGAAGAAGTTAAAAAGTTCAAGAAAATTTATCTGTATGCAGTATCAAGAAGTATTGCTGAAAAAGTAATTGAACGACTTGATTTGAACGCTGAAATTACCAGAAATATTGACGATGCAAATATTGTTATTGCGCATAAAAACTTTGTTAAAGGTGGCGCAAAAGTACTTAGTACTGCAGAAGAAAATCGACTTCAAATTTTCTATGTAAAAACTAATTCAATGGCACAAATTCAAAAAGTGATAAAAGAAGCTTTGGATATTGCAGAACTTAATGAACGTCAAACTTTTTATGATATAACAGAAAAAGCTTTGGATGAGGCAAAAATAGCCATTGAAAAGATATTGGCCGGTGCGCCTGATGTAGAATTGAAACCACAAAGTACTCAGATAAGAAAATTGCAACATGAACTTGTCGAACAACACAATTTAGAAAGTAAATCTGTGGGAGAAGGCGAGAGTAGACATTTACGAATCGTTGGCGGTAAGGACTTTAAAAACGAAAAGACGGGATAGAGTATCAAATTAGATTTGAGCCCCTTCATAAAGTACGTGGAAACTACGTCATTCCAACAAACCTTTGTGGAGGGGTTCCCGTTTGTTTTTTGTATAGGTGAGGAAGCTATTTCCTTACTATGAGATTCTACCTACCTCCGTCATTTTGGGGATTGAATGGATAGGAAATAATCCCAACACTAATGTTATCTCACCCCCAAGGAGAGGGGATACCCGATCTCACAAAGTGACAGGAGAGGGTTCATTTTGCTCAAGAATGTACTATAAATTCCTCGCGTAAAAACTCCAAAAACCCCCAAATTTCTCAATTGTAACGAAATGTAAAGATGAATTTAAAATGGCTGAAACCCTGTTATAATGCCCTATATGATATGATATGATATGATGTGGTGGGGTGGGGCAATCCTTTTGTAAAAAATGTTTTTACATGTACATAAGCAAAGTGTGCTTGAGAGAAACAAACACGAAAGG